>NZ_JAIQUM010000073.1 GCF_020075705.1 Metabacillus rhizolycopersici | reverse complement strand
TAGTGAAAAAGAATAAGAAAGAAAAGGAAAAAGGCAATTTGCCGTCTAAAAAGCAGACAGCAACTTGCCTTTTTGTATTGAAAAGAAATTAAAAGAATAAAAAACGTAAGTTTTTCAGTGGCCTCGACTCTTAGGGAAGTGTTTTTTTTTAGATCGTATTGTCATAACTCAAAATATAGGGTAAAATAAAACCGAGTAAACAAATGAGAATTATAAAATTAACGATAATATTCCATATAAATAATAAGACAATTCGTTTGAGGAGGAATAGAAATGAGCATTGAATTACATCCAGTTATTGATGGTGCAGAAAGTCAATTTTTTAAAGGGAGTAAAATTGGAGTTGTACTCTGCCATGGGTTTAATGGCACACCACAAAGTATGCAATCGATTGGAGAACAGCTTGCTGAGTATGGTTTTACAGTATCCATTCCTCGCTTAAACGGACATGGTACACATTATTTAGATATGGAATCAAGTTCATATAAAAGTTGGATATCAGATTTAGAGGAAGCATACAACGACCTAAAGCAACAATGTGAGCGTGTTTTCATTGTTGGCCAATCAATGGGGGGCGCTTTGACGTTACAGGTGGCAGCTAAAAATCCGGAAGTAGACGGAATTTTCCTGATTAATGCGGCAGTAACAGATGTTAGCTACAAGGAATTTTGCAACAAGGTTACGCCTTTGTTTGTTCATGAAGGTTCTCCAGATATTAAAAAGCCATCTGTTTTTGAAATTGCGTATGACAAGGTACCGATCAAAGCGATCCACCAACTTTTACACTTAATGGAGGACACGAAGAATAAAGTATCACATGTATCAAGCCCAACGGTCATTTTTAAATCGGTCATTGATCATGTCGTTCCCCCAGCGAACTCAGAGTATATATATAGTCAAGTGAATACAATCGATAAAAAAATGATAACATTACAGAATTCATATCATGTTGCATCAATGGACAATGATGCTCCATTCATTGTGGATAATATTTATCAACATATTAAAAAACTAACTGCTAATACTATCACACAATCAGTTGTAACAAGGCTAGCTTAATGTGGAGAAAGGTGGATAACTCCTTATGTTATCCACAAGTTATAAACATATCTACATAGTTATCCACATTTTTGTAAACACTTAACGTGGAAATTCAGAATATTGAGAAGGAGTATCTTCTTGACTGTGGATAATGTTTGAATCGATGAAAAAAGTTGAATGGTGTCGAAGATTCAAAAGGCTCACGAGTTCGGTTGTTGAGTACGAAATGATAAAGCGAGACTTCCATCAGTGGGGGTTTTCCTTATCCCCACTGATGGATAGCGAGACTTATCGGGCTTTTACGGGCAGTTATCCCCCGCCTTCGCTTCTTTGTGATTCATTCAAGCTTAGAGGTGGGGGTATTACTACCCGTTAATGCGGGATAAAAAGAAGGAGTTCAATTCGTAAATGAATTGGACTCCTTTTAGTTGTTGGAATATTAATGTGTTATCATTTCTAACCTTGATTGTCTTCTTTGTTTTCTTTGTTTTCTTTGTTTTCTTTGTTTTCTTTGTTTTCACTACTAATCTATGAATATTGCTTGGGCGGATCAGCGTGTGGAGATACTTCTAGTCGATCAGTTCTTGATACATAACTATGTAATACCATGCCTCCAATGACAAGGGCCATTCCCAGTAACGAAATAGGTGTAGGAATAGGTGCACTTAGGAAAATAATTTCGCCGATTAGTGCAAAGAGAACTTCAATGGATTGTGTAGCCTCTACAGCTGCAAGTTTAGCCATATTGTTCTGAACTAAATTTGTAGCCTGGAAAAAAAGAAGCGTTGCAATTAAACCAGAGCATATCGCAACCCAAAATGATTGAATGGTCTGCGTTTTTGAAGGGAGACCGGATGTAAATAGGGCGATAATCGATAATGCAATCCAAAAAGGTAGGCTCCCAATTGTCATTCCAAGAACACGCTGGAATACATCTAACTTTCCTGTACATAGTGCCATCATTTTTCGATTGCCAAGTGGATATGCAAACGATGCAATGAGGACTGGAATGATACTTAACAACATAGACTTAATTGATAATTGACTGGCATGTTCATATTGCATGATACCGATGCCGATAAGGATAATAAATGACATACATAACCCTTTCATTGGGATTTTTCCCCTTACCTGTATTGGTCCATTTGCAGTTTTGACTTCTTCATAAAATAGAGGGACGAGAAGTGAACCAGATAGGATTGTGATTTGCCATGTAGCGGCAACGAGCCATGCCGGTCCATATGCACCAGCAAAACAAATTGGCGCATAAAAAAGGCCAAAACCAACAGTCCCCCACAACAGCCATTGTAATGGATGTTTTTTCATTTCGATAAAAAGTGGAGCTAACTTATTCCTTCCGATAACGATGAGAAATAAAAATGGAAGCATGAAAAAGAAACGTAAAGATGCACTCCATAACCAACTTCCTCCCGAGAGTTCCATTGATCGGTTTAATACAAACGTAAAGGCAAAGAAAAGGGAGGAACAAATACCTAATGCAATAGCTTTCAAAAAGATCACCTCAACTGATTTTAGATTAATATTGTAAGGGAATGAAGAAGGATAGGTGGGGGAAACTGCCAGAAGGGCCTAACTATTATGGGGATGGGAAAAAGACAAGGAAGGGAGCTTCACTTTAGTGTGCTGACCATACTATAACATATTTCCCGACTGATTTTTGACTATTCTAAAAAACAGGAAACTATAAAATTCTTGTACTGTAGATGAGCGCGCGACATCTAGCGCAAGCGTCCGGACCCTCGACTTATTTGCCCCAGGCTGATTAAGGCGCTTACGCTTTTGTTCTTTATAACGTAGTGAAAGAGTAATCAAGACGCAAAGAGCCCTTCAAGATCCCATGTGAGTTTGAAGGGGGCAAATATAATGAAATTTTTAATTGTTGTATGTGAAGAAAACCTTTATGTAGACTCCACTCCTAACGAGAGGTTATTAAGGGAATTGTTTTTTTTTATCTTTCTTCAAGACATGAACTAAAAAGACCAATTACTATCCCTAATAACGCTCCACCAAGAACTTCAGCAGGTTGATGACCTAACAATTCATTTAATTCCTTTTCTTGTTTTACATGAAATAAACCTGGCATCTGGCCTGAAAGAGTTTCAATATTTGCATCAAGATCATTGACAATTTTAGCTATTTCACCAGTCTGTCTTCGAATACCTTGTGCATCATACATCACGATAATGCCAAAAATGATTGCTAGAGCAGAATCAGTTGAATTCCAGCCCTTTTTCGTAGCGACATAGGTAGCTAACGCTGAAACACCTGCTGAATGTGAGCTTGGCATACCACCCGTTTGAAAAATAGGTCTCCAATCCCACACACCATTTGCCTTCTTATTTGTGAAAATTTTTAGCCCTTGAGCAATTCCGATACCTGAAAGGGCAGTCCAGACCCCTCGATTCATATTCATCACCTCTATGATGGTAGTGTTTATCAAATAGATTTTGATATTCAAGTTGTTTGATAAATAAAATTTGAAGGTGAGGAATAAACGGCGCCTTTCCTGAATTCAGGCTCAAACTTTCTTCGGCAATTTTAGACAAATTATTTCCCGGAAAATGCCCTTGTAGTCGAAATGTGTATGTAAGACGCAAAGAAAGGTGTAAAAAAACAGAGAAACAAGTTGCTTCTCTGTTAAGTCTCTTCGCGTGAAATCCAGGTTGGTAGCTGTGGTGGTTGGTAATTTCTAAATTTTTCTAGCAGTTGTTGAGGATCCTTTTCGACAATAATCATTGATTGGTATTCAGGCTTTAAAAATTG
This sequence comes from Metabacillus rhizolycopersici, assembly GCF_020075705.1. Next base: position 20,771 of record NZ_JAIQUM010000073.1, on the reverse strand, counting down.
TTCTTCAATCATATGGTCGAAGAATGTAAGGAGTTTATTATAGTAATTATTACTATTTAACATTCCGATTGGCTTTTGATGCTCGCCAAGCTGGGCCCATGTATATACTTCAAAAAATTCTTCCATCGTTCCAGGACCACCTGGCAACGTAATAAAGCCATCGGAAAGTTGTTCCATTTTTGCTTTACGCTCGTGCATTGAATTAACAACAATCAGTTCCGTTAGTCCAGTATGAGCATTTTCACGCCCCATCAGCATCTTTGGAATCACTCCAATTACCTCACCACCTGCCTTTAAGGTTGCGTCAGCGACAGCGCCCATAATGCCAACTCTTGCACCACCATAAACTAGGGTTAGGCCATTTCTAGCCAATTGCGTTCCAAGCAGTTCAGCTTCTTCCATGTAAATCTGAGATGCACCTGTACTAGATCCACAAAAAACACTAACTCGTTTCACATTATTCACTCCTTGTATGTAAGCTTCTTTTATTATATTTCCATGGAATACGAGCTACAACTTCAAATTATACATACATATCATGTTTAGGTGAGAATATATAGTTTGACTTATATGATGGATAGAGAGTATAGCCTACGAAAGTGAAAAATCTTACGTTCAAATCCACAAGATCTTCTTTATTGAAAGATAAGAAAGAAATTTTTGACTTAGTTTTCGTGTCCAGCGCAAGCGTTCGGCCTCTCTTGGGTCTAAGCCACGCATGAATTGAAGGCAAAGTACCCTTCTATTCATGTGCGTCTTATACCTGCCTTAGGCTGATCAAGGCGCTTCCGCTTTTCTTATTGTCTACACACAAACAAGAAATTTGCTGAATATAGTTAAAAAGGAACAATTTTAAACGAAACATATAATAGAAATAGGAGAATCGTTAATAACAATTCCTACTTAAAGTGATAAAATAGGAATGATGATATTTGAGGAGGAAAACTTTTATGAAAACGAAATTAGGTCTTATATATGGTGGGAAGTCTGCTGAGCATAACGTTTCTTTACGAACAGCTCTAGCTGTAATAAATGCATTAGATATGAATAAATTTGATATACATCCAATTTATATTAATGAAAATGGAGAATGGATAAGAGGGAATGCTTTAGATGCACCTGTGAAGGAAGTAAGCACCCTTAAGCTTCAAGACACAGGAAACACGGTTTCTCCTGTTTCTTTAAATGCTGAATTATTCCCTGCACAAACGGAACAACAGGATAAAATCGATGTCATTTTCCCTCTATTACATGGACCTAATGGTGAGGATGGAACTGTACAAGGACTACTCGAATTATTAAACATCCCATATGTAGGGAATGGTGTTTTAGCTTCTGCGGCAGGAATGGATAAAGTTGTGATGAAGAACTTATTCGCACAAGCTGGTTTAGCACAAGCAAATTATGTTTCTTATATTAAGAGTGATTACGAAAAGTCTCCAGAGGATGCATACAAGCAAGTTGAAGAAGCATTAGGTTACCCTTGTTTCGTAAAACCTGCGAACTTAGGCTCTAGTGTAGGAATAAATAAATGTAAAGATCGCCAATCATTGGAGCAGGCTTTTAGGGAAGCATTTGAATTTGATCGCAAAGTAATTATCGAAGAAGGCATTGTCGGTCGTGAAATTGAAATTGCTGTTATCGGAAACGATGATCCTTCATGTTCTGTTGTGGGTGAAATCGCTCCTAAAAAGGAATTTTATGACTATAAAGCGAAATACGAAGATGGCGATACAGACCTCATTATTCCAGCAGATATTACAGAAGCGGAATATGAAACAATCAAGGAAATGGCGATTAAGTCATTTAAAGCAATCGATGGTTCTGGTCTTGTCCGTGCAGACTTCTTCTTAACGGAGGATGGAAAGGCATTAATCAATGAAGTAAATACAATGCCAGGATTTACACCTGTTAGCATGTTTCCGTTATTATGGAAAGAAACAGGAATCGAATATCCGCAATTAATTGAAAAGCTAGTAGATCTTGCATTGCAACGATTTGACCAAAAACAACAAATTAAACATACATTTTAAGTAGTACTTTTGAATAGCGACATGAATATAACATCGTATTAGGGTGTAAATAGGGGGAACTGAATTTCAATTTTGATCAGTTCCTCTTTCTTGACGTTTTAAATATAGTTCAGAGGAATTTTCCTAAAAGGAGCGAAGCAAATGATTCAGCGTACATTAGCTAATATTGAAGAGATGGTAAATGGTTCAGGCTTAGATGAAGGATTTCAGAGTAAGAAAATCAACGGGGTGACGACTGATTCCCGTCTAGTTGAAGTGGGAAATTTATTTTTTCCTCTTGTAGGTGATACTTTTAACGGTCATGAATTTGTGGATAAGGCAATTGAATTGGGTGCTGCGGCTGTTATTTGGAAAGAAACAGAGCCAAATCCTCCGAAGCAGGTCCCTGTTATTTTTGTTAAGGATACATTGGTAGCGTTACAGGACCTTGCTGAGGCATATTTAAAACAATTGAATCCAAAAGTAGTAGGAATTACAGGAAGTAATGGGAAAACAACCACAAAGGATATGGTGGCAGCTGTTCTTGAAACCACTTATAAAGTACATAAAACAAAAGGGAATTTTAACAACCATATAGGACTGCCATTAACGATTTTAAGCATGGCAGAGAATACAGAAATCGCCGTTTTAGAAATGGGAATGAGCGGAAAAGGTGAAATTGAGCTGTTGTCAAAAATCGCTAAACCTGAAGTAGCGGTAATTACAAATATCGGAGAAGCGCATTTAATGGATTTAGGTTCAAGAGAAGGGATTGCTTCAGCAAAATTAGAAATCGTCAAAGGGCTAAAGGAGAATGGCTGTTTAATTTACCATGGTGATGAACCTCTGTTACTGGAACGAGTCCCTTCCTTATCGTTTTCTTCTGTAACCTTTGGTGAGGGAAGTAAAAATGATTACTTCCCACAAAACATTAAACAAGAAGCAAATGGAACTTACTTTGATATTAATGAGACAGCCTACTTTATTCCAGTACTAGGTAAGCATAATGTGTGCAATGCATTAGCAGCTTATGCAGTGGCACGTTTTTTTGAAGTAAAAGAGGAAGCGATTAAGAAAGGCTTCGGTTCAATTAGAATTACAGGTATGCGTTTAGAATTACTTCAATCTAAAAGTGGAGTATCTATTATCAACGATGCTTACAATGCTAGCCCGACTTCAACAAATGCTGCGATTCAACTTTTGGAAGATTTAAAAGGATTCAATCAAAAGTTTGTAGTTCTTGGTGATATGCTTGAATTAGGTGATGACGAAAAAGAGTTTCATTACCAAGTGGGAAAATCAATTAAACAAGATGAAATTTCACATGTTTTCACCTATGGAAAATTGGGTGAAGAAATTGCAAATGGCGCGAGACAAAATCGTTCAGAAGAGTTTGTTCATCACTTTAATGATAAATCTGCTTTAATTGATCGATTAAAGCAATTAATGAATAAAAACGATGTTGTACTTGTTAAAGCTTCGCGTGGAATGAAACTAGAGGAAGTTGTAAATTCCCTTTTATAAAGCGAGATGTATCGGTTGGGAGTATCTAATGAGGTAATGGTTTACTGTCAGTTAAGAATCGGATAAAAGATACAGGAATAAACAAATAAAATAGACAAAAAATAAAACGAAATGAACAGAAAGAAGTAAAGGTAAGTTCAATTCGACAGATGAAATAGAGTGTTGGGATGCTGGTCATGGCGCTTGCGCATTTTAAAAGGTCTATAAGCATATAATTGAGTATCACCTATCCGCGATTCTACGTGTGCAGTACTTAAAGTGAGGCAGACAGATTGTTTTTAATGGGATGATAAAAGATTGATTGAAGGGGAATATTAATCACAACGGGTTAATAAACCGGTAGAAGAAGGAAATCCTTAAAACACTGTTGTGCCTAAACCACTGAATTCAGAAGTTCGTTAAGAAAAGTGAAAGCACCGTACCGTTGAAAAAAGCACATAATTACTCTCATATTACCAGGAGTAATATCCCCACTTTTGAGCTTTGAGTGATCCACAACAAAGCGGAAGTGGGAGATAACTGCAATTGGTAACTATTGTAAATCTAACTTTATCCATCCAATTCCGTATAGAGAACAAGAGGCTAAAGCTTGTTTCTTCTCAAAAGCAGTTTTAATGTCGGAGAGGTTAATGAAAAATTACAGGAAGATGTTGAGAGTTTTCTGTATGATAGAGATAATTTATTTGCCCATTTTACACAAGTGGGAGTCGCTTTATCCTGGAAAATGGGAATACGCAATCTAAGTTACGAATGCTAAATAAATCCTTTTTAGCTATGAGTGCCGGATTAGTTGGTTTTACATTGTGTTGAAATAAAGAACCGGTAGTGGTATGATTACTTTTAAAGTGTTTGCGGGCTTTAAATAAGGTAAACTGCTGCCCTTGTTGGAAAGAGGGCATTTTTTGTTGGCAAATAAATTGAACGGTTTTTTACATCTGACTGTTTTTCATGATGACACAACAGTTGATAACTTACTTTTTAGCTACTGGGTGACCACCCGGCTTATCAGGATAAAGATAAACATCGTTTCATTATGAATACGATTTATAAACCCGTTACCTATAAGGTCTGTAAATATTTACAGCAAACGATTATAGAAGGAGTATGAAAACATTGACATTAACGTTTCAAGAATTAGGATTAAGTTCGTTACTAATGCAATCAATAAGTAAAATGGGGTTTGAAGAGCCATCGCCGATTCAAGCACAAACGATTCCTTTAGGTCTACAAAATAAAGACATAATTGGGCAGGCGCAAACAGGAACTGGTAAAACAGCTGCATTTGGTGTCCCACTTATTGAGAAAATTGACATGAAAAATGATAACATCCAAGCTGTTGTTATTGCTCCAACACGTGAACTTGCAATCCAAGTATCAGAAGAACTTTATAAAATTGGTTACCATAAACGCTCACGCGTGCTTTCAATCTATGGAGGCCAAGATATAAACAGACAAATTCGTTCTTTGAAAAAAAATCCACAAATTATTGTTGGAACACCTGGACGTTTACTAGATCATATCAAACGTAAAACAATCCGTCTAAACGCTGTTCATACAATTGTATTGGATGAAGCAGATGAAATGCTAAACATGGGCTTTATTGAAGATATTGAATCAATTCTTTCTAATATCCCTTCAGAACGCCAAACGCTTCTTTTCTCTGCAACAATGCCTGATCCGATCCGTCGCATTGCAGAGAAATTCATGAATGATCCTGAATTAGTAAAAGTTAAGGCGAAGGAAATGACGATGCCTAACATTACTCAGTATTACTTAGAAACGCATGAAAGAAAGAAATTTGACGTATTAACAAGATTACTTGATATTCAATCTCCAGAGCTTGCAATTGTTTTCGGTCGTACAAAACGTCGTGTAGATGAGTTGTCAGAAGCGTTAAATTTAAGAGGATATACTGCAGAAGGTATCCATGGAGATTTAACTCAAGCAAAACGTATGTCAACTTTACGTAAATTTAAAGAGGGTACAATTGAAGTATTAGTTGCAACAGACGTTGCTGCTCGTGGACTTGATATTTCTGGCGTTACACATGTATACAACTTTGATGTTCCTCAAGATCCAGAAAGCTATGTCCACCGTATTGGGCGTACTGGACGTGCAGGTAAAACAGGTATGGCAATGACATTTGTTACACCAAGAGAAGCAGACATCGTTAAAAATATCGAGCGCACTACGAAAAGTAAAATGGAGCGCATGAAGCCACCAACAGTTGATGAAGCGATTGAAAGTCAACAACAAATGACTGTTGAAAAGATTCGTTCTATCATTGAAGGTGATAACCTTGCTTTCTACAAACGTACAGCTGAAGAGCTTCTTGAAGAATTTGATGCACAAGCAGTTGTTGCTGCAGCAATTAAGTTCATGACGAAAGAACCGAATGCTGTAGAAGTGAAGTTAACAGATGAAGCACCTGCTTTCTCAAGATCTAAAAATAAAGGTCGTTCTTCTTCTTCTAATAACAGAAGAAGAGGCGATTATAATCGTAGCGGTGGATCAGGCGCACCTAAGAAAAACAACAGCCGCCCATATGGTGACCGTGACAAAGGTAAAGGCAATAGCAGCAACAATAAACGCCGCTACTCTAATTCTAAATAATATTAAAGAGATCGAATTCATTTATGGATTCGGTCTTTTTTTTATGGCTTAAATGGGGAATTCTTATTTGGTTCAATAAAAAGTGAAAGTGGTTCAATACTCGAGAGGAATGGCTCAACTCCCGAGTGATGTTTATACAATGAGGTTATTTCACAAAACAACTGCCATTTAGATTTGATTGCCTTTTAAGGTAATTCGAGTATGTTATAATCAAATGGTAATATTTTCTCTTTTTAGTGGTGAATTGCAGTTTTCGTAAAATGGAGGAGAGTAGGTTGAGAGAGTTACCTAAAACTCAAATTAGTTTGAAGGCACTAACTGTTTGGAAGCTTAGTGCTCTTATTAGTGCAATTATTTTTTTTCTTATCGTTGTAGCTATAGGGGTAGGTGTGTATTTTCTTGAATTCACTTACTGGATTACTGTTGCATTAGCATTTGTTTGGCTTGTTATCTCTCTTATTTCGATTTTTGTTATACCAAAAATTAAGCACCGAGTCTGGCGTTACGAGGTTCATGAGCATGAGATAGAGCTTCAGTATGGACTATTTGTCATCAAAAGAGTGCTTATTCCAATGGTGAGAGTTCAGCATGTTGATACACATCAAGGTCCTTTGTTACGAAAATATCAATTAGCATCAGTTGAAATTTCAACGGCAGCAACAAAACATGAGATTCCAGCACTAGACTTAAGAGAGGCGGATATCCTTAGAGATCATATATCAAGGCTAGCGAGGGTGACGGATGATGATGTTTGAACCGAAGCGAATTCATCCTGTAGGAGTGATTTTAAGTTTTCTCAAGATTATAAAATCCTACATCATTCCAGCTTTTCTTTTCTTTTTCTTAGGTAATCATGATCGCTTTGAAATCTATTTTATCCTTGGAGCGATTTTCTTAGTTGTTTTCATTGTCATAACTAGTTTTTTTGATTGGTGGAAATTTACTTATTGGCTTGAGGATGGGGAATTTAGGATTGAGCATGGAGTTTTTGTTAAGAAAAAGCGCTATATCCCAATTGAGCGGATTCAAACAATTAATATCAGTGCTGGAATCATTCAGCAAATCTTTGGTCTTGTAAAGGTCCAAATTGAAACAGCTGGAGGTGGAATGGAGGCTGAGGCGGTACTAACAGCAATAAAAAGACAGGAAGCAGATAGAATTCAAAAGGCAATTGCGCTGTATAAACAGGATTCATCAGAACCTAATGAAGTCCAAAATGAAGAAAGGCCTCATATTCCAACCTATAAAATGGAAGTAAAGGATTTGTTCGTCGCGGCCTCAACTTCAAGTGGAATTGGTGTGGTTTTATCAGCATTTGCAGCCCTTTTGTCACAAATTGATGATTTTATCCCATATAAGGATATTTTCAATCGCTTTGAGTTTCTTTCGAATGGAAGTTTTACACTTTATGCTGTCTTAGTCTTTATCGCTTTTTTTATTGCGTGGATTTTGAGTATTATCGGTGTTCTCCTAAAGTATGCCTTTTTTACAGTTATCAAAGAGGAAAACGAAATAAAAATCTCAAGAGGTATTTTCGAAAAACATCAAGTATCAATTCCTATTTCACGTATTCAGGCAATTAGAATTGTACAAAATCCATTAAGACAACTTTTAGGGTACGCAACTGTATATATAGAAAGTGCGGGCGGTAGTGCTGGAGATGAGGGCTCTTCGGTGATGCTCTTTCCTGTTGTCCCTAAAAAAGAGGTTTCTAATCTGTTATCGCAATATCTACCTTTATTTGAATATAGCGATACCGTACATAGATTACCAAAAAGGTCGTTGCCTCGCTATTCGGTAAGAAAGATGTTACCTGCTGTCATTATAAGTATTCCTGTTGCATACTTCTTAGCGCCCTGGGGATTTCTTTCGTTCATACTAATTGCAATTGCTGCATGGTGGAGTTACTATTCCTATAAAGATGCTGGATGGAATCTCAATGGGAATCAACTGCAACTACGCTACCGGGTTATTTCAAAAATAACAATTCTCGTTCATCGAAATAGACTCCAATCGGTTAAAAGTAAAACCTCACTTGTTCAAGAGAAGCAACTTTTGCGAACGCTTGAGGTAACAATTAAATCTGGTATAATTGGCCGGGTTTTCACGGTGAAAGATCTCGATCGAAACGATATTGAGCAGATGATTGACTGGTACTCCTATTCGACTAGTGAAAAGGTAAAATAAGAACAGACACGGTCATCAAGAACCGTGTCTGTTTAGGTTAGTTCTAAAATATCTCGGTTGCTAGTCACTTCTACAAACCTTAGGAAAGCCGGAAAAACATTCCTATAACAATTAATAAACCGAAAATGACCCAAATGATATGTTTAGGACTTATTTTTTTTATAGAAAATCTAGCGGTGGAACTAGGACTGTAATAGGTTTGATGAACAAAGTTTCCCTTCTTTTTAATGAAAAGTGGGGCCAGAACAAACCCTCCAATACATCCAAAAATGTGAGCAATGATGTTAATGTTGGAATTGAAGAATGTCATGATAAGACCAATCACTAACATACTTAGAATGATTTGAGAATTCGCTTGATCGATCATCCCTCTCCTAAAATAAACCATGAATAAATACACACCGAATAATCCGAAAATCGCTCCCGAGGCTCCTATATGTGAATAGTTCAGCGGCTCAAAAAGGTATGTAGCAAGATTAGCAAGTATCCCTGTGCTTAAATAAAAAACAGTGAATTTTAGTTTTTTTAATATTTTTTCTAATGCAGGGGCAAATAAAATCAAGGAAATCGTATTGAAAAACATATGCCCAAAGCCAATATGGAGAAAAATAGGTGTAATAAGTCTCCAAAACTCTCCATTTGCTATTCCTGCATTATATCCATCTAACAAACTAAATAAAATTTGTATCGCTGGAATAGGGAGCTGAAAGAATAACCAAAGTAAAATGTGGATACAACCAATAATAGAAACGATTGGATAAAGTTTGAGAAACGATCCAAAGCTTTCCGTTCTGACAAACATAGCTTTCCTCCTTTGCCGTTTATTGATTTGTTCATGCTTAGAAATTTATAAGTTTGGGCTTCGAGAATTGTCCAGCTCCAGGCGCCATCGGCTCGAGGTCACAAGCCAATCCGACCAAAAAGGTTAAAGAACAACCTTTCCTGCCGGCTCGTCTTGTGCTTGTCGCCGATAGGCGGGCGCCTTGCGCTTTTCTTATAAACTCATTTTTATTCTGAAGGTCAATCAGTTACAATAATATATCAAAGCAAAAGGCGTCATGAATATGAGTTAGTGACAGTTATATACTAACACGGATATGTACGAGTTGTTTAAAATAGTACCATAAAAGGTTTTGGAAGGTGTTGTTTCAAGATGATTACTGGAATTGGAATGGATATCATTGAACTTGATCGAATTAGACGAATTGTTGAGCGTCAACCAGGTTTTATTAAAAGAATTCTAACACTAACTGAAATTGAAAAGTTCACCACTCTTTCAAAGGAGAGGAAGGTTGAATTTTTAGCAGGTCGATTTGCAGTCAAAGAGGCATATTCAAAGGCGATTGGAACGGGTATAGGAGAAGAGTTTAGCTTTCAAGATATTGAAGTGATCAATGATGAAAAAGGAAAGCCGATTATTCACTTTCTAAAGGAGTCCCTAGACGCTACTACCATTCATGTCTCGATCACTCATACTCGTCAATATGCAGCGGCACAAGTTATTTTAGAAAGGTGAGATAGGATACATACATATTTTTAAAAGGTTAAGAAGTAGATGTTTTTGACTTAGTGTTTGTGTCTAGCTGCAGCGCCTAGCCTCTCTTGGGTCTACAGCCACTTTTGAATAGAAGGCAAAGTACGCCTTCTATTCAAAAGTGCCTTAGGCTGATCAAGGCGCTCCCGCTTTTCTCATGCATATTTGGCAAGTTTGTCTCATATATTTGGTAATGCGATTGGGAAGACAAGTTGTTTTGTGGAGTTCATCTTTTGGTCTTTGGCTTAAAATATCCATAATAGAGAGCCTAGTCTTTTAGTAAGATGAGGTCTAGCAAACGATTTCTTCCTTTTTAACGTTAGTATGAGGCAAAGGGGTTGAAAATGTTGAAAAAAAGCTGGGTATTACTTTTAGTAGGGCTTTTTACAGTACTCTTACTCGCGGGATGTGGCGAGAAATCACAGGCTGATGTAGTTCAGGCGTTAGAAAAGAAGACGGAAGAAATGTCCGGGTATAAAGCGAAAGGGAAGATGACGCTTCAAACTGGAAGTGAACCACAGGTGTATGAGATTGAAATTTGGCATAAAGGACCAACGTACTATAGAGTAAATCTTAAAAACTCGCAAAAAGAACAAAGTCAAATGATTTTACGTAATGACGAGGGAGTGTTTGTTTTAACTCCAGCCTTAAACAAAAGCTTTCGATTCCAAAGTGATTGGCCACAAAATAGCAGCCAAGCATATCTTTTTGAATCTTTAGTAAAGGATATTGCAAATGATCCAGAAGCGAAATTTAGTGCTGTGGAGGATAAATATGTTTTTGAAACAAAAACAAATTATCAAAACAACAAAATGCTACCTACTCAAGAGATTACCTTTAATAAAAAGGAATTATCACCAACAATGGTTAAGGTAATGGATACTGATCGAAATCCGCTTGTAGTTGTAGAATTTACGAGCTTTGAACTCAATACTTCATTTGATGATAACTCGTTTGACGTTGAGAAAAATATGTCAAGTGCACAAATCGAGGTTCCAACAATGGCAACAGGTGATCGTGAACCATTTGCAGTTAAATATCCATTAGAACAACCAGCTGGTGTTGATTTAGTAGAAGAAAAAGAGGTTGATACGGAAAATGGCAAACGTGTAATCCTTACATTTGGTGGTGAAAAGTCCTTCACTTTAATCCAAGAAAGTGCAGAGATAGCAGCACCTGCTTCTGCATCGACCTCAACATATATGAATGGCCAGCCTGCTGATCTAGGATTTACAATAGGAGCGATATCAGAATCATCTTTAACATGGTCTTATGATGGTGTTGACTATATGCTAGCTTCAGAAGATTTATCAGAAGATGAAATGCTAACGATCGCAAAATCTGTTCAGGGCCAAGGAGGAAAATAAAGCGAGGCATATCTTAATGTTTATTGGGAGTAATCGCACCAACTATTTTCTTTACGTAGGGGTTTGACTGTCCTTTAAGAATAGGATAAACGATTCGGGTGGTGCAATAGTTAATTAAAAAATATAACAAATAGTAACATTTAACAATAAAACGCGCTGTTTTATTGTTTTTTTTATATTAACAATTTTTTCTTCATTTCTATTGAATTATTTTATGGATTTTTATAAGATAAAAATATAAACGAACATAAGTTCTTTTTAAGGGAGGTGCATCTCTCATGGCAAAGAAAAAAAGTTCTTTAATGTTTACATATATTGGTGTAATAAGAAAAGCTGATGATGTTGAAACGATTATATTGGATGAAATCATGCGTAAGTTTCAATCTGGTAAACGTTACTTACGTGAACGAATTTTTGAAGGCAAAAGTCGAAAAGAAGCTGTGGATATGGCAAAACCTTTATTTATCAATAATTCACGCTACATGAGAGATGCGTTTCTTGAAGCAGAAGCATCGATTTCTTCTCAAAAGGAATTGTTGCCTACTTACATACAACAAAATCAATTAAAAGTAGCTGCATTAAACGAGCAAATTACTAAATTAACCAATTCTAAAAAGAAGAATAAAGAGGGAAAAATAAAGTATAAGCATTCAAAATAAAAAAAACTTACGAAACAAAATAATTATTATCAATACGACCTTGATAAAGGGACAGTTCCCAAAATAGTTGATGGGTCTAAACAGCTGTTTAAGGAGTTAGTACATAAAAAATAACAAAAGAAGAGTGGCGCGACGCCAGAAGCAATGCGGTTTATTCTCGTGGGGAAAAATCCAAAGGCGGGAACGAAAACATTAAATTGTCTTACCTAGGAGAAAATCTCTTCGAAATGCTGGTATTAAATCCTTTTAGTGACAAAAGAGGTGATCGATTATCTTTTGTGGTTTGTTTTCCTGATAAATTTGTCTTTTCTATGGCTTCTTATTTAGAAACAGGCGAATCTTATTCTGTTCGTATTTTACGAAGAAAAGATAAGTACGAGGTACATTTCGCAATGGAAGAAGAAAACTCATGTGAACCTACCTTTGAAAAAAGGAATCGCTGGATTAGATATGAATCCTGATAACCTTTCCGTTACGATTGTTTATCCAAATGGTAATTTTAGAGCTTCGAAAGTATTTTGGATGCATGATCTTACTACCGTTTCTGCCGACAAACGTGATTGGATCATTCAACAAACGGTAGTAGAGATGCTAATGTGGGTGAAATCATTTGGCGTAGGTACGTTATCTATGGAAGAATTAAAGTTCTTACAACAAAATAAGAACGCTTCATTTAATCGAATGGCAAGTAATTTCTCTTACAGTAATATAACAAAAACACTTATTTCTGCTTGTTTTAAAGAAAATATCGCGCTCATACAAGTGAAACCTTATTATTCGAGTTTCATAGGTAAAATAAAGTACCAACAAACCTATGGCTTGTCCATACACCAATCTGCTGCTTTTGTATTAGCCCGAAGAGGGTTGGGGTTTGAAGAAAAAATACCGAAAGAATTGTTGTCAGTCCTGTTTGCAAGGGAAGCAAAAAAGGGACAACCTCTTTCGGACTTATTCAAACACTGGAAAGTAGTAAAGAAATGGCATGACGACCTACTAAAAGAGATGAAAAAAATAAAAATGAATGTAAAACACTGCTTTTTACAAGATTTTATTGTTTCCGATATCTCGTTTAATAGCGAAATAGAGTTTCCTTTTTAACTCTATGGAATAAAAACCTTAAGCTTGTTTTTCTGCACAGACACTTCGGTGTGAAAATTCCTCTGGAAGGATTGCTGTGTGGGACTTCAGGTAGTTCTGGTAACTCCAGCCCCTTGGTGTGCTCTTCGGAGACCGAAAGACTTGGATGGCTTCGGCAACTAGACCCTCGCCAGCGAAGGGTCGGGCAAAATTTTGTTTTGTTCCCTACTTCATAAAACCTACGATTTGTTATGTTTTTATATAACATGTTATGGTTTTGAAGGAGCTGGTGCATCCACCCGTTTTTTAGTGTCTAAGAATAAATTGTCGCTTTACTCAGTGTTATCTAAAAGCACCTTACACAATGGAGATAAACGGTATCTTTGTTCGTAAGCATTCCATTTAAGTACGGTTAATCAATTTACCTTTTTTCTAATTTTCTACCTCCAAAAAATCCTTTCTCTTCATGATTTGACATTTCTATATTAATATCGAGATAATCATTCTAGTAGGAAAGTTAGAATGAGGAAGTGGAGTTATGATGCAAGAGGATTTTTATCGTGATACATGGGTTGAAGTTAATTTAGATGCAATAACACATAATGTAAGGTCAATGAAACATCATATTGGGGAAGCTATTGATATAATTGCAGTTGTAAAAGCGAACGCGTATGGTCATGGTGCTTTGCAAGTGGCAAAAACTGCACTTGATGCAGGTGCGTCGCTGTTAGCTGTAGCTTTTTTAGATGAAGCATTGATGTTAAGAAATTCTGGTATTGATGTTCCGATCTTAGTACTTGGTGCCACGAGAGCAGTAGATGTAGAATTGGCAATAAAGAATGATATTACGTTGACAGTTTTCTCACTAGATTGGCTAAATGAAGCTAAGAAATATATGAATACAGGTGTAATCAATCTTCATGTAAAGCTTGATACCGGGATGAGTCGATTAGGAGTGAGAGCTGAGAAGGAACTTTCAGCAATAGTTAAATTTGTTGAAGACTCCTCGCATTTTGCGATTACAGGTATCTATACGCATTTTGCAACAGCGGATGAAAGTGATATAGCTTATTTTAATCATCAATATAAACGATTTCAGGAACTACTAAATTGTATCTCTCAGCAAGATTTGCTTGTGCACTGTGGAAATAGTGCTACAGGACTTCGATTCCCAGATAAACTGTATAATGCTGTTAGACTAGGTATTTCAATGTATGGATTATCGCCTTCCGTAGAGGTAAAGAATGAATTACCCTTTCCGTTAGAAGAAGTTTTTTCGTTACAGACAAAATTAGTACATGTAAAAAAGGTACCAAAAGGAACGAAGGTAAGTTACGGGGCGACATATGAGACGACAGAAGATGAATGGATTGGAACGCTTCCAATAGGATATGCTGACGGCTGGTTAAGAAGCTTAAAGGATTCAGATGTATTGGTTGAGGGAAAACGTGTACCATTAATCGGTAGGGTTTGTATGGATCAATGTATGGTTAAGCTTCCTTATGAGCTTCCTGTCGGTACAAAAGTGACACTGATAGGTAAACAAAACAATGAACATATCACAGTTGATGAAGTAGCTAAGCGACTGGATACAATTAATTATGAGGTACCTTGTATGATAACTTCACGAGTTCCTCGTATGTTTTTAAAAAATAAGAGTATAATTGAAGTGTGCAATCCTCTTTTAAACAGTTAAGGTAGAATGATTTTTGTGTGTAGCGCAAGGGGATGCCTTCTATGATAAGGGTTCCTATGCTTGACTGGGCTTACTAAGTGCTTCAGTTTTTCTTAAAAGATTAAGAAGTATAAATTTTTCGACTTCGTTTTCGTGTCCAGCACCTAGCCCCTCTTGGGTCTAAGTCACTCAGGAATTGAAGGCAAAGAACACTTTCTATTCCTGAGCGTCTTATTTGCCCGAGGCTGAACAAGGCGCTTGCGCTTTTCGTATCAATACATCCAAAGAATACTAAGATGTGAAATGCTATCATAATAATGAATAAATAACCTATACATGACGATAATAGAGGATGGCTCATATCAGAATTGGATAGAAGTGATTATTTATGATTCAGTATCAACTTTTAGTGTATGATTAATGAAAACCATGCTTTATAGCTTGTTAAATCAAAGGGGCTATAAGTATTTGACTTAGCATTGGTGTCTAGCGTAAGCGGTTTGTACTTTTCTGGGCTAACCAAGGCGCTTCTGCTTTTCATTCGCGTCTTATGCCTGCCTTAGGCTAACCAAGGCGCTTCCGCTTTTCTTAATGAAAATGCTTTGCTTCTTGGGTTGTAGATGTTATTATTAAATTTGGAATGATTATTAGGATGGTTAGTTTGGTGGAGGTGTATGTTTGTGTCTGAATCCAGCGCAACAACAGAAATCTTAATTCAGTTACCTCAAGCATTAGTATCGGAATTGGATGGACTTGTAAAACAGGAGAACGGAAACAGAAACGAGCTTATTTATCAAGCAACGAAGATGTATATTCGTGAGCGTAAAAAGCGCCAAATTCGCGAATCTATGAGACGTGGTTACATGGAAATGTCGAAAATTAATCTAAACATTGCATCCGAAGCATTTTTGGCAGAATCTGAGGCTGACCATACCGTTGAACGCTTAGTTAGCGGGGGTTAATCATTTGATTGTTAAGCGCGGCGACGTTTATTTTGCGGATCTTTCCCCAGTTGTAGGATCGGAGCAAGGTGGCGTACGTCCGGTATTAATTATCCAGAATGATATTGGAAACCGCTTTAGTCCGACGGTTATTATAGCGGCGATTACAGCCCAAATTCAAAAAGCAAAGTTGCCAACCCATGTTGAGATTGATGCCAAGCGTTACGGGTTTGAAAGAGACTCTGTCATTCTTCTTGAACAGATTCGAACGATTGATAAGCAAAGGCTTACTGATAAAATAACCCATCTTGACGATGAAATGATGGATAAAGTAGACGAGGCCTTGCAAATAAGCTTAGGACTTATAGATTTTTAGCGGGAATTTAAAATAGAGTTTGATGATATGAAGATAAAAAGGGTTGCTGTTTCTAGCAATCCTTTTTATTGTACTTATCACTCACTACAAATTAAAAGTGAGTTAAAAAAGAAATAAAATAAAGACTTATTATATAAAGTCGGTCAGCTATTTTAAATGTTTTAGACTAGTTGGTCGCCTATTATTTTTATCTAAAATTACCGATTATTGTTATAGCCTATTCGTAACGAGAAGAAAAGAAGATAGATGGGAGATAACTGCCTGTATAGAGTAAGGTAAGTCTCACATTTTCTACTGAAATATTTAATAGACCATTGATTTTTGGTAAAATGTTTACATATGTTTCCGTTAGTTATGACGAAATACGTAACTAAAGCAACTTATCCGATCTTGAATTTGCTATGGTAGTGGATCGGTATCAAATATCTGGAGGCTTATTATGATAGAAAAACAAGATCGAATGATGCAACAGATTAGTACAGAGCTTTCTATAAATTTTAAACAAGTTACAAATGTTATAAAGTTACTTGAAGAAGGAAATACAGTTCCATTTATTGCTCGTTATCGAAAAGAACAAACAGGAGCTCTTGATGAGGTGCAAATTCGCGATATCTCTGAAAAATGGGCGTACATCCAAAACCTTGAAAGTCGCAAAGAAGAAGTGCTCCGTCTAATTGACGAACAGGGCAAACTAACTGAACAACTAGCTGCGGATATTAATAAGTCTATGAAACTTCAGCAGGTTGAAGATTTGTACAGACCTTATAAACAAAAAAGACGAACAAAAGCAACAGTGGCAAAGGAAAAAGGGTTAGAACCATTCGCTGAGTGGATTCTCCAGTTGCCAAGTCAGGGGGATATTACATACAAGGCAAGTGAGTTTTTAAACGAAGAAAAAAATGTAAACGAAGTTGAGGATGCGATCCAAGGTGCGAAGGATATTATTGCGGAGCAAATTTCCGATGAACCAAAATATCGCCAATGGATCCGAGATATTACGTATAAAAAAGGAATGATCTCTTCTGTGGTAAAAGATGAAGAGAAAGATGAGAAAAAGGTTTTTGAGATGTATTATGAATACGAGGAACCAATTCAAAAAATTGTCCCACATCGTGTGCTAGCCATCAATCGGGGTGAAAAGGAAGAAGTGCTTCGCGTTGCTATTCAATCACCAATCGATCAAATTGTCGAATACATTCAAAAACAAGAGTTGAAAAATAAATCTACAATTGTACATAACATCATGGTAGAAACAATTGAGGATGCATATAAACGATTGATACAACCTTCTATTGAAAGGGAAATTAGAAAAGAGTTATCTGAAAAAGCTGAAGATCGAGCAATCCATATTTTTTCACAAAATCTTAGAAATTTACTTTTGCAACCGCCATTAAAAGGAAGAATGGTGTTAGGTGTTGATCCTGCATTTAGAACTGGTTGTAAATTGGTTATTGTTGATCAGACTGGAAAAGTGCTTTATATCGGTGTTGTTTATCCTCATACTTCTGCTGAAAAGCAAAAACAAGCGAAAGTGGCTGTGATTGCTTTGCTTGAAAAGTATGGAATTGAACTTGTTGCGATTGGAAATGGGACAGCTTCAAGAGAAACGGAACAATTTATCGTTGATATTTTAAAAGAAGTAAACGGTGAAATCTCGTATATTATTGTTAATGAGGCGGGAGCGAGTGTATATTCTGCATCGGATTTAGCTCGAGAGGAGTTCCCGGATTTGCAAGTCGAAGAACGAAGTGCGGTTTCGATTGCAAGAAGACTTCAAGATCCATTAGCGGAATTAGTAAAAATCGATCCGAAATCTGTTGGTGTAGGTCAATATCAACATGACGTTTCACAGAAGAAGTTAAATGAATCTTTAACATTTGTTGTTGAAACGGTTGTAAACCAAGTTGGCGTCAACGTGAATACGGCATCATCCTCTTTGCTTCAATATGTTGCTGGTTTAAGTAAAGCAGTAGCGAATAATATAGTGAAAAAGAGAGAAGAACTTGGAAAGTTTTCAAACAGAAAACAATTGAAAGATATTCCTCGATTAGGGGCTAAAACATATGAGCAATGCATTGGCTTCTTACGTGTGTTAGAAGGAGATCAGCCGTTAGATCGTACGAGTATTCATCCAGAGCGGTATGGAGAAGTCAATAAATTACTCGATCAACTTAATGCAACAATCTCAGATTTAGGTAGTGCAGCTCTTAAAGATAAGGTGATTAATCTCAATTTGAAAGAAACAGCAGATGTGCTTTCGATAGGAGAATTAACACTAAAGGATATTTGCGACGCATTAGTTCGTCCAGAAAGAGACCCACGTGATGATGTAGCAAAACCACTGCTGAAGAAAGATGTATTAAAACTAGAAGATTTACAACAGGGTATGGAATTGCAAGGTACTGTACGTAATGTAGTTGATTTTGGAGCATTTGTAGATATTGGCGTAAAGCAAGATGGTTTAGTGCATATCTCAAAATTAAGCAATTCATTTGTGAAGCATCCACTTGATGTTGTGTCTGTAGGTGATGTTGTGACAATATGGGTTGACAGTGTAGATCTAAAAAAAGGGAGAGTAGCTCTCACAATGGTAAAGGGTTAAAAAGAAACACTGCTTTTAGGAGCAGTGTTTTTCTCTATAGAAAAACCAGCATTGATTAAGTAATTTGATTTGGTAATGATTCTTTTCGTAAAAAGCGCGTTGCATTTGCCCTTGTAACCATGATGGCATTGCTCATACCTCCTTATTCTTTATTACAGATTATTGTTTGTAACCCTTCACTTAAAGGTTTAGAGAATATGTGATCGTGGAATCTAGGATTAATGAACGCCGACTAAAATTACCGCATTTTGTGCGGCTAAACTAATCATTAAAGGGATAGGTGGAAACCTTTATAATAGCGGTTTAATTTATCCGGCATTAACAGCGTTATGTGGTAATACCCTAAACTTCCCTTTTACTGAATCACAAAGAAGTTATGATGAAGGATATCTACCCGTAAAAGTGAAAAAAGTTTCACTAACCATCAATGTGGGATAAAGAAACCCCTCAACTAATGAAAGTCTCGTTTTATAATAGAGTATGGGTGTTTATAATGTATGCGGAATGCCTGTACAGTGTTACTTATAAAATTGGAGGATTATATTGTGGATGATATAAAATTACAACTAATCGTAGAAGAAACCTCTCTAACCTATTTTCAAAAAAAGTTTAACCATCAAGCTATCTTTAACGATAGACTAAGAACGACTGGTGGGAGGTATTTGTTAAAAAGTCATAATATCGAAATCAATCCGAAGTACTATCTTGAGCATGGACTAAACGAGATGATTGGGATTATTAAACATGAGCTCTGTCATTATCATTTACATATAGAAGGAAAAGGCTATAAACATGGTGATCGAGATTTCAAAGAACTACTAACAAGAGTAGGAGCACCTAGATTCTGTACACCTTTAATAAAAGCTTCTGTAACTAGGAGCCCCAAGCTTATTTATAAATGTAAAAGTTGTCATCAGCTTTACAATAGGAAGAGGAGAGTAGATACAACACGTTTAGTGTGTGGGAAATGCAGTGGGGAAATCTATCTTTATAAAAAGGGTTGACGGGATGGGGGTTACTATGATAAATTATAAAAGCCGTCGTTGATGGCGATTGTTTTTTTAAAAAGTTGATTTGGAGTCTTGACAGGATATCCTATACTCAATATAATAAAAGAAGTCTGCAATGATTATTCCGCAGTAGCTCAGTGGTAGAGCTATCGGCTGTTAACCGATCGGTCGTAGGTTCGAGTCCTACCTGCGGAGCCATATGGGGAAGTACTCAAGTGGCTGAAGAGGCGCCCCTGCTAAGGGTGTAGGTCGCGTAAGCGGCGCGAGGGTTCAAATCCCTCCTTCTCCGCCATATAAAACATGGCCCGTTGGTCAAGCGGTTAAGACACCGCCCTTTCACGGCGGTAACACGGGTTCGAATCCCGTACGGGTCATTTGTGATATTGCAGAATGTGGGAAGTAGGCACACTTGCTAATAATAGCACGATGTCCACCTCCTGTTTATCTCTCTAAATTTTATTTGTTGGTCCGGTAGTTCAGTTGGTTAGAATGCCTGCCTGTCACGCAGGAGGTCGCGGGTTCGAGTCCCGTCCGGACCGCCATTACTTTCAATGTATTGGTTGTTAGAATGCTTTGAATTCAGTAATCAATATATTATTTTGAAAATCTTCAATGGGCTATAGCCAAGCGGTAAGGCATCGCACTTTGACTGCGACATGCGTTGGTTCAAATCCAGCTAGCCCAGCCATTTTAGTTTAAATGCATTATAGTAATGAGCCATTAGCTCAGTTGGTAGAGCATCTGACTTTTAATCAGAGGGTCGAAGGTTCGAGTCCTTCATGGCTCACCATTTACACACCATGCGGGTGTGGCGGAATTGGCAGACGCGCTAGACTTAGGATCTAGTGTCCTTGTGACGTGGGGGTTCAAGTCCCTTCACCCGCACCATAGTTTTTACTTTGCGGTCGTGGCGGAATGGCAGACGCGCTAGGTTGAGGGCCTAGTGGGGGCAACCCCGTGGAGGTTCAAGTCCTCTCGGCCGCACCAAAAAACATATTGACTTTGGTTGAAAGAAATGTTATTCTAGAAAAGTTGCTTGATGAAAACAACTTAGATTTTATAAAATTTGCGCCCGTAGCTCAATTGGATAGAGCGTTTGACTACGGATCAAAAGGTTAGGGGTTCGACTCCTCTCGGGCGCGCCATATGACGGGAAGTAGCTCAGCTTGGTAGAGCACTTGGTTTGGGACCAAG
>NZ_JAIQUM010000072.1 GCF_020075705.1 Metabacillus rhizolycopersici | reverse complement strand
CCCCCACTGATGGTTAGTTCGCACTTATCGGACCTTTACGGGCAGTTAATCTCCCACCTATCTTCTTTGTATTTGTACACTCAGAAGCCTGAGGTCGGAGTCTTACTGCCCGTTAAGAGTGGGATAACTGTCAGTGAAGTGGGACTTTGCCATTCAAGCCGGATAAATACGACTTAATTTAGTGTAATTCAGATACAAATTCCCATAAATATAAACAAGCTTTTCGTAAACAATAAGACAGACGTTAATAAACGTCCTTATTACAAAGGGGGGCTTTTTCAATGGGTAAACGTAACAAATCAAAACGTTTTGTTCAACAAGGCAAAGATGCAGTTACTAAACACGATGAAAGGTTCCCTTACCGCACGACTTTATCAGAAGCCGAAGAAAGTAAAACAAAGCAATCGTTTGATACCTCACTTGGAGGGATATAAATGGGTAATCAATTGTTTCAGCAAGCCCGAGAATCTGTTACCTATGCACATTCAGTTGCAAACGGAAGCGTTCAAGGTGATAAGTACGAAGCAATCGTAAAAGCAAAGAATGCATTATCGTCCGCATTCGCCAACAGCACAGATGCAGAACGTGCTCAATTACGTGAATTTCAGCAAACAATTGACTCTATTTAAAACAAAGGAACTGACTCGAAAAGATGAGTCAGTTCCTTCGTTATTCAGGAATCTCGATGGTCGACTTGTGAATCAAATTCTCATCATCATGAGCTAAAATCGATACATCCACTTCATATTCACCAGGCATAATCTCTCCATATTCCCATATCTCTTCCCACTGCACGCTTTCACCTTGCTTTATTAAGGCATATTCAATTGCTTGAGTAAACATCTTCCCTGCTGAATAACGATATACTTCTTGATCATTTCCATCCGTTACAATGATTTCATACTTTTGACTAGTAGGAAATTCTAGCTTTTTCATTTCGTTAGAATTATTTGCTAACGTTATGATGAATTCAGCCTGATGTTCAGTTACATTCACGTCAACCTTTAATTCTAACTCGCCATTTTCCACATTACTTTCTCTTTCTTCTTTTACAATTGTATTTGCTTGTTCCTCAATATTATTTGAGCAGCCAAATAAAAAGATAAGCATCGTACAAAAAATAATGGTGGATCGTACCATTTAAGCACCTCATTAATCTTTTCTAAAGAAGCCAAAAATCCCTGTTGTTTGAACAATATTTGTAAATGCGTTGGGATCTACTTCTTTAATAATTCTTTCTAAATCATACAATTCATAACGCGTTATGACAATGACCATCATATCCTTTTCCTCATTGGTAAAAGCACCTTTCGCAGGAATTGTCGTTATCCCTCTCACTAATTTCGAATGAATCGCCTTCTTTAAAGCATCTGCTTTCTTTGTAACAATCATCGCAGTTAGTTTTGCATGTCTCGTATGGATTGCATCGATTACCCTTGTTGTCGCATAAAGTGCAACGAGGGTATACAACGCTTTCTCCCACCCATATAGGAAACCTGCAGCCATAATGATAATAGCATTTAACAGAAAGAAATAAGTCCCTACTGGCTTATCCTTCATTCTAGATAGGACCATTGCGATAATATCAAGACCTCCAGTAGAAGCTCCATATTTCAAGGTGATTCCAACTCCTACAGCTAAAATGACACCACCAAACACAGCGTTAAGTAATATATCATCAGAGAGTGATTCTAAAGGGATTATTTCTAGGAAGATAGTCGTCGCTGCTACGCTTAAAAAGCTATACAATGTAAAAGCCTTCCCTACCTTTATCCATCCTAAAAATGCAACAGGAATATTCAGTACTAGTAATAAAATACCTGTGGAAAGATAAAAAGGTGTGTATTCCTCAAGTATGCTAGAAAGCAACTGAGCAACACCTGTAAAACCGCTAGAATATACATTTGCCGGAATTAAAAATAAGTTCAAGCCAATTGAATTAAATAATGCACCAATAAGTACAACGATCACTTTTTTCGTTTCTGCTTTTATCATAAATAGAATTACCTCCACATTCTAAGGACCTTGCTCTTGTTTTTCCCAATTTTATCGAAAATGAATACAAAGATTGAATTTTACCTTTATCATGATAAACTATAAGCGAAAATAAATGTGCCCTGTTAACATGACTGCCTACTTGAAGTAATATAGTTAACTATACATAAGGCGATATTTTAAGAAAAGCGCAAGCGCCTTGTTCAGCCTCAGGCTTAGCATAAGACGTTCAGGAATAGAAGGTGTTCTTTGCCTTCAATTCCTGAGTGGCTTAGGACCCAAGAGGCAGTCAAGAACGCGACGTCCTGTCGCATTGACTGCACTTGCACGTCCTGTGCTTCGGAGCCGGACGCTTGCGCTGGACACGACAACTTAGTCAAAAATTTTTATACTTTCTTATCCTATAAAAAATGAATGAAAATAAAAGAGGTGTTTCAAATGAACGTACATATCATAGCTGATAGTGCCTGTGATTTACCAATAGACTATTTTGAGAAGCGTGAATTGTCATTTCTTCCGCTAAACGTAGATTTGAACGGTGATCAGCGGCAAGATCAAAAAGACATTAAACCTAAGCAATTATATGATGCAATGCGTGAAGGCACTGTTGTTAAAACATCACAAGCTTCTCCACTTCAATTCAAGGAGCTTTTCACTAATCTTGCAAGCAAAGGCATTCCTAGTCTTTATATCGCACTGTCCTCAGAGCTTTCCGGAACCTATCAAACAGCAATGATGATCCGCAATGAGGTACTTGAGGAATACCCTAACTTTGAGCTGGTGATTATTGATTCAAAATCCGTCTCTCTAGGACTTGGTCTCGCCATCAAATATGCAACAGATTTAGTCGAAAGTGGAAAAACACTTAGTGAAGTTGAAGCGGCAGTTAAGAGCTATTGTATGAAAATGGAACATATATTTACGGTCGATGATTTAGAATATTTAGCTCGGGGAGGAAGAATTAGTAAAGCTTCTGCCTTTGTTGGAGGTCTTTTAAATATTAAGCCATTACTCCATATCGAAGCTGGTAAATTAGTTCCACTTGAAAAAATCCGCGGCCGCAAAAAGATGTTTCGACGTATGATTGAAATCATGAAGGAACGTGGTGTCAACTTAGAAAACCAAACCATTGCCATTAGTCATGGAGATGATGAGGATGCAGCAAATACAATGAAAGCGATGATCGAAGAGGAATTTTCACCTAAGGAGATTTATATTAACTATATCGGTGCTGCTGTTGGAGCACATTCTGGACCTGGTACACTCGCGATCTTCTTCTTAAATGACGAACATTAACTCACATAGTTGTCATGAAATAAGGGAATCATAAAGCTACATTCGTTTGAAAGGAGCTTTTTCATGCCACACACTAGTGATAATGATAAAAAGGCAAAGGATAATAACGCCAAGCACCATGAAAAAAATATGGAACGCGAAAAAAACCGTAAGAAAGGTGAACGTCAATATTCTAAGAAGACCGATCATCTATAAAGCTGGAATGTCTTGATTTGTTTAAGAAAAACCAGACAGGAAATTGGACAAAGTTACAAAGAGCATGGAATAATCCATGCTCTTTGCTATTACTATAGAATTAGATAACGTTTCATCATTCTCATTGTTCTGTCTGTTCTTTAAAATACGTCCAGCCATCTTTTTGATAAACTCTACCCTGTTTCATTAAATGACCCAATGCTCGTTTAAATGCTGCTTTACTAAGTTGAAATTGTTCTTTTATATCTTCTGGATCGCTTTTATCATTGAATGGCATTGCTCCGCCTCTTGCTTGCATATATGCGTAAACTCTTTCAGCGTCGACACTTAAAGCATCCTGTTTTCGTGGAAGTAAAGACACATTGATTGTACCATCTTCCTTAACATCGATTACTCGGCCAGTCACTGTTTCACCTAAACGTGGTTCGACTGTTCTCTGCGAGGAATGAATAAATCCTTTATAGCCTTCTTCTGTTATAATAAATGAACCGGCAACGATCATACGATAGACAGTTCCTGTGACTTCTTTATTAAACATTTCACGATCAGCCATTTGAAAGTATGGTTTCATGATATCCTCTGTAGCTAACCGAGTAAAAAATCGGCCATTCCCAGAGACCTTTAACGTACAAAAAAGCTTGTCCCCAACTTCAGGCCATACTTCTCTTAAAAACGGGAGGTGATCTCTATCGACAAGAGCATCCTTGCTTAAGGCAATGTTTACAAACGCCCCCATATCCTCTACAACATCAACCACATCTACCCAAGCATATGTGCCTTCTGTTATTAGCGGTTTTTTCATCGTCGCATATAGTCTATCCTGTGCATCTAGTACGAAGAAGACTTCAATCTTTTCTCCTTCTTCTATTTCGCCAATGATTTCACTTTTGTGTAATAAGACACGCTCTTCCCCATCTGTTAAGAAGTATCCATAATCAACTTTCTCATCTATCGTTAATGTTGCAAATGTACCTGGCATCATAACATCTATCTATCCTCTCTTATTTAAAATGAACGAATATTATTGGTTGACTTTCCTTCAAAATGTTCCGTTCCTTCTCATTCAGACTGATTGTCAGTAGCAAAAAGTTGTGATGATTGTTTTATTCTACTATAATTTAATCATATTATATACGGAATGGAGGATTATTATGGCGAAAGATAGTTCATTTGATATTGTATCCAAAGTTGAATTCCCTGAAGTAACGAATGCAATCAGTATGGCAATGAAAGAAATTACGACTCGTTACGACTTCAAAGGTAGTAAAAGCACTATTTCACTAGAAAAGGAAGAGCTCGTTTTAGTTTCCGATGATGAGTACAAGCTTGATCAGCTAAAAGACGTGCTCCTTTCAAAACTCGCGAAACGAGATGTACCAATTAAAAATATTTCCTACAAAAAGATCGAAAATGCATCTGGTGGAACAGTTCGTCAACGAGCAGAATTAATTTCTGGAATTGATAAAGACAACGCAAAAAAAATTAACACAATTATTAAAAATAAAGGATTAAAGGTCAAAACACAAATCCAAGATGATCAAATCCGCGTAACAGGAAAAAGCAGAGATGACCTCCAACAAGTCATTGCTGCCATAAAATCAGCTGATTTACCAATTGATGTCCAATTTATTAACTACCGCTAAGTCTTCTTTAGTTTGTCATACTAGCACTATACTAATGCAGTTTCTACAACATCCATCTGTTGCAGGAACTGCATTTTTTCGTGTCTAACTCCACCAAACAAATCATATGATGTTTATGGTGAAATCGATTTAATCATTAACAGAAACGTTACTTTTCACTTGTAATGTAAAAAAAATATTTTCTCGCTATTGATTTTATTCTAAATATTAGATAAATTATCATTAACACTTTTTATTGTAACAAAAACAAAATCAAAAATTTTATATCTTATCAAGAGAAGCTGAGGGACTGGCCCTATGAAGCTTCAGCAACCGGTTTATACGTGTGCGGATCTGGTGCGTTTTTTTAACCAATTCACAAATCCCCCTCGGGTACCAAGGTGCTAATTCCAGCTAAGCATTAAAATGCTTGAAAGATAAGGAGAAGCTTCGAATCATTCAGCCTTCTTCTTTAGAAGGCTTTTTTATTTAAAAAAGATTCTTTTCTCCTGACACATACTAATATTGATCGGAGGATTTTCTATGAGTTTTTTGGAAGACTTACAAAGTAAAATATTAATTGGTGACGGTGCTATGGGGACGATGCTTTATTCTCATGGTGTAGATCGGTGCTTTGATGAATTAAATCTATCTAAGCCTGATGATATTTTACGCATTCATCAAACCTATATTCAAGCTGGTGCAAACCTTATCCAAACGAACACATATGGAGCAAACGATATTAAGCTCTCACGCTATGGTCTAGAGGATGACATTAGACAAATGAACAAAAAAGCCGTCGAGCTCGCTAAGCTTGCTGCTACTCCTTCAACTTATGTTTTCGGAACAATTGGTGGTGTACGTTCTTTGAAGAAGAGTGCGCACACAATTGATGAGATTAAGCGCAACTTTAGAGAGCAGCTTTTTGTCTTACTGAATGAGGATGTCGACGGGATTTTACTCGAAACCTACTACGATTTTGAAGAAATGCAAACCGTACTTCAAATAGCTCGAAAAGAAACAACTAAACCAATCATTGCCAATGTTTCGCTACATGAAGCAGGCGTTTTACAGGATGGCACATCTTTACCAAAAGCCTTTTTAACTCTTGAGGAGCTTGGTGCAAATGTCATTGGTCTAAACTGTCGATTAGGGCCTTACCATATGATCCAATCTCTTGAAGAGGTTCCGCTCCTTGAGCATGCCTATTTATCTGTCTTCCCGAACAGTAGCTTACCTACTTTAAATGAAGGACGACTTGTCTATGAATCTGATGAAAACTATTTTAAAGAAAGCGCCTTACAGTTTAGAGAGCAAGGTGTCAGACTTATTGGCGGTTGCTGCGGTACAACTCCTAAGCATATTAAAGCAATGGCTGAAGCAGTATCACATCTAGCTCCTGTGACGACGAAGAAAGTAAAAGTCCCTAAACAGGAACAAGTAAAGATCACAAGTAATAACAAAGAGACACTTCCTCCACTTCAAGAAATTGTGAAGGAAAGGCGCTCCGTTATCGTTGAACTTGATCCACCAAAGAAACTGAATATGAATAAGTTTTTACTAGGAGCACAAGCTTTACATGATGCAGGTATTGATGCTCTTACTCTTGCAGACAACTCACTTGCATCTCCCCGTATTAGCAACCTAGCTGCTGGGATGCTCGCTAGGGAAAAAACAGGGGCAAGAGCCTTAATTCATATTACATGTCGTGACCGAAACTTAATTGGCCTACAATCTCATTTAATGGGCCTCCATTCTTTAGGTCTATCAGATGTATTAGCCATTACTGGCGACCCATCAAAAATTGGTGATTTCCCTGGTGCTACTTCTGTTTACGATTTATCATCCTTCGATTTAATCAGTTTAATCAAACAATTCAACGAAGGAGTCTCTTATTCAGGTAAGCCACTTGGGGAAAAAACAAATTTTTCAGTTGCTGCTGCTTTTAATCCAAATGTCCGTCACTTAGATAAAGCTGTAATTAGACTTGAAAAGAAAATTGCTTGTGGTGCAGATTATTTTATATCTCAACCGCTTTATTCAAATCAGCAAATAATCGATGTATATGAAGCCACACAAAATCTAAAAGCACCTATCTATATTGGCATCATGCCGTTAACTTCAAGTCGAAATGCAGAATTTATTCATAATGAAATTCCGGGAATCAAGCTTTCTGATTCCATTCGTGAAAAAATGGCTGCTGCAGGCACAGACAAGGAAAAAGCTCGTCAAGAAGGGTTAGCCATTGCCAAGGATCTGATTGATACTGCTTATGATTTATTTAATGGTATTTATTTAATTACCCCATTTTTAGATTACAGCTTTACAGTGGAACTAACCAACTATATCCACGAAAAGGAAAAACAAAAGGCTGAAAGGAAGATCACACATGTGTAGCATCAAAGATGAACTAAAGAAACGAATTCTCGTACTTGACGGAGCAATGGGGACAATGATTCAGGCTGCTGATCTCTCGCCTGCTGATTTTGGTGGCGATGAATACGATGGCTGTAATGAATATTTAACCTTAACAGCCCCGAAAACGATCGAGGCCATTTACGAGGCGTACTTAGAAGCCGGCTCAGATATTATTTCAACAAACACCTTTGGTGCTACCAGTCTTGTTTTAGATGAATATGATTTAGGATCTATTGCACTCGAACTAAACATAGAATCAGCAAAAATGGCGAAAAAGGCAGCTGAAAAATTTTCAACCCCTGATAAACCTCGATATGTTGCTGGAGCAATGGGCCCTACAACGAAAACATTATCGGTTACAGGTGGTACAACATTTGATACGTTAGCCGACAACTACGAAGAGCAAGCAAGAGGATTAATTATCGGTGGTGCAGACTTGCTTCTTCTTGAAACAAGTCAAGATATGCTAAATGTAAAAGCTGGATTCATCGGCATACAAAGGGCGTTTGAAAACACAGGTAAAGAACTGCCACTCATGATTTCCGGAACAATTGAACCGATGGGTACAACTTTAGCAGGTCAAGATATTGAGGCTTTTTATGTTTCCTTAGAACATATGAAACCAATTTCAGTCGGTCTAAACTGTGCAACAGGTCCCGAATTTATGACAGACCATATTCGCACATTATCCGGATTAGCCAATACAGCTGTTAGTTGTTATCCAAATGCAGGATTACCTGATGAAGAAGGGAATTACCACGAATCACCAGAATCACTTTCTAAAAAGCTTGTTGGCTTTGCTGAACAAGGTTGGCTTAACGTGGTCGGTGGCTGCTGTGGAACAACACCAGATCATATTAAAGCAATGGTAGAGGCTGTTTCTACTATTACACCTCGTCCAATTACCGATGTTGCAAATGGTCACACTGTTTCCGGAATTGATGCCCTTCTTTATGAAGAAGGCATGCGACCATTATTTGTTGGTGAACGTACGAATGTAATTGGTTCTCGCAAATTCAAGCGGTTAATTGCTGAACAAAAATTCGAAGAAGCCTCTGAAATTGCGAGAGCACAAGTAAAAAACGGTGCACATGTTATCGACCTATGTTTAGCAGATCCTGACAGGGATGAGCTTGAAGATATGGAAGCATTCATTCAAGAAGTTGTTAAGAAAGTAAAAGCTCCTCTTGTTATTGACTCGACAGATGAAAAAGTCATTGAACAAGCACTAAAGTATTCGCAAGGTAAAGCCATTATTAACTCGATTAACCTTGAGGATGGTGAGGAACGATTTGATGCCATTGTTCCACTAGTCAAAAAATATGGTGGGGCATTAGTCGTTGGAACAATCGATGAAATTGGTATGGCATTAACAGCAGAAAAGAAGCTTGAGGTTGCCATTCGTTCACATGATTTACTCGTCAAAAAACATGGACTGAAGGCAAGTGATTTAATTTTCGATCCACTCGTATTCCCTGTCGGAACAGGTGATGAACAGTATATTGGCTCAGCAAATGAGACGATCCGTGGTATTCAACTAATAAAAGAAAAGTTACCAGAATGTTTAACCATTCTTGGGGTTAGCAATGTATCATTCGGCCTTCCCCCTTTAGGACGTGAAGTGCTGAATGCTGTTTATTTATACCACTGCACACAGGCAGGTCTTGATTATGCGATTGTAAACACAGAAAAACTAGAGCGATTCGCATCAATCCCAAAAGAAGACATTCGATTAGCAGAGGATCTTTTATTTAAAACAACAGATCAAACATTAGCTGATTTTACGAACTTCTATCGTGGTAAGAAAAAGGTAGAAAAAAAACCTTCCAAATCACTTCCATTAGCAGAAAGACTTGCTGGCTACATCGTTGATGGAACGAAAGAAGGTCTCCTTCCTGATTTAGAATTAGCTCTAAAGCAATACCCTGACCCCCTTTCCATTATCAATGGGCCACTTATGGCTGGAATGGCTGAAGTTGGTGTATTGTTTAATGACAATCAATTAATTGTAGCTGAAGTGTTGCAGAGCGCAGAAGTCATGAAAGCCTCAGTATCCTATTTAGAACAATTTATGGACCAAAAGGAAGATAGCGGAAAAGGGAAAATTTTATTAGCAACCGTAAAAGGCGATGTTCACGATATCGGTAAAAACTTAGTCGACATTATTTTAAGTAATAACGGCTTTAAAGTGATTGACCTTGGAATTAAGGTAACACCGCAAACATTAATTCAAGCAGTAAAAGATGAAAACCCTGATATTATTGGATTATCTGGCCTTTTAGTAAAATCAGCACAACAGATGGTGATTACCGCTCAAGATTTACACGAAGCAAAATGTGATATACCCATTTTAGTTGGTGGTGCTGCTCTTTCTAGAAAATTTACGAGAACGAAAATCGCTCCACAATACAACGGACCAGTGGTTTATGCAAAGGATGCGATGGATGGATTATCTTTAGCAAACCAATTGCGTACAACACCGGAGTTGTTTGCTGAAAAAGAGGTTGCTGTTGCGGAAGAAAGGAAACCGAAGAACACGACATCAAGCGCTGTTACTGAGCTTTTAGAAAAACGAGGCAAAATAAGTGAAGCACCAATTTTCACTCCTGTTGATACGAAACGACATCTACTTAAAGATATTGATTTAACACAGATTATTCCGTACGTGAATATGCAAATGTTAATCGGACATCACCTAGGGTTAAAAGGGAAAATTAAAGAATTAGTGAAAAAGCAAGATCCAAAAGCGGTAGAATTAGTCGAGTTAATTCAAGAGCTTCTCAAGGATGGCGTAAAAAAGCAATGGTTTAAACCAGCTGCTGCGTACCAATTCTTCCCGTCCTATAGCGAAGGAAATAAGCTATATATCCTAGATCCAATTAACACAAATACCGTTTTGGAAACCTTTGATTTTCCAAGACAAGACAAGCTCCCTTATCGTTGTATATCAGACTATATTCGTCCAAAGCAGGATCATGAATTTGATTATGTCGCGATGTTTGCCGTGACAGCAGGAAGTCAAATTCGTGAGCTAGCACAAGGCTTTAAAGAACAAGGTGACTATTTAAAAAGCCATGCTGTTCAAGCTCTTGCTTTAGAGCTTGCAGAAGGACTTGCCGAGCGAACACATCAACTCGTCCGTGACCGTTGGGGCTTCCCTGATGCACCCGACTTTACAATGGAGCAACGTTTTTCTGCTAAATACCAAGGTCAAAGATATTCATTTGGCTACCCAGCTTGTCCAGACCTTGAAGATCAAGCAAAACTCTTTAAGCTATTAAGACCTGAAGATATCGGGATTCAACTTACAGAAGGCTTTATGATGGAGCCTGAAGCATCAGTAACCGCTATTGTTGTTGCACATCCTGATGCAAAATATTTTAACGTCATGTAATTGAAAGAATTTGAAGCCTTGAAACTTATTGTTTCAAGGCTATTTTTCATGTAGGTGTTGTGAATCGTCGTTTTTCAAAGGTTAAAAAAGGGTCGATTTTCCTCTGATGTATGTTAATTCCGTCATTCAAGCGAATAATTCTGCAATTGACCATTCTTTTCTCCAATTGGATTCTTACTAAACATACTTTAACTCATTTTTTCACATACTACAGTTTGGTAGTAAAAATGAGGAGGTATGCAAATTGAGTAACAATCAAAATCAACTGAAACAAACGATGCCACCCCAACATCAAAATATACAACCGGGTCATGAGGACCTGATGAACCCAGCACCTAAATTTGATAATGCATCATATACCAGTAGTGGCAAACTAAAAAATAAGGTGGCGATTATTACTGGTGGTGATAGTGGAATCGGGCGAGCTGTTGCAGTCCTTTTTGCAAAAGAAGGAGCAGATGTTGCCGTTTCATTTTTAGATGAGCAAAAAGATGCTCAAGAAACGAAAAGGCATGTGGAAGAACAAGGGCAAAAATGCTTACTTATTCCTGGCGATATTGGTAATGAAGCAATTTGTCAACAGATTGTTTCAGAAACGATCAATACATTTGGAAATATAGATATTTTAGTAAACAATGCAGCAGAACAACATCCGCAAAAAGGAATTGAAGACATCACAAGTGAACAACTTGAGAGAACATTTCGCACAAACATTTTCTCTTTCTTTTATTTAACAAAAGCCGCTCTTCCCCATTTAAAGAATGGCAGTGCAATTGTGAATACTTCATCTGTGACTGCTTATGCAGGGAATGAACAGCTCCTTGATTATTCTGCAACAAAAGGAGCAATTACATCGTTTACCAGATCTTTAGCTCTTTCGCTAGCAGGTAAAGGTATTCGGGTAAATGGCGTTGCACCAGGACCAATTTGGACGCCATTAATTCCTTCTACCTTCCCCGCTGACCAAGTAGCTACATTTGGCGCAAACACGCCAATGAAGCGACCGGGCCAACCTGAAGAATTAGCACCTGCATATGTATTTTTAGCTTGTGATGATTCCTCTTACATGTCAGGACAGATTATTCATATTAACGGTGGAAAAATTGTGAATGGTTAAAGAAGAAAAGCGCAAGCGCCTTGTTCAGCCTCGGGCAAATAAGACGCTCAGGAATAGAAGGTGTTTTTTACCTTCTATTCAAAAGTGGCTAGGCGTTGGTGCTGGATGCTGAAGTACTATAATACTTAGCTAAAGTAATAGAATTTATAAGTTCCTAAGAAAGAGAATCTAAGTCGTTGAAAGGGATTATGATGGAGGAGGATTCTATGCTTAAAGAAGCCATTTATCATCGACCTAAAAATCAGTTTGCTTACGCCTGTAATGATGATGCCTTACATATCCAACTACGAACAAAACGTCATGACGTGAGTACAGTCTTTCTTTACTATGGTGATCAATTTGAATTTGAAAACAATCAGTGGAAGCATGCTACGATTGAGATGACGATTAGCGGATATGACGAGCTTTTTGATTATTGGTTCGTTGAAGTTACTCCACCCCATCGGCGTATACGATACGCTTTCCACCTGAAGGATCATGAGCAGGAGGTTTTTTACACTGAAAAAGGATTTAGCGATAGCGTCCATGAAGATTTTTCAAGCTATTTTTGCTTTCCTTTCCATCATCCCTCCGAACGATTTAGCGCCCCCAGTTGGGTGAAGGATACGGTTTGGTATCAAATTTTTCCAGATCGTTTTGCAAATGGCAATCAAGCTAATGATCCGAACAGTACGCTTCCTTGGAATAGTACCGAACCAACAACTTCTACGATATTCGGTGGTGATTTTGAAGGAATTATTCAGAATCTCGCTTATGTCGTTGAATTAGGGATAACCGGGATCTACTTTACTCCCATTTTCAAAGCTCACTCCAATCATAAATATGACACGATCGATTACATGGAAATTGATCCACAATTTGGTGATAAGACTACATTTAAACGTTTAGTAACTGAATGTCATAAGCATGGGATAAAGGTGATGCTTGATGCCGTTTTTAATCATTGTGGAGAGGATTTCCCTCCGTTTCAGGATGTGATGAAATACGGTGAAAAATCTCAATATAAGAATTGGTTTCATTTTTCCTCGTTATCATCAGAGCAAGATCAGCTCCACTTTCATACATTTGCTTTTGAGAGGTCAATGCCAAAGCTAAATACGCAAAACCCCGAAGTAAAAAAGTATTTACTTGATGTTGGAGAGTATTGGGTAAAAGAGTTTGAGATTGATGGCTGGAGATTAGATGTGGCAAATGAGATTGATCATCAATTTTGGCGAGAATTCAGGCAAAATGTCAAAAACATTAATAAGGATGTATACCTTGTAGGAGAGGTCTGGCACGATGCGATGCCATGGCTATTTGGCGATCAATTTGATGCTGTCATGAGCTATCCCTTTGCGAATATCTTACTTCGCTTTTTCGCTTATGATGCAATTGGTGCGGAACAATTCAGCCATGAACTACAGGGGTTTCTCCATCAATATCCAAGACCTGTTCATGAGGCTGCCTTTAATTTAGTTGGGAGTCATGACACCCCCCGCCTTCTCAATCTTGCTAACATGAATAAACAAAAAGTCAAACTTTTGACCGCATTTCAACTTAGTTTCACAGGTTCACCATCTATTTATTATGGCGATGAAATTGGGCTAACAGGTGAACAAGATCCAGGCTGCCGAAAATGTATGCCTTGGGAAAAGGATGAGCAGGACGGCGAAATGTTAGCATTTTTTAAAAAGCTGATTAAACTTCGGAAAAGCTATCCGATTCTAGCGAATGAAGGCACTTTTTCGTTTTTAGAAGCTAATAATAATTGCAATTATATTTGTTACAAGAAAGAAACAAATCAGCAGTTGTTTATTGCTGTAATGAATAATCATCCAACAAAGCAAACGATTCCATTGCCACTTAATTTAAAGGATCAAACCATCATCGACTTATGGACACTCGAGGAGTTTGCTGCACACTCTGATCAGATCACTGTCACCCTCGATCCGTATGACTTTACTTTTTTACTAATTAGTAAAAGCAACACGGAAGCTCTTAACGAGCTAAGTTATGAAACAAGTTGAAAAGGAGACTGACGATTCCCAGTCCCCTTTTCAATACTATCTTTCATCTATGTCAATCGAATAGGTCTCAAACCATACATGAATTTGCGCTAAATGAGCTAAAAGCTGCGGTCCAGACATTAACTGACCAAACCATGGCACTTTGAAGGCTCTCCCCTCCGACTCTATCAGCTCATCTAATGCTTGTTTATTTAACAGAACATGTAAAATGGAATCCTTTTTGCTCACTAGAGATTGAAGCCAGTTTTTTACCAATCTTGTATACTCTGGATTATGAGTTTTCGGATAAGGACTTTTCTTACGATATAGCACTTCATTCGGGAGTATTCCTTCTAATGCTTTTCGTAAAATACCTTTTTCACGGTCACCATGCATTTTCATTTCCCAGGGGATATTCCACACGTACTCAACGAGGCGATGATCAGCGAATGGGACACGAACCTCTAAGCTTGCACCCATACTCATCCGATCTTTTCGATCCAATAAATTCGCCATAAACCAATGAATATTTAAATAAAAGAGCTGGCGTCTTTGGGCTTCGATTTCTGACTCACCATCTAGGAGTGGCGTTTCATTAACCGTGTCCTGATAGCGTGCTTGCACATATTCATTTAATTTTAACTTTTCCTGCCATTCTGGTTTTAATAGCTTGATTCTCTCATCCGTTGACCGCATCCACGGAAAAGCAGAGCTTGCTAAGTCTTCTGGTCTGCGAAACCATGGATAGCCTCCAAAAATTTCATCTGCACATTCTCCCGATAATCCAACAACAAAATCCTGTTTTATTTCACGACAAAACCAAAGTAATGACGAATCAATGTCAGCCATTCCCGGTAAATCTCGAACGGTTGTTGCTTCAATTAAATAGTCAACTAATTCCTGTTGAGAAATCACACTATTATGGTGAACTGTATGGAACGTTTCAGTCATTTTGTTAATCCACGGTCCATCTGAATTTGGTTGAAATTCATTCGATTTAAAGAATTTCCCATTGTCCTCGTAATCAATTGAATAGGTATGAAGTCTACCTTTCCCTTCACGTTTATAGTGTTCCGCTGCTACGGCTGTAATTGCACTAGAATCTAATCCGCCTGAAAGAAATGTACATAATGGAACATCAGAGACAAGCTGTCTTTTTACTGCATCTGTAAATAGAAAACGAACCTTCTCAGCTGTTTCATCTAACGTATCCTCATGTGGCTTGCTTTGCACATTCCAATAACGCCACTTCTTTAACCCATTCTTTGTATAGATTAGCGCATGACCGGGACGAAGTTCTTCAATTCCTTTAAAGACACCGAACCCTGGTGTTCTTGAGGGTCCGACACCAAATATGTCTGAAAGACCAGTTTTATCTAGTACAGCGGAAACAGATGGATGGGCTAAAATGGCCTTTAGTTCAGAAGCGAAGATAAGCGATCCATTTTCTTCATTGTAAAATAACGGTTTAACCCCTAAACGATCTCTTCCAATGAATAGCTTTTCCTTCGCTGTATCCCAAACCGCAAAGGCAAAAATTCCATTTAGATGTAAAAGACATTCTTCCTCCCACTCAATATAGGATTGAAGCAACACTTCTGTATCTGAATGACCTTTAAACGTGTAACCTCTTTCTACCAACTCTTTACGAATATCCTCCGTATTATAAAGTTCACCATTATAGCAAATTGTATAGGTATTTTCGTCCTTCGATCGACTCATTGGCTGTCTTCCACCTTCAGGATCAACGACAACTAATCGTTTATGGCCGAATAAAACGTGATCTTCTCCCCAAATGTTCGTATCATCTGGTCCCCGTTTCGCTAACGTTTCCACCATCTTTTTCATTGTGTCTGTTTCAGTTCGTAAATTCCCCTTAAAGTTAACCCAACCTGTAATCCCACACATAAAAGCATCATCTCCCTAGCAAAGATTATCTTATAAACCTACGTCACGAACCTAATCTCAGTAGATTGTATTGTATGCCCAGTGGAAATTATTGGTGATTTGTCCTTAACGCTATACCCATGCATAAACTTTGCAATTTTTGTCTAAAACGATAAGAAAAGCGTAAGCGCCTTGATCAGCCTCAGGCATGGCTTATGACCCCTAGGGGCTAGGGGCTAGGCGCTTGCGCTGAACCTTTCTCGAAGACAAGACTTATAAGTTCCGAATTTATTTTCCTAAACATCGTTACATCTTTCACAACAACTGGAGGGTTAAATAAATGTGTCCGTATAAACGCACCGATCTATTATTAAATCAAAAACGCTCATACTTAACTGGCTTAATCGAAGTAACCGACGATCAGTATGTCATATACGATGATATGAATGATGAGCTTCATTTATTAGAAGATGTGCATGACCGTCATCTAGAAATTCTTAGTCCACATGGATGGAAAGCTGGAAAGTGGATGGGATTAGGAAAGGTAAAAACAGAGCTTGGTTTGTCTTTCTTAAATTGCGGAGATACCGTACGTATTAGAAAGATGCTTCCACTAGCACTTGATGAAATGCTAAAGGAATTACATGATGAGACATTTGTTCGATTTATTAACCAACTAAACGCCTTATCATTCTCACCATTTGATTGTGTTTATTCTTATAATCAGCTACTCTTTTTAGAAAATAATATACACAAAAAGGGAGTCTCATTTTATCAATTTGATAATGAAGATTGCATATGTGCCATTCAGCATCATTTTGAACGAGGCGTCCATTCCTCAGATCGGATTGAAATCACAACAAGCTTTGGAGAAAGAAGCTTAATTAGTTCTTTGTATTAAATTTTTTAGGTTTGACAAGCGAATAATACTGAGCTAAAGTACAATCGCCCTGAATGCCTTTCATGTCCTATGATTGTGCTTTAGCATGATGTCGAAGTGCTTAGCTACAGTATTCAAACATTATAACGTTAACTAAATAACACAAAAAATCACCTCTAGTTAGAAACGGGAGATGATTTTTTGTGTTGTTTTAGAAAATAAGCAATTCAGTTTATTAAATTTAGAAAGTGATAACCCCTAGGATAATCGCTACAACAATCATGACTAAGCTTGACCCTAATGCCCACTTAAAAATAAATTTTTGGTGGTCACCAAATTCAACACCAGCCATACCAACTAGTAAATAGGCGGAAGCCATTAGTGGACTCATCGCATGAATTGGCTGGCCTAGTACAGATGCACGAGCAATCTCTACAGGCTCCACACCATAAGCAGCCGCAGTTTGTGCCAAAATCGGCAAGACACCAAAATAGTAAGGATCATTTGCCATAAAATAAGTAAACGGAATACTTGTTACAGCAGTAATAACAGCAAAATATGAACCTAAAGATTCAGGAATTACATTAACTAAGCTATTCGCCATCGCATCAACCATTTCTGTTCCAGATAGAATACCTGTGAAAATCCCAGAAGCAAATACTAATCCGACAACGGCAAGGACATTTCCTGCATGACTAGATATTCTTTCTTTCTGTTCTTCTAAATTTGGATAGTTAATCATAAGTGCGATGACAAAGGCAATCATGAATAGAATAGCTAACGGTAAGACAGAGGTCATCAAACAAATAAGCAATGCAATAGTTAAACCAAAATTCACCCATCTCAGTTTTGGACGCTTATACTCTTCTACTTCTAAAGCTGCACTTTGTTGGCTGAATGCAAGCATCTCTTCCTGTGAATATTGAATCTTTGCAATACCCAATCTTTGCCGTTCCTTTTTCCCAAGAATAAACGCCGTACATAAGTTCCATAAAACTGCAGCCATCATTACTGGGATAAGAGGTATAAACACATCTGCTACATCAAGCTGCAGGGCAGCTACTGCTCTCGCTGTCGGTCCGCCCCATGGAGTCATGTTCATAACACCAAACGAAAGCATCGCTATACAGGTTAATATGAGCGGATTCATTCCAATTCGCTTATAAAGCGGAAGCATTGCTGTTACCGTAATCATATAAGTCGTCGTTCCATCACCATCAAGCGCTACCAGCATCGAAAGGATAGATGTCCCTAATACTATTTTTAATGGATCACCTTTAACAATCGCTAAAATTTTTGAAACAAGTGGATCGAACAAACCAGAATCAATCATGATTCCGAAATAAAGGATAGCAAACATTAACATTACACCCGTTGGTGCAACTTGCTTAACACCTTCAAGCATCATTTCACCAATTCCAGGACCAAAACCTCCTAGTAAGGCAAACAATATTGGTATCGTAATTAATGAAACTAAAGCGGACATTCGTTTCGTAATGATTAAAAACATAAATACGACAATCATAGCAAAGCCTAAAAATGCTAGCATAATTTTCCTCCCCTATTTCATGTTCTCTTTAGTCATTGAGCGCGAGTGACAGACAAGTATATATTTCGAATATTATGTATCATTATAAATTAGCTGTTATGTTCTGTAACCGTTTACAAAATATAAAATGTAAAATTTTTTTTAGCTATTTTGTTCATTTTGTTCATAGATTAGGAATGCGTTTATCCACATTGAAAAACGCATGGAAAAATCCAAGCGTTTTATAATGATTTCACTGATTTTTCTTCAACATGATTTCTACCAAATATCCATCTTAAAAAAATCGGTACAATAAATAAGATAAAAAACACACGAAACAATTGATAAGCAGCAACCATTGACACATCTGCTTGGACTGTATGAGCCGTAACACCCATTTCTGGTAAACCACCTGGTGCTATACTTAAAAATGCAGTTGTCATTGTAATCGGATACAACTTATGTAAACAATAAGCTAATCCAAAAGCAAACCCAACAATCAATAATCCCGAAATAATTGAAAACGGCAGAAGCTTTCTCCAATTTCTTAACATATTTATTTTTATTCCAAGGCCTAAATAAATTCCTAAGCAAAGCTGTGCAATAACAATTAGAATCGGAGGTAATTGAGGTGTTTCATAGCCACATAAAGTTAAAATAGCTGATGAAACTAGTGGTCCTATAATCCATGGAGTTGGAAATTTGAAGCGAACCGCTAATGTAGTAATACATAGAACAATTACAATAACTGTCATTAATGTTGAGAAGCTCCCATATTCAGTTTGCACGACTAAATCGATTAAAGGTTGACTGTTTTGTGTTTCATCACTTGAAAAGGCATGAATCGATAGTGCTGGGACAATGAAAATCACCGTTAACATTCTAATTGTTTGCATGAACGTCACAATGGTTGGATCTGCGCCCTTTATCTCTTCGCTCATCATAACCATTTGCGATAAGCCGCCTGGTGTCGTTCCCATTACCGCACTTGGTATACTAATTCCGGTTAATCTTGAGACTAAATAGGCAATTACCAGTGCAAAAACGACCATTAGAACCGTCACAATCGCCATAGATGGCAATTGATTGATAATTTGTCTCGCACTTTCATTCGTAAACGATAACCCCATGCTATATCCTAATAGCATCTGCCCTCCATTTCGAAATTGATCTGGCCAGTATAACGATCTTTTCGAGAGCAGTTTCCAGATCACAATCGCCGTTAAAGGCCCAAGCATCCAAATCAACGGCAAATGGAAGATTGTAAATAAAATCCCCCCTGCTAGTCCACATAATAATGTTTCAATCAATTGAACTTGTTTTCGTTTTCTTCTCGTCATAAACCTTGTGATCGATGGAATCATCATCATTCCCCCTCCTTTCTTCACGGAGTCATTTTCTTGAAAACAAAAGAAGGCTGACTCAATGGTGTAAAATCTCTCAGCTTGCTCGTTTAAAAGCAGAGATGTTCACACATTTATATCCTGAGTCAACCTTGTAATCAAATCATTTCTATCAAATTTAGGCGACAGTACCCCTTCCTCAAGGAATGTGCAGGGCTGAGTAGGTGGGGGGTGAATCGCCTTCGAATACGGTCTACCAACAAAAGATACCCTAAGGCAGATTGTTGGTAGATTAAGTATCCGAGATGGTACAATACTCCTGTAATTGTCCCTTGAAAACTAAACATAGCAGGTTGTGGCAAGAATCGTTGCTTTGCCACGTAAAATGTTCAAGCCAAACGTCAGCCGAAGCACACAATCGTGTGAAAACCAATAAGCTGAAAAGAAGTCCCAACGGCATCCAAATAAGACCAATGGGATAGAGGGGTTGGGTGTTTTTAGCACACCAATGTGTCAACTCCACTAACGTTAAGCGTTCAGAAATGTTCGATACGTTAGAAACCCCCACTTCAAATTTTCGTTAGAAAATTAAATGACGGGAGTATTCATTAACTCACAGCTTCAACAACATAATCGTTAAAGTAGACAACATGCGAGAGAATTTTACAACCATTTAGCTTTTGGATCGATTCTTTTGCCTCTTTCTCAGTTTCAAATTCAAACATTTTAATACTATTATCATTCGTATAAACAGTAATTACCCACATTCATTCGTTCCCCCAATAATATATTAAAAAGTAACGTTGTAAAAACAGTGTTAGATACGATTTATAGTATTTATCTTGTACTTTTGCCAATATCATATAGCCATTACTAGGAGAAGTAAATAAAAGAAATGATTATTTCATTATATTCTTTTAAACTATTTTGTTTATTTTGTTTAAAGAATAGAAGTGGTTGTTATCCCCCCATTAATACCTCATACAACTTCGCCTGTTCGTCCAGAAATTTAGACGTTTCACTACTATTTTTATAAAAGTCGTTCCACATATACTTCTGCAGTGTTTGCTGCCATTTTTCTGTTTTGACCATTTCTCCAATCGTTCTATCCCAAAATTGAATTTCATCCTTGGTCATATTAGGCGGTCCCATTATTCCGCGCCAATGTTCAAAAACTAACTCAATTCCTTCTTCTGACCATGTGGGGATTTCAGGAAGTTCATTTAATCTTTCTTTAGATGAGATAACGAGCAGCTTTACTTGATTTAAATCATAGTATTTTTTAGCCTCTGATAAAGTCATTGTTGCAACATCTATTTGTTTTTTTAACAATGCGTCAACTACTTGACCACTATTTTCATAAACAAAAAACTCGAGTTCCTCAGGTGGTAATCCTGCTTGTTTGCTTGCTAATACAAAAGAGAGCTGATCATCATTCCCTAATCTTGGCGAAACACCAATTTTATAAGCATGAGGTGTCTTTTTCAAGTTTTCCATTAAGCTTTTTGCACTGCTTATGCTTGAATCCTTCGAAACAATTACAACTTCCCATTCTGTAGCCAAGGTAGCGATTGGTGTAAAATCTTTGTAGGTTAACTTACTTTGACCTAATAAATTATTTGTAATAAGCAGGCTTGAATTTATTGCTAAAACATGGTCTTTTTGTTGCTTTGTATATTTCCACCCTAGTTCCCCACCTGCTCCAATTTTATTCATAACACGAATATCCCCATCAAGTAAGTTTTCACTTATTAATATGTCCTGTATCGTTCTTGCCGTTAAGTCCCAGCCTCCGCCAACTGAGCTTGGAGCGATAATCGTTACTTCATCTGTAACCACTGCCGGATCCGAATCTAGTGAACACCCATTGATAAGCATGACCAAAAGTGTGAAAACGACAATTATTTTTTTCTTCATTTTCATACCTCGTTCACTTATCTTATATTACTTTCTTTTTCTAACAGGTAATATTTCCTCTCAGGCCTTCCGACAATTCCATACTCGTGTTTTGCTGTACAAACATTTATCGAAACGAGATATTCCAAATACCTTCTTGCAGTTGTTCGAGAAGCCCCTATCTTTTCACCCATTTCCTCAATGGAAATGCCACCTTCAAGTTCTTCCATCACTTCTTCCACTTTCTTTAACGTATGACGATCAACACCTGATGGGAGATCTTTTTGATTGATTGTCGATTGGTTAGAGCTTCCAAAGTATCGGTCAATCAACGTTTGATCCACCTCATCACGATTACTAAGTAATTTTTTCTTCTTTTTATAAGCTTCGATTGTTTCAATAAATTTTTCCATTGTTACTGGCTTTAATAAATAATTAGAAACGCCGAATTTGATCGCCTTCTCTAGCATCGTTCTTTCTGTTGCGGCAGTCACCATAATAATATCAATCATTGGGTAATGCTCTCTAATTTTCAATAATAAATCTGTACCAAGTTCATCAGGCATATAAATATCTAGTAAAAGCAAATCAACTTCACAATCGCCTAGTATTTCCATCGTTTCTTTCGCATTTAGGGCCTTACCAATCAGTTTTACACCCGGTACCTTTTGTAAAAATTGTTCTTGTACTTGTGCAATTCGAAAATCATCCTCTGCAATAACGACCTTAATCAATTTCTTCCTCTCCTAACTCGATTCCAAAGATTTTTTTGGAAGGTATACTGTAAAAATGGCCCCACCATTTTTTTCATTATTCACTTCAATTGTCCCACCTAATGATTCTACGATGTGTTGAACATTGAAGAGACCATATCCTCTATTTTTCCCCTTAGATGAATATCCTAATGAAAATAAGGCTCCTAACAAATCCTCAGAAATTCCTTTACCGCTATCAGTTACTTCGATAATGATATCGTTTCCAATACTAGTAATGGAAAAAGTCACTTTTTTCTCTTTCTGATGTGTAACTGCGTCAAATGCATTATCAATTAGATTTCCAATAATAGTAATGATATCCGTTACCTCAATATGACTTGGTAAGGGATCGACAAAACTTTCGCTATCAATTTCGAGGTTAATTTTCTTTTCAGATGCCTTTCCAAGTTTCCCTAATAAAATCGCTTGAACATTTGCATCATGAATTTGATTAAATAATATCCGGCTTCGATGATGGTGAAGAGCGGACTCTTTTTGAATAACTTCAAATGCTTCCTGATATCGTTCTAATTGTAATAACCCCGATAGCAAATATAATTTATTTGCGTACTCATGTGTTTGCGCACGAAGTCCCTCTGAGTATTCGCGAACCTCTGAAATGGTATCGATCAGCTTTTTTAATTCTGTTTTATCTCGGAAACTAGATACGACCCCTACCACCTTTTTATTTTCAATGATTGGGATTAAATTAAAAATAAACACCTTATCATTAATCAGAACCTCTTCGTTATGAATCGTTTTTCCAGTCTGTAACACATCACCTATTTTAACATTTTGTAGGACTTGATTGACGTGTTGACCAATAAAGTCTTCCTCATTTATGTTCAACATCGACCTTGCTGAATGATTGATCAGCGTTATTGCTCCTTTTTGATCAATCGCAAGGATCCCCTCTTTAACGGATAAAAGGATGGCACTCCTTTCTCTATATAAAGAAGAAATTTCATGTGGTTCCAGTCCCATTGTATCCTTTCTTATACTTCTAGTTAGAAAAATACCACCAATGATTCCTACAATCAAAACAATCAATGACGCAATGACAATCGTTTTAATTCTACTAGATATATTTTGATAAATATCTCTTTCAAGAAACTCAACCGACACTGTTCCAATCACACGAGTGTAATCCCCATAGTCTGCAACAATAGGAACCTTTCCAATTAACACAGCCCCCGGTTCTCGTTCCACTTCAAAAGTGTTAGAACCTCCAAAAATTAACGCATGATAATTTGTGTGGTCTAAACTTTTCCTACCAACTTGGCTTGGATTTGAGTGTGAATAAATAATCTGTTCACGATTTTCAATGATGATATTTTCCGCATGTATTTGATCTTTTACTTGCTCAGCGATTGGGCGGAAATGGGCTTCTAGGTCTCTCTTTTCAATTGCACCTCTAAGCTCAGGCATGAGAGAAATCGT
Organism: Metabacillus rhizolycopersici; assembly: GCF_020075705.1. Next base: position 1,310 of record NZ_JAIQUM010000072.1, on the reverse strand, counting down.
CTTCGCTGATTGCAAAGCTAATTGTTTCACTTGGTTCCTTGTATCAACAGATTGTAAGTATGAAAATATACTGGCAAGAAGAATAATGATGACAAGAATTAACGTACTAATTAATCCTAATATTTTTGTTTGTAATCGAATTTTTTTCATTGTGCTTAACCCTTTTTAAAAGTAACTTTCAATTATAATCATCCTTTTAACATCCTACTATCTAGCGTACACCATTCTTCTTCACTTAAAAAGAGATAATTGTATAGAACAAAAGCGCAAGCGCCTTGTTCAGCCTCGGGCAAATAAGACGCGCATGAATAGAAGGTGTTTTTTACCTTCAATTCATGCGTGGCTTATACCCAAGAGGGGCTAGGCGCTGGAGCTCGATATCGTGCGCTTATCCACAGTACAAGAATTTTATAGTTACGCTAAACGATAAAAAAATGCCCACCCCCTTTGGAGTAGACACACCTTCTAAACATTATCGAAATAGCCAGAAACCTAAAGGCAAACGAAGCCCCAATAATACTGTCAAAATGAAGGCAGCAAAGAATAGAATCCAAAATACTTTTGTTGGTTTACCTTTTTTCGATTTTACTAACACCATTTCCATCATACCAATTGTCACGATTCCTAAAATGATCTTACCGATATACTCTCCGTCTATTTCGTAAAGACCTGTCACCATGATAAAACCTGTCACAAGAACTAAAATATAGAACAGTCTTAACACCATGTGAACAATTTTAGACGGTTTTTCTTTTCCTGATTTTAATAGAGAGTTAGCTACAAAGAAAAGGATGATAGCTACTACCCATGTCGTAATATGCATATGTGTCATGTTTTATTCCTCCTTAATAGGTTCAAACAACACTATTTTAGCATGATTCACCAAAAATATTAATGAAAGTCCCTCAAAGAATTGGGGTGTTGTGTCTATTTCTTGAAGAAAGCTTAAAATCGTTATATAGAGAGACGAATATAATAATGGGGAATTGTTTTCCAACAAATCTGTAAAAAAGAAGGGTTGGGTGAATGGACTCTTTATCGTACTGCCCGTTATTCTGGCGACAAGCAAACAAAAGGACAGGGTTTCTAATTTTTAGACCCTGTCCTTTTTATGAACTTACCAAAGCTCAATACTAGCATTAGTCTAGTCTACTCATAAAGCGAGACTTCCATCAGTGGGGGTTTTCTTCATCCCCACTGATGGTTAGCGAGACTTATCGGATCTTTACGGGCAGTTATCTCCCACTTATCTTCTTTGCTTCTCTCGAATCTCGAAGTCGGAGTTTTACTGCCCGTTAAGGTGGGATAAA
>NZ_JAIQUM010000071.1 GCF_020075705.1 Metabacillus rhizolycopersici | reverse complement strand
CTTAACGGGCAGTAAAACTCTCAACGAAAGATTCGAGAGAAGCAAAGAAGATAAGTGGGAGATAACTGCCCGTAAAGATCCGACGAACGATTGACGTCCAAGTCAGGCGAAGCCACAGGATGTGGCGCGTTCCTGAGCGTTATAAGTCTGGCTAACCATCAGTGGGCGATGCAGAAAACCCCCACTGATGGAAGCCTCACTTTATGTTAAAGAGATAAAAAAGAAATAAGTTTTTCTTGTTCCACAAACGGCCACTAGTGTTGAAGATCAAAGGTAGAAAATGATCAAACTTTTTTATAAAATCGAAACTTAAATATGCTAGAGAAGAATCCATTTTGATCAATCTTTTTTTTCAAAATGGATTCTTCTTATTTACCATAAAGTACGGGTTTGTGAGGTGTTTTTGATCAAATTTTATTTTAAAGCAACATAAATATCATAAATTACATAAATATCTAGATTTACATAGAATTTACTTTAAAAAAATTAGCTGTAATGTTAACTTAAAAAAGTAGGACTAAATTCTATGTAATTTAGACTACTTTTTAATTTGTTTTTAGCTAAGATTAAAACTAAGGTATACTGGAAGTTTGCACGACTAAAAAATGCTAAATAACTGATGTTTTGTAAAATATAGTATGTAATGTTGTGATGGAAATTAATCAGTTCTTGTTAAAACCTTAGAGTAAAACCATCAATGATCATTTTTCAGGAGCTTTCCGCACGCGTTTTAGTGCAGGTAAGGTTGAGAATAGTAGGGGGCAGCATAATTGGGGCAAGTTGTTTTTAGGTGGTTAAATAGAAGTATATTTTTCATCTTTATGTGCGTTGTATCAATCATCGTCGGACTAAATATTTTTTATAGCAGAGGCTATCATTCTCTTGAATTGAAAACACCAACGCTTTTTAATGGCATAACGTTAATAGGAGCATTAAACGTCATAGCGGTTGTGCTTATCTATCGAAACAAAATTATTTCCTTTATTAATAAAATTCCTAAACCATATTTCATCGTTACGTTATTACTAGTTAGTGTACTTTTACAGTTTACGAGTGTGCGACTTTTAAGTGTAAATCTTACATGGGATTTTGGAACAATTGTTAGCAGTGCAAAGCTTCTTTTAGAAAATAATGAGCTTAGTAATTACTTTGTTATGTATCCTAACAATATTTTATTAGCTTGTATTTTAGCAGTTGTGGGTAAATTCTCTACACCTGATCTTTTTAGCTTCCAGGTTTTTAATATAATGATTATCACGTTAAGCCAATATTTGATTTATCGCATTACCTCGAAGGTTGCAGGTTACGCTATCGGTATCGTAAGTTTGTTTATGGGTGTCTTTTTATTCCCATACATTTTTTATGCACCTATTGTGTATACGGACACTGTATCATTAATCTTTTTGCTACTTCCTTTGAATATGTTGATTGATAAGAATGGGAATCTCGACAGTCGATTATCAATTATACTCATTGCTTCTGTCTTATTTTCATTTGGAATGATTTTAAAAGGATCATTAATTATCTTCATCATAGCATTAAGTATTGTTCTTTTTTTATTTTTGCAAAGATGGAAAAAGTTATATTTTATTCTACCTTTTATCGTCTTATTACTTGTTAAGACAGGATTCAATTATTACATTTATGAAAATGAGATAGTAGATAAGAAGCAAGTTGATCGGTATAGCTTTCCAGTAACTCATTGGCTGGTAATGGCCCAAAATGGGGAAAGGTATGGTAAATTTGCCACAGAGGATTTTCATTGGACTCATGATCTTTTGGAGAAAAATTCGAGGGAAGAGGTTAAGCAAATTCATCTTAATGAGTTGAAAAAGCGAATAACGGAAAAAGGATGGATAGGAAATCTCCATTATAATATTCAAAAGCTTGCCCATACATGGACGGATGGCACGTATTACTCATTGAATAAGCTTAAACGACAGCCTGTTGAACCAGAAAATTTTAATAGACTCGTTGATTTTAAATCAGGTGATTTGCTTCAAGGGTTTGTTCGCATCCAGCATTTTATTCTTTTAGCCGGTTTACTTTTTATTGTAAAACTGAAAAAACGGAATGAAATGATTACTTTTGCTATGCTATCGGTTATTGGATTTTTCCTTTTCTTTCTTATTTGGGAAACAAGATCCCGCTATCTTGTTAGTTTAACTCCATTACTAATTATAGTAAGTTGTATTGGTTATTTTGGTATCAATAAAAAGGAATCCTCTATTGAATAAAGAGGAGAGTAGTTGAACGTAGAAGTATGAAATCGATTCTTTCTATAAGGCTCTTTTCTAAAAGATTGTTGTTTTTAAATATAAAAGAATGAACAGCTGTTACAAAGTGGGGCGGAAAATTGAAGGTTGGTCGATATCTTGGTGATTTCGGACAATAAAATTCAAAACCAGACAATAAAACCATGAGTTTGGCCAAAAAATCTCAAGTTCAGACAATAAATCATGATGATGGACAATACATCATTTCGAATAACTGAATTAGAAATCAAGTAAGTTTAAAAACAACAAAGTTTATTAAAACAGCCTTCTATAAATAGATTTAACATAGGGGATAACGAAATGAAAAGGTTATTGAAGTTTGGAACAGTAGGTATATTTAATACACTTATTACCATTGGAAGTTTTATGTTGCTTTTAAGCGTTGGCGTTAATTATCTATTGGCTAATATCATTTCATATGGCCTAGGTGTAATTAACAGTTATTATTGGAATAAGAACTGGGTATTTGAAGCAACGCCTGGTCAAAAAAATCTATTTTTAAAGTTTGTTGTTGTCAATCTCATTACACTTTTGATTAACACCTTAAGCCTTTATTTATTGGTCGATCACCTTGGCATTCATCCTATTATTGGCCAGTTCATTTCAACAGGGATTGGGATGGTGATAAATTATTTACTAAATAAACGATGGACATTTAAGAAATAGAGAAAAATGTAGTCTTATTGGAGGGAAACATGATGAAAGACCTTATTTCTGTTGTTGTTCCGATGTATTTCGAAGAAGAAGTTGCACAGGAATGCTATAACCGCTTAAAAGAGGTTATGATCAAAAATGATATTAATTACGAATTTATATTTGTGAATGATGGAAGTACAGACCGGACTATGGATATTTTAAAGAGGATCGCAATGGACGATTATCGTGCAAAAATAGTTAACTTTTCACGTAATTTCGGGCATCAAACAGCTGTAACAGCAGGAATCGATTATGCAAAAGGTGATGCAATCGTGATTATCGATGCTGATTTACAAGATCCGCCTGAACTAATACCGTCCCTTATTGCAAAATGGGAGGAAGGCTATGAGGTCGTTTATGCGAAAAGGAAAAAGCGTGTTGGAGAAACATGGTTTAAGCTGATAACAGCTAAATATTTTTACAAATTTATTAATTATATGTCTGATATAGAAATCCCAAAGGATACTGGCGATTTTCGAATTATCGATCGTAAAGTTGCAAGTGAATTTAAGAAAATGACCGAGAGAAATAGATTTGTTCGGGGAATGTTTTCTTGGGTTGGCTTTCGTCAAACATATATCGAATATGAAAGAGATGAACGCTTTGCAGGTGAAACAAAATATCCATTTAAAAAAATGATAAAATTTGCATCAGATGGAATCATTGCCTTTTCTACTAAGCCTTTAAGGATCGTCATGACGCTAGGATTTGCTTCTGTCCTCTTGTCAATTCTTGTTCTTTTATATTCAATTGTAACAAAATTAATTGGTAATGAGGTACAACCGGGCTGGGCATCAATCATGGTTGCTATCACATTCTTCAGTGGTATTCAGTTATTGGGCTTAGGGATCGTAGGGCAATACATTGCTAGAATATACGATGAAAGTAAGAACCGACCAATCTATATTGTCAGGGATACTGTTAATTTAGAAGAAGAACGACTAGATTACTATTCTAGTATCGATAAAAGAGAAACTGTAAAAACTCCTTAATCATAACTGCCCTTCATTAAATTGAGGGGCTTTCATTTTTATTTAGGTTTAGGGCAAAAATTGTGAAAACAAGGGGGAGAGGGGAATCATTGATTCTAGTATAGATAGATTGTTAAAGAGAAGTATTTTTGTTATCTTTCTGTTTGTTATTTCAATTATTATTGGATTAAATCTATTTTCAAGCAGGGGGCACCATTCTATTGGGTTAATCACACCAGATACGTTTAATTTCATCACATTAATCGGTGCATGTATTGGTATAGCTCTGGTTTTAGTTTTTAAGCGTCAAATAATAGATATGATTAGTAAAATACATAGTGTGTTTTTAGTGGCAGCTGTTCTATTGTTCAGTGTCTTTTTACAATTGGCAGTTATTCGCTTGTTTGGTGTCAATCCATCCTGGGATTTTGGCGTGATTGTAAATAGCGCAAAACACCTTTTAGCAACTGGAGAACTGACGGATTACTTCATTAAGTATCCAAACAATATTTTGCTAGTTTCTATGTTAGCGTTAGTGGGGAAAATATTTACACCAGACCTGTTAATCTATCAAGCTGTTAATGTTGTCCTTATTACGTTAAGTCAATATTTCATTTATCGTATTACGTCAAAGGTAGCTGGACATGCTACTGGAGTATTAAGTCTTTTCGTTAGCGTGTCTTTTTTTCCTTACATCTTTTTTGCGCCAATCGTATACACCGATACCATTTCATTACTATTTCTACTTATCCCATTGAACCTATTAATTGATAGAAATGGAGACTTTAGAAATCATCTATTCATAATCATAACTGCATCGATCTTCTTTTCATTAGGTATGATTTTAAAGGGATCTTTAATTATTTTTATCATAGCATTAAGTATTGTTCTTTTTATATTTCAAAAGAAATGGAAAAAGACGTTGTTTATTCTACCGTTACTTACTCTTTTGATTGTTAAGCTATGTTTTAACTTCTTCATTTATGAAAGTGGAATGATAGACAAGCAACAAGTTCAGAAGTATAGCTTTCCTGTGACTCATTGGATCGTGATGGGACAAAACGACGTGAGTAATGGGAAATATTTAAAAGAGGATTTTTTAATGACGGATCAACTTTTAAAAACGACAACGAGAGAACAGGTTAGAGAGGCGCATCTTAATGAATTAATGAGTCGTCTAAAAGAAAAAGGTTGGAAAGGAAATATCCAATTTATCATTCAAAAACTTACCCATACATGGACAGATGGAACGTATTATTCATTAAATAAACTGAAAAGGGATCCCATCATTCCTGAGAATTTTACTCGTCTTGTTGATTTTAAGTCTGGACAACTCGTTTTAGGTTATGCTCGTATCCAACATATCATCCTATTAGCTGGTTTATTTTTCATTGCTAGGTTGAAAAATCAGAATGAGTTCTTTACTTTCTCAATGCTTGCAGTCATTGGATTTTTCCTTTTCTTTATTCTTTGGGAGGCAAGATCCCGCTACCTTGTTAGTCTAACTCCATTACTAATCATGATAAGTTGTATCGGTTATTTTGGGATTAATAAAAAGCAAGCGGTTAGTTCGGAAAATGAAAAGAAGGAACTGCATCACAACACTATAAGTTGATGCTTTAAATTAGGAAGGAACCTAGGCATCATTATGCAGAGGTTCCTTTACTTCTACTCATCCTTTTGCTCCTAAAAGGGCACATAAATTATTGTGTATCCAACCTTCCATTATTCAAATTGAACCTGCCACTTTTCCGGCACAATAATAGGCTGTTTTCTTCCTAATAGATGAAGCACCATTTGTGATACTAACGCACCGGGTCCTAGTGCTTGTCCCACACTAATTGTGGGAATTGTTTTATTTGCGATCCACTCTGTCATTTTTTCTTCCGTAGCATAGTCTGGTAGATAGCTAGCGTAACTGGATGCGGGAAAGGTGATTCCCCTTAAGTCTTTCATCGTGCAATGCTCGGGAATCCCGATATACTCTTCTAATTTCATTCCTGTAGGTGAAAATGTTAGCACCGATGCGCCAAAACCTAAGGCAACTGCTGTAATGGTGAATAATCCTTTTTGACGTGCAGCGCGATGAAGAACAACGGCTTCCGGCAGGCAGAAGTAATCAATAGCATCAATGACATACTCTGCGCCTTCAAGAAATACCTCAACATTTCCTTCATTTACACCTTCTGAATAGTTAGCAATCTCTAAATCTGGATTAATTGTTAATAGATGTTCTTTTAGTGCTTCGACCTTCAGCATGCCTACTGTACGATGCGTGGCAGCACATTGGCGGTTAATATTGGACTCATCGAAGGTGTCTGGGTCAGCTAATGTTAATTTCCCAACCCCCATTCTAACAAGTAGCTCAGCAGCAAAACCCCCAATACAACCGCATCCAGCGATGGCAACTGTGGTATTATTCAACTTTCTCACTTCTTCTTCTGACATGATTCCAAGGTTTCGAGTGAATTGTTCTTTTATCATTAGCGTGATACCTCCATTACTTGTTCATTTTCTTCCTTTAAGAATTCATATAGTTTTGGCCTTTGTTCTTTAATTTGCTTCATTGCTTTTGGAAGATCCACTAGACACGGTACTGTAACGGAGCCTAAATACACTTTGGGGACGCCAATCTCTTTAAAAATTGAACTGAAAATACGATTTAGGTATCTAAAAACGCGGTCATCGATACAAGCGATCCAATGGGTAATGCCTTGTTGTTTTGAGTAATGAAAAATTGTTCTGATAAGATGTACACCGACTTCGTGTTTAGGTAGCTTCGTAAAAGCACTCATTTCCGCCAATTGGCTCTTTTCCAACTTAGTGACTCGAACAAGGTCAAATTCATAGATTTCAAAGTTTTTAATGGTAGGAAGCTGTTCGATCGGCTTGAAAATAAGCCGTGTGACGCCAACTACTTGATTCAATGTTGTTTCTCGTGCGACAAAATAGAGGGAGTCTTGTTCATATAGATCTTTTTCACCTTTTTGAAAAAATCCTACTTCGAGATAACGCCTACGGTGAAGTTGAATGGCCTCCTCTCTGATCTTGGTTAATGCAACGCCAAAATGATAATGATTTTCGCTCTTCATCAAAGTCTCTCCTTATAAATAAAATAGTTTAGTACAAATTAACTATATAAGAAGAGGTGATGGTAAGTGTCATGATTCGACAATTATCTACAAAAATCATCTCCTTTTATGTCAAATTATGTTATAATTAAGGGATATTTCATAAACTAGGGGATTTTAACATGGCGGAATTAGAAAAGAAGCTTTACGATGAATATTTTCATGAGCACCGCTCTAAAGTAACGACGTATCTCTTTTGGATAAATGCAATCTTTTTATTATTAAGCTGTACTTGGAACTATGTGTTCTTTGTATTTGATTTAAAGTTTTCACGAGCAAATTTATCAGCTCTTCTTGTTTGCTTAGGACTGCTGCTGTTACTAAGCTTGGTCAATAAATATGTGAAGCTTCCATCTAAAGTCAATCAGTTCCTCATGTTGGCGTATTGTGCGGGAGTACTAATTGTTCTCTATTTTGAATCCGGATATAGTGAATCATGGAGCTTTTTTCTTCTGTTACCATTACTGACAGGCATTTACGGAGAAAGAAAAATTCTTTTCTATTATTCTTTTTTTGGACTTGTCATCTTGTCATATTTGAGTATAAAGGAGCCGAAAAGTCAATATACACCAGATAGTATTGATATTTCCAATCGAATTCTAGTTTATATCATCCTTGCTTCGTTAAGCTTTCTTGTGCTAAGGACCCTTCACCACATTTATAGAAAACAAGTTACCTTTGTTATTCAATCGATGGAAACCACGATACAAGATGTAGTCAACACCTTTATCGTTGCAGTGGAAGCCAAGGACTTATACACGTTTGGCCATAGTGAGCGAGTAAGTAAGTACGCTGTTGCTCTTGCAAAGCATCTACCAGAATATCGAAAGGAAGACTTACAAAAATTGAGATTAAGTGGGCTGCTTCATGATATAGGAAAAATAAATATCCCTGAGGCGGTTTTAGGGAAAACAGGAAAATTAACAGATGAAGAATATGAAGTGATTAAAACGCATCCTGTTGTGGGGGCAAGAATGGTTGAGCGGATTGAAAGATTGCAAGACCTAAAAGCTGGTGTCCTTTATCATCATGAACGATGGGATGGCAAAGGATATCCGACAAAGCGGAAGGGGGTAGACATTCCCTTGGATGCGAGAATTTTAGCGATAGCAGATGCATTTGACGCGATGACAACCGATCGTTCTTACCGACATGGACTATCACTTGATGAAGCGTTCCAAAGGCTAGAAGACGGGAAAGGCAGCCAATTTGACCCACACTTAATTGAAGTCCTTCAAAACGTAAAGTTCGAGTTTGAACAAATGTATAAACAATTGAATGACCAAATAAAAGAGTTTGAGACATTGACGGATCTATTGTAGATTGTGGAGAGCTTTTTAGGTTTATAGTGCCAGTTTACTAAAAGCGATGATCATAAGATAGAGTTGCAAGTGAAAGGTGAAGGGATGTTGGTGAATATTGCTAGTAATCCCGAAAAATCGTGTTTACCAGGGAGCGTAGTGACCCCATGTTGCTCGAGATCTCCTAAAATCGTGGATTTCGGTCATGAAAGAACGCTAAAGATGCCCGAGATCCTGAAAAATGGTGATAATCGGTAACAAAAGAGCGTTAAAGATGCCCGAGATCCTGAAAAATGGTGATAATCGGTAACAAAAGAGCGTTAAAGATGCCCGAGATCCTGAAAAATGGTGATAATCGGTAACAAAAGAACGCTAAAGATGCCCGTGATCCTGAAAAATGGTGATAATCGGTAACAAAAGAGCGTTAAAGATGCCAGAGATCCTGAAAAATGGTGATAATCGGTAACAAAAGAACGCTAAAGATGCCCGAGATCCTGAAAAATGGTGATAATCGGTAACAAAAGAACGCTAAAGATGCCCGAGATCCTGAAAAATGGCGATTCGCGGTAACAAAAGAGCGTTAAAGATGCCCGAGATCCTGAAAAATGGTGATAATCGGTAACAAAAGAGCGTTAAAGATGCCCGTGATCCTGAAAAATGGTGATAATCGGTAACAAAAGAGCGTTAAAGATGCCCGTGATTCTGAAAAATGGCGATTCGCGGTCACGGAAGTACTCCAATGGAGCACGTCCCCCCTTTTTCCTAGTTACCAGGCATAACAGAGCTCTTTCGAACATAGCTGCATTATATTTTGATAAGACAACAAATATTGTCTTAATCAAAAGGCGCTAAAATATTGGTGTCAATAGGCTCTAATATGTTTGATACAACTTCAAATAAAAAAGAAATGACGTGTGCCAATTCAGAGGTCATTTCCGATGTGAGTTTTAGTCGAACAAAAAACAAAAGGACTTCATAATTGTGAGTCCTTTTGTTTTGAATGAACATCAACAATCTTATTTAACACAGCCTTATAAAAAATAAGCTATTCTTATCTGGTTTCAAAATCAACGATAATGCTATCTTCCACACCAATTTCTTTTAAATAGGCAGTAATTGCTTGGTGACTTGGATGTGGGCCATAGTTGTTTAATGAGTCACGGTTTTCAAATCGAACCGTCAGTCCGACCTCAAAGCCATTATTTCGATCTGAAAAATTAAAGCCTTGCTGCAGGTCCACGATACCAGGAATGACATCTTTTAACGCATAAGTTCTCCGGATTAATTCTTCCTTTTGTGACTGTGTCGCTTCTTGAGAAAATTTTAAAAGCACAATATGTTCAAACATTGTTTACGACTTCCAATTTAGCGTTTAGGCTTTTACGGTCAAATCCAGCAATTTGCTTGTACTTATTGGCAATATCCTGTAATTCTTGCCTGGAGATAACATCATGGAGTTGTTCAAATCCATTTGGTGCGCGTTCCTCAACAATTTGCATCACACTCTCCGGTCCGTTTTGGCGATTTGTTAAGACAATATTTGTTGTCGGTGAAATTCGTTCATCTTCGTAGGCACGCAAAGCAGCTTTTGCATTTGGCTGTTCCAAGATCGCTCGTCCTAATGCGTCAGCATCCAATATTGCTTGTGAAGCACCATTTGATCCAATTGGATACATTGGGTGTGCTGCATCCCCTAGTAAAGTTACACGGCCAAAAGACCACTGTGATAGTGGATCGCGGTCAACCATCGGGAATTCATAGACTGCATCCGTTTCCTCAATCAACTTAGGTACATTCAACCAGCCAAAGTCCCAATCAGAAAAAGCAGGTGCAAATTTCGCTTTATCAATTTTGCGATTCCAGTCAGCGCGTTCCGGCATGTCTTCACCGACCGTTAACTCGGCAATCCAATTTACAAGCGACCGGCCATTCTTTGCTGCCTCTGGACTTATAGGATAAGCGACAAATTTCTGGTCTTGATAACCAGACATAATCATCGATTTTCCGGTTAAAAAGGGAGCCGTTTCGGTCATGCCACGCCATAAAATCCGCCCACTAAATTTTGGCATTCCTTCGTTAGGATAATAAAATTTTCGTACCATTGAATGGATGCCATCTGCCGCAATCATAATGTCAGCATGATAGGTTCCAAGCGCTTCACCTGTTTTTCGATTTTGAAAATGTGCAATCAAGACGTCTCCCAACGTTTGAAAAGATGAAAGATGATGACCTGTTATGACGGCGCCTTCACCAATTTGTTCCTTAACGGCTTTTAACAGAAGCATTTGTAATTTTCCTCGATGGATGGAGTATTGTGGCCAATGATATCCGGCATTTATTCCTCTAGGTTCCTGCCAAATCTTCTGACCATATTTGTTGTAGTAACTGAGATCTGCAGTAGGTAGGCCGATTTTCTCTAGCTCTTCTGCCAACCCAAGTTCTGTTAAAACCTTTACCGCATGGGGGAGCAAATTAATTCCAACTCCAAGCGCACGAATATTTTCCACACTTTCAAAAACACGCACTGATACGCCAACGCGGTGAAGTTTAAGAGCTGTCACAAGCCCACCTATGCCACCACCTACGACAATGGCCGTTTTAATTGTAGACAAAACGATTCCCCCTGATTCAAATTTCTAGCCTTGCTACTTTGTTATTTTAATTATTTCATATATTTAGAAAATTTCAATAGGAATTAGATAACCCCAATAATTCCCACTATTGGATTTGTTTTTCTATTTTATACAAATAGCACGACAGGTCAGCTTGCTAGAAGAGTCGCCTTGATTTTGTCGAATCAACCGGCTTAGTGTATATAACACCCGAAAATTGTCTAATTAAAGTGGTAGGAATGTACAGAGATGAAAATTATAATGAAAAGGGATGATGGAAAAAATTGATAGTGAAAACACCCAAAGGTAAACATGTTTCTACGAAATGGTACGAAGGATAGCGACATTATTTATTCAGCAAAAACGATTAATACTGAAACTTATATTGGAAACGATTCAAATTTTGGACGAAGTAAGAAGCAAAAAAACTGGAGGGGTTGTTGTGAAAAAGCTTATAACGATTGGAACGGTTGTATTATGTGGAGGAATCATTTTTGCCGGGAATAATCATTGGAATAACAAAATTTCAGCACAAAGTGAGAAAGTAACTAGGAACGAAGGTGTTATAGCAACAAAAACGAAAGAAGTACAAACTACAATACCAAAAGAAGAACCGATTGAAGAAGACAAGAAGGAAACACCTACATACACTCGTAATCTACCAAAAGAGCTACAAGAAAAAATCTCCAACGCTACAACTACGGGAAAACCACTACAGTTCGTTATCTACGGATCAGAGGCTACATCACAAGAGGCAAATGCATGGCCAGACCTGTTAAGGAAGCAATTAGTTGCTACTTACGGAGACAATGTATTTAACATCACTGTTCTTTCAGAGGGGGATAAAACCTCAATAGATGTTATGCGAACAAACACCTACGAGAAAGTAAGTGAGTTAAAACCGGATCTCATTTTGTTTGAACCGTTCATGATAAAGGATAATAGCAGCAAGATCGCCATGAAAAATAGAATTGGTAGCATCGAAAAAATGATTGCCACCTGGACAGAAAGAAATAAAGAAGTAACAATTTTTATGCAGCCTTCAAATCCAATTGCTGATGCTACATATTATCCGAATCAAGTTGCCGAAATTGCGGAACATGCGAAGGAAAACAATATTATCTATTTAAATCATTGGGAAAATTGGCCTGAATCAAAGGATAAAAAAATGGAAGATTATTTGACAGATACTAGTGAGCCTAATGAAAGTGGTCATAAGGTTTGGGCCGAATATTTGATTAATTATTTTGTTGCGAAGTGATGAAGGTGTGAAGAATTGTTACGTTTTTAGTAGCAGGCTAGCAACTAGAAAGGATGGAGATACTGAGCGGATATCTGAATCAATGGTGGATATCCAAATGAGCAGCAAAAAAAGTGCAGCAATCCCCACACAATTAATACGGGTCCGTTTATCCCACCTTAACGGGCAGTAAAACTCCCACTTCAAGATTCGAGAGAAGCAAAGAAGGTAAGTGGGAGATAACTGCCCGTAAAGATCCGATAAGTCTCGCTAACCATCAGTGGGGGATGAAGAAAACCCCCACTGATGGAAGTCTCACTTTATCCGCCGAATGGTATGAAATCAATGATCTTGACTCTTAATTAAACGTTTGTTTAAATTCCTTTTGTTACATAAAGGGCTTACAGTTTAGATTGAGAGGATAAAAAAGAAGCGACGATCCGCCTTGATTGAGGTGCCGTTACTTCTATTTGTTCTTTCAAACGGAAATTCCTTGTCACTAATAACTTCTCCACGCCTTTTCATATTTCTCAATAATCGTCGGGCGCGTTAACGTGTTAGTTTCAAGTGGAACGATCTTGCCTTTTTCGTCGATGATTTCTTTATCAATATCTTTTCCGAATGAAGTTAGTCCTTTTAGTACATCGGTAGTTAAGAATTTCGTTTCAACTGTGAATTCTGCTTTGTCGAGTTTGAATGCTTCTCTTTTTGCTAAAACAAATCCCCAGTCACCGAAACTTGGGATATCTACGTGGAGATTTGCCGTTTGTAAGTTTGCCGCTTCGACCGTTTGGTTTATTGACCAATAGACATCTGTTGCGAAGGTTGGGCTTGTGGCTTGAATCATAATTGATCCGCCTGGTGCTAAATGATTTCGTACGAGTTGATAAAATTCAAGTGTATAGAGTTTGTTTAATGACTCATTATTTGGATCAGGTAGGTCGACTAGGATGACATCATAAAAGGTATTTTGCTTGTTCTTTAGAAATTGAAAGGCATCTTCGTTAATCACTTCAACACGGTCATCCTCAAACGCGTGCTCATTTAGGTTGACAACATCGCGATGAGTTTTGCCTAGTTCAATGACCTTCGGATCGAGATCAACCAATGTCATTGATTTGACCTCATCATATTTTTGCAATTCCCTTAACGCTAACCCGTCACCACCACCAAGAATAAGAATCTTTTCTTTTCTGTCAGCTGTTGCCATTGCAGGATGTACGAGTGTTTCATGGTAGCGGTATTCATCACTTGAACTGAATTGCAGCTGACCATCGAGGAACAATCGTAAATCTCCTTGCTCTTTCGTTAAGATAATTTGCTGATAATCGGTACGTTCAGTATAAATAATTGGATCTCTATAAAGCTTTTGTTCAAAGGAGAAAGCTGTTTCTTCCCCAAATAAGACTCCACTAAAAAGCAAAAGGAAGATTGCGATTCCAACTGAGAAGTGGAGTTTAAATGCTTTAATCTCACGTCTAAAATAAAGTAGGACCCATAAGGCAACAACAACGTTAATAATCGCGACTAAAAAGGCTGATTTCACAAGGCCAAATTCTGGTCTTAATAAATAAACAAAAAGGAGCCCGCCAATTAATCCACCAGCATAATCTGAAAACAGCACTCTTGCTGTACTTTTTTGCACAGTAACACCGATTTCATTTGCTTTTCGAATTAAAATTGGCAACTCCACACCTGTTAATGCCCCAACAAGGATAGTGATGAAATAGAGGAAGAATGCATCCATTCCTGAACTTAGGAAAGCGGAAACCCCAAATAGTAAAAATGTAGAGAAACCGGCAATAATTCCAATTAAATATTCAATCCAAACGAAGGACAAAATCAGATTCTTTGTTACCTTCTCGCTAATCGAGGCACCAATTCCCATTCCCGTTAAAAAAAGAGAAATGGTGAGGGTGTATTGTTTTACACCATCACCAAGCAAATAAGAACCGGCTGCGCCAAATAATACTTCGAAAATGATTCCACATACTGATACGATCCCTGATGCCCAATAAATGGCGTTGCTTTGTTTGCTCGTTTGTTCAATCACACGAATGTCTCCCTGTTAACAATCTTTATGTAATGGATGCACCAATGACAAAGCCTAATCCAATGGATACACACATGCTGATAATTCCTACAGATATATTTCCTTTTTTTAGTTGTTCCTCGACAGAGAATTTTCTTGTGAAAAGCTCAAATAATAAGTAGGCAATCATTTGCAAAAGGACCCCATATGCTCCCCAAATGATCGTATCTACTACATGTGCACTATGATAGATAGAGAATGCGAGAATAATACAAATCCCAACGATTTTCCCCCCAATGGAAAGCGATACAGCGTGGTTACCGTTTAGCACCTCATCCCAGTCCTTGTATTTCTTTGTCAGTAGTTCAAATAGTGTTAATCCGATTAAGACAATTGCAATGGCAATCACAAAGTAGATCGCCGTTAAAAGAAATGGTTCCATCTTCATTCTTCCCTTCTCGTTTATTTTCCAGTACCAGGCCCACCGCCACGAACAGTGGACGTTCCACCTCTAACAGTAGAAGACCCACGGAAATGTTTATAAGATCCGCCAGAAGATCCGTATCCTTGATAACAATCATCATTGTTTGAATAACATTTATTTCGTTGGTTCTTGCCCCAATCATCAACATCCAATAGATCATCTAAAAGCCACATGACCAATAAGCCGTCAAAAAAATCAGGACTGTAATTGTCACGAACAAAATTGGTCGTCGCCATTTCAACCATCGTATTTTCAGGATTATTTTCATCCGGTGTTAAGATGATAAATGAATCATTGTAGACGAGGACTTGCTTATCGTTCTTCTTTTCACTTATTTCTCTAGGGGTCTCATGAGCTTGTAATTCGGTCGCAACTTCATCAATCGATTTATTTTCGGCAATAAAGATTTCAGAAATGTCCTCAGACCGTTCTTTGCTTGTCACGACATCGTGAAGGATATAATTCGTATTTATAAATTCAGCAATTCCATCTTTAAAAATCGAGCCAGCAGTTGAACCTTGGACTCCACTTCCACAAGCTGACAAAAATAGAAGAAAAGACAGCATCACACAAAGAAGTGGTTTTTTCATGTACTCACCTTCTTTCACGACAAACTATGTAATGATAAGAAAAGCGCAAGCGCCTTGTTCAGCCTCGGGCAAATAAGACGTTCTTGAATAGAAGGTGTTTTTTACCTTCAATTCGAGAGTGGCTTAGACCCAAGAGGGGCTAGGCCGCTTGCGCTAGACACCAAAACAAAGTACAAAACATATAAATTCTGGTGTATTAATAAGGAAGATTCTAGATTAGTTGCGGCACTGTGGCCTTTCGTCTTAACTGCAAAAACTCATGAATAGGAGGGGAAGAACACCATCTATTCATGAGCTTCTGAACCACGCATCTAGCTTTATTCTTTCCCCATTTTTCTTTTTAAGGCTGCGAGCTCATCTTCAACATCATTTTTTTCTAACGCATCAAATTCGTCATCAAGGCTTCGATTCGAGGATCTTAAATCTTCACTCGTTTCAGCCTCTGCTTCGTATTGAAGTACTTTTTCTTCCATGCGCTCAAAGCCTTGTTTTGACTCGTCACTGCCAATACCAGAGAGAGTACGATTGATTTTTGTTCTTGTTTTTGCGGATTCAGCACGAGCCTTTAAAGAATCCTTTTTCAATTTCATTTCATAGTATTCAGCTTTCATCTCATCTAATTTCTTGCGAACGGACTGTGAATCAAGCTTAGCACGTTCATAAGACTCTTTTAATGTTTCAGCTGTTTGACTGTGCATTTTTTTGTCTTCTAAGGCGCGGCGAGCGAGGTCATCGTTTCCAGCTTCAATCGCTGTGATTGCTTGTTCATCACGCTTTTCAACCATCTTCTTGGCATCTTCATATTTCTTTTGCAGCATTTTTTCATTGGCGATTTGTTTTGCTACAGCTGATTCTGCTTCGCGAATATCTGATTCCATATCGCGCATAAATTGTTCGAGCATTTTTACTGGATCTTCCGCTTTGTCCAATAACGCATTTAATTCTGAATCTACAACTGTCTTTACTCGTTTGAAAAATTTAAACATTAATCTTCCTCCTATTTACTTGCAATTATTTTTAATTCGTATTGTTCAATCTCATAGCCAGCACTTACTTCGATTTCGCTTCCCCATTTTTCAATGGAAAGGAACTTTTCTTCTTCTTTATCACAATAGTCATAGTAATCACAAATCATACCATTGATATTTTGGCTTCTTCCTAACCCAGTTACTCGTGCGGAACCTGATTCATCAAGAGAATACTGTGTTCCGCCATATTCGATTTTTTTAGGAATTGGCTCTTGCAGCTTTAATTTTATTTTTTCATAAATGCCAAGATAAAGCTCGTCATCCATTTCGGCACTTAACCAAATTGTTCTTGAAACACCTTCAAGCTGATAAGCATGCCATTTGAAGCCATGGTCATCATAACTGATTTTTCCGACAATCTTATAATCCTCTAAATCATATGTGACGATGTCATCCATTTGGAGGTTAAACATATTCCGGGCTTCAACAGGCTTTTTGGCCTCAGCCTTCTTTCCAAGCAGCTTACTAAAAAAACTCATGTCCACACCTCGACTTTACGGCCAGATTTATTCACATTTAATTCTACGTGTGAGAAAGGGGAAGGTTTCAAAAAAATTTGGATAAGTGCTAATGATGGTTTGGTGCGAGGGACTCATTTTTATTGAACGATGGATTTTCTGGAGTGGATTGAACCACTTCTTCTATTCGGCTCGTTTTTTGTCGAATGATAGATTCCATAGCAAAGTTGCAAGATTTTTGGCCAAAGTTGCAAGATTCCGGAGCAAAGTTGCTAGATTTTTCGAAATGGGGGCTGTGTCATCCAGATTTTTATAAAATCAACACCTATATTTCGTCTACTGAATAAGGAGGATATTTCGATGTATAGAAATGCCTATCACAGCCCAAATCCGATGTACAGACAAAGAATTACGATGCAAACAAGCACAGGAGATCGCTCTTAAACGTGTACCAGGCCAGGTTCTTCATGTGGATATGGATTTAGAGCATGGGGTTTTAGTTTATGAATTTTTTATTTTAACGGCACAAAATCGGTTATTTGAAGTCGAGGTACTCGCAAAAACAGGAAGAATTTTAAAGGTTGAAGAAGAGGATGATCTTGATTAATGTGGAGTGAAAAATAAACATGAAGAGCTAGTCTAAGCAGCAACGACTAGCTCTCCATGTTATTGATTTAAGGCCTCATCCATTTTTTTCGTATAATGGCAATTTAACTTGCCGGAGCTGTCTAAATTTCACGTAAAAAATGGTTGTCATCGTAAGGGAGAGTGCTCCAAACATGACGGTCATATGCTGAAGGCCTACTGCATCTAACATGAATCCAGTTAATAAGAGCATTAGTTGGTAGATTAGTCGTTCAAGCATGTTATGAAAGGAGAAGAATCTGCCGTGAAAGTCTTTCGGTACCTTTGTTTGGAAAATCGTCGCAGCAGTCGGGAAAAACGTGCCAACAGCAAACCCGAAAAGAAGAAAGGCTGCAATCGATAGAATTGGAACATTTGCAAAATAAAGCATTGCTTGTGAGATGCCAATACAAAATGAGAAGAAAAATAAAATCGTGTGCGGTGAGAATTTTTCGCTAAGTTGTTTAACGAAAAAAGCACCTAACATGAATGAAACGCCTTCTGCTGTATAAATCCAACTTTTAATCGACGAGCTGTCCTGCAGTTCACTAATATTAATGACCAGTAAGTTAAATCCACCAAGGAATAAGAGCGGAATTAACGTCATAACCAGTGTCATTAAAACAATTGGAACGCCTTTTATGACTGGAAATAGCTCTTTAAAGCCTATGCTAGCTGGAGCTGCTCCGTCTTCATTCGTTTCTCCTGTTTTTGCTTCATCAATCGTTAAAAAGATGGTTAGGATAAATAATCCTAAGTAGGCAAGTAATGAGATGATATACAGCATCGAAAGTGACATGATGACTAAGAAGATGCCGGCAACTGCTGTCCCCATTATGCGAGAAAGACTTGAAACATTCATATAAGCGCCATTTAATTGCAGCAAATCCTTTTCTTTCACGACAAGTGGAATCGCTGCTTGTAACGCAGGGAAGAAAAATGAAGCAGAAATTTGGGTGACGACAAGAAAAATGATCATCCACCAAACAGACCCTGTTTCAATTGCAAGCAACATAAAACCAACACTTATTATTCGTACAAATCCAGCAACAAGCATCACGGTTTTTTTACTGACTTGATCGGTTATTTTTCCAGCCAATGGACCAACAGCAAGCCCGGCAAGTAATCCAACTGCTAGAATAAGTGATTTCAAGAAGTCAGAAGGGATTTTGTCCTGCATAAACTCTAGGTTTCCAATAATACCAATCCATAGTCCTAAGCCGGCCACAAATTCTCCAGCGAGGAGGATCCATACATTTTTATTTTTCCACATGATTCTAACCCCACAGTTTCATATCGTTATATTTCTAGGTCTATAACACCAATTATGTAAAGGAATTCATTTTGTTGTTGTAAATGATAATCGTTATCAATTGTAATGGCTGATAATAGAAAAAAACTTCATTGCACCTCTTATTCTATGAACTGGTGTTAGCAATAGGAGGCAATGCAAATTCAAGATTTTCATATACCAGGAAACGATAAAATTCTTGTCTTGTAGCTAAGCGCAAGCGTCCGGCCCTTCTTGGGTCATAAGCCACTTTTGAATTGAAGGCAAAAAACACCTTTTATTCAAAAGCGTCTTATTTGCCCGAGGCTGATCAAGGCGCTTGCGCTTTTGTTCTTGTTTAGGAACCTATAAAATTCTTGTACCGTGGATAAGCGCACGACAGCAAGCGTAAGCGCCTAGCCCCTCTTGGGTCTAAGCCACTCTTGAATTGAAGGTAAAAAACACCTTCTATTCAAGAGCGTCTTATTCGCCCGAGGCTGATCAAGGCGCTTGCGCTTTTGTTTATTTGTTCCGAATCTCTTGTGTTGCCACCCGAACCATTAAAGGGAGACTACTGTTTCAAAAAGATAGATTAAGATGTAACTATTTTTAAAGCGGGAAGATCTTTCACACTTGAAATACCGGCTAAAGAAATGGAGATCTTAGTTTCCTCAATGAAGTTAGCTAATACTTTTTCTACACCATTTTGCCCGTCAACTGCTAAACCATAAATAAAAGGTCTTCCGATAAAGACTGCATCTGCACCCAGTGCTAATGCTTTTACAACATCTGTTCCACGGCGGATTCCGCTATCAAACAGAACAGGGACAGCTCCCTTTACTTCCTCTACAATAAGTGGGAGTGCATCGATAGCTGAAATGACTCCATCCAATTGTCTTCCTCCGTGATTCGAAACGATTATTCCATCTATCCCATTTTCTACTGCAAGTCTTGCATCCTCTGGGTGGAGAATGCCCTTTAATAAAATAGGCAAAGAAGTTCGCTCTTTTAAGGCGGCTACGTGCTTCCAGTTTAGAGTAGGGTGGTTAATATTGTTTAAAATTCCATGGATGATCGATTCTGCGTCTTGGTTTTCAAGAGAACGTAAAAATACTGGGTCTGCTTCATAGTTTGCTTTTCCTAGTCCGAGTTTTAAAGGAGAAAATCGATTACGTATATCTTCTACTCTCCAACCCAACATAGGCGTATCGATGGTTAAAACAATAGCTTCAAAGCCAGCTTCCTCTGCTCTTTTTACCATATTAAATGAAATTTCCTCATTATTTGACCAATAAAGCTGAAACCATTTCGGACTATCCCCCGTTGCGTTTGCAACATCTTCAATTGAATAGCTGGAAACTGTGCTCAGGACAAAAGGTACTCGATGGGTGGCTGCTGCCTTCGCTGAAGCAATTTCGCCTTCTTTATGAGCAAGCTTTTGCATACCAACTGGTGCAAGAAAAATTGGATATGGGTATGTTCGTCCAAATAATTGAACGCTTGTATCTAATTCGGAAACATCTCTTAGAAATCTTGGCAAAAAAGAAAGCTTTGAGAAAGATTCTTCATTTTTTCTTAGTGTTTCTTCATTACCAGCACCCGAACGAACATAACCGAAACCACCTACAGACATTGTTTGTTTTGCCTCTTGCTCTAACTCTTTGTATGTGATTGGGAAGTATTCAGATGAGCTTATATTTTGTAATAAAACATCTTTATCTTCTATTGGATTCATTTCTTATAACTCCGTTTCTTTAATACTTTTTAATAATTGTGAATTTTAACTTTATCCCACCTTAACGGGCAGTAAAACTCTTAACGAAAGATTCGAGAGAAGCAAAGAAGAGCAGTGGGAGATAACTGCCCGTAAAGATCCGACGAACGATTGACGTCCAAGTCAGGCGAAGCCACAGGATGTGGCGTTCCTGAGCGTGATAAGTCTCGCTAACCATCAGTAGGGGATGAAGAAAACCCCCACTGATGGAAGTCTCACTTTATGTTAATTCCTATGATAAACGATAAGAATTTTCTTAACTATTATAGCAAAGAATCTGCCAGGTAGTAGCACAACTCTATCTATAAGGAAAGGGATAAAAAATATTATTTTGTTACTATTTCCTTAATTATCCTAATAAAATTGTTTTTTTGTAATACAAAAAAACTTATTGAGATTAGATTAGGCTTGAATCAAATGTGGTAAAACTATGCGATTATTTTATTCTTTCTTATTCTATCTACATTGCCGAGTGTAGAACAAATTTTAGTTCTTTGTAAATTTATCTTTATTAATTAAATTTAATGTTGACAATTTTCTTATATACGTATAATATCTGAATTATTACAATTTTATATTTTTCTCTTATTGAGAGCGGTGGAGGGACTGGCCCTTTGAAACCCGGCAACCATTTCTGATGAATCGTATTTAAATCATAAATAGGTGCTAAATCCTGCAAAATACTAGATGTTTTGGAAAATGAGAGAGGTAATACTTTGATAAGTATATTCATGCCTCTCTTTTCTGAGAGGCATTTTTCATTTTTTGAAACACAAAATTGAATTGAAAGGAGTGTTTGATATCAACATCGCAACTGTAAAAGGGGCACCAGGCCATTACAGAATTGGCGAAGGCGTTCTTCGGGAAATAGAAGTTCTTTTATCAGAGATCAACGTAAAAAGGATCCATATCGTTTGTGGCAAGAAGGCTTGGCATGCGGTACAACCTTATTTACCAGTAACGTTAAAGGAAATTGCCGGGACAAATTTTACGTTCGTAGAAGGTCACTGTACGTTAGAAACAGTTGAACGTATATCAGAGCAGTTAACTGCAAACTCTATTGATGCAGTCATTGGCATTGGTGGTGGTACGGCTTTAGATATTGCGAAGGCGTCTGCCGTACATGCGGGAATCAAGTCGATCTTAATTCCAAGTATTGCATCGACATGTTCGGCGTGGACTCCGCTTAGTGTATTTTATGATCATCATGGTGTTTTTACACATTATACGGAATTCCCACTAGCTAATACGCTTGTACTTATTGAACCTAGTGTTATCGCCACAGCTCCTGTGCAATATTTAAAAGCGGGAATAGGGGATACGTTGGCAAAGTTTTATGAAGCTGAGGCTTTGATTGCTTCGTTTTACAAAGAAGAAGAGCTACCGGTTTGGCTTAAAGTTTCGTATTTTTCAAGTGTAATTTGTCGAGATGTTCTACTGAAAGATGGGAAAGCTGCCCTGCAATCGGCTTCTGAGGGAATCGTTTCTGACGAGCTTATTAGAGTGATCGAAGCGATTATTTTAACCGGTGGGATGGTAGGCGGTTTTGGGGGGAAAGCAGGAAGAATTGCTGGGGCTCATTCCATTCATAACGGTCTTACAGAAGCAAATGAAGTGAAACACCTTTTACACGGTGAGCTTGTTGCATATGGAATATTGATTCAGTTGGCTTTAGAAGGAAAAGATAGTGAGCTATTGAAGCTACTAAACTATTACGATGATTTTGGCCTTCCATTAAGCCTGGAACAGTTAACAATTGATCCGGACAATCAAGAGTTACTAGAGAGAATTGTTAAGAAGGCGCTCCGTCCGGAAGAATCAATTCATTTAATGAATCAAAAGGTAACAGAAGAAGATCTTTATGATGCAATAAAGAAAGTAGATAAGTTCAGCGTTTCTGAAGTTTTGTAACATCGTAATAGGGTGATGGGAGATTTAATCGTATATAAACCAAGTAAGTTCATGTAAATAATTAGGAAAAGGGTGGAGAATATGAAAAAATGGTTGTTAGCAAGTGTACTCGTTTTAGTGATTTCAGTTTTAGCAGCTTGTGGCAGTAAGGGTTCAGAAGAAAAAGCAGAAGGTTTATTAAGTGATGACAAGTTGGTAGTTGGTGTAACAGCGGGACCTCATGAAGAGATTGTTGAAAAAGTAAAAGAGCTTGGGGAAAAAGAGGGGTTAAAGATTGAATTAAAGGTATTCACTGATTATGTAATGCCGAACGTAGCATTAGCGGAAAAGGAACTTGATATGAACGTTTTCCAAACAGAGCCTTACTTTGATGTTTTTAAAGAAGATCGTAAATTAGATCTTATTAAAGTAGGAGATACTGTGACATTTCCAATGGGAATGTACTCATTAAACTTAAAGGATGTTAGTGAGCTAAAAGAAGGGGCTAAAATTGGTTTACCTAGTGATCCTGCAAACGGCGGACGAGCTCTTTTATTATTTGAGCATGCAGGATTAATTAAGCTAAAAGAAGGTTCAGACGTTAATTCAACGGTAAAAGATATTGTTGAAAACAGTAAAAATTATGAGTTTGTTGAGCTTGACCCTGCACAAATTGCACGTCAGTTAGATGAGCTTGATGCGGCAGCTATTAATAGTAACTTTGCGATTGAAGCAGGCTATAAGCCAGCAAAAGATGCAATCTACATCGAGCCTAGTGATTCTCCATATGTTAACCTTGTTGCTGTGAGAACAGAGGACAAGGATGATGAGGCAATTAAACAATTTATGGATTTATACCGCAGTGAAGAAGTAAAGAAATTTATTGATGAAACATTTGAAGGATCTGTTGTTCCTTCTTGGTAAGTAGAAGAAAAGGTCGGACGCACTGTCGATGAGAATGGCAGCTGCGTCCCTAATTTTTAGCCAAAATCAAAGGTAAGTTATCCTGACAACTTTCTTTTGATTTTGGCTAGGAAAATACCCGATGCGAGAGCTAAAAGGAAGGAGTTTTAAAATGATTGAACTAGTGGGGATTTCAAAGACTTTTGCAGGTAAAAAAGGATCGATTCACGCATTAAAGGATGTTTCAATTTCAGTGAAAAAAGGCGAGATTTATGGTGTGATAGGATATAGCGGTGCAGGGAAAAGTACGTTAATTCGTTGTGTCAACCTTTTAGAAAGACCTGATATTGGAGCGGTAAATGTAAAGGATGTAGATTTGACAAAGCTATCATCAGGAAAACTCCGTGAAGCACGAAAAAGCATCGGGATGATTTTTCAGGGATTTAACTTATTAAAAACAGCAACAGTTTACGACAATATTGCCCTTCCATTAAAGCTATCTGGCTTAAGTAAACAAGTTGTAGAGGAACGTGTGGAAAAGTACTTAAGGATTGTAGGGCTTGAGCAAAAACAATTTGCTTACCCATCAGAGCTATCAGGTGGTCAAAAGCAAAGAGTAGCAATTGCGCGTGCGTTAGCGCATGAACCAGAAGTACTGCTAAGTGATGAAGCAACAAGTGCACTTGATCCTGATACAACAGAAGCGATTCTTGATTTATTATTGAAGATTAACAAAGAATTAGGAATCACGATTTTATTAATTACTCATGAAATGAATGTGATTCAACGGATTTGTGATCGGGTTGCCGTAATGGAAAATGGCGAAGTGATTGAAGAAGGAAAAACAGTTGATCTGTTCACTTCACCTACACATCCTACGACAAAGAAATTTGTGAATAGCTTATTTACACACAATTTATCTGATGAATTACTTGATGGCTTCAATGAAACTGGGCAGGTCTTCACCCTATCTTTCTTTGGACAATTATCGGGTGAGCCGACTCTTGCTTTAGTTAGTAAGAAGTTTAATGTTTTTCCGAACATATTATCAGGAAGTATAACACGACTAAAGAACGAATCATTCGGACAGCTTATGGTC
Organism: Metabacillus rhizolycopersici; assembly: GCF_020075705.1. The sequence goes on along the minus strand of NZ_JAIQUM010000071.1, from coordinate 976 downwards.
CACTTTAAAGGTGATGCAGGAGAGATTGACAAAGCCTTGCGATTTTTAGGAGAGCAACAGGTGCATGTGGAAGGAGTGAATGGAAGTGAAAGCAAAAATAGAAGAGTTTCTTGAACTATGGGGAAGTGATCTTTGGGAGGCTACAATCCAAACCTTCCAAATGGTTGGAATTTCATTAGGTTTTTCTGTATTAATTGGCTTACCGCTAGGAGTCTTACTTGTCTTAACTCGACCGGATAAGGCCCTAAGCAATAAGTATGTTTTTGCCATCTTAAATACGATTATTAACATTATACGTTCTGTGCCATTTATTATTTTATTATTCTTTATCCTTCCATTTACAAAAACGATCGTTGGCACATCCATCGGTGTAAAAGGGGTCATTGTACCATTAGTCGTATATACAGCCCCTTATATTGCTAGATTAATGGAAACAGCTCTACTAGAAGTTGATCGTGGAGTAATGGAAGCATATGAAGCAATGGGGATAAAAACGAGACATATTATTTGGCATGTGCTTGTAAGAGAATCTCGTTCATCGATTGTTCTTGGCTTAACAATTGCCACAATCGGACTAATCGGAGCATCAGCGATGGCAGGGCTAGTTGGTGGAGGCGGACTTGGAGACCTTGCGTACCGCTTCGGTCACCTTCGCTATGAAGTGGACGTTATGTATGTAACGGTCATCATGCTGATCATTCTCGTCCAAGGACTGCAATCTGCGGGCAATCGCTTGGCAGCGCGGTTGAAGAAAGATTAGATTGGTTTATGGTATCCTGTTTTACCAAAGTTAAGATATAGAAGAAAGGGGAGAGTTTCACAAGACATGTGATCTACTCCCCTTTTTTGTATTTATCCCACCTTAACGGGCAGTAAAACTCTCAACGAAAGATTCGAGAGAAGCAAAGAAGATAAGTGGGAGATAACTGCCCGTAAAGATCCGACGAACGATTGACGTCCAAGTCAGGCGAAGCCA
>NZ_JAIQUM010000070.1 GCF_020075705.1 Metabacillus rhizolycopersici | reverse complement strand
GCACGTCCAACTTTAAAACCCAGCTACCTTCACATGAGAAGATTAGCTGGGTTTCTTAATTATTTACATCCAATCATCTATAGAACTACTCTGATCGGTTTAGTAAAAAGGCGACTGCTCATTGTTCCGCAATCGCGCCCGATTACGGAATAAGAATAACATATTTCTTTGTCTGCCTATTTTACATAATCAGATTCTATAAGAACACTAAATTATTTTGTTTCTATACATTATCTTATTTACATTATGCCTTACGGTATTATGACCGGCTTTAGTACCTTTACCAATAGCTATAAGCATAACATCTAAATACCTTTCAGAGATATTTAAGATTGCTTTTAATTTCTTAGAATCATAGCCTGACATAGTAATTGTATCAAAACCTGCTTCATTTGCTAACAAAATTAATGACATTGACGCAAGACTTACATCTCTAGTTAATTCTAGCTTTAGATCTTCATTTGATTTATTTTCATAATATTTTATTGCAGCATTCGCTAGATAATCCCTTAGCGATTCATCAAAAAAACGTGCTTGAAAGCCTTCTTCATGTATTTTAATAATATTATCTTTATCAAACGCTTGATAATCACCCAACATAACAATTAAAGTTGAAGCTTCTACCACTTGTTGTTGATTAAAAGCTATAGGTAGCAGTAATTTTCTTAAGTCTGGATCATCAATAATTAAGTATCGAGTTGCTTGAATATTATTTCCGTTAGGTGACTTACTTGCACTTTCAATTAATGAGATTAGAATTTCTGAACTTATTTTATAACTTGAATCATAATATCTAGCTGAACGTCTTTTTTCCAAAATATTTTTTACACTCATTATATCAACTCCGAAATTTTTATTTATTGCTCCTTTAATTATAGTGAGCAATAATAAATAAGAAAATAACGCACAAAAATGTGGTATAGCCACTTTAAAGTGCCTATTCAGGAGGGACAGCACATGGTTAACTATAATACTGGAATCAACATTTTTATGAACATTGCAGGTGGAAAATGGAAATGTTTAATACTCTTTTTCTTGAGTCAAAAATCAGTAAGGACAAAAGAGTTTTACGAATTAATACCTGGAATTACACAAAAAGTCTTAACAGATCAATTGAAACAGTTAGAAAGAGATGGACTTGTACGAAGAGAAATATTTAAAGAAGTACCACCAAAAGTAGAATACAGCTTAACTGATCTAGGAAGATCATTTGTACCAGTATTAAACACAATGTGTGAATGGGGTAATAAGTATGCAATTATAAAAGGAATAGATAAAGATCAACAAATTTATTGTGATCATAATTAAACCTAAATTTCACCTAATGGTTTCCCTCTTCCAAATACAATTATTAAAAATAACTTATTCAGTAGGTAAACAAATCGAAAACTATATGAAGTTACTAAAAACGCCAAACCCCTAGGTTCTGGTGCAAAGATTGCATTTCTTTGAAAGAGGTATATAGACTCCTAATGGAATCTGTTCTTATGCAGCCATTCCAACTAGTTGCTGAATGAACTTCACTTGATTGTGGACAGACTTGTCCCGTAAAGCAAGTTGTCCTTTTTTAATGGTATGCATCGCTTCTATTCCCGAAAGAATAGATTTAGCAGTCCGAAAAGATTTCAATCCTAACATCGAACGAACTCTCTTTTTAATAAAACGATGATCTTGTTCTACAATACGTAATAATTAATTATGTGTTTCAAAACTGCCTTCCTCATTAAACTACACCGTTTATTTAATAAAGAAAAAGCATCCCTTGTTAAGGATGCTTGGCTCAGGCTTAACCCTAGTGATAGGTTCATGTTCCTATCAGTTCAAGAAAAAGGGTCTTCTATTTATGGGTTTTAGTTTTCTAGTTTTTCCCCATTTGTTGCAATTACATCCTTATACCAAAAGAATGATTTCTTCTTTTTGCGTTCCAATGTACCGCTACCGTCATCTTGCTTGTCCACATAAATGAATCCGTAACGCTTGGACATTTCACCAGTAGATGCGCTTACCAAGTCAATGCAACCCCAAGGAGTATATCCCATCAATTCTACGCCATCTTCAATTGCTTCTCCCATTGCTTGAATGTGGCTTCTTAGGTAATCGATGCGATAATCATCGTTGATAGAACCGTCTTCTTCAACCTTATCATAAGCCCCTAAACCGTTTTCTACAATAAATAAAGGCACTTGGTAGCGGTCATAAAGTTGGTTCAAAGTGATTCGAAGTCCAGTCGGGTCAATTTCCCATCCCCAATCACTAGCACTTAAGAATGGATTTTTTACACCACCGATTAAATTACCTTGACCAACTTCTTCTGGTGTCTTGTTCTTTTTCTCTGTGCGAGACATATAGTAACTTAAAGAAATGAAATCAACTGTTCCTTCTTTAATAATCTCTAAGTCACCATCTTGAATATCCAAAGTAATGCCATTTTCTTTCCAATAACGTTTTGCAAATGCAGGGTATGCTCCTCTAACATGCACATCGCCGCAATAGTTGTTGAACAAGCGTTGTTCTTGTAAAGCATGCATCACATTTTCAGGATTTGAATCATATGAATAAGTTGGAGCATAAACAAGCATACAACCAATTTGGCTACCAGGAATCAATTCATGTCCTACTTTAACAGCTAATGCACTTGCTACAAATTGGTGATGAAGTCCTTGAAAGCTATCTTGCAATTGTGTTTCTTTGCTCTCTGGTGAAAAACCAAGACCTAATAGTGGTATATGGGTGGCACCATTAATTTCATTGAATGTTAGCCAGTATTTTACTTTATTTTTGTAACGATTGAATAAAGTTCTTGCATAATGCTCAAAGAATCCAATCACTTTGCGGTTGCGCCAACCACCGTATTCTGTGATTAAGTGCAATGGAATTTCATAGTGAGAAATCGTTACAACTGGTTCAATGTTGTATTTTTTTAATTCATCAAACACACGGTCATAGAAAGCTAAGCCTTCTTCGTTTGGCTCAAGCTCATCGCCTTTTGGGAAAATGCGGCTCCATGCAATACTCATGCGATAAGTATTAAATCCCATTTCAGCAAAGAGGGCGATATCTCCTTTATAGCGATGATAGAAATCAATTCCATCGTGATTTGGATAAACATATTTTTCTTTATCAATTTTATAATCAAAACCAGGTTCCATAATGACCTTTAATCTTACTTTGCCACCTGGCATAACATCTGCAAGATTTAACCCTTTACCGCCTTCTTGATAAGCACCTTCTAATTGATTGGCTGCTGTTGCTCCGCCCCAAAGGAAATCTTTCGGAAATGAATATTTAGACATAATAAAGTACCTCCATAATTTAGAATTGAGATGGTATTGGCAACAAGTCAATACCATCTATAAAAATATCAAAATAAATTTTATCCCACCTTAACGGGCAGTAAAACTCCGACTTCAAGATTCGAGAGAAGCAAAGAAGATTAGTGGGAGATAACTGCCCGTAAAGATCCGACGAAGGACAGGACGTCCAAGTCAGGCGAAGCCACAGGATGTGGCGTTCCTGAGCATGATAAGTCTCGCTAACCATCAGTGGGGGATGCAGAAAACCCCCACTGATGGAAGTCTCACTTTATAGATTGGTTCCGTTTGAACGGATGACTTCTTTATACCAATCGAAACTTTTCTTTTTCTTTCTCTCTAAAGACCCGTTACCATAATCGTCTTGGTCCACATAGATGAAACCATAGCGTTTGGACATTTCAGAAGTTCCTGCACTGATTAAATCAATGCATCCCCATGAAGTATAACCGATTAAATCTACGCCATCGTTAATTGCTTCTTTCATTTGTTCGATATGAGCTCGGTGATAATCAATACGGTAGTCATCGTTAATTGAACCATCTTCTTCTACTTTGTCATAAGCACCTAGCCCGTTTTCAACAATGAATAAAGGCACTTGATAACGGTCGTATAGTTTCTTTAAAGTGATACGCAAACCTTTAGGGTCGATCTGCCATCCCCAATCAGATGATTTCAAATAAGGATTAATAATCCCGCTAGAGAAATTTCCTTTTTGTTTTAATTTGTCAGGATTACCGCTAGCCACTTGCGTCATGTAATAGCTGAATGATAAGAAATCAACTGGATGTTGCAACAAGATTTCTTCATCACCTGGAAGCATTTCGATTTTAATGTTATTTTTTTCGAAATAGCTGAGCATGTAGCTTGGGTAAGCACCTCGAACTTGAACATCAGTGAAGAACAGATTTTTTTGGTCTTCTTCTAGTGCGACTAATACATCGTCAGGATGACAAGTTTCAGGGTAAACTTCCATACGGGCTAACATACAGCCGATTTTGGCTTCAGGCATGATTTCATGGCACAATTTAACGGCTCTAGCACTTGCAACGAATTGATGGTGAAGAGCTTGATAAACGGCTTGTTCCACATGTTCCACTTGGTCAACTAAGATACCTGAACCGATATAAGGAGAAAATTGAGAAATATTGATTTCGTTGAATGTTAACCAATATTTAACTTTTCCTTTGTAGTGATCAAAGACAGTTTCGGCATAGCGGACAAAAAATTCAACCAAACGACGGTCAGTCCACCCATTGTATTTTCGTACCAAATGAAGCGGTATTTCATAATGAGATAAAGTGACTAAAGGTTCAATTCCGTATTTTGATAATTCATCAAACACTTTATCATAGAAAACTAAACCTTCTTCGTTCGGTGTCAAATCGTCTCCATTCGGGAAAATCCTTGCCCAAGAGATGGACATACGGAATGTTTTAAAACCCATTTCAGCAAATAGTGCGATATCTTCTTTATAACGATTGTAGAAATCAATGCCACGACGTTTTGGGAAATTCTCTTCATCGCCTTGTGCCAAAAGTTCTTCCAATTCTTTTAGACTCTTAACATCCATCTCAATGTCATTGCCTCGTTGTTCTTTTGGCACAAAAGTAACCATATCGAAAATGGATAAGCCTTTGCCATCTACATTATAAGCACCTTCTAATTGGTTGGCAGCCGTAGCTCCGCCCCACAAGAAACCTTCTGGAAAACCTGTTTGTTTTTTATTTGTCATCATAAAACCTCCCATGTATTTTTAAAAAATCGACTGTTCCACCAAAGTGCGACAGTCGAAAAGTTTTTGGTAATCTAGTAACCTAGTAACCTAAAACGGTTAATACGACATTATTTGTTGATACATCTTCTTTGTTTGTAGATAATACATCCAAATAATTAGCTGTGTTGGTAACAATAACAGGTGTCACCAAACTGTAACCTGCTTCATTAATCTTATCCATATCAAATTCAACAAGTAGGTCTCCCGCTTTAACGGTGTCACCTTGATTAATGTGAGATGTGAAATGTTCGCCATCCAATTGAACGGTATCCATACCCACATGAATTAAGATTTCCACACCGTCTTCAGAAGTAATACCGATAGCATGTTTTGATTTGAAAAGAGTTGTTACCACGCCATTAACAGGAGAAACCACTTTTCCTTCGGTTGGTAAAATTGCAACACCTTTACCCATTACTTCGCTTGAGAATGCAGCGTCTTTTACTTCAGATAAAGGAAGAACTGTACCGTTTAATGGGCTTACTACTTCATGTTTACGTTTTTCGTCTTTTTCAACCGTTTTTTCAGTGTTCTCTTTTGTTTCAGTATTTTTGAAACCGAATAGATAAGTTAAAACAAACGCTACAATAAAACCTGCGAAAATTGCAATGATTGCTCCCCAGAAAGACATATCAAGACCTGAACCTGGTTTGATGAAAGTTGGGATAACGAAAATCCCCATACCGCCCATCATCCATAATTTACCCGCAGTAGCACCGATGATAGCTCCACCGATTCCACCGCCGATACAACTCATGATGAATGGTTTTTTAAGTGGTAATGTAACACCATAAATCGCTGGTTCTGTCACACCGAAAATACCTGAAATGAATGCTGGAATGCTAAGCGATTTTAATTTTTGGTTTCTTGTTTTTAACATAACCGCTAAAACTGCACCAACTTGAGCAAAACATACCATAACAGTTGTAGCTAAAACAGGATCAAATTTCAAAGTTGCTATATTGTTAATAGCGATAGGAACAAGACCCCAATGAAGACCAAACATAACGAATATCTGCCAGAATCCGCCTAGAATGACACCTGCTACAATAGGACTTAATTCGTAAATCCACAGTGTTGCTGCACCTAGTAAACTACCTGCCCAAGTTGAGACAGGTCCGATAACTAGGAATGTTAAGGGAACCATGATTAAAATTGCAAAGAATGGCACTAAGAATGTTTTTACAACATCTGGAATAATCTTTTTCAAGCCTTTTTCTACTTTTGATGTTACATAGGTTGAAAGAATGATTGGGATAACACTTGATGCGTAACTCATTAAAATAACAGGAATACCCAAGAAAGTAATGTGAATTGGTGATTCAAAAAGCGTACCTTGGAAAAGCACCGTTGAAGCTTCACCTGTATTTAAAGTTGCCAATGTAGGATGTACAAGTGCTGCGGCTATCGCCATCCCGATAAACGGTGTACCGCCAAATTTCTTCATCGCCGTATAGCCTAAGAAGATTGGCAAGAAGTTAAATAAACCATCTCCAGCGATATTTAAAAGTTGGTAAGTGCCTGACGTTGCGTCTACCCAACCTAACGCTAAGATTAATGCAGCAAAGCCTTTAATCATACCTGTTGCAGCTAATACGCCCAAGATTGGAGTGAAAACACCCGAAATCATATCAATGAATCCTGCACCCAAGCCAAGTTTTTTATCGCTACTTGAATCGTTGTTTTCGCTTACCCCACTAATGTTTCCTACCTTTAAAACAGTGGCATATACATCAGGAACATGGTTTCCTATAACAACCTGATATTGCCCTACGCTTTTCATCACGGTAACGACACCGTCTAATTTTTTTAACTCCTCTGTTTTGGCAACGCTTTCATCTTTTAGTTTAAAACGAAGTCTGGTAACACAGTGAACGACACTGTTCACATTTTCTGTTCCGCCGATTAAATCTAAAATGTCTCTGGACAATTTTTCGTAACTCACAATAAATCCCTCCTAAAAATTTTACTAAAATGGGAAGTTTGATAAATTGCTATTTTTACAAACAAAAAACCCAAATCACATAGACATAAGACGGACTCGTCCTACACTAAATGATTTGGGTTTTGCCTGCTTATCAGTAACAATCCCAAGTGGATATAAAATTTTGTTTACGCTTTCATCATATCACGGAAAATAAAAATGTCAACGCTTTCATACGAAAAAATTATTAGTCCATTCTTCCTAATGGCTTCTGTTACTTAATTGGTATCATTTTTAAAATTCCCTTTAAAAAAACGGTGAATAATCACCGAATGGATCTGCTAAATCACCAATTACTCGGGAGAGGTTATCAATCACAAGCCTTAATGTCTCAAATTGTCTTTGTTCTTACCTTAAATTCATTTCATCCATGATTTCATGAGCGAGATGTTGAATACGTCGTAAACGTACTTCTTTTGTTAACTGATCCTGAATGATCTTGATTTCATTTGCCTCTTCTTTATTCAATTCTTGTTCACGTGAAAACACACGCTTCTGACATTCGAAATCTAAGCTTTCTTTTTGTTTCTTTAATTCATCATTCTTTGAATCAATTGTTTGTTGCAATCGAGTAATTTCAGTATTCAACAATTTAATTTCGATTCAATTCCATAAATCATTTTTCTAGAGACTTGTAGGGTATCGAACCCCGAGTATGTGCATCTCGTATAAAATTTTTCCAGAACAGGATAATATTAGTGTTTGGTGTATAATTAATAGAGGAAACAAGTAAAAAAAGAACGCTGATATTATTGCAGTTCAATTCTATCACTTACAATTAGTATTATTGAGGCATCTGTCTCCGCAGTAATTAGTTTGATGATGTTCTCAATATATAACGCTACAATAGGATTTAAAATACTCCAAATAGGTGGTCATCCAAGTTACTCAACAACCTCCTAAACCAAGTCAAAGGAAAATGAATGTTTAAGGTGAAGAAGTTCTCAAAAATTACCTTGAAGTGTGAAATAAGGTAAAAAAGATAAATTAGGAGGAACTATAATGTTTCAGTTTGATACAAGTGTGGACCAATTTGCCAGGATTAAAGTAATCGGTGTTGGCGGCGGGGGAAACAACGCCGTTAATCGTATGATTGAGGACGGAGTTCAGGGAGTAGAATTTATTGCTGTTAATACAGATGCACAAGCACTTAACTTATCAAAGGCAGAAATCAAGATGCAAATCGGCACAACTTTGACAAGAGGTTTAGGAGCAGGTGCAAATCCAGAAGTAGGTAGAAAAGCAGTGGAAGAAAGTAAAGTCCAAATCCAAGAAGTATTAAAAGGTGCAGATATGATATTTGTTACAGCTGGAATGGGTGGTGGTACAGGAACAGGAGCAGCCCCTGTAATTGCTCAAATCGCTCGAGATCTTGGTGCTCTAACTATTGGTGTTGTTACACGTCCTTTCAAGTTCGAAGGCGGTAAGCGGGCAACTCAAGCTGCGGGTGGAATTGCCTTAATGAAGGAAGCGGTGGACACATTAATTGTGATTCCAAACGATCGCTTATTGGAGATTGTAGATAAAACTACTCCAATGATTGAGGCATTCCGTGAAGCGGATAATGTCCTTCGCCAGGGTGTACAAGGTATATCAGATTTAATAGCTATACCAGGTTTAATCAACCTTGATTTTGCTGACGTGAAAACTATTATGTCCTATAAGGGATCTGCCTTAATGGGCATTGGTGTCGCTTCAGGTGAAGGTCGCGCTACTGAAGCAGCAAAGAAAGCCATTTCTAGCCCACTACTTGAAATTTCCATCGATGGAGCTCAAGGTGTACTAATGAACATTACTAGTGGGACCGATTTAAGTCTATATGAAGTACAAGAGGCAGCAGATGTTGTCTCTTCTGCTACAGACCAGGACTTAAACATGATTTTCGGTTCTGTCATTAACGAAAATTTAAAAGGTGAAATGATGGTAACCGTTATTGCTACCGGCTTCGCTGATCAAGAGACCCCATCATTAAAGCCGAATTCCCTTAATTCTAGAAACAAGCCACATTCACAATCACCTAGACGTGAACCGATAAAGCGTGATGATCCGGTTCGAGATTATGATAAACAAACGAAACAACCAGAAGAATCGCTAGATATTCCTACATACTTACGTAATCGAAATAAAACATTTTGAAATACTTAAATGCTCCCTAAACAGGAGTATTAGGCTGGCGAGTACCCTCGACAGCTTTTTAATAGTGCTTCTATATAGTAATTCTTGTCTGAAGCGTAGTGAGCCCTTAGCAGATTTTCAACCTAAAAAAGCCGTTTCCCTAAATATTTAAGGAATCGGCTTTTTGATTTGTCTTGCTATACAATCGCGCCCGCTTATGGAGTATAAAATTTAAATCTATTGAACAGGATGTTGCAACCGCGACACAATAAATTTTCCTTAAACTATGTCTATGTTAAAGCTTAATTTTGATTTTTGACTGTAGAAAAACCGTCCACTGAAGGAGGGGGGAATTGAAGTGTGGTTTAACAAACCATGTCCGTGGTCTGCGCTACTAATGTTAGTATGTTTTTTAACCTAAGCATGCGGCTTTAGTTCGTCAAAATTAAACATCTTTATTTTTATTGAACATTTAATAGCGAAATTTTATTAACGCAACACTAGTGATTGATCACACTAAGTTTATTGTACTTTTAACTCTTTTACAGTTTCGCCTTCAATTAACACTGGTTGATAATAGGTTTGGTTTGGTAAATCCTTCTTTCCTTGTAATTTCTTAATGACCCAATCAGCTGCATCACGTCCCATTTGTTCTTGTGGGTGTGTCAATGTCGTTAGTTTGATATTAGCATTTTTGGCAATATAAGAATTGTCCTGGCCAATAATTGATAATTTTTCCGGAACAGAAATATCAAGTTGTCTGCACACATTTGCCACTTCCAACCCTACCTCGTCGTTATAGCAAACAATTGCAGTCAACACGTCTCTATTTTCATCTAAGAGCTCCTTCAGGTTAGTGTATAGGTCCAGCTTCGTCTCTGTATCGAACGTAAGCACGTGCTCTGGTTGAAATCGTAATTTGGCTTCTCCAAGCGCTTTTATATATCCCTTCATTCGATACTTTCCTTGTAAATCATCCATTTTTGAAATGAGTCCAATTTGTGTGTGTCCTTTTGAAATCAATTCTTTTGTTGCGAGATAGCTAGACTGCACGTCATCGAGACAAAAGAAAGGAACATCTAATTCTTCATAATAAGCATTGATCATGATGAATGGAACATCCTGTTCCTTAAACGATAGGTAGTAAGCAATATTGGGATTGTATAGATTGCTTTTCGTAGGTTCAATAATCAAACCATCCACGCCAAATGACAACATCATTTCCAAAGCTTTTTTTTCCTGTTCGACATCATTATTTGTACTAGCTAATAGTAACGAATAATTATCTTCATTCAATCTCCCTTCAATTCCACGAATAATTGAGGGGAAAATGTAATCAGAAATGTAGGTCGTGATTACACCGATTGTTTTATTCTTGGAATTTCCACCAGATTTTGATTGGTATTGGTTACTAACAAAAGTGCCAGATCCTTTTTCACTTCTTAGGAATCCCTGGTTCGATAGTTCTAAAAAGGCCTTTCGAACAGTGTGTCGGCTAACATTGTACTCTTCTAGCATGATGGATTCAGTAGGAATTTGTTCTCCTATACTGTAATCTCCTGAAAGAATTTTACTTTTTATATCATCAATGATGACCTGATACTTTGGTTTTATTTAACTCACTTCTTTCATAGTTGTTCGCATTCTAATTTATTCACTTGAAATATTTGTACGTACTTATTTTATCATGGCTTTAAATGAATTAAAATATCCTACCTTATTTTTGTACAAATCACCAAACAAACTATAAAATTTTTTCTGTATTTTTTTGTTTTTTCTATTTTTTTATTTAGGTTTTATGTCACACGAGTCCCTTTTATTACAAACATTAAGGAGAAAATGAGAGAATTGTATTTGTGTAATTTATATGCACATATTTTATATTTATTGATAAATGTACGTACAGGTGATATACTGAGTTTGTAAATAAAGTTAAACGAAAAGGAAGGCGCCTCCTTTCGATTGTAGATATTGAAATCGCTATCAGAGAGGGGATTAACGTGAAAACGAATCGAGTAGACATAAAACAAGCGATTATTGAGGGGAAAACTTCACTTGGAATCGAATTCGGATCAACACGTATCAAAGCAGTTTTGATTGATAATAGTTTTGAAACAATCGCATCTGGAAGTTATGAGTGGGAAAACCTTTTGGAAGATGGATTTTGGACGTACAACTTAGTGGATATTATCACTGGTCTGCAAGCAGCTTATAGTGAAATGAAGCAAGAAGTTGAACGAAATTATGGAATCACAATTCGAACAGTTGGTTCTATTGGATTTTCTGCAATGATGCACGGATATATGGCTTTTGACAACACTGGCGAGCTACTTGTTCCGTTTCGGACTTGGCGTAATGCAACAACCAGTGTTGCAGCAAAAGAATTAACTGATAGATTCCAATTCAATATCCCTGAACGGTGGAGTATTGCTCACCTTTATCAAGCGATATTAAACGAAGAGAAACATTTACCTCGTATTGATGTTATTACTACTTTAGCTGGATACATTCACTGGTTACTGACTGGTAATAAAGCAATTGGCATTGGGGATGCTTCGGGCATGTTCCCAATTGATGAATCAACACAAGATTACAATGAATCGATGCTCTTGCAGTTTGATGAACTACTTGCGACCAAAGGTTATCATTGGAAGCTAAAAGATATTCTTCCTAAAGTCTATATCTCAGGCGAACAAGCAGGTGAATTAACTGAAATTGGAGCAAAAATTCTGGATAAATCACGAAATTTACAACCAGGCATTCCACTTTGTCCACCAGAAGGTGATGCTGGAACAGGGATGGTTGCTACGAATAGTGTGAGGAAACGTACTGGAAACGTCTCAGTAGGAACTTCAGTTTTTGCCATGATTGTATTAGAGAAAGAACTTTCAAAAGTATATCCAGAAATTGATTTGGTAACTACACCGAACGGTAGTCCAGTTGCGATGGTTCATGCGAATAACTGTTCAAGTGATATCAATGCATGGCTGGGATTGTTCCGTGAATTTTCTGAGGCAATGGGACAAAAGGTTGAAACGAATAAATTATTCGATGTGATGTTAAATAAAGCTTTGGAAGCCGACCCAGATGGTGGTGGTTTGCTTAGCTACGGTTATTTCTCAGGTGAAAATATCACAGGATTAGAAAAAGGCCGACCACTATTTGTCCGCTCATCTGAGAGTAGGTTCAATTTAGCAAACTTCATGCGGACTCATCTTTTTACTGCTTTTGGTGCTTTGAAAATCGGAATGGATATTTTGACAAAGAAAGAAAATGTCACAATTGATAGCATTTTAGCTCACGGTGGTTTATTCAAAACCCCTGTTGTTGGACAAAAAATTGTTGCAGCCGCAATGAATGCTCCAGTTTCAGTAATGGCAACAGCCGGAGAAGGCGGTGCGTGGGGAATTGCTATTCTTGCTTCTTACATGATGAACAAAGATCAAAAAGAAAGTTTAGAAGACTTCCTCGACAAAAAAGTCTTTGAAAAGGTTGATGAGCAAGAAATTTATCCTGATGGATTTGACGTTAAAGGATTTGAAGCATTTATCGAACGATACAAAAAAGGTTTAGTGATTGAGCAGGCCGCTGTAGATAATTTAGTGGAACACTGGAGGAATTGACTTGTTAGAACAATTGAAAGAAGAAGTATTTCAAGCAAATTTGAACTTACCTAAACATGGACTCGTGAAATACACATGGGGAAATGCAAGTGCCATTGATCGTGAAAGTGGTTTATTTGTTATCAAACCTAGTGGTGTTGATTATGAAACGATGAAAGCTAGTGATATGGTGGTTGTTGATTTAGATGGCAATGTTGTTGAAGGAGAGTTGAACCCTTCATCAGATACACCGACTCACGCAGTACTTTATAAGCATTACCCAGAAATCGGTGGCATCGTGCACACTCATTCAACTTGGGCGACAATTTGGGCTCAAGCAGGCCTTGATGTTCCAGCGATGGGGACCACTCATGCAGATACATTCTATGGTTCGGTACCATGTGCCCGCTTCTTGACACAAGAGGAGATTGATCGTGGATATGAAGTGGAAACTGGTAATGTAATCATCGAAACATTTGAAGAGCGTGGGTTAGATATATTAGCAGTTCCCGGTGTCTTACTTCATGGTCATGCTCCATTTACTTGGGGCAAAGATGCAAAATCAGCGGTAATGAATAGTGTTGTGTTAGAAGAAATTTCGAAAATGAATTTATTTGCACGAGAATTAAATCATTTTGCTAAAGAATTACCAAAACGTATTTTAGATAAACACTATTTACGGAAACATGGGAAAAATGCCTATTATGGGCAGAAGTAATACAAACTATCAAACTATCAAACTAAGAAAAGAGGATCATTATGGAAACAATAGGAAAAAAAGAATTTTGGTTTGTTATAGGCTCACAACATCTTTATGGGGAAGAAGCGTTAGCAGAAGTCAAAGCACACGCACAAACGATGACCGATACATTAAATGAAAGCGGTATTTTACCTTACCCACTTGTATTGCAAGATTTAGCTGTTAGTGCAGATAAAATCACAAGTATCATGAAAGAAATCAACTATCGTGACGAAGTTGCCGGTGTCATCACTTGGATGCATACGTTCTCTCCTGCGAAGATGTGGATTCGCGGAACAAAATTATTACAAAAACCATTACTTCATTTAGCAACACAATTCAATGAAAGTATTCCTTGGGCAACAATTGATATGGACTTCATGAACCTAAACCAATCAGCTCATGGTGACCGTGAATATGGTTTTATCAATGCCCGTTTGAACAAACAAAATAAAGTTGTAGTAGGTTACTGGCAACGCGCTGAAGTGCAACAGCAGATTGCAGAATGGATGGACGTAGCGGTTGCTTATAACGAAAGTTTCAACATTAAAGTCGCTCGCTTTGGTGACAACATGCGTAACGTTGGAGTTACCGAAGGGGATAAGGTTGAAGCACAAATTCAATTTGGGTGGACAGTTGACTACTTTGGTATTGGGGACCTTGTTCAATACGTGAATGCTGTTAAGGACGAAGAAATTGATGACTTATTTACAGAATATGCAGACCTTTATGAATTTGATTATGGTACTTACAGTAAGGAAGATTGGGAAGCTAGTGTAAAAGTACAAGCAAGCTATGAAATCGCTATTAAGCGTTTCCTTGATGCTGGTGGTTACAATGCCTTTACAACTAACTTCGAAGTTTTATATGATATGAAACAGCTACCTGGTCTTGCAGTCCAACGTTTGATGGCACAGGGATATGGGTTTGCTGGTGAAGGAGATTGGAAGACTGCAGCGCTCGATCGCTTACTCAAAGTGATGAGCCATAACCAATCAACTGGCTTTATGGAAGATTACACATATGAATTAGCTGCGGGCCAAGAATCAATCCTTCAATCACATATGCTTGAAGTAGACCCAACTTTAGCAAGTAACAAACCAAAAATTATCGTATCTCCATTAGGGATTGGTGATCGTGAAGATCCTGCACGTTTAGTATTTGACGGAAAAGCAGGAGACGGTGTGGTTGTTTCAATGGCTGACTTTGGTACTCATTACAAACTTTTGATCAACGAAGTTTCTGCATTTGAGCCAACTAAACCAGCTCCAAATCTTCCAGTGGCCCGTGTACTTTGGAATGTGAAGCCAAACTTCCAAGATGGGGTTAAAGCCTGGATTGAAAATGGCGGTGGTCATCACACAGTTGTTTCATTGAATTTAACAACAGACCAAATTGTAACCTATGCAAAACTCGTTGACTTGGATTACGTCATTATTAAGTGAAATATCTGCTCTCCAAGGAAGTTCACTCTTCCTTGGGAGGTAAAATCAAAATACAAAGAATCGTAGTTTTTAATGAAAATGAAAAGGAGAGATAGGATCATGAGTAAAGGTAAAATATCTAGTAAGTTTATCTTCTTCTTTGGCTCATTTGCTGGTATCTTGTTTGGCTATGATATCGGGATTACTGCTGGTGCGGAAGGTCATATTCGGGTAGACTTTGATTTGAGTCCATTATGGTTGGGAATCGTAGTATCTTCATTAATGGGTGGAGCGATCTTAGGGTCGATTGTAAGCGGTTTATTCGGAGATAAGTTTGGTCGTAGAAAGTTAATCTTGATTGCCTCTGTAGTTTTCTTTGTAGGCGGGCTTGGTTCGGCCGTTGCACCGGAAGAAATCAGTTTGACAGTCTTTCGTATCCTCTTAGGGATAGCAGTCGGTACAGCTTCTTCTTTAGTTCCTGCATACATGTCCGAAATAGCACCGGCAAATACTCGCGGGAAACTTTCTGGATTAAACCAATTAATGATTGTTAGTGGAATGTTGTTAAGTTATATTGTGGCTTTTATTTTGGAGCCGTTTCCAAACAGTTGGCGTTATATGTTCGCTAGTGCTGCAATACCTGCCATTATATTATTCATTGGGATGTTAAGACTTCCAGAATCACCACGTTACTTAATTAAAAAGGGTATGGCAGATAAAGCACGTGAAGTATTAGCCTCTGTTCGCAGTTCAAAAGAAGAAATAGAGGCCGAAATTTCAGAGATTGTAGATGTTGCCAAACATGAAAATTCAGGGAGTGGTCAATTATTTCATAAGAGATTCCGCTTGGCTTTAATTATCGGGGTGGGGATGGCAACCCTTCAGCAAATTCAAGGAGCAAACTCCATCGTTTATTATGCCACAAGTATTGCCCGTGACGTTGGATTGGCACCACAGGTAGCTGCTGGATTTACTGTTATCGTCGGTGTAATTTTCGTGGTGACAACGGTTATTTTCTTAAAGTTTGTTGATAAATATAACCGCCGTACAATCCTTACTGTTGGTGGAGCGGGTATGGCACTTTCATTCTTTACACCGGCTATCTTAGGAGCATTCGGAATCAATGAAAGCGCGCTCAACTGGATAACATTGATCTCGCTTTGCTGCTTCATCCTTTTCTATGCGTTTTCTTGGGCGCCGCTTACTTGGATTATCGTTGGGGAAATCTTCCCACTTGCTGTACGCGGAATTGGTGCAGGGATATCATCTGCCTTCAACTGGACAGGTTCACTTGCCATTGGACTTGTTTTCCCAATTCTCACTGCTAAGTATAGTTTTGGGGTAATCTTCTCAGCTTTCGGTTTCATTTGTATTCTAGGGTTAATCTTCGTACGTTTTGTAGTTGTAGAAACGAAAGGTCGCACCTTAGAACAAATCGAAACAGAAATGGCAGCTCGTTCTGAAAAAAAATCAGCTGAGTCAGTTGGAGCGTAATAAATATAGTTTAATCGTGCATTTTGAATCAGGTGAAGACAATTCTGTGTTGATCATATACAAATCATGAGCATGTTGATTTGCTCATACGATTCCTTTCTTGAGGCCGGAGTTGCTACTTCGGCCATTTTTTAACTTAGAAACGGTCGGAACATTCTGTTTTTGCCTACATTTATCCCACCTTAACGGGCAGTAAAACTCCGACTTCAAGATTCGAGAGAAGCAAAGAAGATAAGTGGGAGATAACTGCCCGTAAAGATCCGACGAAGGATTGACGTCCAAGTCAGGCGAAGCCACAGGATGTGGCGTTCCTGAGCATGATAAGTCTTGCTAACCATCAGTGGGGGATGCAGAAAACCCCCACTGATGGAAGTCTCACTTTATCAGAGTTATTTAAGAATTTAATTGTGAAAGGGGCCGGAAAAAATGAAATTAACACAAAGTCCGTTTGGGGATGAAGTCTTACTGTTTACTATTGAAAATGATAATGGAGTGATATTAGAAGTTTCAAACTATGGTGCAAGAATCGTCAATCTTTTTGTCCCAACGGATTCAGGTCGCGAGAATATAGTATTGGGATTTGACTCTATTGAGGATTACAAGAAAGAAACATACTACGGAGCAACAATAGGAAGAGTCGCTGGAAGAATAAAAAATGGTGAATTTTCACTTGATGAATCACTTTATAAAACGTCTGTAAATCAATCAGGGAATACTTTACACGGTGGAAACCTTGGGTTCGATGAGAAAATTTGGGATTATGAAGTGAATGAGACGGATCAAAGTGCATCAATCATCTTTTCAACAAATTCACCTGATGGCGAGAATGGTTTTCCAGGGAATTTGGAAGTAAGTGTGACTTATACATTGGACAACTTAAATATTTGGTCAGTGGGCTATCAAGCAAAAAGTGATAAAGATACAATTTTTAATCCGACAAATCACGTCTATTTTAACTTAACAGGACATCCAAGTAATCCAATCGATGATCATTCTTTGCAAATATTTTCAGAAGAATTTGCACCAGTAAATGCAGATACCACGGTAACTGGTGAAAAGCGAAGCGTAATTGGAACGCCTTATGATTTCCGAACCCAGAAGAAATTAAAATCAACCTTTGAATCCAGTGATGCAGAAGTGAAAAAGGTTCGAGGGATAGATCATCCATTCTTCCTTACGTGCTCAAGTCTTTATCAAATTGCAGCGAAATTAATTAGTCCTGACGAGAAAATAAAGGTTGAGGTATACACAGAAAACCCTACGATAGTTGTTTATACTGCGAATAATGTGGAAGGTGTGCCACTTATGCACGGAGAAAAATTAATTCAACACGGTGGAATAACGTTTGAAACCCAAGTTGCTCCAGGAGCGATCGAATTTGAAAATTTTGGAGATATTATTCTTCTTGCAGACGAGATTTACGCCTCCCAAACAAAATACAAAATAAGTTATTTGTTCAATAA
The DNA here is from genome assembly GCF_020075705.1 of Metabacillus rhizolycopersici. The sequence goes on along the minus strand of NZ_JAIQUM010000070.1, from coordinate 8,598 downwards.
ACAGGCTCTTTAATTGAACAATACAGCTGGGGTTTAAGGGTTTTATCAAATTATCGAACCTTTTTATATTATCAAACTTTATTTTAAATCAACACTTTTACGAACGGTTATTTTTTGTTCAAAAACGGTCAATATTAGCGTTCGTAAAACTTTAAAATTAATTTTCGAACGTTCGTTGAATTATATATACTTTTCCGAACGTTTTTTAATAGAATAAGAGAAAAAGAACCAAAATGAAGGAGATTCAAATGGACGTTCGAAAGTTTGGATACATACGAGTTAGCAGTAACGATCAAAATGAGGGACGGAAATTTGAGGCCATGAAAGAAAAGGGGATAGGCGAACGAGACATTTTCATGGACAAACAAAGTGGAAAGGACTTTAATTGAACTCAATATCAGTTGCTTAAACGAATGTTGAGAAAAGGAGATGTTCTATATATCCATTCCTTGGATCGCTTTGGACGGAACAAGGAAGAGATTTTACAGGAATGGAATGACATCACGAAGAACATCCAGGCCGATATCGTGGTGGCAGATATGCCTTTGCTCGACACGACTCAATTTAAGGATAGTTTAGGAACCTTCATTGCGGATCTTGTTTTGCAGATTCTTTCCTGGATGGCGGAAGAAGAAAGGAATCGAATTCGAAAACGGCAGCGTGAAGGTATTGATTTGGCTTTGCAAAATGGTGCGGTATTTGGTCGACCTAAAGTACAGGTTACAGAAGATTTTAAAAAAGTCTATGATTGTTGGAAAGCAGGAGAGATTACTGCCGTTAAAGCTATGGGTGAATTAGATGTTAAAAAGACAACTTTTTATAGGTTCGTTAAGGAATATGAAAATGACTTTAAAAAAGCTACTATATAATAGAAGAAACACGTCAAAAAATAGCATCTGCCAATAAGCAGATGCTACTTCAATAAAAGGGGGAACTTTTTTACTCATATAAGATTAAGAATGTCAAAAATAATTTTATACTGCTTTATGCTTATCAACTCTAGGTTTTTTCCAGATATTATCCATTTGTTCAAGGGTCTTTCCTTTGGTTTCAGGTACAAACTTCCATACAAATATAGCTGAAAGTACACTCATTAGACCGTAGAAACCATAGGTTAAACCACTACTATATTCCATCATCATTGGATAAGTAGATGAAATCAGATAGTTAGCAGCCCATTGTGCAGCTACAGCAACGGCCACGGCTTGTCCACGAATTTTGTTAGGGAAGATTTCAGAAATCAATACCCAACATATTGGGCCCCATGACATCATGAATGAAGCTGTGTATATAATAATGAATATTAAAGTACTAATTCCGATAACATTTGAAAAGGCCAATCCCGCTACACCGAACATACCAATAGCCATACCAATGGAACCTACTATTAATAAAGGTTTACGTCCCCATTTATCCACTGTCAAAATGGCAATGACGGTAAAGATAACATTGATGAGTCCCATAACAATTGTCTGTAACATCGAAGCATCTTTTGCGGCTCCCATGCTTTCAAAAATACGAGGAGCATAATATAAAGCAACGTTGATACCAACAAATTGTTGGAATACAGAGAGCAAGATTCCAATAATGATCACTAATTTCCCGTAAGCAAATAGTTTTTCAGAAGAAACATTTGCCGTTACTGTTTGTTTAATTTCACTCAAGATAGATTTCGCTTCTGAAGAACCATTAATTTTAGTAAGAATAACTAGAGCTTTATCATCTTGATTTTTTATCGCTAAGTATCGAGGTGTTTCTGGTACAAAAAGTAAAAGTAGACCAAACAATAGAGCTGGAATTGCTTCCGAAGCAAACATATATCTCCAACCAATGTCGTTTATCCATTCTAACGATTGTCCGTTAGCAATACCCCAGTTAACAAAGTAAACCACTAACATACCAAAAATGGTCGCAAATTGATTGAACGATACCAATCGACCACGAATATTAGCTGGTGAAATTTCTCCTATATACATTGGAACAATCGCTGAAGCCAAGCCGACACCAATTCCACCTATGATTCGATACAGGTTAAAGGTAAGTAATAAAGAGACGGAGGGTTCTCCTTTTGTGAAAAATAAAAACTCAGGATAGGCAGAGCCTAAAGCTGATAGGAAGAAAAGGGCCGCTGCTGCGATAAGTGAATTCTTACGACCAAATTTTGACGCGAAATAACCAGATAGTAAGCCTCCAATGATACAACCGATTAATGCACTCGAAATTGTTGCACCATGTGCTAACGACCCTAAGCCTAAAGGTTTAATTAAATAGGCTTCTATTGATTTATCAGCCCCAGATATAACAGCAGTGTCATACCCGAAAAGTAAACCACCAATACAAGCTACTAGCGTAATTGAAAAAATATAAAGTGAGTTTCGTTTTTGCTTCATAGTTTATTAAAGACAGATTTTAATAACCAAATAAGAAAGTGATTTCCTGAATATATTATAAATAACTTGCAAGCAAACTATTTTTTATCCAAGTAGCACTGTTTTATTAATTATCATCAAAGATCCATATAACAATAAGTAGTAATAACGCTTTCAATTTTATTCATTCTAATTTTTATAGCGCTTTCAAATAACTTAATTATTTATATGGTAAAAAAGATGATTTCAAATAACCAGATTTTTTGGTTTAATAATCTAAAATCTGTCTTTATACTCCCCTCTATTTTGAATTTTTAAATTGCTTAACTTATAGATTTTACTTATGGAAAACCTATAAGTTAGGTACTTAAAATCGAAAAAATCCACCATGGTATTAACTAATTTTTCATATTCAAATATTTACTGTTAAACTAATGTAAACTTGAAACTAGTTTTAGATTGATATACCTCATTCTTTTCTAATACTATAGAAGGAAATTCTTGATGATGAATGGCGTTTGGAGGGCATTGTGTTTCAAGGCACACCCCTAAGTGCTTTTGAGAAGGAATTCCTCTCAGTTGAAAGTTACTTTCTAACATGTTGGCCGTATATAAAACAACACTTGGCTTATCCGTTTCTACTACCAGTTTTCGTCCACTAATAGCATCTACTAAACAAATTTCTTCTTGATTATTTGTATTTAATAGAAATGGATGATCATATCCACCTCCAACAAGTTCGTTTTGCACGTGCTCGGACTTTACTCCTTCAAGTATTTTTTTTCCTTCTCTAAAATCAAAAGCCGTGTTTTCAACATTAATAAAGTTACCTGTTGGAAGTAATGATTCATCGAGCTCTAAAAAACGATCACTTTTAATCGTTAATTCATGCTCTAGTATATTCCTCTTTAAATCTCCACTTAAATTAAAATAAGAATGGTTCGTTAAGTTAAGGAGAGTTTTTTTATCTGATGTCCCTTGATACGTAATGATAAGTTCATTATTGTTATTTAGACTGTAGTTTACAGTCACCTCAAGTCTCCCAGGGTAGCCTCCTTCGCCATCAGGACTTATATAGGAAAACTTAATGTTCACTTCATCAGATTTCTCTTCAATGAAAGAGTCCCAAATAACTTGATGAAAACCATTAGGTCCTCCGTGCAAATGGTTTTCCCCTTCATTTTTAGGTAGAGGGTACGTTACACCGTCTAGATCAAATTTTGACTGTTGAATTCTTCCTGCTACTCGACCAATAACAGAACCAAAGAAAGGTGAATAGTTTAAATACTCTTCTAACGTATCAAATCCCAAGACAACATTCTCTATCGTTCCTTCTTGATCTGGTACATTAATTTTAGTAATAATACAACCGTAATCAATACAAGTAACTTCCATTCCGTTATCATTGCTGATAGTAAATGACTTTACCGTTTGTCCATTTAATTCACCAAATATATTCTCCGTTACGTTCATTTTAATCTCCCTTTTAGAACTCTGTGATTCTATAATATTGTAAGGAAAACTAGATAAACCTGTTTTTTATCTAGTTAAAAGTTGTTTCTTTTTGAAACAACTTTTTCTACTGTTAGGCTCTAAGGGTCCTTATTGTTACATTTTTCTGAATTTTTTCAACCCCTCGTTTAGTTCTTTTGTTTGTGCATATACATTCTTGTATAAATGGTAAAGTTGTCTATACATTTCAACGTTTTCTGGAACAGGTGTATATGTTTTAGCTGAGGATATGAAAACATCTGCACACTCCTCAATGGATTCGTACCAATTACAACCGTATGCAGCTAGTATTGCAGCTCCTACAGCCGGACCTTGTTCACTAGATAGTTTTATAATTGTAGCGTTGAAGATATCTGCCTGAATTTGTAGCCATGTATCATTTTTTGCACCACCACCAATGGAAATGATTGTATCAACCGTCTTCCCACTTTCTCGGAATATTTCGATTGATTCATTCAAAGAAAAGGTAATTCCCTCAATAACTGATCGTGCGAAATCATTTCGTTTGTGTGAAGAATCAATACCTATAAAACTTCCACGAATGTTGGAATCTGCATATGGTGTACGTTCTCCTACTAAATATGGCGTAAATAAAAGACCATTTGATCCAATAGGAACTTCTGTTAAAGAAGCTAGGAGTGATTCAAACGATTCCTTTTCCGCAAAAGTATCTTTAAACCAGCTTAAACTATGTCCGGCCGCTAATGTTACTCCCATAGTGTAAAAGGCACTTTCTTTTCCGTGATTGAAATAATGGACTTTCCCCTGAAAATCCCGATCATTTCGTTCTTCATAAGAAAGAACAACACCAGATGTTCCAATACTGCATAATGTTTTTCCCTCTGAAAGAATTCCTGAACCGATTGCACCACAGGCATTGTCGGCTCCACCTGCGAATACTTTGGTTGATGGAGCTAAACCAGTTTTTTCAGCAATTTCTTCAGTAATCGTTCCTATACACTCGTGTGATTCTACTAAAGGTGGGCAAATTTTTATATCAATACCTACTAACTGACATAATTCTTCACTCCACTGTTTCTGACCGACGTTTAACAATAGTGTACCAGCAGCGTCTGAATATTCACTATGCATTTGACCTGTCATTTTAAATCGCAAATAATCTTTTGGTAACATAAAAACGGCTGTTTTTTCTAATATCTCTGGCTCATATTGTTTAACCCAGAGTAACTTTGGCAAAGTAAAACCTTCTAATGCTTGATTTTTAGTTATTTCTATTAGGTGTTTTTCCCCAACCATTTCGTATATTTGCTTACATTGCTCTGTTGTTCTCGTATCATTCCAAAGGATAGCATTACGTAAAACGTTATTCTCTTCATCTAGTAAAACAAGCCCATGCATTTGACCTGAATAACTAATCCCTTGAATAGTATCTACTTCTCCATCGAATTGCTCTACAAGTTCTTTTAATGCATCTATTGTTTTTTCTGTCCACTCATTAGGATCTTGTTCACTATAACCAGACTGTTCTTGTATTAAAGGATATGACCTTGAAGTTTCATTACAAACTTCTCCTTTTTCATTCATTAACACTACTTTTACTGCGCTCGTTCCCAAATCAATTCCGATCACATATTTCATGAGAGTTCACCCTTTTAAAGTTAATAAAGTACCTTGTGTTATGGGTTTTTCTTTAGTTAGAAAGTACAGGAACACTTAAGTGTTCCTGTACTTTTGTTTAACATTTTTATCACTGGTTGTAGTAATAAAATTTTATTTCACACTTACACTCGCAACAGCATCTAAAATGTACTTATTTAAAATTCCTTTTAAGTATTCTTGTCTTCCTGATTTATTTTCAATAGTGTCAAGTTGTAAAGCATATTGTTCTAGTTTATGGAAGTTTGTCTTTCCTTCAACAATATCGAGTCCAATTCCTTCTGTATAACTGCTATAACGGTCTGCAACAAACTTGTCTAACACTTTATCTTCAATTAAACGTTGAGCTACTTTTGCACCGATCGCAAAGCTGTCCATTCCTGCAATATGAGAATAGAATAAGTCTTCAGGATCAAATGATCCTCTTCTTACTTTCGCATCAAAGTTTAATCCGCCTGTTCCAAGACCGTCATTTTTGAGAATCTCATACATTGCTAGTGTTGTAGAGTATAAATCTGTTGGAAATTCGTCTGTATCCCAACCGAGTAATGTATCTCCTTGGTTTGCATCTACTGAACCTAACATACCGTTAATACGTGCTACGTGTAATTCATGCTCAAACGTATGACCAGCAAGTGTTGCATGGTTTGCTTCAATATTAAATTTGAAATGGTCCTTTAAGCCATATGATTGTAAAAACGCAAGGCTAGTTGCCACATCAAAATCATATTGATGTTTTGTAGGTTCCTTTGGCTTTGGTTCAATTAAAAATTGAGCGTCATAACCAATTTCTTTTGAGTAATCTAAAGCCATATGGAAGAAACGAGCAAGGTTATCAAGCTCAAGCTTCATGTTTGTGTTTAGCAATGTATCGTATCCTTCACGACCACCCCAAAACACGTAGTTTTCAGAACCAAGTTCTTTACCAATTTCTAAACCCTTCTTTACCTTTGCTGCTGCATAGGCAAATACATCAGCATTCGGAGATGTTGATGCCCCATGTAACCAACGTGGGTGAGAAAACATATTAGCAGTATTCCATAATAACTTTGTCTTACTTGTTTTCATATACTCTTTAATCATTGCAACAATTTCATCTAGATTCTTAAACGTTTCGCTTAGTGAATCTGCTTCAGGTGCAACGTCAAAATCATGGAAGCAAAAATATGGGACATTTAACTTTTCGTAAAATTCGAATGAAGCCTCGACACGTGCTTTTGCTAAGTCCATTCCTGAAAATTTATTATACGGACGTACCATTGTATTTTGTCCAAATGGATCTGTACCTTCTCCTGTAAACGTATGCCAATAAGATACGGCAAAACGTAGTAATTCTTCCATTTTCTTACCGTTAACGGTTTCTTCTGGATTGTAATATTTATACGCTAAAGGATTAATAGAATCTGGACCTTCATATTTTACATGATTAACATTTTTAAAATAGCTCATTTTCATTCCTCCAAAAATAGTTATTAGAAATAATAGTTAGTTTACTTGCTGACTCGGAAACGGACTTTGTTACCGTTTTCAAGTTGATAAATAGATTGTAACAGCATAAACTTAGTTTGTCTATCGAATGAACTAAGTTTTTCTTTTTTTTTTTTTGTGTTATAAATAAAGTTAGGGATTAATTAAAACGGTCGATTCGGATATGTATGTTTGATCGTTTTCATAAACTTAACATGATATAGAGTAAATTTGAGGAGTAAAAATATGACTTGGAATCAGCAATTAGTAAAGGTTAATAATAAATCACTAGTACTACAAACAATTAAAGAACAAGCTCCCTTATCACGTGCTGACATATCACAACATTTGGGACTAACAAAGGGAACTATTTCCTCATTAGTTAATGAGTTATTGGAAGAAAAAATTTGTTACGAGTCTGGACCAGGAGAATCTAGTGGTGGAAGACGTCCAGTGATGTTGCTATTTAATGAATGTGCAGGATACTCCATTGGAATAGACTTAGGGGTTAATTATATATTTGGTGTACTTACTGATCTTTCAGGAAATATAGTATGTGAGAAGATGAAGCCCATCAATAAAACGAATTACGAAGAAACATTTCTTACGATAAAAGAGATTATTCAATTCTTATTACAATCTGCACCGAAAAGCAACTACGGTGTTGTGGGCATTGGAATTGCTGTACCTGGTATCGTTAATAACGATGGGGATAACATATTGCTCGCTCCTAATCTGGGGTGGAAAAATATTAACTTAAAACAAGATATTGAAAAAGAATATAACCTTCCTGTCGTTATTGATAATGAAGCAAATGCAGGTGCTTACGGGGAAAAACGTTTCGGAGCTGGAAAAAAGTATGAAAACCTTATCTATTTAAGTGCTGGAATTGGTATCGGAGTAGGGTTTATTTTGAATAATGAACTTTATCGAGGTGCCGATGGTTTTTCAGGTGAAATGGGACATATGATAATTGATGTAAATGGCAAAGAGTGCAGATGTGGAAGTACTGGATGTTGGGAGTTATACGCATCCGAGCAGGCATTATTACATCAAGCAAAATCCTTACAGTTATCAATAAAACCAGAAGAGCTAAGCTTGGAAACGTTAGTAGAATTAGCAAAAGAAAATGAGGAAATTAACTCTCTATTTTATCAAATTGGTAGATACTTAGGTATTGGAATCACTAATATTATTAATACCTTTAATCCACAGCAAATCATTATTGGCAATCGCTTGGCATTGGCAAAAGAATTATTATTACAACCAATAATGGAAGCTGTTGAGATACATTCATTAAGACATAATCAAACAAACTTTAAAATAAACTTTGCAGAATTAACTAACTATTCAGCAGCACTGGGAGTTTCAGCATATGTAACTGAATTTTTCTTAAAATCAGATCTACATGAAAAAATATAAAAAGTTTACCTAGTGATAAGACTACTTGTTCTTTCAAGATATTGAAGTATTTAGTCTTATTTCTTTTTTTAAATAAAACCATCCGGTTCTGGTGCAAAAACTATTTGATGGAGACATAGAACCTACATGGCCTGTTCAATTACAGATTATGATGCAATTCCAAACAACTTATTTATCCCACCTTAACGGGCAGTAAAACTCCGACTTCAAG
>NZ_JAIQUM010000069.1 GCF_020075705.1 Metabacillus rhizolycopersici | reverse complement strand
TTTGTTGTGCTTGCTGTTGCTCCTTTTGCTGCTGGTTTTGTTGTGCTTGTTGTTGCTCCTTTTGCTGCTGGTTTTGTTGTGCTTGTTGTTGCTCCTTTTGCTGCTGGTTTTGTTGTGCTTGTTGTTGATTTACTTGAGCTTTGTATTCCTTTTCATTCTGCTGTTTCCTTTGTTCGGCAATTTGTCTTGCTTTTTGTATCTGTTGTTCATTCGGAGCTGATTGTACTGCTAATGGGAGTCCACCGTAATGAGTAAACTGTCTACCATTATTTATTTGCTTATAAACAAAGTCTTTGTAAAATTTAGTTGATTTGTTTAGCATATCCTTTGTTTTTTGGCCAACCAATCCATCAACTTCCCCTAAATCAAACATTTCCTGAAAATTTTTAACCGCCCAATACGTACTCCACCCGTAAACTCCATCAATGGTTCCATGATAATACCCGTTATACTGAAGCCTAGACTGTAATTCAATAACATCACTGCCCGTTGCACCTCTTTGAATAATCTGATCTGAAAAAGCATGTGCCTCTTGGACTTTTATTAACGGTATTGTGATGGAAGTAATAGTCACTACTGCAACCATCAGCATAATGCGCATGTTTTTCATCTTGCTGCCTCCTCAAGTAGATGTAATTGCTTAAATGTATTTTTTGTAGACTTTGGTATTTTATTCATAAGAAATATTTTCTCTTTTTAACAATAAAAAAAACTGCACTATGGCAGTTTAGTTTCAGCTATTTTCACTCTTGCCTTTTTTGCTTTATGTAACGCAAACCACCAAAGAAACAACATAAATGGAAGGATGAAGTAACGCCAATTCATATGGCTAATTAAAATGTAATCATAGATGGAATGAAGAAAGATAGGAATAATACAAGATAATAATACCCATTTTTTTCGATGATCCACGTTTGAAAATTTGCCTTTCCCTAAATAATAACCCATAAGAACACCAAATAGCGCATGGCTTGAAACAGGTAATATCGCACGCCCTAGTGCATACTCTACTCCATTTGCAAATAAATATAATATGTTTTCTAACGTAGCAAATCCAAGTGAAAGAGACACGCCATAAACAATCCCATCATAATGTTCATCAAAATGGACATGTTGATAAATGGTGAAAAATAATATAAACCACTTAAAAAACTCTTCTAGAAATCCTACGGCAACAAATGTAAACAATATTTCGGATGAAAAAACTGCTTCAACTTCTAAAATATATTGAATAAACATGATTGGAAAAACGAGCAGTGCCCCAAAGATGAACGAACGTAGCACCATATAAATAGGCTCTGCATCGTACTGATCTTTTAGATAAAAATAGCTTAATAATGCAAGACCTGGGGCGATGCCCGCAGAAATAATCGCAATCATTCTCAGGCCTCATTTCATAAAAATAGTCAAGTTTCACTTTATTAATCGTATCATGTTATCGTAGAATTGAAAATGTCTGATGTAATTTAATAGTGTAAACTTGTTAGACGCATGGAGGTTTCTTAAAATGAAAAATATTTTATTAATACATACTGGTGGAACGATTGCAATGCAGGAAGATGAAAAGACAGGTGAAGTAAAACCTGGGACGAAAAATCCACTTGTCGATTACATGAAGGCGATTCCTAATACTAATATAGTAACAACGGAGTTATTCCATTTGCCATCACCACATATTACACCTATACACATGTTACAAATTAAAAATTATATCGAAACTTATATAAAGGCTTATAACTGTGACGGAGTTGTCATCACACATGGTACAGACACTTTAGAAGAAACTGCATTTTTTCTTGATTTGACATTATCTTTGTCGATACCAGTCGTTCTTACTGGTGCGATGAGATCAACGAATGAATTAGGTTCAGATGGTTTATATAATCTTTTATCAGCGATAAAGGTCGCAACATCTGATAAAGCTAGAAATATGGGTGTGCTTGTCGTCATGAACGATGAGATCCATACCGCAGAAAATGTAACAAAAACACATACTAGCAACATAGCAACCTTTCAAAGTCCACAATATGGGCCGATTGGCATCGTCAATAAGGGAGGGGTATTCTTCCATCACAAACCTGTTTTAAACAAACCTTTACACGTTGCTAGACTGAATAAAAGCGTCCTTTTGCTAAAAGCGTTTGCTGGAATGGATGATACACTACTTCAAGCGATTGATCAAAACAGACTTGATGGGCTTGTCATTGAGGCTTTAGGACAGGGAAATTTACCACCTATGCTGCTCCCTTGCTTAAAAGATCTATTAAATAAGGGAGTTCCAATCGTACTTGTTTCTCGTTGCTTTAATGGAATTGTTCAAGATATTTATGGTTATGAAGGTGGAGGCCGGCAATTGAAGGAACTTGGAATGATTTTTAGTAACGGATTAAATGGTCAGAAGGCTAGACTTAAACTGATGATTGCATTAGAAACCACTGCCGATAGAAATAAACTTGATGAAATATTTTCAGTGTAAAGATGATGAATAATGAGAGGGATATTAAGTACTCCCTCTCCCTCTTCCTTTATTTCCTTTTTTTCACCGCTTCAGTAATGAGTTCTCCATGAAAACGTCCATTTTCAATAAATATTTCATTTGCATTATTACCCGCTGCGATTACACCAGCTATAAAAATCCCTTCAACGTTTGTTTCCATCGTTTCAGGATTAAAGGTTGGTCTTCCCGTTTCTTGATCGATATTTACGCCCATTTTCTTTAAAAATTGATGGTCGGGATGATAACCGATCATGGCAAAAACGAAATCATTTTTGATCTCTTTCACTTGACCATCCACTTGGTATCTAATTGAGTCTTCTTTAATATCGATGACATTTGCTTGAAATTCCATTGTTATTGTTCCATTTCGAACAAGTGCGTCGAATTCAGGTAAAATCCAAGGTTTAATACTTGATGAATATTCAGTTCCACGATAAAGTACTGTAACTGTTGCCCCAGCTTTAACAAGCTCCAATGCTGCATCAATACTTGAATTTTTCCCACCAATCACACAAACATCTTTATTAAAGTAGGGATGTCCTTCTTTAAAATAATGGGAAACTTTCGATAGTTCTTCACCAGGTACACCCAAGTAATTAGGATGATCATAATATCCAGTTGCTATCACTACTTGTTTCGCCTCATAAATATGTTGGTTAGTATGAACGATAAATAATTCGCCTATTTTTTCTACATTTTCTACTGTTTCGAATGAATGAACGCGAATTTCTTTTCTACGTACAACTTCTCGATAGTAAGCTAATGCTTGATTTCGAAAAGGTTTGCGATTTTCGGTTATAAAAGGAACTTCACCTATTTCAAGTTTTTCACTCGAACTAAAAAACGTTTGATGTGTTGGATAATTGTATATTGCATTAACAATATTGCCTTTTTCAATAACTAAAGGTTTTTTACCCGTTTGTGCTAAAGCAATTGCCGCAGAAAGTCCACAAGGTCCTCCGCCAACAATAATTGTTTCTTCCTTAATCACGAATTTTCCACTCCTGTGTTTTAAATTAAACATATTCTCATAAGAAAAGCGCAAGCGCCTTGTTCTGCCTCAGGCAAATAAGACGCTCTTGAATTGAAGGTGTTTTTTACCTTCAATTCAAGAGTGGCTTAGACCCAAGAGGGGCTAGGCGCTGGACACGAGAACTAAGTCAAAAATTTTATACTTATCTTTCTTATCTCATAAAAAATCTCCTATCATTCATGATAGGAGATTTTTTAAATCGTTGCAATTAGTAATGCTTAAATCCAGCCTCTAAATCTAGAAGCCTCAGCCATTTTACGTACGCCTACCATATATGCAGCAAGACGCATATCAACTCTACGATTTTGACTTGTATCATAAATATTATTAAATGATTTTACCATAACTTTTTCGAGCTTTTCTTCCACTTCTTCTTCAGTCCAATAATAACCTTGGTTATTTTGAACCCACTCAAAATAAGATACGGTTACACCACCTGCACTAGCTAAAACATCAGGAACTAATAGGATCCCACGTTCTGATAGGATTTTCGTCCCCTCAATCGTTGTTGGTCCATTCGCTGCCTCTACAACGATGCTAGCTCTAATATTCCCTGCATTTTCTTCCGTAATTTGATTTTCAATTGCTGCTGGAACAAGAATATCACAATCAAGTTCAAGTAATTCTTGATTTGTTATAGTATCATTAAAAAGCTTTGTTACTGTACCAAAGCTATCTCGACGATCAAGTAAATAATCAATATCTAATCCATTGGGATCATGAAGTCCACCGTAAGCATCGGAAATACCAACTATTTTCGCGCCTGCATCATGCATGAATTTTGAAAGATAACTTCCTGCATTGCCAAAGCCTTGCACTACTACTCTAGCACCCTGAAGGTTAATTCCCTTTTTCTTTGCGGCTTCACGAATACAAATAGTAACCCCTTTTGCCGTAGCAGATTCACGTCCATGTGACCCACCTAATACTAAGGGCTTACCTGTGATAAAACCAGGAGAGTTAAATTCGTCAATACGACTATACTCATCCATCATCCATGCCATAATTTGTGAATTTGTAAATACATCTGGAGCGGGGATGTCCTTCGTAGGACCGACAATTTGACTAATCGCACGAACGTAGCCACGACTTAGACGCTCTAATTCCCTAAACGACATATCCCTAGGGTCACAAACAATACCACCCTTACCTCCTCCATATGGAAGGTCAACAATTCCACATTTCAAGCTCATCCAGATAGAAAGTGCTTTCACTTCTTTTTCTGTCACATTTGGATGGAATCTAATTCCGCCTTTTGTTGGTCCCACTGCATCATTATGTTGAGCACGATAACCAGTAAATACCTTAACTGAACCGTCATCCATACGAACTGGAATTTTTACAGTCATTAATCTCAATGGTTCTTTTAATAATTCATATACTTCTTCAGGATACCCAAGTTTTTCCAAAGCGTTATGTATCACTGTTTGTGTGGATTTCAGCACATCTAATTTATCATTATTAGCACTGGTGTTTTTCTCGGCTACCATTTAAGCTAACCTCCTAAATCTAATCAGTAAATGAAAGAATATCCACCTTTCAAGACCTAGTATACACCTTATAAATGTTTATGCAAAGAAGAAAAGGCTCGATTATAAGAATTTCATCATAACAACGGAAACGATTTCAGAACGTAATTGTTATTAACTAAAAAGAAGTAAGCTTAACTTTTAACACTTTTTACTTGTAATTATTACCTTACAATCAAAAAAAAGTTAATCACCTACTATTTAGTTGATTAACTCCTCTTATTGTCTGCATTACAATGAAATTTCTCGCTTTTGGATATGTTTATTTTCATAGATGAAAAAATCCCGATATGAAATTATAAATCATTCTTGTTCTTCCAAAAGTGAAAATAAATATCTTGAATAGCTTTTTCTTCGATAATCATTTTTCCATACTCTTTTAATCTATGGACGGTTAAAGTTGAAGGACTTCCGTATTCAGCTAATATCGCTACTAAAGTATCAAGTTCAACTTGTTGATCGTCACTTAAAAGCAAGTAATATCGTTCTTGATAAAATATGATCATCCCATCTAGAACCTCTTGTTGATATAGACAATTTGCAAGTTGGATGATGTCTTCAAATGTTTCATACTCGTAGATAACATCTAAGCTCTCATCTAGTTTGACCTGCATTTCAATATAATCATCAGAAAAGTCATCATCCATTTCATCTATTTCTTGACTATTTGTGACAATAACAACCATCCCTTGTGCATGAAGGGAATACACTTCGACAGCGATCTGTCCATGTGCCTCAAAGCCTAATTCCACACTTGCTTCGTTCATCATATCTCTGAATAATTGATGAACTTTTAATGAATCTTTCCAGAGGTCTTCTTTCGTAAGCCCTCTATCTTTCAAATCATCTGTTGTTATGAAGATTTTTATTTTATCGTAATTCAGTCGCTCTAGCCGCATCCCATACCCTCCTGCCGTCAGAACGCTCTATATACAATCATCATATGATTTTTATATGAGATGGTTCTAATATTTTTTTCAGTGTACACTCTGCACACAATTTAGACAAGTAAACACTCTTGATCTTTAATCATCTAATTTTTCCTTTAACCATTTTTTCCATTGTACCTTATGATCACCTATTAAATATTTTCCAAGTTGAGAATGGTTCAGGCTGTTTCCTTTACTCATTTCTCTTCCAATAATACCAATATGTAATTGCTGATATCTTTTCAATAAATCATCGACTAGATTTATTATTTTCTCCACATTTTCACCTTTATGGCATGATAAAAATAGAAACGCTGGCTTTAAATTTTCTATGACATTGCCAAAATCATTATCTGATATACTTGCACCTATATAAATAACTTCAAAGCCCATTCTTCGCAAAAATATCGTCAACGTTAGTAAGCCAAGCTCATAAGTTTCGTTTGGACCGCAAATTGCAATTACTTTTGGCAATAATCCCTCTACCGGTAATGTATGCAAGATTATCCCGAAACGCGAACGTATAAAAGAAAAGGCAAAATTCATCTGAGCAGCTGTAATTATTCCTTTATCAAATTGAATTTCAATTTGATGGAGTAAAGAATTAAGCATGTCAAAAACAACTTTATCAACTGAAAAAAGACTAAATGCCCTATTTAATCGTTCATTCGCTTCAGTTTCATCAAAATTCAGAAGTGATTGAAGAAGCTCGTCCATTAGCACATTTGAATAATCAGGTTCTACTTTGTTACTTTTCATTTCAGATTGATTGTGAACTGAAATCTGGTTGTTCTCCAGTAGCGTAACTGCCTGACTAATTGTAAAACCTTGGTCCACTTTATTAAGTAACCACTTTAAAATATCAATATGTTCTTCAGAATATATACGATGGCCAGCTTCATTTCTTTTTGGTGCTATCATCTTATATCTTCGTTCCCATGCTCTAAGTGTTCCAGGTTGTATTCCTAGTAAATTAGAAACAGCTTTTACATTATATACACCATCATAACTAGACATCGTAAATCCTCCAATATATAAAAAGCACAAGCAAACTTGCGAATAGAATCCCTCTTATCTAAATTTGTAGATTTTGTACTTTACGATCGTAATCCATATGTAAGAAAATCAAACTTATATCCTAAACCTAATTTACATTTTTCATTCACAATTATATCGAAATCTTTCATTTTTGTACAAGTTGTCGATTACTGGAGTGGAGCAAGCTTATTCCAGACTGTTTGAAGTTAGGATTATAGTAAACCGCTAATTTTCTTTTATTTCGGATGGTGTTGATGATCCTTTATGCCTTAACTGAATAAGATGGGCTTCGGCAGGGGCACCAAATCTTAACGGAACACCCGATGTACCGTATCCATTACTTATTAAGTGGGTTACATTTTTTAGAAAGTGGGTTTTCCCGATGTCATATAGTCCGAAACCAAACAATCGAATTTGACCACCGTGCGTATGCCCACTCATAATCAATGAAATATGATCAGTGCTTTTTATTTTTTGATAAATATCTGGATTATGACTTATTAATATTTTAAAATCCCCTTTAGGAGAATGTTTTATCGCTAAATCTAGCCTATCCTTCCCCTCACTCATATCCTCTACACCTAGTAGAATTAGTTTTTCACCGCTCTTAGACTTCAAATAGGCAGACGAATTAGTGAGAATGGTAACACCATGTTTTGAAAGTAGTTCTTCAAGTTTTTCTCGCTCTACTTCATAATCATTATTGCCATATACAAAATACACTGGCGCTATTTCCTTTAATAGCTTTATATTATGTTCAACCCTATGAAATGGAACCCTCGCTTCAGTTAAGTCCCCGCCAATCACAACTAGATGAATGGTAGATGACAACTGCTTTAACAATTTATCCGAGATCGTTCTTCTATGTATATCCGAAATAAAAAAAATTGTTAAATTGTTAAAACTCTTCGGAAATTGATCAAATAATAGTGTTTGTTTCATTAAATGATTCTCATTCGCATTTTTCACCATAATTAAAATCATTATCACAAGAAACAGACAGATACAAATAATGAATCCAAGTAACAGAGAAAACACCTCGCTTTCTTTAAACAAGTACATTCAAATAAAAATGAGCAATGAAGAATTTGACCCACATTATAATCTAAAACTAAAAACTCTTCTTTTTCATTTATGAAATGAAGAGTTTTCAGCCTAAATTTATTTACTTTCATGAAACAAATTTATATCAAATTCATTTTTCATCATAGCAAACACTTCATGTCTTTTTTGCCATTGGGTAGGTTGCGGCCATAACTCAGGACTTTTTCTGATTATTTCACTTCTCAGATTATTAAATTCTGTTTCAGCTTTATCTTCTTTCTTTTTATAATACTGTGCTGTCGCATATCCACCTGCAATGAGCAAAACAATCAGAACGTGATAAGTACCATCAAACATTAAATGAAAGAACATATCCAGTTGACCACCTGTTGGTTTGATAATAAATGTATAAAGATAGACAATAAACCCCATTAACAAGACAAATGTTATGAATTGAGCATTAAAACATTTACGTTTATAAGCTTCAAACTTTCTTTTGTGCTCAACAAGGCGCTGAAGCATTTTTTTTGTTGGTTCGTCGGTATGATTTTTTAGCAGTTGAATTTCTGTTTCCATTACTTCCACATCTCCCTCATACAACTACTTTTATTAGTACATTGTATGAAGTTGTCCACATGGATATGAATAGGTCTATCTGGAAAAATAAGTTCTATGTACTTTCTATTTTAACGGTATTTTTAATATTTGACCTTCGTAAATATTATTGGCCTCTATCCCGTTGTATTGACGAATGATCTCTTCACCTGAGCGATTTTTATAATACTGAATCGCGATTTTAAAAAGTGTTTCACCCGCAGCAACTTTATGGGACTTCACTTCTCGATATTCTGAATCTTTATTATGAGTGCTATCTGTTGCATTTTTTTGATATTCCGTTGAATCAGTTTCTTGGTTCTTCTGAATGATTGTTTCTGTTTCTGTTTCTGTTTCTGTTTTTGTTTCTGTTTTTGTTTCTGTTTTTGCTTCTGTTTTTGTTTCTATTTTTGCTTCTGTTTCGCTTGCTTTACGATCGTTCGTACTCACTTCTGCCTCATCTTTAGATGTCTCTTCAGTAAGTGGTCCATCATCAGTTTCTATCTCATAAGATTTACCTTTAGAAATATAAACAGTTTCATCACCTGATGAATTTTTGTTTCCAATTAAAGTCTTTATGTCATTATTATTGTTGAAATAGTAAAACGAAAAAAATAAGATCACTATAAGTATGAGAATAAAAATCAAAGCTAGAATACTAATTATTGGATATTTCATCTTCCGCTTTTGCTTTTTAACCGTATCTTTATGAAGTTCACTACGTGATGGATAATCGCCATGTATTTCTTTATAGTCATCAATCATCCTCGTTCGTAAATTTCCCGCTTGGTCAGGGCGTTTTTCTAATTTACTCATTTCCTTCTTTCACTCCTTTTATAAAGCGAGACTTCCATCTGATGGGGTTTCTTTAGCCCTCACACCCATCAGTTTCTCTTAAATATTGGTGTATGGGATTTACTGACCGTTAAGAATGGGATAATTTGATCGTCTATTAGTTGTTACATTCCTTCATTCTGCATGTTAAACAAAATTTAATCACTTGTCATCCGAAAAATCGCTTTTAACTCCTCTTCCCAATTCATTTCTAAACCTACTTCTTGCTTAGTTAGCGCTCCCATGAAGGTTGAATAATCAATCCCACAGCTATCACAGCAATTCACTATCACATGACCAGTATATGCTTCGTCAAAATATGCAAGTAACTTTTGACGTCTACATGAATCCGCAGTTAGCCAATTAGTCATCTCCCGTAATTTAACTTGTTTAAGCGTTATTCGCTTTTCAATTTCAAGCCAGATTGTTGCGATAAGTTCTTCTGGTTTTAACATACGATTTTTTAATGACATTAAGTGATATTCTACATAACGCCATTGTGTTTCAGATAACCCACACTGTTCATTTATTTTTTCAAATGAACATGATTGTACATTATTTTTATGTAAAAAGTAAATGGTCCGATATAATTTTTCATAGGATGGAAACTCGGATTCCATTAATGTTTTTGGCACTTCATAATCGGCTTCAGTAAGTAGTGTTAAAGCAAGACTAGGATGGCCATCTCGACCTGCTCGACCAATCTCCTGCATGTATGACTCTAATTGTGCCGGAAAATGAAAATGTATAACATAACGTATATTTTGCTTATTAATCCCCATTCCAAACGCATTCGTACAGCAAACGATCTGCAATTGGTCGTATATAAACTGTTGCTGAATAAGAATTCGTTGCTCTTGATCCATTCCCCCATGATAATAGCCGACATGATCAACACTAGCATCAATCAAAATTTGTGCTAATCGCTCTGTCCATAATCTACTTGAACAATAAATAATTCCAGGACCTTTTAATGAACGTACGAAATAAAGTAATTTAACTATTTTTTCATCGATTGACGAAAGTTTTTCAACAGAAATCGCAATATTTGGACGATCAATCGAATAAACGAACTTTTTACTTTCTGATCGAAATTGAAGAACCCTTTGGATATCCTCAAGCACTTCCTCGGTTGCAGTAGCTGTTACAGCTAGACAAGGTGGATGATGTAGCGCACGTCTAATTTCACCTAATCTTGAATAATCAGGACGAAAATCATGACCCCATTGTGAAATACAATGGGCTTCATCGACGACAAACAAAGAAATTGCTGCTGTTTTTAATGCACTTAGCACATAATCAATTTGCATGATTTCAGGAGAAACATAAATATATCGATACTCTCGTATATTTTGCAAATAATTTTTCCTTTGCATAAATGGTATCGTACTATTTAGGGCGATGACCCGCTTTTCACCTCTGAGTTTAATTTGTTCCACTTGATCCTCCATTAAGGATAATAAGGGGGAAACAATTAATATCGGCCCATCAAGAAGATATCCAGGAAGCTGATAACAAAGAGACTTCCCCGCTCCAGTAGGAAGCATTGCCACAACATCATTTCTTTGTAAGACAGCATCAATTATTTCCCGCTGTCCTGTTCGAAATTCGTTAAGATGGAAGTAAGTTTTTAACACATTTTCTATTGATTGGTTCATCCGTTCCTCCCATTCATCGCAAAGGCAAGTCTAATTTGAAAATAGCTGTATCGATGATTCAAGTATTCCTTCACTTTTTTTAGTTGATGTGTTTTAAGCAAGGCAATCGCATTACTTATTTGGTTAAAATCAGATTGTGATAAAAAAGCATCAGGTGTATAGGTTATATCATGTAATGTAATCTCAACTATATGATCCTCTATTGTGTTTTCCTTTAATCTTCGGATAATTGCAATTTCAGATATTCCTATTCCTTGTAACAGATAATAACGTGTCTTTGCAGTCGATGCCGTAAGTGTATTTTTTTGCAGTTTATCGATGATTATCTCATTCAAAATGACATGTTGAGAATTGCTTGATTGTTGTAGGTGAATGATCGAATGTATGACATTCCAAAACAGCAAGGAAATGTAGACTGGATCCTCATTATGCTTTTTGGCAATCTGTTCAAAGGTGAGACCAATTTTTTCACTCGATGTCATCCTTTGGATAAAAATCATCGCATCTCGTTTTGATTGTCGTTGGAGTGTGAACTTTAATTCCTCATATAACATGTGAATAAGATTTGATTTTGAAAATTTGCTCTCTTTAAGGAATTGTTTCACCCATTGTAAATCCTCTTGATTTTTCGTTACTGGTAAATAATGATTTCTTTCAAATGCAAAATTGGATAGAACTTGGACAAGTATGGATAGCCTCCTCCAAAAAACCCGTCCTACATCTCCATACTCCCAACCATTTAACTTAGGTGGTATTGGCTTTATCTTTAGATATTCATCAAGGATTAATTTACCTTTCTCCGTTAATATAAAATGGTGATTTGGTAATTGTTCAATAAGTCCTTCTTTCAAAATAATTTCACATTCTTCAAGTACTTGCTGCCTTGTTAGTCTAGGAAAAATACTGAACAGATGGGATAAAAAAAATAGTTTTCCATCTTGAATTGTTTGTGAAGATTTTTTCCCGTTAAGTAAATGATAAATAGCGGAGACAGATCTTTCTCCATTAATTTGGTTTAGACAATACAGCAATACCATATGAAAATAATGTTGTTTCAATACATCACCTACAATGTTTGACAATATTCGATTCCGTTTTCTATTTTAACAAATTTTTGGTCATTCGTTTACACAATATGCTGATTTTTCTCTACTTTTCGCCTTTAATTTGAAGCTAACTTGCAAGCTAAGCAGCAGTGATAAATATTTTCATTAGAGTTTTCTATTGAAATGTCCAAAAATCCGATTTACAATACTAATTAGGTACATCCATAATAATTTATTTTTGTAATATATGGATTCACTCAATTTACTAGTTCTACCATACGATGATATGGTATTAATCTTTTTCAGGGGGTTTGTTTTTAATGGCAAAATATACAATCGTAGACAAGGATACTTGTATCGCTTGTGGAGCTTGTGGCGCTGCAGCTCCAGACATTTATGATTATGATGATGAAGGTATCGCATATGTTACTTTAGACGATAATCAAGGTATCACTGAGGTTCCTGAAGTACTTGAGGAAGATATGATGGACGCTTTTGAAGGTTGTCCTACAGATTCAATCAAGGTTGCTGATGATAAATTTGATGGCGACGCCTTAAAATTTGAATAGTTTATTGTAAAAAAGGTGCTCATGAAAGTCGCGTATAGCGACTTTTCCGAGCACCTTTTTTCTTCAACTCAAAATCAATAAAGCCTGATCGATAATCCTATTATACACGTTTATAATTTATTAATAATTGGTTCGTTAACCAAGTTTTTATTTTAGTCATAATCACTAATAAAAGAAGCGTCACAATCACACCTTTTAGTAGGTTAAACGGCAAAACTGCTGCAACCACAAACTGTCTAGTTGCTTCTTGAGACATCACAGGCATATTTAGAAAGAATGTGTAAGCCGGCATAATGACATAATAATTCAAGATACTCATCACCACAGTCATTAACATCGTACCGATTCCAAGCCCTATAAGTAAGCCTTTTTGACTTTGAAAACGTCTGTATATATATGCGGATGGTAAGATAAATAACGATCCAGCAATAAAGTTTGAAATTTCGCCAACTGGAACTCCTGACCCGTGAATGAGATAATAGAGAATATTTTTAATTGCTTCTACCATTAACCCTGCAGATGGTCCAAATACAATAGCTGAAATTAGAGCCGGAACATCACTAAAATCAATTTGTAAAAAGCTAGGTAATCCTGGAAATGGAAAATCAAGCATCATAAGTAAATACGCAATACTACTTAACATACCTACTGTTACATGTTTTCTTACTTTACTTTGTTGCATCATTCTTCTCTCCTTTTCTGATCCCATCCCGAAAAAGAGAAAGTTCTTTAGACATGATTCGAATGGCAAAAGCGCCTTGGTCAGCCTTAGGCAAATAACTTACTCATCAATAGAAGTTGTTCATATCCCTCCAATTATGCGTAGCTAGATGCTAAAGTAAAACAAGAAAACTAAGTTAAAACTGATCGTTTCTTGTCTACCAAAAAATGCCCCTGTATATCATTATTGTCTTTTAACAAGCAAAACAACAATGATATACAGGGGCATTTTAATCGAGTCTAAATAAACGTTCAAAGCATTAACTTTTAAACGTTAGAACCTCCATCTTCTCTCATCCAGACTATACTGTCGGTTCTGGAATTTCACCAGATCCTGCCCTATACTACAGGCTCGCGGACTTAGAAAAAAAACTTCATCACCGCCGGTCGGGAATTACACCCTGCCCCGAAGATTGATCATATTATTTAATTTATACCTCCCATTATATATCGTTTTTAATACATTGTATAGCAAGAAGAATCGAATTAAACAAAATCATTAAATATTTCTAATTACTATTTGTATGAGAATTATCAGATCTTTACAGCCAATAAAGCGAGACTTCCATCAGTTGGGGTTTTCTTTCTCCCCCACCTTCGCTTCTTTGATTCACTCAAGCTTAGAGGTGGGGGTATTACTGCCCGTTAATGCGGGATAATCCTCCACCTCTCTTTTTTTGTTTCCCTTAAAACTTGATGTAAAGTTTTTTCTGCCCATCTAAAATAAGATAAATGCATGAATATCCTATTTTGAACCACGTTAATCATGCCGTTTCTCTTGAATAATTTATATATATTGTTAATTTTACACTAGTAACTATATCAACAGGATATTTGAACATCATCGATTGTTCATTCAACAAAAGTTAGTTTTTACTAATCAAGAGCACTTGTTTCGGAAAAAGCTTATCATTATGTAGCTCATTTACTTTTATGATTTTCTCGGGCTCCACCTTATATTCTTTTGCAATGGATTGAATTGTATCACCAGATTTGACGACATAGCTATTTTCTTCATTTAAATAGACAGTTAGTTCTTGACCTTGATAGATGATGTTTGATTTTAGTCTATTCCATTCCTGAAGCGATTTTATTGTTACATGGTAGTTTTGAGACAACTTCCAAAGCGTGTCACCTTTATTGACCGTAATAATTTTTTTTTGTAAATCTGTTCTTTCTTGTCGTTCACTAACAGCTTTTTCAACAGTGATAGACTGAGTTTCGATTTTAACCGCTTTCTGTTTTTTTTGCGCAACCTCTAATTCCTGCTGTGCTTGCTTAGTACGGACAGTAGCGTTTGGTAATTCAAAAACAAAGAAGGGATCTAACGCATGTTCTTTTTCATAGGTCCATTCTCCATCGTGCAATTCAAAGTGTAAATGCGTTCCTCTTGACACCCCAGTATTACCGATTATTCCGAGAGCTTGACCTTTCTTTACACTTTCACCAACACTTACCATTCGCTTACTTAAATGAGCATAGACAGTTTCATATCCCTCTGGATGCCCAACAAATACAACATGTCCATATGTATCTGAATAATACGATTTGGTCACTCTCCCATCGGAGACTGATACAATTTTTTCTCCTTCTGGGGCAGCTATGTCAATTCCTTTATGTTTACCATTTCTTGTCCCAAAGGTATCGGTTATTTCACCATTAACGGGTTGAACCCAGCTATTCTCTAATTCTTCTATGTATGATTGTGCTTGCGCTTGATTACTTGCTCCAATCGTTATTCCAATCATAAGCCCAACCATTGATGTTACGATAAAACGATTTACTTTAATGAGCATTTTTCTCCTCCTACATTTTTAGGCAAATTTCTTGATTGTCCTTTTTGAAACTATTCACTAGTATTGAACATGGATTCAACATTCTAAACAGGCCTATGCCAAATACCAACTACATTTGCCCGTTTAAAAAAACAAAAGCGCAAGCGCCTTGATCAGCCTAAGTCAAGCATAAGACGCTTTTGAATAGAAGGCGTACTTTGCCTTCTATTCAAAAGTGGGCTGTAGAACCAAGAGGCAGTCAAGAACGCGACGTTCTTGTCGCATTGACTGCACTTGCACGTCCTGTGTTTCGGGGCCGGACGCTTGCGCTGGATGTCGCGCGCTTATCCACAGTACAAGAATTTTATAATTTCCTAAGCAAGAACAAATGTAGTATTTTACATTATTTCCCTTAATATACAAAAGGAGACTCAGATTATGAGCCTCCTCTAATTTTAATCTATTGGATTTGGTGAAAATGGAACTTCAATCGGTTTTGTAACATCCATTACGCCGACTTGATCTATATTCATTCCTTTGAACTGAACTGTACGATAACCGAACTCTTTTGCAGATAATAAAATTGATTCTAGCATTATGATATACGGTTCACTATCCTGAAATTCTATATCTTGATGAAATTCAACTTCGAGCTGATCACCATTTTCTTTTGTCTTAATTGTTTCAATCCCCTTCATTATCGTTGGTTGTAAATGTCGCTCTGCCATCCCTTGTTTCATCGCTTCAATCGCTGTTTCAATTGAATCATATGGTTCTGGTGAAGGAACTAGCAATTTTGAAGTATGTTCGTCGAACTGATATAGAAAATAAGCTTTTTTATTTTCTTGCTTTACTTCTAAATCTTTTTTCGATCCTGAATGACCGAAGTCAATACCTGCATGATTGTTTGTATAAAGTTTCACCCTTTTAAAATCAAGCCACCTAAAGGTTTCAATAAGTGCATTTTGGTATAATGTGTCAGTAGCAGAGCTTGCTAAACTGGGTTCCCCTTTATATTCAATCGTAATTTCTTCAGGATCCCCCTCATCAATAAATTCTGTATTCCTTAGCTCATAGCTAATTGGTCCAAGTTCTTCCATAAAAAGCTCAGGGTTAATTTCTTCTAGTTGCTCTAATTTTTCTTGTTTCTGATTTGCCTCTAAACTAATTGGTAAGATATTTTGTGCATTCCCATCCGTAAATCCTACAGTGATTATCTCATCTTCTTCACTTGCCTTTGTAACAAATGTTTCCGGTTCTTTGTTTTTCAAATCTTGAATGTCAAATGTTTTTTCTTGTGTTAATTTAGCTTCTGACATGTCACTTTCTAGCTTGACCGAATTCTCTGTAGCAGCGCTATCCATAGCGCTTTCTTCATATGAAGTAGCATTATGAAAGAGAGAAGGTGAGATGAAAACGAATAGTAGTAATGCCGCAACCGTCGCTAAAGCTGGAGCAATCCATCTTCTCGAATTTTTCTTAAGCTGCTGCTTATCCTTTATATTTTGATAAATGTCTTCTGCAGATCGTGTATCCTTAACAGGGGGCAACTTCTGCAAAAGCTGTTCAATCTGTTCTTCATTCCACTCCCGTCTTTTCAATAGAAATCCCCTCCCTCTCAGAAATGCTATCCATTTGTTTTTTCAGCTGTTTGATCGCACGATGCTGAGTGGTTTTTACCTTACTAGTCGTCCAGCCAAGGGCTTCAGCAGTTTCTGTTATCGATAATTCTTGAAGAAAACGTAAAATCAGCACAGAACGTTGATCAACGGAACATGCGTCTAATGACCGATACATCCATTGAACCTGTTCGTTTTGAAGGGAAATCTCATCAGGTAATGCTTGATCATCTTTTATCTCATGTTTGTCCCAATCGAATTTTTCCAAAATCCTCATACGGATGGTTTTTTGTTTACGAAACCAATCAATTGCTACATGCCTAGCTATAGAAAAAAGCCAGGTCTTTTCACTACTCCGTCCTTCAAACTTATCATAAGCTTTTAAAACACGAATATACACCTCTTGTACAAGGTCTTCAGCCTGCTCACGATTCTTTACCATATAGAATAAAAACTGAAAAAGTTCATGATGATATTTTTCGTATATTCTTTGAAAGGTATCCTCCATGAATGACCCTCCATTCTTTTATTTAGTCGAAAGGAAGACGAAAAAGTTGCATATTATTGACGATCATATAATTGAAACCTAAATGTAATAATTGCACTAATCTATACTCTAGCATATTTACAAATAATCTCGAAAGGAAATTTTCTAAAGCGCAAACGCCTTGATCAGCCTAAGGCAGGCATAAGCCACACATGAATAGAAGGCGTGGCTAGACCTTAGAGGGGCCGGACGCTTGCGTGCGCTTATCCACAGTACAAGAATTTTATAGTTTCCTAAACGATAAAAAACGACTCATCGTTACGGTGAGCCGGAAGTTATTCTTTACAATTAGTTATCTTGAAAAAATATAAGCTTATTCCCAAACGGATCAATGACACACATTTCGAGTGTCCCCCATGGCGTTGTCTCAATAGCCGGGTTCATATAGTTGAATTTTTTCGATTGCAAACTAGTATAGTAGGTTGTCAATGAATCTACTTCAATTCTTATCGTTGCACCTGGACAACAATCACCATGGTGTTCAGATAAGTGTAACAAGAAATCACCATGTGATAGTTGCATATATAATGGCATACCTTCCTCAAATCGATGCTCCCAATCGAGATGAAACCCTAAAAACTCACAGTAAAATTGTTTGGCTTTTTCTTCATCAAAGCTACGGAAGATCGGTGTTGAACTTTTCATCCTTACTGTAGTTGTTTGCAATTGTCTAGCCCCTTTCAAAAAAGGTACGATCGTTACTAGATTTAACCATGATCATTTTCGGTAAAAGAATTAGTCCATTTAATTAAGAACTAACAATCCGAAGGCAATTCTTCATTCACTTTTGTTTTTCGATTGTTTGCTCTTAAAGACGATCGCACTTCTTTCGTACTCAACATCTTTTACCCCTAAGCGAAAATTAATCACTCTTGCAATTGCAAAAAAATAATCTGATAAACGATTTAAGTATTTTAAGACGATATCATTAATTTCCATTTCTTTTTGTAGCGTTACAGTACATCTTTCAGCTCTCCGAGTAACAGTCCTTGCTAAATGTATGGCTGCTGAGGCTGGACTTCCTCCAGGTAAGATGAAACGCTCTAATTCAGGAGCCTCCAAAACGTAATAATCGATTCTTTCTTCTAAAAATGTAACCATTTCTTCAGTCGTTTTATATGGATATTTTTCTTTTACAACAGCTAAATCGCCGCCACAATCAAATAATTCATGTTGAATCTTCTCTAATTCGTTATAAATATCTACGAAGATTGAGTCTGTTAGTAACGTCATCGCTTGACCGACAAAGGAATTTGCTTCATCAATCGTTCCATATGCTTCTACACGTAAATGATCCTTATCCACTCTCCCACCAATTAAACTAGTTTTTCCGCTATCACCGGTTCTTGTATATAAGTTCATTCGAGACACTCTCCAATCTATTTTCTAGTAAAGTACATACTATCATTTAAGTCACTAACAATTTTCTACTGATATATTATTCAACAGACATCTTCATTTACCTTTATTAACAAGAAGTGTGATGTCCATCAGAGGTGATTATTTCGTATTATTTTTGGTCAGGTAAATCCGTCATACCAGAGAAAAAAGCCTATTCCCCTGAATAGGCTTTTGAACATCAGTTAAGACGAGACTTCTAACCGTTGTCATTTATGTATCAATTAATCAGTTATCAATTGGTTTATCCGACAATTTTATTAAGAATCTAATTCTTTTCGTGACAGTAGTATGCTAAATGTTGTTCCTTCTCCTAGTTTGCTATGAACTTGAATCTTTCCTTGATGCGCTTCTACAATATTTTTTACAATCGCTAAGCCAAGTCCTGTTCCAGCTCTGCCTCGGGTCCTAGCTTTATCAGCCTTATAAAAGCGTTCAAATACAAATGGTAAATCCTCTTGAGGAATGCCGCTACCGGTATCTTGGATTTTGATCATTAAGTCATTTTCTTTACTTGCGACAGAAATCAACACTGAGCCATGTTCTGATGTGTGTCGAATCGCATTATCAATTAAATTGGTTAAAACCTGTTCGATACGATCTGGGTCTAACACATAAAGTGATTCATTTAAATCAATATTTGAATGCAGTGAAATCGTCTTTTCTTTGGCTAAACCTTGAAACTTTCGATTAATTTTATCAATAAATTGTGGAACTGAAATCTCCTCAAGATTAAGAGTAATGTGCCCTGCTTCCATTCTTGCAAGATCTAATAATTCATTGACTAAACGTCCCATTCGTAATGATTCATCGTAAATGACCTGAGCAATTTCTTTCTTTTCTTCATCTGTGCTTGCAATATCATCAACGATCGCTTCACTATAACCTTGCAGCATTGAAATAGGTGTTCTTAATTCATGACTGACATTAGCAATAAAGTCATCGCGGAGCTTATCTAAGCGGCGCTCTTCAGTCATATCTCTTAGTACAACCACTGCCCCTCTAACATCGGACTGATTATACAACGGGCTCATTAACACGACCCAACTTCTCCCTTGAAGCATAATCTCAAGCATTTGTTCTTTTTCTGTTTTCACTACATGTTGAAATAAATTTTTTACCTCTGGTGGTAATTCATCATTCATTCTCATATCGATTCCTTGTTCATACTTCCATGCCTGTAGGAATCGTTCAGCTGGAGGATTTGTAACTAAAATCGAACCATTAATATTACACGTAATAACACCATCTGCCATACTGCTTAAAATATTTGATAGATTTTCCTTTTCTTGATTTAATGCATTTATATGGAACGTCAATTGCTTTCCCATTTGATTAAAGGCAATCCCAAGATCTCCAATTTCGTCCTGTGACATAATCGGAACTTTCGTCTCGAATTTCCCTCTCGCTAATTCTTGGGCGACCTCTTTCATTTTCCTCAATGGATACGTTATTCTCGTAGATAAAAAGAAAGCAAATATTGTTGTTAATACGATTGCAATACCCGCAGCTAATATGATGTAGTTTGTTGTCAGTTTTGTTGTTTCACGAACAGATAGTAGCGATTGTGAAATAAAAACAGCACCATTTTCAAATTCAGAGACTTTGTACGGCACGCCAACAATTAAAACCGCATCTTCGGCATTTGCTATTTGCTTAGTTGGATTGGCTAAATTTGTCCGTTTACTTATTTTTTGATCCTTTTCTAACACGCTTTCAAGAACAGGGTCTTTCGCAATATCCTCAATATTTAAATGCGGAATATCATTAGATTCATTAGGGGAATTCCAATATGTATCCTTATCTTTTACAATAAGGATATGGGTTAATTCATCTGTTAATTCCCATGTAATTGATCTAGCAATTGATTGATCTTCATGAGCTTCCATGATAGTAGACACTTTATTTGCAAGCTGTGTAAGTTCTTTCTCAGCCTCATCTACTTGGTAGTTTTCAATAAACTCTAGCATCAAGATTGTCAGTACTAATAAGACAAAGGAAACGAGTATGATAATCGTTCCCCAAACTTTTACTACAACACTTCTCCAAAGCATCATGCATTATTAACCTCAAATTTGTAACCTACTCCCCAAACCGTTACAATCATTTTGGCTGCTTCTGGTGATACTTTGCTTAATTTTTCACGAAGTCGTTTCACATGTGTATCAACTGTCCGTAAATCTCCAAAAAATTCATATTGCCATACTTCTTTCAAAAGCTTCTCACGATCATAAACTTTATCAGGTGTTTTAGCTAAAAAATAGAGTAGCTCATATTCTTTCGGTGTTAAACTAACATCTTTACCATTAGCTGTCACACGATGTGCATCGTGATCAATTGACAGATGAGGAAAAACGATCACATTTTTAGTTTTCGTATCTGTCTTTAAATATGATGTCTGTGACGCTCTTCTTAGCAATGCCTTTACACGCAAAACAACTTCTCTAGGGCTAAATGGCTTTACAATATAATCATCTGTTCCAACTTCAAACCCTTGAACTCGATTTGCTTCCTCCCCTTTTGCTGTAAGCATAATAATCGGGGTAGCCTTTTTCTCTCGAATCTGCTTACAAACCTCGATTCCATCAATACCTGGCATCATAATATCTAACAAAATAAGATCATATTCATTATTTAAGCCAAGTTCTAAAGCCGCGTCACCATCTTCTGCTTCATCTATCTCATAATTTTCTCTCTCTAAATACATACGTAACAGGCGACGGATGCGCTCTTCATCATCAACAACTAAAATTTTTGCAAATAGATTTTCTTCCATTATGAGCCCTCCTTTTGAAATGCGGAAGCGCCTCGATCAAATTCGACTAGTATAAGACGCTTATGTATCTAAGGTGTTTTATCACCCCCTGCCCTCTTCTTAGTTGCCAACTAAATCTTCAGGTGGGGGGTTATACTGTCCTTTACGAATAAGATTTCAAATTATCATCCAATATTTATTTATGCATAAGAGTGCAGGCCTGCGATGACTAAATTAACAAATATTAAGTTAAACATAATGATCGCAAAACCGATTACTGCAAGCCATGCAGATTTTTCACCATGCCAGCCTTTAGAAAGACGGAGATGCAAATATGCAGCATAAAATAACCACGTAATAAGCGCCCAAACTTCCTTTGGATCCCAGCCCCAAAATCGGGTCCACGCAATTTGCGCCCAAATCATCGCAAAGATTAGCGCCCCAAGCGTAAATACCGGGAACCCAATCGCAACGGAACGATACCCGATCTCGTCGACAAGATCAAGGTTAACGTTTTTCGTAAGAGGATGAATTAACGCAGAAATACGCTTTCGGAAGATTAATCTGAGTAACCCATAAAGAATCGAACCAACGA
Organism: Metabacillus rhizolycopersici; assembly: GCF_020075705.1. The sequence continues at coordinate 4,419 of NZ_JAIQUM010000069.1, read as the reverse complement.
GTGTTGCCCAAATGACTGTATTTAGCTTACTCGCGGCAATGATAGCTGGAAGCTCTAGAATCGGCTTAAATTTCCCATCAGTAAGTAATACCCCATCATTAGGTCCAACTAAAGCAGGCAAATGATATGTCATAACTACCTCTTGGTCATTTTTATCAATCCAATTAAATTCCGCTTCATATCCAATTCCTTTGAATACGCTCGTAATTGTAATAAAACCAATGGTAACAATAAGAACATACATGATTACTTCTAACCAAAATGTTTTTTTCGTTTGTTTCTTCTGATCAACAACAGCAACAAGATGAATAATACCAGCAATAGCACTTATTGACAAAATAGCTTGACCTAACGCTGCAGTTGTTACGTGTATGTATAGCCAGTGACTCTGTAGTGACGGAATAAGTGGGCTAATGTCTGTTGGGAACATACTTCCATAAGCAATGATAAGGATAACAATAGGCAATGTAAACAACCCTAATATGGCAACCTTATAAATAAAAAATAAAATAATGAAAGCAAGAACCATCATCATACCAAATGCTGTCGTAAACTCGTACAAATTACTAACCGGTGCGTGTCCAGATGCAATCCATCTAGTAATAAAGTAGCCTAGCTGTGAAGCAAAGCCGATAATCGTTGTAGCAATTGCCAGCTTCGTCCATTTGCTCATTTGAAGTGACTTGCTCCGCTTATCGCGAATTGAACCACTAAATAGAAAAATGGCAATTAAATATAAAATAAAAGCAATTTCTAATAATGTACTACTAATTGCCGCCACGATTTCCCCTCCTTAATGAAATGCGTTAGCGCCTTGTACAACCTCTAGGTAAAATGACAGCTAGATGGCAGTAATAAACAAGAAGTCATATCTCTTGCGCTAGACACGAAGTTAAGTCAAAAATAAATTTACTTGTCCACAAAAAAATTACTTTCTTTCCTTTTGGTCTTCAGGCAATGTCAGTGACGTACCTTCCAAGAGAATTTTAATCTCCTGCGCCAATGCATAGTAGTTTTTGTTTGTGTGACCAGCAATTAAAACTTCACCCTCATTATGTTTTATCCAAACTCGACGATGATTCCAATACATTCCTTGAATGACGCCAATCATAAAGATTGCACCACCGATACCTAAAATCCAAAGCGTTAAATCTTTTCTAACAGTTAAGGCCGTTAAATTTTTCGTTTCAACACTTTCAAATTTCATTTTGAATTTATTTTCCCCAGCGGCCTCAATCGTTTGTTGAATAGCGACAAAACTCGTTTCACCTTCAGGCGTTTCTGGTGTAATCATTTTAAAGACAAATGCTGGATTGTTTGGAATGTTCGTCTTAGTTATTGGGATTCCATCATCATTAAAGAAAAAGTCAGGTAAATATGTAGCTACTTCTACTTTATAACCATTTCCCAAATCATAAGCCGTTTGTGGATTTTGAAGATCCACGATTATTTGACCATGACTTTCTTCTGTTTCCTTATCTATTAGATTAAATGTCATTTTATTTAATTCATTTAGCTTATAATCTACTTGATAAAGTGAAAACGATTCAAATTTTAATGGTTCGTTTACTCGTATTTCCGCAGGCTTTACTTCTTTGAGGTCAGGTTCTTCGCCGTGAAGAAATTCGCCTTTTCTTTCATATAGAACAACATCTGATTGGAAGTTTTTAACGATACTACCATCCCCTACACGGGAAATAGCATTTTCAAAGACTTCATTTTCCATATCTTTATCGTAAACTTCCATCGTGAATTTTTTATTTTCTAAATAATACTGTCCCTCTGTCCCTGGAATACCTACTGTCTCTCCTTCTCTTACCCAGAGTACTTCATCAACATACATTCCAGGTACAAATCGCAGCATCGCTCCGATTAAGAAGATAATAAGTCCACAGTGATTAACATATGGACCCCATCTAGAAAAACGACCTTTTTCCGCTAATAAATTCCCGTTTTCTACCTTCACTTTATAACGACGTGTGACGAATCGATCTTTTAATTTATCTAGGTTCAAATCATTCGTTTTAGTCGAGCTATATAACCTTTGACGTTTCATAAATGAATCATGTCTAGTGACACCTTGTTTTTTCAAAACGCGGTATAATGGTACAAATCGATCCAAACTTGCAATGACTAATGAAATACCTAATGAAGCTACTAAAATCATGTACCACCAAGAACCATATAAATTATGAAAACCTAATTCATAATACAATTGACCAAGAATTCCATATTCATCGCGGTAAAATTCACTAGGTGTAACAGTCTTTGGTATGTACATTTCCTGTGGAAAAACTGTTCCTAAGGCAGATGCAATTAAGAGGATAACAATGATCCAAACCCCAACTTTAACTGATGAAAAAAAGTTCCATATTTTATCAATAAATGTTTTTCTATAAGTTTGAGAGCGACGAGCAGTTCCTTCATATTTCATATCCAATAGTTTTTTAGGTTCTTTTTTCTCACTATCCCCTATCGGATTTCCACATGATTCACACAAATGTGTTCCAATTGGATTTAAATGGCCACACTCACATTGTATCTTATCCATGCCGAAATCTCCCCATTTAAGGTTTTATCTGTTCCATATAATCTCTTACCATTCTCTCTGTTAACGATCCTGATGTAATAAATTCAACTTTTCCATCAGGATTAATTAGAAAGGTGGTTGGAAGTGGACCTACTCCGTATGCATTTAATACTTGTCGATCTTTATCTAGGACGATCGGGAAAGATAAATCATGCTTATTTGCAAAACTTTCAACTGCGATGTTAGATTCAGCAATATTCACCGCTAGTACTTCCACACCTTGTGATTTATAATACTTGTACTGATTTTCCATATAAGGCATTTCACGTTCACAAGGTTCGCACCAAGTTCCCCAGAAGTTTAAAAAGACTCCTTTGCCTTTATAATCAGAAAGCTGATGCTCGTTTCCCTCTAAATCCTTTAATAAAAAATCAGGTGCCACACTGCCGATTTTCACTTTCTCTTTACTCACAACGAAATTCGAATATAAAGTATATCCTAACGCACCAATTAGAACAGATAATATAATAGAGCGCATTAGTAAACGTTTTTTCTTCATTTACAAATTCCCCATTTTTTAAATATTCAAAATCATTATATCACTATCTTTTTAGATGGTTCGAACAATTTATTGAAGTTTATGTGAAACTTACATACCTTATTTGCCATGTAGTGTTAGGGAGCGAAGCTGTTTGACCTCATGTGGTGTTAGCTCTCTTGAATCACCAGTAACAAGTCCTTTTAAATCTAAAAACGCATATTGTTCTCTTTTAAGCTTTTGAACAGGATGCCCAATCGCCTCTAGCATACGTCTAACTTGACGATTACGACCTTCATGAATTTTCAGTTCGATTATGCTAGTATTCTTTTTCTTGTCAACAGATAATACCTTTACATTTGCAGGAGCTGTTTTTCCATCCTCAAGTTGAACACCTTTTTCAAGTAGTCTCACTTTCTCGCGAATAGGGATTCCTTTTACTTTCGCTACATATGTTTTTTCAACCTCATAGCGTGGATGCATAAGGCTGTTTGCAAATTCTCCATCATTCGTAAGGAGCAGAATTCCAGATGTATCATAATCAAGTCTACCGACAGGATAAATTCGCTGTTTAATATATGGAAAAAAGTCTGTTACAACTTTTCTACCTTTATCATCTTTTGCAGCTGAAATAACACCTGTTGGTTTATACAATAATAAATAAACAGGTTCTTCACGTTCTAGCGGTACACCTTCAACCTCAACTCGGTCTTTTTCTCCAACCTTTATTCCGAGTTCCTTAACTACTTTTCCGTTCACTTTTACTTTACCTTCTAGTATTAACTGCTCTGCTTTTCTCCTTGATGCGATACCAGCATGAGCAATCACTTTTTGTAAGCGTTCCATTTCGTTCACCTCGTTAACATATTACTGCTTTCTAACTATTTTCACAAGTTTCGACAATCAGAATAAGCGCAAAAGGCTTAATATAACCATCAAATTGTGCTTATCCATCATACCACACTTTTTATTTCTTGTTATAGATATGGGGGTCACAGTTATTTGGATTAATAATGTTCTTTACGCTAAGAAAAGCGCAAGCGCCTTGTTCAGCCTCGGGCAAATAAGACGCTCAGGAATAGAAGGTGTTCTCTGCCTTCATTTCCTGAGTGGCTTAGACCCAAGAGGCAGTCAAGAACGCGACGTCCTGTCGCATTGACTGCACTTGCACGTCCTGTGCTTCGGGGCCGGACGCTTGCGCTAGACAATTCTCGAAGCCAAAACTTATAAAGTGAGACTTCCATCAGTGGGGGTTTTCTGCATCCCCCACTGATGGTTAGCGAGACTTATCGGATCTTTACGGGCAGTTATCTCCCACTTATCTTCTTTGCTTCTCTCGAATCTTGAAGTC
>NZ_JAIQUM010000068.1 GCF_020075705.1 Metabacillus rhizolycopersici | reverse complement strand
GTTGACGGTGGATTCGGAAGCATGACCATCTAATCCTAGGTAATGATAGAGATTTAAAATTAATACACTCTAGAGATGATGTTTAGTAAGAAAGGAGAAGACAATGATAAACGAAAAATATCAGAAGCTAGTGTCGATTCTCCGAGAAATGAACTCAGTCGTTGTGGCATTTTCTGGCGGGGTGGATAGTACATTCTTATTAAAAGTCGCTGTTGATACATTGGGCACTGACCGTGTATTAGCTGTGACCGCTGATTCTGAAACGTATCCATCCAGCGAGCTTTTAGAAGCAAAGAAATTAGCTAAAAAGATCGGGGCAAATCATCGTGTGATTGAAACGTCTGAATTGGCGATTCCAGGCTATACAGAGAACGATCGCAATCGTTGTTATTTTTGTAAAAGCAGTTTATTCGAGCATTTAATCCCCTTTATGGAAAAAGAAGGGTTTCAAAATGTCGTCTACGGCGTCATTGCTGATGACCTCAATGAATTTCGCCCTGGAATGAAAGCAGCCAAGGAGAGAGGCATACGTGGACCACTACAAGAAGCAAACCTCTTCAAGGATGAGATTCGTGAGCTTTCCCGTGAGTTCGACTTACCAACTTGGAATAAGCCTTCGTTCGCTTGTTTATCTTCACGGATAGCATATGGTGAGAAAATAACGATTGAAAAGCTAACAAAAGTAGAAAAAGCAGAAGCCTTTTTAAAGTCGCTGTCGATTCGCCAAGTACGGGTACGAACACATGAAGAAATCGCAAGGATTGAAGTCGAGCCAGACGATATGAAAATCGTTTTAGACCATCATGAATTGATTTCAAATGAGCTTGTAAGTTACGGCTATAAATATATTACGTTAGATTTAATCGGTTATAAGAGTGGTAGTATGAATAAAGTTCTTTCATAATAGAAAAAGGCTTTGGGAACTCTCAAAGCTTTTTCTATGTAGCGTAAACTTTTGATATTATATAATTAATTTTTTAAGGGATGGTGTAGTGTATTATGTCAAGAGAATTTGTCATGGGACTAGATCTAGGGACTACAAGTGTAAAGGCAGTTATTTTTAATTTAAATGGAAATGTCATTACAGAAACAGAAAAGATGATCTCATCTAATTATCCACAACAAGGCTGGGTAGAACAAGACCCGGTTGAAATCGAGCAATTTGCAGTACAAGCTGTTAGAGATGCGATGGAAGCAGCAAATGTAAAGAAAGAAGAATTAGTCACAATTAGTTTTTCATCTGCCATGCATTCACTTATCTGTATTGATGAGAATGGTGAGCCTTTATCACAAGCAATGATTTGGGCTGATGGAAGAAGCAGTGAGCAAGCAGAAAAACTAAAGGAAAATAATGGATTTGAGGTTTATTCAAAAACGGGGCTACCTAATCACCCAATGTCTCCATTATCTAAGTTACTATGGATGAAAGAGGTAGAATTTGAACCTTATCTTAAAGCAAAATATTTCTTATCAATTAAAGAATATGTTCTTCAAAAATGGTTTGATCAGCGAGTAATTGATTATTCAATGGCAGCTGCAACTGGATTATTTAATGCAAAAACATTCCAATGGGATGATGAAATTTTAACGCTTGCAGGTATTGAGAAAGAGCAGCTTTCTAAAATTGTTCCTCCTACAGAAGTGTTAACAGGGATTAAGCAAGAGGTTGCAGAAAAGATGGGAATTTCAAATGAAATGCCGATTGTGATTGGGTCAGCTGATGGACAATTAGCTAACTTAGGAATTGGTGCGATTCTTCCAGGTGAGGTTGCAATTACAGCTGGTACAAGTGGAGCCATTCGTCAATTTGCAAAAGGCTTCCGAATCAGTGAGAAACAAGAAACATTTAGCTACGCCTTTACTGAGGATTACTCAATCATTGGAGGGCCTACAAATAATGGTGGAATTGCATTACAATGGTTGAAGGAACTTTTGAACTATCAAGGAAGCCACGACGAATTTACTGCAGAAGCAACAGCTGTAGCACCTGGAGCAGAGGGATTACTATTCCATCCGTATATAAATGGTGAAAGAGCACCTTTATGGAATCAACAGGCAAGAGGGAATTTCTTTGGGATGTCGATTACACATAAAAAAGAACATTTCGTTCGTGCCGTTTTAGAAGGTATTACATTCAATCTTTACCAAATCGGACAAGCGCTTGAAAATTTAGCTGGCGAACCAGAAAAGCTCTTTGTAAATGGCGGATTGTCAAGATCATCATTATGGATTCAAATGTTAGCAGATGTTTTTGGAAAAGAAGTATACGTATCTGAAAGTCATCATAGTGCTGCATGGGCAGCTGCATGGGTTGGTTTAATCGGAATTGGAAGAGCTGATTCTTTTGAGGAAATTAAAAAGAATATCCCAATGGGAGAGCCAGTAAAACCAAATATGGAAGACCATAAAATTTATGCAGCAATCTATAAAAAGTATGAAATGCTATCACAGGATATTGCGAAGTATTTTTAATCCATTCTTAGGGAAGAGCTCGAAGCCAACATTCCCGATTAAGGTGAGTGAAAAACAATGATGGATGAAATTTTGGATAGAGTCCAAAAAGGGACTTTAAGCGTAGCTGAAGCAAAGGAAAAATTAGCAACGTATGAAAATTTAGGATTTGCGAAAGTGGATCATCATCGTAAGAAACGCCAAGGTTTTCCTGAAGTGGTTTATGGTGAGGGAAAAACGAAAGAACAAATCCTCTCAATTATAGAAGCAATAAGATCGAATGGGAATGATGTGTTAGTCACACGAATTTCAAAAGAAAAGGCAGAGCATGCTCTGACAGAATTTCCTGAGTTTCTTTACAATGAAACGGCGCAAATTTTATCTTGGAAGGATGAATCAAAAGTTGATGATTCATTCCAAGGATATATTGCGATTGTTTGCGCAGGTACATCTGATTTAAGAGTAGCGGAAGAAGCGGCTATTACTGCTGAAGCATTAGGGTGTAATGTTCGTCGCTTTTATGATGTAGGAGTTGCTGGGATTCATCGACTATTAGATAATATCGAGGAAATTCGGCAGGCTACTGTATCTGTAGTAGTCGCGGGAATGGAAGGTGCCCTACCTAGTGTTGTCGGCGGACTTGTTTCTCATCCAATCATTGCTGTTCCAACAAGTATTGGTTATGGTGCAAACTTTAACGGCTTGTCAGCATTATTGACGATGTTAAACTCATGTGCCTCTGGGATCAGTGTTGTTAATATCGATAATGGATTCGGTGGAGCATACAACGCTGCATTAATTAATAACATAGCAAAAGGGGCAAGAAAGCAATGAAGACACTATATTTCGATTGTTTTTCAGGCATCAGTGGGGATATGATCATCGGGGCTCTTATTGATGCTGGGGCAGATCCGAAAATGTTAGAAGAAGAATTAAAAAAACTAAATTTCACAGATGAATATACATTAAAATGGAATAAAATTGTGAAGAATGGAATTACAAGTACAAAATTCGATGTTGTGTTAACGCATGATGATCACGATCACGAACATCATCATGAACATGATCACCACCACGGTCACGATCACGAACATCACCATGAAGATGATCACCACCACGGTCACGATCACGAACATCACCATGAAGATGATCACCACCACGGTCACGATCACGAACATCATCATGAGCATGATCACCACCACGGTCACGATCACGAACATCATCATGAGCATGATCACCACCATGGTCACGATCACGATCACCGCTCTTATCGTGATATTGTAAATATGATTGAAAAATCCGCACTTGCAGATGATGTGAAGGAAACTTCATTGCGGATTTTTAGAAAAATCGGTGAAGCAGAAGGACATATTCATGGTTTACCTTTAGACAAGGTTCATTTCCATGAAGTAGGTGCCGTTGATTCCATCATTGATATTGTGGGAGCAGCTATTTTAATTCATCAGTTAGAAATTGAGAAAGTTACATCGTCTGCAATTCCTGTCGGGACGGGTAGCATTCATATTGATCATGGAATTTATCCAATTCCTGCACCTGCGACGCTTGAAATATTAAAGGGTGTACCAATCGAACAAAGCGATGTGAAATTTGAATTGACAACACCAACAGGAGCGGCAATTGTAGCAGTACTTGCAGAAGAGTTTTGCACTCTGCCTTCAATGGGTGTACAAGCTATTGGCTATGGAGCTGGAACAAAAACCTTTAAAGATCGTCCAAATGTGCTTCGTGTTGTCATTGGGGAGTAAGAGGAATTAATTAGGAAAGTAGAAATGATCGTATAAATCATTATGTTTCTAAGGTAGTTGGATCTCGGTTAGAAAGTGTGTCGTATAAGATTCGAAGCATTCGATGTAAACTTGCATTGGATGCTTCGAATTTTTTACTTAGGAGAAAGTGTTTGTCAAGGCCATGATGAAAATATCATGAGAGGCTTGTTTAATAGTAAATCTGGGAATAAAATGAATATGATCTAGCTAATTATTAGATAATACTGACCATTCCAAATGACTAAGTGAACGAATTCAATAAAAAAATGGTAGGATTGCATTCGAACCGAATGATTAGTATAGTATTTTACTAAGTAGCTATTAAGTATGCATAATCGTGCTACTATTCTTAATAATTGTGTTACGGATTATGGGGACATATAGGGACAAACATACACAAGATTTATCCCATTCAAAGCAGGCAGAAACACTTCTCCCTGAAGATTAAAAGAAACCAATCGAATTTGTGTCATCTGATAGTAAATAGATAAACTTTAAACAAGGAGTGTAGTAAATGTCAAAAAAATTTCTTGGACTTTTCGTAATTGTTACGATCATTTTTTCTATTGTGTTAGTAGGCTGTACACAATCAAAATCGGATCAATCTAATGAAAAAGGTGGAGAAACCGAAGAAAGCAAAAAGGATGAGCTTGTGCTATCTGTTGAAGGAGAGCCTGATACAGGGTTTGATCCAACAACTGGTTGGGGTCGTTACGGTTCACCGTTATTCCAAAGTACATTATTAAAAAGGGATAATGATCTTAATATTGTCAATGATATTGCAACAAGTTATGAAGTAAGTGAAGATGGTAAGGTTTGGACTGTTATTTTACGGGATAATGTTAAATTCTCAGATGGAGAACCATTAACTGTAGAAGATGTTAAATTTACATTTGAAACAGCTTTAAACAACGGATCTGTTGTTGATCTTAATGTATTGGAGAAAGTAGAAGCGATAGATAATTCCACTGTGAAATTTACACTAAAAGAAGCACAATCAACATTTATTAACTCTTTAGTTGTCACGGGGATTGTACCAAAACATGCATATGGAAAGGACTATGCAGAAAATCCGATTGGCTCAGGTCCATATCAATTAGCTCAGTGGGATAAGGGGCAACAGCTAATTGTAAAGGCTAACCCTGAATACTATGACAAAAAGCCTTATTTTCAAAAAATCACCTTTTTATTCTTAAGTGAGGATGCAACATTTGCTGCTGCTCAAGCAGGACAAGTTGATGTTGCGGCGATTCCTGCTTCATTAAGCAAACAGCAGGTAAATGGCATGAGATTAGAAGCAGTAAAAACAGTTGATAATCGTGGGATTGTGTTTCCATACGTAAAATCAGGTAATGTGACAGAGGCTGGATTGCCAATCGGTAATGATGTCACAGCTGATTCAGCCATTCGACATGCGATTAATATTGCCGTAGACAGAGAAGCTCTAATCGATGGAGTACTAGAAGGATATGGTTCGAAAGCTTATACTTCTGTTGATGGCTTACCTTGGTGGAATCCTGAGACCGTTTTTGAAGATGCAGATGTTGAAGGGGCTAGAAAGCTATTAGAAGATGCGGGCTGGAAGGATACAGATAGTGATGGAATTCTTGAAAAAGAATCATTGAAAGCAGAGTTCTCTTTATATTACCCAGCGGATGATGCAATCAGACAATCTCTTGCAATAGCTGTTGCGGATATGATCAAACCACTAGGCATTAATATAAAAATAGAGGGCGAAAGCTGGGATACGATTGAACAAAAAATGTATTCAAATGCTGTACTTTTAGGTTGGGGAAGTCATGATCCACATGAAATGTATAACGTATACAGTAGCAAATATGCTGGAGTAGAATACTATAATACCGGTTTTTATAAAAACGATAAGGTAGATGAATATTTTGCAAAGGCTCTAGCTACTACGAATACAAATGAAGCAATGGAGTTTTGGAAAAAAGCGCAATGGGATGGAACGACCGGTTTAAGTGCAAAAGGTGACGCTCCTTGGGCATGGTTAGTGAACATTGACCACTTGTACTTAGTGAAAGACGGACTTGATATTGGAAAACAAGGAATTCAGCCACACGGACACGGTTGGCCTGTGACAAACAATATTGAAGAATGGAAATGGGCTGAGTAAGGTAAAAGTAGAAATGAAGCTAGCAAGAATTGAATCGTTCTTTTGATAAAAAATGTAAAAATGGCAACTTTAAATAGTTGCCATTTTTTTATGTTATAGGAATTATAAAATTCTTGTACTGTGGATAAGCGCACGACAGCAAGCGTAAGCGCCTAGCCCCTTGAGGTCATAAAGTCAATCAGGAATAGAAGGTGAAAAACACCTTCTATTCCTGATCGTCTTATGCTTGCCTTAGGCTGAGCAAGGCGCTTGCACTTTTGTTAGTGCAATAATAGAGACTATTTTAACCTCGCGAATAATGGAAACCTAAGGCTAACTCTAGATTAGGTACTTTTTTCTCCTCTAATTGAATAGGTTGTACTATGGTAGCGATTTGGAATCGTCAAGTATGGAAATGGAGGCAAGGAAATGAAGGTTGTTGAGCAGTTAAAGGCGTTTATTGTCAGTCAAGACGTGATCCCGAAATCAATAAAAATTCATCCTGATGCCATTGCACAACTAGAAGCAGGAAAATTCGTTTATATCATTGATAAAAGTTCAGAGAATCCTGTGAAACGATTTATGGGAATAGAGCTTATCCCAAGTACTGATGTGAAAAGCTTTGACATTGTTGAAAAGGATGATAAAGACGAACGGTGGATTGTGAAAAAGGAAGTTAAGAAAATTAGAGAAAAGTATATCATTGGTGATGGTGAACTATCAAAAGATATTAGTTTACTATTTGCTTATCTTGGTTACTTGGAAAGAGAGCTTGAAGATAAAACGAATTTTTTAAATTATATGAGAGGGAAAAATGTAAGCGAGTAAAGAGGCCCTGTATCGTACAGGACTTATTTGCATGGACCATTGTTTGAAAAATAGAAAGATAAAGCGAGACTTTCATCAGAGGAGCTTTCTTTATCTCCCTACTCTTTCCATTTTTCCTCCCATACATCGTGAAGCTGTTCAGGTGGAAGCGGTTGACTATAAAAATAACCTTGACCGATCACAAAGAATTCTTTTAATAATTCAACTTGTTTCTTTGTTTCAATTCCTTCAATAATTACTTGTGCGTTAAGTGTTTTACCTACGCCAATTACCGCTTTTAACATCGATAACATCCGATCATTTTGAGTTACGTTTTCTAGTAGAGATTTATCTATTTTTAACGTGTCGATCTTAACGTTTTTAATGCCATTTAAAGATGAGTAACCTGCACCAAAATCATCGATTGCGATTTTCACGCCCAATTTTTTCAGTTCATTAATGAGCTGTGATGCCTCTTCGACATTCAGCATGATGCTTTCAGTGATTTCGAATTCGAGGTAATTTGGATTGACATTTTCTTCTTCGATGATTTTTTTTACTGTTAAGGGAAAATCTCGGTTTTTTAATTGCCTTGCAGATACATTTACACATACTCTAATCTTAGGAAGTTGTTGTTTTTCCCACTCCTTTAGTTGGCGGCAAGCGTCTTTGATTACCCACTCCCCAATCGGAAGAATGAGTCCTGTTTCTTCAGCGATTGGGATAAATTCACTCGGAGATACAAAACCGAATGAGGGATTCCACCGTAGAAGCACCTCCATTCCAATTAATTTTCTTGTATGTAAATCAACTTGCGGTTGATAGAAAAGGGTAAATTCATTTTGTTCAATTGCGGTGCTTAATGCATTTTTTATTTGAAGTTTTCGTGTCGCTCTTGCATGTAGCTTTTCGGTAAAAAATTGATAATTGTTCTTGCCACTTTCTTTAGCTAAATACATGGCTAAATCGGCTTGTTTAATAAGTGTTTCTCCGTCATAAGTGCAGTCAGAATACATACTTATTCCAATACTAAGTGTAACGATAATTTCTTGATCATAGATAAGGATTGGTGGGGTCATTTCATTCAAAATTCGTTTAGCTATTTGATTTACGTCATTTCTCGTTATATTGTCTAAAATGATAATAAATTCATCACCACCCAGTCTGGAGATTTTATCGTTTTTACGCAGGCAACATCTTAATCGATTTGAGACCTGCCTGAGTAAGTAGTCTCCTGCATTGTGACCAAATGTATCATTTACACTTTTAAAGTTATCAAAATCAATCGTAAGAATCGCAAATGGTCGTTCATCTTTTTGTGCTTGTTCAACAATGGCTTTAAGTTCCTTGTAAAACCAATGACGATTTGGAAGCCCGGTGAGTTGGTCTGTGTAAGCTAACTCCTTTATTCTCTTTTGTGCATGCTTTTTCTCAGTAATGTCCCTTACAATTGCAAAAACACCATTCGTTTTTCCTTGAATTCTTATTGGAATGGCACTAAAATCCACTTCAATAAGGTTCCCGAATTTATCATGTAGTTTTTGTTCAATATGGAATGGTTGTCCTTCTTTTACGATTGAAAAGTTTTTATATTCTCTTTCTAAACTATTCTCAATTAGATAATGGTAGGACATCGTCAATAACTCTTTTTTAGAGAAATGAGTAAGTTTTTCAGCCATTTTATTAATGTTTTTAAAAGAGCCATTTAAATCCATTTCGAAAACAGCATCAAGATTATGATCAAATAATGAACGATACTTTTCTTCTTTTTGTTCAAGTAATAGGAGGGCCTCTTTTTCTTTTGAAATGTCTTTAGCAATTCCGTACACCCCGATAATTTCCGAATCTACAATGATTGGCATAATGGTAATATTCAAGTTAACTCTGCAGCCGTCTTTTTGTAAGCCGACTAACTCGAAATTTTGCGGTCGACCATTTAATGCTTTTTTAAAATTCTCAGTAGCCAATTCAGAATATTCTTCGTCAATTAAAGGGTGAAACGCCATTGTTAAAAGTTCATCTTCTGAGTAACCAGATAAGACCACCAATGCTTGATTTACATTGGTTATTTTTCCATTATGGTCAATGGAAAAAATGCCATCTGGATTATGTTCGAAGAGGGACTGGTATTGCTGTTGATTTACTTCTAACTCTCTTCTAATCCGTTTTTGTTCAGTAATTTCCTTTATGACTAATTGAATGGCTGGCTGATTTTCGAAAATGATTTTTGTTCCGGTAATTTCCACATCCATCATGGCACCATTTGGCACGATGATTTTTTGTTCCATCATTTTCGCCTTCAAACCTTCGTTCATTTGTTGAATTCGATTTTTTACAACTTCCTTAAAATTAGGATGTACGTAATCAATAATCGATTTTCCAAGTAGTTCATTTTTATCAGTGGCATCAACCATCTTCAAACCCGCTTCATTTACGAAAACAATTTCGTGTCCACAATGGACAACAATAGCATCTGGAGAGAGTTCCACCAAGCTATGAAAATGATCCTCACTTTCTTTAAGTTGTGCCATTATGAGTTTTTTTGTATGTAAAGTATGATAGTAAAGAAATGCATAAACGATTGCTAAAATCATAAAAAGAGTCGTCAATGAAATAATAGTTACAAGCAAAACGTTTATCAACTCCTTTTAAAAAAACAAATGAATAAAGTAGATTATACCCCAAAAGGTTATGCAAAATGTGATATTACGTTAGAATAAGAGTAGATATTTATGTATCTTATTGAAGGCTTTTGTTGAACGAGGAGGGAAAGGATTTAATAATATTTGCTGAAAAAGCCGAACCCTTTTTAATGAAAAGTCCGGCATGATTAAGCTGTGCATCAAATGCAAATCCATCTATGGAGGAAAGTACTCCCTCGCGACTAATGGAAGTTTCGCTTTATGTGGCAATCTTCTTTGTGGTTTGTAATGAAAGAATGGTGACATGATTACCTATTTATTTAATCATTTGATTCTGTATCTTTATCCTTTTCATAATGTGTTGGATGTGCCCCAGGGAATTGTCTTGGGATGTCTTTGTGCAGCGTGCGGTTTTCATATGTAAAACTACTAGTGTATTGTTGACCGTCTTCCCATGTTGTGCTTTTATTTTTTACGGTTTCTGTTTTACCTTTCGGCGAACCAAACGAGCCTTCTGGGAATTCCTCAGCAGCCAAAAACTCCTCTTGCGTTTCTACATTTGAAAAGTCTGAATACTCTTCGTCATTTTTAAGACTCATTTTCCTACCTCCATCATCTTCTTTTTAATAGTTTGACCATTCTAGTGAAAAAGATAATGGTAAAAACAGTATATATTTGATGGGTGAAGAAGTGTCAATTAAGATTATTTGAAGGGAAACAAGGAAGAATGACGAATAGTTAAATGATATGCAGAATGTTACTAAGATTGAACTACTCACGACTTAATTTTCTAACGAAAATTTCAAGTCGGAGATTCTAAAAAATAGAACCATACCCGTTCAACTAGGTGATGGATTTTCTGCTTTCCCTTTCAGACAAACCTTTTTGCTTCAAAATCGAATTCATCCTGTAACAAAGAGTCTACAAGTGTAGAACTTGTCTGAAAGCAAAAAGCTCTGACACATTCGTTCAGGAATGTTCTTTTCCTACTGCACCAGAGAAGCTAGACCGATTATCTTCTCTGGTAATCGTGAATAACTTGTCGGTAGAAAAAGAACAGAAGCACGCATAGAATTTTACCCAACAAACGGTAGGTTAGTTGTTGGAACCCTATATTCTATCTAATTTTCAAAGAACGATTTGTATAAGAAAATAATAGCACGTACGTTCGTTCTATTCAACCGTTTTGGCTAGCGCAACCGACATTCATTCCCTCCCTATTCATTGGGCTGTGCCCTACACATTCATTGAGGAAGGGGTCTTCTGTGGGGAAATGATAAATAAGAATAAGAGAGGTAGAAAAACGAGAATCTTTTTCCCTGCTGCGATGGATGGGGAATGAAGTGATTTTTGAAAGATAGAAGTATAAGTTTTTGTACTTAGTTTTGGTGTCTAGCTCCAGCGCCTAGCCCCTCGAGGTCATAAGCCAATCAGGAATTGAAGGTAAAGAACACCTTCTATTCCTGATCGGCTTACGCTTGTCGGGGCTGACCAAGGCGCTTGCGCTTTTCTAAGTAGTAAGTTGAAAAAATTTTGGAACAGTAAAAGAGGCGGAACTGATGACAATGATGATTGAACTTGAGCATGTGTCTTTAAAAAGAAATGGACAATGGCTTTTGAAGGATATTAATTGGCAAATTCAGAATGGGGAGCATTGGGTCTTATATGGGTTGAATGGTGCAGGGAAGACTGCGCTTTTAAATATGCTTTGTGCTTATTATTTTCCAACAGAAGGTAACATGACAGTATTAGGGAAAAAATTTGGACGAGATTATTTAGCTGAGAAGCTTCGGCAAAAAATTGGACTTGTTTCAGCTAATTTACAACAAAAGCTATATCCGTCAGATACAGCTTTTCAGATTGTGTTAAGTGGGGCATTTGCTTCAATCGGCTTATATGAAAAACCAAGCAATCAAAACAGGGAAAAAGCAATTGGTCTATTAGAAGAATTACAGTGTTTATCCTATGCTGACAGAACCTATGAAACTCTTTCACAAGGAGAAAAACAAAGAGTGTTAATTGCGCGTGCGCTAATGGCAGATCCTGAACTGTTAATTTTAGATGAACCGACAACAGGTTTAGACTTCCTTGCGCGAGAACAACTTTTAGAATCATTAGTTACGATAACAAACAGAATAAACGCGCCGATTCTATTGTATGTTACTCATCATGTTGAAGAAATTTTACCAATCTTTACACATACACTACTTCTAAAAAACGGGGAAGTATTTGATTCAGGTACAACAACGGAGATGATATCTGAGAACAGACTCTCTAAGCTTTTTGATCGTGATGTTTTGGTGACCTGGGAAAATGGACGAGCTAGTTTAAGAAGAAAAGTGTAGTAGAATAGCCAATGAACAAGATCAAGATAAAAGGTATGGAGAATAATATGTTTGCATTACCTTCTTAATTAATAAGAAAATTCTCAACTCTTGTATTTTTATTTAATTTTATGTAAACTAGCTATAAAGTAAGGTAATCTTTATGGGCAAGTAACCCTCTGCATCTCCTTTGTTGCACTTGAATTTTCAGATAAGGGTTATACTGCACGTTAAGAATTAGAACAATTTAATATTTTCGGGGGCTGGTGGAAACCGGCTGAGATTGCAATTATTCCATTGCTGACCGTATAACCTGTTGGGTAATGCCATCGTAGGGAATGTGATTAGGAAATCTCAGAGTACTATGCGTAGCATAGTACTCTTTTTAGTGCTTAGAAAACATAAGTGCACGATATTCAGCTCGAGGTCATAAGCCACTTTTGAATGGAAGGCAAAGTATACCTTCTAATCATGCGCGTCTTCTGCCTGTCTTAGTCTAATCATGGAGCTTGCGCTTTTGTTCTTGGAAGATTAACTTCAGGAATGGATGTCGAAATTTGCTGAATGATAGATAAATCCAAAAAGTTAATAGATTATCATCTACTATCAAGGAAATCTCCATCATCACCAAAATTCTTGAACTGTGGATAAGAGCACGACATCCGGCTTCGGCGCTTTAGTGCTTGTATTCGTAACAGAGAAATTTTCAAATGAAAGGGTATGTAAAAATTGACTCAAGAAATAGTAGATAGTGTTCTGCATTTTATAAATCATAGAGACACTTCAGAAACAGCATTTAATGAACAAGCGCTACGTTTGTTCGATTATCAATACAAACATAATCTACCTTACCAAATGTATTGTCGCCAAAAAGGCAAAACACCGAGAATGGTGAAGACATGGAAGGATATCCCGGCGGTCCCGATCAATGCGTTTAAAGAGCTAACACTTAGTTGTGACGATCCAGAAAAAGCAGAAGATGTATTTATGACAAGTGGAACAACGAAGGGGACTAGAGGGAAACATTATCATCCGACACTAAAAGTTTATAACAACTCAATGCTAGTAAATTTTAAAGAGCGGTTTATGAATGGAAATGACAGGATGAGAATGGGGATTTTATTTCCAACGGAAGAAGAAATGCCTAATTCATCATTGTCTCATTACCTAGCATTGGCTTTTAAAGAATATGGTACAAATGATAGTCAATATTTTGTCAATAATGATGGATTACGAATTGAGCAATTAATAAAAGAATTGGAACGAGTGGAAAAGAGTGGAGAACCTTTTGCATTACTAGGTGCATCATTTAGTTTTGTTCATTTATTTGAAGCGCTAGAAACAAGAGGAATCAGATTTCAATTACCTAAAGGCAGCAGAATTTTGGATACAGGTGGCTTTAAAAATCAATCGAAGGAATTGGATTTAGAGACATTTTATTCTCAACTATCAGCGTTTTTGGGTGTTGAAAAGTCAAATTGTATCAATATGTATGGGATGACAGAACTAAGTACACAATTTTATGATTGTGGAAATTCATTAGTTCCTTCTGTAAAGTCAGGTCCACACTGGATTCGAACGAGGGTTATTCATCCGTTGACTGGGGAAGATGTTGCCAAGGGTGATCGCGGAGTTCTTGTTCACTGTGATTTAGCGAATTTTAACTCTGTAACAACGATTTTAACAGAAGATTTAGGAGTGGAGAAAGAGGACGGTTTTCTGTTATTAGGAAGGGTTCAAGGAGCAGAGGCAAAGGGTTGTTCGATCGCGGTTGATGAGTTCCTTCAAGCGACAAAGGGGTCTGGACTGTGAAGGAAATAGCAGGCTATCTTCCAGCGATTGGGCAAGAGGAATTTGAATATAAGACGTTAACTTTTACAGGGAAACATGAAAAACTTGAAGTGCAAGTTCCATTGCTAACAAAAGAACAGATGGACAAAGTTGTTGAAAAAGTAACGCTAGCAAGTGCAAGCATTTTAAAGTCTATGACCATTGCCGATATCGTTCAAATAATTGACAAAGTTATAGAACAGCTTCTAGATCGAACAAATGGTTATCGTCAAAAGGCAGAAAAGCTTTTACCCATCGTCACTGGCTATGATGGAGAATTGGTTAGAATTGGGCTAACTTCTTATTTAAAAACATTTCGCAAACAAAATTTACAGCGGTTTCTTATAGAAGATTTCGGAAATCCATTGCTACTTGACGATTTTCAGCCACGATCAAAAAGGGGATTTTCTAAGGCAGTAGGGCCAAATGTAACCGCTCAAATATGGGCAGGGAATGTACCGGCACTCCCAATCTGGAGTCTGATTTCTAGTCTTTTAGTGAAATCAGGAAGTATTGGGAAAGTTCCTAGCGCTGAACCATTATTTGCAGGCTGGTTCGCAAACATGCTTGTTGAAGTTGAACCGAAGTTGGCTGATTGTTTAGCAATCGTTTGGTGGAAGGGCGGCGATGAAGAGAGGGAACGACATTTATTTCAGCAGGCAGATGTGGTCTTGGCCTATGGCGGGAATGAAACGTTGGAATCGATGAAAAATCGCGTGCCGATTACGACTCGTTTTCTACCATTTGGACATAAAATCAGCTTTGGGATCGTCTCAAATATGAGTCTTGATTCTCGAAAAGCATGGAGGACGATTCATCATGCTGCTTTTGATGTGATTCGTTATGATCAGCAGGGATGTTATTCCCCACATGTTTTTTATGTGCAAAAAGGTGGCAATGTTTCACCAAGAGAGTTTGCTAGATTTTTAGCACATGAGCTAGAGGCTTTCGAAATGAGATATCCACGTCGGGCTCTTTCAATCGAAGAGGGAGCAAAATTAGTGGAATGGAGACAAAAAGAAGAGCTAAGTCTGTTTTCAAATCGAGAAAAAGAAGTCCTAGGAGAATCAAGTGGTGCGTGGACTGTTGTGTTTACTGAAAATGAAGGAGAGCTATCACCAAGCTGTCTAAATAGGGTAATCAAAGTAGTTGAAATAAACGAGCTTGATGAAGTCATTCCATTGATCGAATCGTCTCGTTCTTATTTACAAACTGTTGGAATTGCAGTGGCTCCAAATGAACTTTTTGCTTTGGCAGAACTTTTAGGTAAAGCTGGTGTTACGCGGATCACAGGTTTAGGGTCAATGACATCACCTGAGGCAGGGTGGCATCATGATGGGCGTTTCAACCTACTAGATCTTGTTCATATGGTCGATATTGAGCATAGTGCAGAGGAGTATGCAGAAGGTCTTGCTTCATATGTAGATTAGGAGATGACAACATGAGTTTTTTGATCATTGATAATGTGACCTATAGTTATAAGGGGAAAAAAGAGATTATCAAAGATACAACGTGGAAAATAAATGCAGGTGAGTTTCATAGTTTATTAGGTCGAAGCGGTTGTGGGAAAACAACCTTATTAAAAATTGCATCAGGACTTTTGAAACCTGATAATGGGGCCGTATTCTTAGGAAATGAAAAAGTGCTGAAGCCATCACTCGACGTAGGCTTTGTATTTCAGGCTCCTACTTTATTGGAATGGAAGTCAGTGCTTGATAATGTCCTTTTGCCTATTACACTTCAAAGAAAACCAACAAAAGAAGACAAGGAGCGGGCAAGTTCATTATTAGAAGTAATGAAGATAGCTGATTATCAACATGAATATCCCGGGGAGCTCTCTGGTGGTCAGCAAAGTCGAGTAGCAATCGCGCGTTCACTTATTAAAAATCCAGCTATTGTTTTTTTGGACGAGCCGTTTGCTGCATTAGATGCCATAACAAGGGAAGAACTGCAGGATGATCTGTTAATGCTTTGTCAAAACAATAAGATGACCGTGTTGTTTATTACACATGATATTTCAGAAGCTGTTTATTTATCTGACCATGTAGCGGTGATGAAGGAAGGTCAAATTGCTTATGATCTTAAGGTGACACTTTCAAAGCCACGTCACATTGAAAACAGATATAGCGCCACGTTTAATGACCTTTGTTTGCAGGTGCGTGATGTGATGAATGGAGGGATCTAATGAAAAGCTTTCGAATTTATTCATTCCTTCTGTTCGTATGTTTACTCCTCGGATGGGAACTATTAGCTAGTTCAATGTCAGAGCTCGTTTTACCTGCCCCCTCAGTTATCTTCACTGTGTTATGGGAAGGGATAACAACAGGGTATTTATTGCCCCATATCTACCGAACAACGTTGGAAGTTGGTTTCGGACTATTTTGTGGAAGTGTTTTAGGTTTGCTCATTGGTATTTTAATGGGTGAATTTGAATTTTTACGCCGTCTTCTTCAGCCTTATGTGATTGCTAGTCAGGCTGTTCCGAAGCTAGCGCTGGCACCGTTGTTTATTTTATGGTTCGGATTTGGCATGACTTCGAAGGTTGTCATTACCACACTCGTTTGTTTCTTTCCATTACTGGAAAATACGGTAACGGCGATTCAACAAACAGACCCTAATAAGAAAGAACTATTTCGTGTATTAGGTGCTTCACGGTGGCAAACATTAGTCCACCTTAAACTCCCAGCAGGCCTGCCGAGTATTATGTCAGGATTTCGAGTCGCGGTCATCTTAGCTATTGTTGGGGCTGTAGTTGGTGAATTCATCGGTGGAAGTGAAGGGTTAGGTGCGTTGATCATTGCATCACAAGGAATGATGGATACACCCCTAATGTTTGGAATTCTTATTTTACTTACGGTTTTAGGAATGAGTCTTTATGAAATAGTGAATGTAGTAGAGAAATTATTAATCAAACCATACTCAAAGGGGAAAAAATGATGAAAAAAAAGCTCGTTATTTCAATTATTTTATTAGGATTACTTTCGATAGTAGCTGCATGTAATCAAACTACTTCTCCAGAAAAACAAGAGCCAGCTTCAACCGAAAAAACGGTAGAGGATATTCGAGTCGCGAGCTGGAGCCAACCGATTACTGAACAAACGAATCTATTAGTTGATGAAGAGAAAAAATTCTTCACCGATCAAGGGTTAGATATGACTTTTATTCCTGGTGCAGGTGGTGGAGATGCGATTAAAAACATCCTCACTGGAAAAGCGGATATTGCTTATACAGACCCTGGTTCCCTGTTTTTTGCTTTGGATAAAGGGGAAAAACTAAGAGTGATTTACAATATCTATCCTCAAAACGTATTTAACATAGTGTCATTAAAGGAAAACAACATTACAAAGCCTGAAGACTTAAAAGGGAAAACCATCGGTGTATATAGTCTATCAAGTGGAACGCGTCAAAATTTATTGGTGCTGTTACATGAAGCTGGTTTAACCGAAGACGATGTGAAAATTGTTGAGACAGGTCTTTTGAATTTTGCACCTTTAATGCAAGGTCAAGTCGATGCAACAGCTGCTACTGATACAGGGCTTTATTTAGGTAAACAAAAAGGTCTAGGAGAAGTAAATGTCATTGATGTAAAAGATTACTTGAATTTCCCAAGTGATGTTTTTGTTGTCACAGAAGAAACATATCAAGAGAAAAGAGAGCTTTTACAATCTTTTTTACGCGGGTATAAAAATAGTGTGGAATGGATGATTGATAACCCGGATAATGCAGCGAAACTCGCAGTAACCAATGCTATTGATGGAAAAGATGAAGCGAATAATCTTGAAATTATTAAATTACGTAATGCATCAAGTGTCTCTAATACTACAGAAGAAAAAGGTCTAGGTGCGTTTGATGTCGATATTCTTCAACAAGCTTCAGATACGTATAAAAGATTAGGCTTAGTTGAAAACACACTCGATATGAGGGCTATTATAAGCGAGGATCTAATTCCTAAGAAATAATGAGGGAGAGTTCTGATGAAATTTAAAAATAAAGTCGTTCTTGTTACAGGATCGAGTCGAGGAATCGGTGCTTCGCTTGCTCGTGGATTTGCACGTGAGGGAGCAACTGTTGTTGTCAATTATCTTCAAAACAAAGCAGCAGCAGAGGATGTCGTCACATCGTGTTTAGAACTTGGTGGTGATGCTTGGGCAATCCAAGCAGATGTTACGAATGAACAAGCTGTTGGCGAAATGGTCGATGAAATCCTTCTTGAGGCAGGAAAAATTGATATCGTTGTAAATAATGCGTTAAAGTCATTTGTTTTTGACCCTGACAAGCGAAAATTAGCATGGCAATTAACTTGGGAAGATTATCAAGGGCAAATTGATGGGGCTGTTCACTCTGCCCATAACGTTTGCCAAGCTGTATTACCAGCAATGAAAAAACAAAGTAAAGGTAGCATTATTAATATGGTCTCCAATTTAGTTGAAAGACCGATTATTCCGTATCCAGAGTATACAACTGCGAAAACGGCCCTTGTTGGTTATAGTAGAAATCTCGCAGCAGAACTTGGTCCTTTCGGCATCCGTGTCAATTGCGTTGCCCCAGGACTCGTTTATCCAACAGATGCAAGTCGAGATACGAAGGAAGAAGTAAAAGAAATGATTATAGCGCAAACTCCTTTACGAAGATTGGCATCACCAAGTGATATCGAAGGACCTGTACTCTTTTTGGCATCAGATTGGAGTGGGTTTATGACAGGTCAGACACTTTTTGTTGATGGCGGGCTTGTTATGAAGTAATCGGCATTTCTTCGGAGTTATTACTTGCAAACAGAAAATGGAGTTTAACAAGTAGGGTGAGGGAGTAAAAATTGTTATTTGCACTCTTCACAAGTCATCAAACTCTAACTAATACAGAATAAGAAAAGGAAGAAAGCAGATGAATACAAAACAAATTGCAGAGATATTTGGAAAAGTAAAGCAGCAAAATCCACTTGTTCATAATATAACAAATGTTGTTGTAACAAATTTTACAGCAAATGGCCTATATGCATTAGGGGCATCGCCTGTCATGGCGTATGCGAAGGAAGAAGTGGCAGATATGGCAAAGATTGCAGGGGCATTAGTTTTAAATATAGGTACACTAACACATGAAGAAGTTGAGGCGATGATGATTGCAGGAAAATCAGCAAATGAGAATAATGTACCTGTCATTTTTGATCCAGTAGGTGCGGGAGCCACTCCTTATCGAACAGAAACAGCACGTCGAATTGTTGAAGAATTATCGATATCAATCATAAGAGGAAACGCAGCTGAAATTGCAAATGTCATTGGTGAAAAATGGTCGATTAAAGGTGTAGACGCTGGTGAAGGAACTGGTAATTCGCTTGAATTAGCACAAAGAGCAGCAAAGAAATTGAATACGACTGTCGTTATAACTGGCAAAGACGATGTTGTGACAGACGGAAAAACTACTTTTGTTGTTCACAACGGACATTCGATCTTAACAAAAGTAACTGGAACAGGATGTTTATTAAGCTCAGTAGTAGGTGCTTTTGCAGCTGTTGAAACCGACAGAGTGTCCGCAGCTGTTGCAGCCCTTGCAGCATATGGTGTTGCGGCAGAAATTGCGGCAGAGCGAACAGCAGCAGAGGGACCAGGAAGCTTTCAAATTGAATTTTTAAATCAATTATCTAAAGTGTCTTCTGAAGAGATAAGTAAATTTGCGAACGTTGAAAAACAGTAACCATAAGTAGGGAGAGAATAGAATTGACGATAAAAAAGGCATTAACAATTGCAGGTTCAGATAGTGGTGGAGGTGCAGGAATTCAAGCGGATTTGAAAACATTTCAAGAATTAGATGTGTTTGGCATGTCAGCGATTACTGCTGTGACAGCACAAAATACGCTTGGTGTTCATGGGGTATATCCGTTATCAGTTGAAGCAGTAGTTAATCAGATTGAAGCAATAGGCTCAGATCTAGGAACAAATGCGCTAAAAACGGGGATGTTGTTTAGTAGTGACATTATACGAGCTGTTTCTAAGAGTATTAAAAAATTCCAATGGGAAAATGTTGTAGTTGACCCTGTGATGATTGCAAAGGGCGGTGCATCATTACTACAAAATGAAGCTGTAACCTCATTGAAAGAACATCTCTTACCTTTAGCTATGGTGATTACACCTAATATTCCTGAAGCAGAAGTGCTAGCTGAAATGGAAATTCGTACAATGGATGATCGATTGGAAGCTGCAAAACGATTGCACCAACAAGGAGCGAAACATGTCGTCATCAAAGGTGGACATGATGATGCGAAGGAATTAGTTGACGTATTATACGATGGCGAAGAGTTTACCTTTTTTCCTGGTGAACGAATGAAGACAAAGAATACACATGGAACAGGTTGTACGTTTGCTGCAGTGATTACCGCAGAACTGGCAAAAGGAAATTCGGTTAAACATGCTGTTGAAATTGCTAGAGCATTTATTCAAGCAGCAATTGAAGATGATTTGGAAATTGGAAATGGCCATGGACCAACAAATCATTGGGCTTATCAAAAGCGTCAGCAAACGTTGATTATGAAGTAAAGGAGGAATTATTTTGACGAAAGTGTTGATAAAAGATATGTGTGAAACTCTACGATTATACTTTATTATGGGTAGTAATAATTGCACAATGGATCCAGAATATGTGCTTGAACAAGCAATCAAGGGTGGAATTTCATTCTTTCAGTTTCGAGAAAAAGGAACAGATGCGTTAACTGGAAATGAAAAAGTTATTTTTGCAAAACGGTTACAAAGCATTTGCCAAAAATACTCGATTCCCTTCATTGTTAATGATGATGTAGAATTAGCCATTTCGCTTAATGCAGATGGTGTTCATATCGGACAAGGTGATGAATCAGCTGATGAAGTTAGACGAAAGATTGGTGATAAAATTCTCGGTGTTTCGGCTCATACTGTTGAAGAAGTTGAAAAGGCTATTGCCAATGGAGCAGATTATGTAGGAATTGGTCCCATCTATTCAACAACAACAAAGGAGGACGCGAAATCTCCTCAAGGTACAACGATTATTAACGAAGTCCGGAAAAAAGGGATTGAGATCCCAATTGTCGGTATTGGTGGGATAACAGCAGAAAATGCCTTACCTGTTATGGAAAGTGGAGGTAATGGTATCTCCGTTATTTCAGCAATTAGTCGCGCAAATGATCCAGCAGAGAGTGCAAGGGAACTAAAAGAAGCAATCGATTGTTAGATTACAATCATAAACGAATAAAAAGGGGATTACTTTTTAGAGTAATCCCCTTTTATGCTGAAATCATAGGCAGACTAATACTCGAGTAACAAAGAAGTGCAGACGGGGATTGCCTTGACGGTATGATCTGAGGAGTCTCACTTTATGGATTTTTTTACATGAAATAGAGGATGTCCTTGTATAAGAATAAAGGGATTAGAAGATAATGATAAGCATGGTTATGAGAGGAGAGAGTATCATTGTTTTTTTACTTAATGAAACATTTTTGTATGTATATTACTAGTATTGAGTAACGAAACAAGATTGCTATAGACCCACACGATTGTTACTTGTTATGATGTTCAAGTAATTGAAAAGTGGAGGAGTTACATAAAATGGAGGAACAAAAATATAACGATTTAAAGCTTGGAGAACGAGGAGTCATTATTAGTATTATTGCCTATATTTGCTTATCGTCATTAAAGCTATTTATAGGGTATGTGGCTAATTCCGAAGCACTTAAAGCTGATGGTTTGAATAATGCAACTGATATTATTGCATCTGTTGCTGTATTAATAGGACTAAAAGTATCCCGAATACCTGCAGACAAAGATCATCCTTATGGTCATTGGAAGGCTGAAACGGTTGCCTCCATGGTTGCATCGTTCATCATGGTTGTCGTTGGTATTCAAGTTTTGTACACGGCAATTCTTTCTGTTTTTGAAAAAAGTACTCAAGCTCCCGATCTCATTTCCGCTTGGACAGGAATTTTTTGTGCAATCGTTATGTACTTTGTCTATAGATATAATAGAGATTTAAGTAGGAAAATTAAGAGCCAAGGGTTAATGGCAGCAGCTAAAGATAATCTCTCTGATGCATGGGTTAGTATCGGAACAGTCGTTGGTATCATTGGTTCGCAGTTTGGTCTTCCCTGGTTAGACCCACTTACAGCCTTGATCGTAGGATTCCTAATTTGTAAAACAGCATGGGATATTTTCCGCGATGCCACGCATTATTTAACGGACGGATACGATATTGAAAAGATTCAATGTTATAAAGAAACAGTTCAATCTTTATATGGTGTTAAAGGTGTGAAAGACATAAAAGCAAGAAGCTATGGAAATAATACTGTCGTCGACATTGTCATCCTTGTGAACTCCGACCTCGGTATCCGCGATGCACACGATATTTCAGATAGGGTTGAGGCTGTGCTTAAAAATGATCATGAAGTATATGATGTTCATGTTCATGTTGAACCGAATTAACTTCACATAATCTGCTTCATTCGTTGGTGTTTTGAAATGAAAATGTTTTTCTACCATAAAGATGATACAAAAAGGATTTTTTACAGGAAAAGTTCAATACAGAAAGAGCAACCAAGGTAGTTGTGTTGCTCTTTCTGTATTGAACTAAAAATGAACTTCTTGATTTAAAATTACTTCTTTTGGAGGACTTTCCATAGGTGGAG
This sequence comes from Metabacillus rhizolycopersici, assembly GCF_020075705.1. Next base: position 5,734 of record NZ_JAIQUM010000068.1, on the reverse strand, counting down.
CATAAGGAACCAACGAAAATGAGATGCCTTTAAGTCTTCTGGTAATCGCGGCGAGACTAGGAACCTGACTTGTGTTTGTCCACCTCCGCCACGTGAGCCATTTCGATTAACGTTGTATTTTATAGGACTTATGATTTCTAATATTAATTGAGGCAGTAAATGACCGGCCTCTACATCTTCATTAAGCTGTTTTATTTCAAGTGTAATGAGACTAGCATTTTTGTGCTGCATTGAATGTGTCAGGACATATTCAAAATCACCAACAACTGATTTTTTCATAATTGGTATGACAGTAAGGAGTTCACCTGGTTCATCCGGTCGAAAAGGAGTGCTCCCGTTATTCACACTATAAAATAACCAGCTAATGTGGGGAATATCTAGTTTGTATTTCTTAGCCCATTCTTCCATGATTTCATAAGGTGGAAAATAGCGCTTACCCTTTGTCAAAGTTTTTCGTTCACTTAATAATTTTAAAAGCCCCTCGTCAATCGATTTAAATTGTTCGTTATATTCATTTCGAATCGGCTGAAATTCTGTCCAACCCATTTCAAATCACCCTCTTTTTTATTTCTAATAATTAACTATTATACAGTGTGTAGTTTAAGGAAAATAATTCGGTTGTTTTTTCGGGGCTAGGGAGCAATCATACAAAAAATATATGTGTATAGTGGTAATGGAAGGCTTGTACAGTTAATTCTTTTTTTAGTTAGAAACAATTTTTGACTTAAAAAAAGTTTTCCACCACCCAGTATTTTTACTGAAAATTTGAATGAATATGTGATATTCTATTTTTTTATAAAAGAAAAAGCATAAGATGGGGGTTCAGATGAAAGATAAACGTTTTAAAGTAGCAAAAAAAGAAGCATTAATTGGCATAGTACTTGTTATTATTAATTTTATTTGGTGGTTTGGATTTGCATATGGGTTTGGTTCAGGAGACCCTGCTGAATATAAGTACATTTTAGGGCTGCCAGAGTGGTTCTTTTATAGTTGCGTACTAGGGTTTATTGTCATGTCGATTGTCGTTACTTTCGCCGTGAAGTTCTTTTTTACTGATGTACCATTTGAAGGCGATAAGGAAGGCGAGGACATTTTGTGAATTGGCAAGTGATTCTACCATTATTATTGTATTTGATTGTGATTTTCTTTGTCGGATTCTGGGCAAATAAATATGTTAAATCAACTAATTCCTTTCTTCAGGAATATTTCTTAGGAGGAAGAGAGTTAGGTGGATTTCTTTTAGCAATGACCATGATTGCTACATATGGTAGCGGGAGTAGTTTCCTAGGGGGCCCTGGAGTTGCTTATACAAAAGGACTTGGCTGGGTGCTGCTCTCAATGGCTCAGTTACCAGCAGGCTATTTTGTATTAATGGTATTAGGGAAGAAATTTGCGATTATGGCTCGTAAATATAAAGCTATAACGTTGATTGACTTTTTAAAGGAAAGATATCAAAGTAGAGCTGTTGTTCTCATATCAGCGGTTAGTATTATCATCTTTTTATTTTCATCCATGGCTGCACAATGGGTAGGTGGAGCTAGGCTGATTGAATCTTTAACAGGCCTCTCATACACAACGGCGTTATTTCTTTTTGCGGTATCAGTTCTTATATATGTTATCTACGGTGGATTCAGAGCAGTTGTGCTAACAGAAGCAGTTCAAGGTGTTGTGATGTTTGTTGGTACTGCTGTCTTATTAGTTGGAACGATTATTGCTGGTGGTGGCATAGAAAACATCATGTCAGAGCTTTTTACGGAAAATCCCAACTTAATATCACCATATGGTGCAGAGAAAGAGTTAACTCCGCTTTATGTATCTTCATTTTGGATATTAGTAGGTGTTGGTGTCATAGGACTACCTCAAATTACCGTAAGAGCAATGTCGTATAAAAATTCGAAAGCGATGCATAAGGCAATTATTATTGGTACATTTGTCATTGGATTTATTATGTTAGGAATGCATTTAATTGGAGTATTTGCAAGAGTGATTCTCCCAGGAGTAGAAGTGGGGGATACGGTTATGCCGACACTTACTTTGAAAATTTTACCACCGTTTCTCGCGGGCTTAGTCCTTGCAGCGCCAATGGCAGCCATCATGTCGACTGTTGAATCTTTATTAATTCTAGTAAGTTCAGCAATAACAAAGGATATTTACTTGAATTATATCAAACCAAATGCTGGGGAAGCACAAGTGAAAAGGACGAGCTTTTGGGTAACAACAATTATTGGCATATCAGTCGCGTTGTTTGCACTAAGCCCACCAGACTTACTGATTTGGTTAAATCTATTTTCATTTGGTGGTTTAGAATCAGTATTCATTTGGCCAGTTGTATTTGGTCTTTATTGGAGCAAAGGAAACAAATATGGTGCCATATCATCCATGATCATTGGAATGGGTTCCTATATTTTATTTGACCGCCTTTTGCCAAATGCATTTGGTATGCATACCGTTGTTTTACCGATTTTCTTATCACTCATTACATTTGTGGTGGTGAGTTATTTTACACATAATTCCATACTTTCAAAAAGGGGAAATCAAGAGGGAGCTGTGTAAGTAGTCAAAGATTTCTGCAAACGTTAAATGAAGTACGTAATAAATGAGAACACTAAAAATGAATCTAAAATTTTTCATCATACAAAAAATCCGGACTTACGTATAAAGTCCGGATTTTTTGTATTTAATTAAGCTATATCTGGATTTTTATCTGCATTTCTTTCTTTCAAATCTGCGACAATTTTTTTGTATAAATCTTCAGTTAAATTATAGAAGAAGAATAAAATAATCAGCCCCAGAATGTTTAGTCCAGCAGGTGCAAGGAACATTAGTCCTTTAAGACCAACTAGTGTTTCAGCAGTTTGTTGTACATTTGGTACATATCCAATTATACCTAGTGCAACCCCTGGAATAAAACCAGCAAGCGCTTGGGCAAGTTTTCGGAAGAAGCTGTAGGAAGAATATACGACCCCTTCAGTACGTTCTCCAGAATTCCACTCATGATAATCCACTGCATCAGCAATCATTACCCATGGTAGACCAAGTGCAAATGCCAGTCCAAAACTTCCGATTGAAAACGTAATTAAGAATGTTGTTACATCAGTAGGTAACATAAAATTGATAATATCAGCGACGATACCAATGAGTAATCCTAGAATAAATGTATTCTTCTTACCAATCCTTTTAACAAGTGCTGGTATACACATTGAACCGATAATCGCAAGCCCAATACTTAAGAATGTAAGGATGGCCATAAGACCTGGATTATTTAAATTATACTCCAAGTAATACAATTGAACGGCAGTACGCAGGTTTGTTGCAGCAATCATGAACAGTGCTGCTAAACAAAGCACAATAAGCGGTCTGTTTGAAAGCAATGATTTAAAAAGAATAGAAAGCGGAATCTTTTCCTTTTTTGGCTCTCTAATAATATTTTCACGTGTATTACGATAACAAATAAAGTGGAAGACCACACCAAGTATCGCCATAAGAGAAATGGCAACGATGTACCCTAATTCTTGACTTTCAAATTGTAGTACGATAGGAATAACTACGATCCCTGAAATGAAAAGAGCCGTTTGGCTACCAATCGCTCTAAATGATCCGAGTGATGCACGGTCCACTGGATCTTGCGTCATTGAAGCAGATAGAGACCCATAAGGAATGTTAACAATTGCATATGCTAGTCCAAAAAGCATATAAGTAGCAAACGCCCATATTATTTTACCACTATCAGAAAAGTCTGGTGATAAAAACGATACAATCGTCATAATTGCTAATGGAATCGATCCCCATAAAATAAATGGTCGGAACTTTCCACGTTTGCCAATTTTCGTTCTAGAATCTACATAAGCTCCAACACTTGCATCTGCAAACGCATCGAAAACTTTGGAGATTAAGAACACCATACCTCCCCAAAAGGCAGAAATCCCTAAAATATCTGTGTAAAATTTAAGAAGATACAGTTGCCCCATATCAAACATGAGACCGTTTCCAACATCCCCAAGACCGTAAGAAACTTTTTCTTTTAAACTTAGTTTTTTGGTACCAGTATCCGGTGAAGCAGTATTCTCTAATGCTGGTGCTCCCATAAAAAAATCCTCCTTTTTTCTACTTAAGAAAATGATTAGAAAAGAAAGCTATGTGTAATTCTTTTTTTAATTCGCTTACAAAATTAAAGATTTGGTTAAATAACCAGTCCTTTCTTTACCGTCGAAATTGTTCTTTTCCAAGTGTAATCCTTTTCAAAATCACCTAAAAATAGAAAGTCTTTAAAATTAGCCAAGACGTTAATAAGGGTGTTAACGGTTACTTTTAATTAATTAGTTCATAAAACAAATCAATTAAGACATTTTTAGAATAACACCCTCGACATATTTCGTCAATTACGTTTTTTGTCGATTTTTATAAGTTTTTATCAATTTGTTGTTGACAGATTACTTGGAGAAATGAACTTCCTAACATTTTCTACACCTATAATTTAACTTTGATAGATCGAGACTATTCGGGGTTTTAGCTTATGAAAATGAAGGCAATTTCATCATTATTGGTGAAGTTTACTCCATGTTTAGCTGCCGTTTGGTCCAATCTTAATGCGCAATAAAACCCCTATCTCACAAGTCTAGAGAAACAAACAAGAGAGGTGAGGGATAACTGCTAGCAAAATTTAAGGTAATTCTTGCTAGCTGTCAGTAGAAGATAAAGAAACCTTACTGACGGAAGTCTGGCTTTATTTTGTTAAAGGGATGGTGATTATCCTAAATGATTAACGTTTTGCCAGCCCTACAAAATGAAAAATGTATGAAATGTTTGAAAAGTCCATCTATCCAAATCAATAATCGTTTTCTCGTTGAAGGAGATATATAACAAAAATTGATTCTTAAGTCGAAAATAATTTATTTTAGAATAATGAATGTTGCTTCTAGTATGTCTATTCAAGATTTAATCTATGCTTCCCAAGAGATTAGAACTTCTTGTTAATTATAGTTAGATCAGTTTGAATTAATAATTGAATTTTAAGTTGACGAAACATTCAACAAAATGATATTCTACTCATAATTAATTCGTTTACAAAACAAATTAATTATACCTTGAAATTCGTAGTATTTTCTTAAGAAAGGCTAGTGAAGTTAAGAAACGTAACTTCATTAGTGCTTGCTACGTGCATAAAGTCACATAAAATTAGATTTTTAAACCATTTTAATAATAACCATTTTAAATGATAAGTGTAAGCATTTAAAATGGTTATTAATAAATACTAGGGAGGAAATGAACATGTCAAAACAACAAATCGGTGTAATCGGTTTAGCCGTAATGGGAAAAAATCTTGCATTAAACATTGAAAGCAGAGGCTATTCAGTGGCTGTATTCAACCGTTCATATGAAAAAACAGAAGCGTTTTTAAAGAACGAAGCAGAAGGCAAAAACTTTGTTGGTGGAAAAACAATTGAAGAATTTGTTAATTCATTAGAAAAGCCACGTAAAATTCTTTTAATGGTTCAAGCAGGAGCGGCAACTGACGCAACGATTGATTCATTAAAGCCATATCTTGAAGAGGGCGACATCTTAATGGATGGAGGAAATACATTCTTCCAAGATACAATTAGACGTAATAAAGAATTAGAATCAACAGGCATTCACTTCATCGGTACTGGTGTTTCAGGTGGAGAAGAAGGAGCTCTTAAAGGACCTTCTATTATGCCAGGTGGACAAAAAGAAGCGTATGAACTAGTGGCGCCAA
>NZ_JAIQUM010000067.1 GCF_020075705.1 Metabacillus rhizolycopersici | reverse complement strand
AGGTCAAGGGATAAGTTCAAGGTCAAGGGATAAGTTCAAGGTCAAGGGATAAGTTCAAGGTCAAGGGATAAGTTCAAGGTCAAGGGATAAGTTCAAGGTCAAGGGATAAGTTCAAGGTCAAGGGATAGTTCAAGGTCAAGGGATAAGTTCAAGGTCAAGGGATAGTTCAAGGTCAAGGGACTTTAAAAATAGGAGAGATATTAGAATAAGGTGAATAGTGTATTTTATGTATAAATATTCAATGAAATCATTTGAATATTTAAGGGTGGTGTAGTGTTTTTGATGGTAAATAAATGGATTACATCTTACGTTGGGTTACTGTTTTTTGTTTGCGGAGTATTGTTTTGGATTACTGGTAAAACCCTTAAATTAGTTGTGTTCTTATTTACGGTTATTATTGCACTTTTTGTTTATGCTATTTGCTACTATTCTGGTAAACTTTTAAAAGGGAGAGTGGTTCCTATATTTGCTAGAAAAGGATGATGTATTGAATGTTGAAGTATACTTCGTTAAAAGAAAAAGATTTGGAGTATCTCACGTTTATTTTGAGGAATGGAATGGTTACGGCAAAGCACATCATGTTGAAATTTCGTGAACCAAATATTCATCGTGTTTATCGAAGACTAAGAAAATTAGAAGGTAAAAAGCTTGTAAGACATGAGCGAATTGCTCATAAAGTTGGTGTTTATTTGGGGACAATTGAAGCTAGGAAATTAACGAATGTCAATGCTACTGTTCCAACGAAAGCCTCGATTTATACTATGCAGCATGATCTTCTGATAACAGATTTGATTCTTTTTTATGAGTTTCAAGCAGAGAATCAAGGTGTTGAATTTAAATATCGGACTGAAAGAGAAATACGTCATTCGATGATTGGCCAGGGAGATAATCAAAGTAAATTAAAAGCCTATAATGCGAAACGGGATCGAATACCTGATGTTGTATTCTTTTTTAAATCAGCCGATGGGAAAGTTACGACTACCTGGGTAGAGTTGGAGCTGAATAAAAAAGAGCGAAAACGTTATGATGAAAAGTTTAAGCTCTTTGAGGAATTGCTATCAAATGAACGCCTGGAAGATCAACCTTTTTCATATGATCAGGTTATTTATTTTGCAGATGATGTGAAAATACACAATGTGGTCAATGAAGCAAAGCAACGATTAATTAATGCGAATAAAATTTCGGTTCGAAAAATCCCTTCGGTTATAGTAGACGAACGTTGGGAAGAGGTGATGCCAAGTGGATCCAATGATGAAGAACCAGCAGGAGCCACAACAAACTGAAACTGATCGTATGGTCGGTGAGATTGTAATGTATGGTTTAGTTGGGATGATCGGAATCATCTTTTTTCTTCCAGCTTTAGTGGGAATGTTGATTTTTGCGGTTATTCAACTATTTAAGCGTGAGTGGATTTCTTATGTTGCGCTTTGCGTTGGATTTGTTATTTTATTTTGGCATTTTCAAGCGGGGACACTTCTTACTTATTTTGGCTTAATTTCAGAAATGAATGTCCCATATATGTCAACAGGCGTTGAGCGGTTATTAAATGATGGTGATTCAATAGAGTCTACTGCGTCTTCATATGGGGTGTTAGCAGGATTAGCGTTATTATTTTCGTTTGGATTTTTTATATTTGCTAAGTTTTTTTGGAAAAAGAGAGTTACTACTAAAGCTGGTGAAGTGCAAAAACAAAAGGCAGAGCAGAAATATAAAGCATTTCGTAAAAATCGGGTTAAGTTTTTGGACAAGAAGCAAAAAAAGTATCGTGACAAGCCTTCAAAAGAAGTGTTTGTTGGTTACACAGACTTTAAAGAGCGTGTAGCGCTTGAATCAAAAGAACTAAACTATCACATGCTTGCTACTGGAGGAACCGGTACAGGAAAGACGACGTTAATTGCTTCATTAATGGAGTCAGCTTTACAACAGGAAAAGCCTATTATTTTCATGGATGGTAAGGGTGAACGAAAGTCTATGCTTGAATTTAAAGCTTTGTGTGAAGCATATGGAAGGAACGTTTATCTGTTTTCTGAAATGGATGATTTAACGTATAACCCGATTAAGAATGGAACACCTACTGAAACACGAGATAAGCTGATGTCACTTTTCAGTTTTTCGAGTGAAGGGGACGGAGCTTATTATACGGATATTGCTTCCCGATACTTACAACTGGTAGTCAAACTGATCGATGAAGCAGGTGTGCCAAGAGAAATTAAAACAATCGCAAGGTTAACCAATGTAAAGTCTATGAACGAGTTTTTCAAGGAACACAGCATAGAGGTAGAGATTGAAGAAGAAATTGAAGTTGAAGTAGAGGAAAAAGTTGTGGTAGGGAATGCTACTTTAGCGTCTCAGGATGACGATTTAAGCGGATTCATTGCTTCAGCAGAACCAAAGACAGAAACAATCAAAAAAACGGTTGTGGAAACTCGAAAACGGTCTGTTACAAAACTTCAAGAAGGTATGCAACGTATTAAGAAGATTTTAGATGATGAATTTCCTGAAGAAATCGTAGAGGGTTGTCTTACTCGATTGAAGATGCAGCTAGGAGAGTTATTAGAATCCGATCTTGGGCATTTGTTTGTCGAGAGTGAGAAAGGGATAGACCTTCAAAAAATTACGGATAACAACGATGTCGTTATCTTCAGTATTTCTGGAAGTCGATATGCCGATTACATTAAAAAGATTGGAAAGATGATTATTCTAGATGTTAATAGTTTGGTGGCTTACAGGCAGGCGAAGGGGCGCAAATCTATTTTTGGTGTATACGATGAATTTTCTGCTTATGGAGATCGCAGGATTGTCGATATTGTTAATAAATCACGTTCTGCAGGCTTTGAATGTATTATTTCTACTCAAACATTATCTGATATTGATGCCATTGACCCGATTATGACAGAACAAATTATCTCTAACTGTAACATTATCGCTACTGGCCGTGTGAATTCCTCAAAGGATGCAGAGCGAATAGCTAAAGTATTTGGAACGTATTCTGACCGAGAAATTACACAGCAAATTGAGAAGAAATATCCGCAAATACGTTATGAATCTAGTATGGGAACAGTTCGTGATGTGGACCGATTTAAAGCGAATCCAAGCGAAATTAAAAATCTCCAAATCGGTGAAATCTTCATCAATCGAAAGATGGTAGAGGAAGAAGATAGTGATACTTATTTCCGTCGTGTGTATGTTCGAAATGCGTTAGACCTAGGAGGGATTAAATGAATTTCTTCGTCAAGTTGAGGGATGGTCTGAGAAAGAACGTAGATCAAGGCAGGAAGAAAGTTTTGAAAGATGATAGGCGTTTGAAATCATCCCGTTTTAATGGTCGAATGGCATTTTCAATCGCTTTTTGGCTTGTATTATTTGGGGTCATCTTTTTCACTTTCCAAACATGGGCTCGAACTGGTTTTTTAAATGAAAAAGTAAACGTTTATCAGGATGAAGCCACATCGCAGATTGCGAGCTTAAATGAAATCGGTTTTGCTAATTCGCCTGCTGGTGAAACGTATGCGAATAAATTTATTGAGGCGTATATCAACATACCTAATGACGAAAAACAGCGAGAAGAACGTGTTAAAGCGCTCCAAAGCTTTCTTGCTGAAGGGTTAAATGTTGGAAAGTTAGAAAATCTTTCAGAGTTTCAAGGAAAACGAGTTTTGAAGAGTGCTAGCTTATATGATGTGAAGGACGTTAACGAGGATGCAGGTAGTTATGTGTTTCATATAGATTATGAGCTTTTTAACGTTGTTGAGAAAAAAGAACAAGTAGAAGGGGAAGATGAAGAAAAAGTCACAACGGCAGACGAATCGTTGGGTAGGAAAGAGCAAATGATTGTCGTTAGGTTAGGTACAGACGGAAATTCCTTTAATGTCATTGAACAGCCTTATTATCAGGATCTTCCGAGCGAAACACGACTAGCAGCTGTTCAAAATCAAACGGATCAAGCGAAAAAGAATGTACAAGCCCAAGATGAATTAAAACAATTTGCTACTCAGTTTTTCACTTCGTATACGACAAATTCGATTGAGGAAATGTCTTATTTGATGGAAAATCCTGAATCTCTTAAAGATCATTATGAGTATAAGGGATTAGAAGACTTTGTGGTTTATGATGGAGAGAAAGAAGGGCAATACCTTGTGAAGACGCTTGTGCTCTTACAGGAGGCCAGTACAGGCTTGCAAACGAAACATCCATTTACCCTTGTAGTGAGCAAAGAGAACAATAAATTTTATGTTCAAGAATTAAAACACACTTTAGGAGGATGATTTAAATGCCAGATATAACAGGTCTTACAGATTATGTTTCTGCCCAAGTCGCAGCTGTTTTGTTTATTATCATGATTGTCATGATTGTCAGAGCATTCATATCGCAACGTTGGGGACAATTTTTCTCTAGCTTCGTCTTTGCGGTTGTTTGTTACGTCATTGTTGCTAACCCAGGAGAATTTGAAAGCCTGGCAACAGCTCTTTGGAATCAAGTTAAAAGTGGTGGGCTTAATTGAGGTCAGCAGCTTATAGCTACCGAAAGTTCTTTAAGTACCCCTTGAAAATTTGGAAAATTGGGAAAGGTGAGAAATCTCTCGTCTTTTCGAAAGGAATTGAAATCAGGCAGATCATTGTGGCTGTTTTGATTTTTGGGCTTTTCTTTCTTTTTAGAGGAAGCATTAATCAACTTTTACCGACAGCTTTACAGCTAGCATTTTATGCCGTGTTGCCGTGGATGATCGCTGGAGCGATTTGTAGAAGCAAACTGGATGGTAAGCGACTAGATCGTTTCTTTATCGGGTATTTCCAATATCTTTATAACAAGCGTTTTAGTTATAGCAGCCATAAACCTGTTTACCAGCTACAAATGAAGAAAGCACAGTCTTATGAGCGATTCAATTAGGTGGTGGATACATGATACAGTTTCCAATTCAATCTTATAAAGAAAATGTTATTTACACACATGATCACGAAGCTTGGTCCTATTATCGGTTACAGGAAAATACGGTAGGCGTGAATGAACAGGAAGCTGAAAATAATTTAGTGAATGGTCTTCAAAGACTTGGTTGGCAATTATCAACCTTTGAAGAAATTGATTATAAAATTGTCCCTATCCCTGTTGATATTGATAAGCGTATGGATAGCCTTCAAGAACAGTATGAAGGAAAATACGCTGAGATAGGAAGATATTACGCTGAACGGGCAAAAGAGATTTTGCGAGAAGAGGCTGAAAATGTTGTAGAATATAAGTTTTTTATTGGAGTGAAATTGAAACGAAGAGAGTTAGATGAAAACATCATAAGTACGTTTTCTTCTTCTTTTAAGAGCATGAATCGTTATTTACAAAAGCTTGCGGGTTTTGGTGGAAACGAAGTTGATGAGTTGACTGCCAGTATGTTTAAAGAATCCGAAGAAGATGCTTTTACTACCCTTAATCAGTATTTGGGGGCGTATCGTTTAAAAGAGAAAGAGTTGCGTTATATTATTCGTCATCAGTTTGTAAGGGGACAGGGACAACCTGATGGTGAGGGAAGTGTTTATAGTCTTACCGAGGGCATTCTCGACCCAGGAAAAGCAGGCTATCTAAATATTAAACAATTAGATCATGAATCGTGGTGTGCTTTTCTTCCAGTTTCCGAATTCCCTATTGATTTAAGTTATAAAGAATGGGCATATTTCTTCCAGTCTTATCATTTTCCTGTAGAAGTCAATATGCGCACAATCTATAAGACCAAAAAGGATGATGAAAACCGAACGAATATCATTAAAAAACGTTTTCGTGACCAAGATGCTCAACTCATTGAAGCGAACGAAGACGATGACAGCTTAATTAATACAGGGCGTGAGCTGTTACATGAATTAGAAAATCAAATCAAAAATCAGGGTAAACCACTCCTCAGAACCCACATCAATTTTGTTGTTTACGGTCAAACAAGGGAAGAGGTCCGAAAAAGAGCCAGAAGGCTCAAAATCGATTTTAAAGACCAGCAAATCGAACTTGTGCAGCCGTTAGCAGATCAACTCCTTTTATTTCATCAATCATTACCCGCAGCAAAGATTATCGCAGAAGATTGGGAACAAATTTTAACACCTGAATCGTTTGCTGAATCACTTTTTTCTCTTACACGAAAAATTGGAAATACCGTCGGATTTTATCTCGGAAAAAATATCTCACATGAGGGTGAAAGTATTGAAAGCTCTCAATCTCTTGTTTTCTATCATCCATTCTTAGCGCATCTAGGATTAAAGGGTTCTAAGTACTCATCACCACATGTCACTATTTCGGGACCAACCGGGATGGGGAAATCGTATCTATTAAAAGATATATTACTTAATTCGGTCTTTTTTGGAGCCAAAGTTCTGATGACGGATCCAAAAAATGAAGTCGAAAAGAAATTCAAACAAGCTCTTACACCTGAATTGGAGCGTACAGCGCCTTTTTTTAAAGAGTTGATTGAAAGTTTCAACTATATCACTTTATCGAGTGAGAAGAAGGATGCAGGGAAGCTCGACCCCCTTACATTTCTTGAAGGGGAAGAAGCACAAGATGCAGCGGTTGGGGTTCTTGAATATCTATCAGAGCTTCAATCGAACGAGCGAAATGTCAAAACGGCCATTTATAAGGGTGTCCGTCATGTTCTTAATCAAGAAAAGAAGCCAGGTCTTTTAAAGGTTGTTCGTTATTTGCAAGCGTCCGAGGATCAGGATGTAAAAAATGTTGGAGACCTTCTTTATGAGGTTGGTACAAATGGTGTTGCCAAATTAATGTTTTCAGATGGCAATGTTGAAGGGATTAGCCTTCATGAGCAAGTGAATATTTTGCAGATCCAAAATTTGAACCTTCCAGAAGAGGGAGAAAAGGCTTCTACGCGAGATGAACACATTGCGGTTGCTTTGATGCAGCCATTGGCTAAATTCGCTACAAAGTTTGCCCGTGATGATTCAGTCGTGAAATTAACGATTTTTGAAGAGGCATGGATGCTTATGAATACAGGGGCTGGTGATCGGCTTATTAACGAACTATTGCGTACTGGACGTTCTTTACGATCAGCGGTTTATATCATCACACAGTCTACTTATGAATATAACAAGCCACAAATCAAAGAAAATATTGGCACAAAGTTTGCTTTTAAAGCGAAGACAACTGAAGAAGCAGGAAATATTATTGAGTTTCTCGGAATGGAAGATAACAAAGCCAATCGGGATATGCTGAAAAACCTGACGGAAGGTCAGTGCATCGTTGAAGATATGTATGGGCGAACTGCAAAAATTCAAACGGATGTGTTGTTTGATGAGTGGATAAGTGCCTTCAACACAAAAGAAAATGATCGAGGTAGAGCAGAAAACGAGGAGGCGTTTATTTAATGGAAAAACTATTAATCTCTTTAGTCGCTTTGATTGCACTGTTAGCTGGGTGCAATCAGAGTGTTTCTCAGGAGAAAGGAAATTCACCTGAAGATATTGCAAAAATCGCATATGAGTGGGAAAAAGCAAACTATGATCGTGATTATGAAAAACAACAAGGATTTATTTATGAAGAGGGCTCTTATGAAGCTTATAAAGGAGATAAAAAAATCAATTCAGGATTGAAGTATGAAGATATTCGTTTTGAAATTTACCATGACAAAGAATTGGAACAGTATTATGTTTTTGCAGATTTCAAAAATCCTAATGGTGAAAATTTAGTTGAGGATAATATCCTTTTTCGTAAAAAAAGTGACGAATGGAAAGTAGATACTAGTCAGAGCTTGGATATTGTACGGGAGGAAGTTTCTGGGGAATTTGAACGAGCAGCATGTATCAACTGTAAATAAGGAGGGATTCGATGAAATTCCTGAAACAGGGTATGCTCATTTTTATCATGATGCTGATTGTTATTTTGCCAACTGCGTCATTAGCGGAAGATGCAGCAACCACTGTTGAGAAAAAAGAAGAAACTGTTGGACGTGTGATCCTAGAAAGTAAGGAATATCCCCTCGATCATTACAAGATGGAAGCAGATATTGGGGACGGCCTTAAAAATGCTGCAGATAATGCGTTACATGCCATAAATCAAGGAATGTGGGGATTTAATAAAACAGTCACTAGTTTTACCCTTTATTCTGTTAATCAATTAATGTCTTTTGATTTAATTAGTAGCATTGTGAATGAAGCTGGAATTATGAGTGAACGAATCTATGAGATTATGTCTGGAACCTTCTTGTCCTTGTTTGTCATCTTTGTGGGAGGAACAGCAGCTTGGCGTTATTTCGTGAATCAACAAGTTGGTCATGCGGTAAAAGCAATCACTAGTGCTTTGATTATCATGGTTCTCACTTTTTGGTTTTATTCTGATACGACAGGAAATATAAAATGGTTGAATGACAGAGGGGCGGAACTCGAAGGAATTGCCAGCTCGGCAAATGTACTTATTAGTTCCGATGAATTCGACAGCAATGCAGCGTATAATCCCAAGGAAGGAATTGCAGTACTAGAAAATCAACTATTTAATCTTATGGTCAAACGTCCGTATTTGCTCTTGAATTATGGCTCAACAAAAGAGGCTGATGTTATTAGCGAAAATCCTAATCGAGTTGATAACCTATTGAAAATTAAACCATATTCAGCAGAAGGACAAGAACAAAGAGAAGCAATTGTTAAAAAAGAAGTTTCTAACTTTGATAACAAGCAAATGTCGCCGGAATTTAGTGGAGAACGGTTCGGATATCTCATTATCACAATCATTTCTACTATAGCTCTTTCAATTCCAGTCTTGTTATTAGGAATCTTTAAGTTTTTGCTTCAAGTATGGTTTTTGGCATTAGTGATTTTTACAGCTATTCCACTTGTTCTTTCATTAATCCCTTCTTATAGCGAAAGCGCATTGAATCACGCGAAGAAGATAGTGGGTGTGCTGCTTATGAAAGCTGGACTAGTTCTTTTAATTGCTGTTATTACAGGGATTGTTACATTACTGTATGAATCAGTCAAAGTCACTAACGGTGTAGAAGGATATGCGTTTGTGGTCTTCCTAATTTGTATTACTATGTGGGGGCTATTCAAATATCGCCATGAAATATTTGAGGTTGCTTCAGCTGGCATGCTTCAAGGTCAGCAAGCGGTTGAGAGAGTTACAACAAATTCATTTGACAAAATGGGTGATGCTGGCGAAAAAGGTTTCAAAGGTGCTAAAAGGATGGTGGGTAAAGCGTATAAAAACCATCAACGAAAAAAACGTCAAGAAGAGTTTCTATCAAACAGAGAAGGCGCAGGCCGAAGAACCTTTTCCAATGATGCAGCAGTATCAGTTGAACGATCTGAACACCGAAAAGCGGTTGGGGAAAATACACCCCAAATGCAAGGGACATCAGGACAGAAACAAGTTCAAGAACAACAAGAAACTGGAAAAGGATCAAAAAATACAAATGCAGGGGTAGCATCAGAAGCAACCACACGATCAGCGTCTAGAAATGCTGGAGCTGCAATTGTGAATCTAGATGATTATAAAAGCGAAAAAGGAGAAGGTGCTGGGAAACGAAATGCTCCTAGTCAATCATCTCGAAATTCTAACCAACCTGTTTCAGAAGCTCGAAACTCTAGTGCCACTAAACAGTCAGAAGGTAGAAGAAATGAAGAGGTTAAGCCTTCTACTCAACCAACAACAGATACAGCAAATTATCAATCATCCCCTCACCGTAAGCCGTCTGGAAGAATGGAAAATGAGATAGCAGCTGCGAAAAATAATAACTCTAGTCAATCATCTCGAAATTCTAATCGATCTGTTTCGGAAGCTAGGAACCCTGGTTCAACTAAACAGACAGAGGGTAGAGGAAGCGAAGGGATTAAGCCTTCTAGTCAAGGAACAGCAGATGCAGCAAATTATCAACCATCCCCTCATCGAAAGTCATCAGAGAGAAAAGAAAGCCGTAATGAGGTGGCGGCTACAAGGGAACAAGGCAAACACCTCACTCAATGGGAAGTACAACAAAAACTCAATGCAAAGAAAAACAACCATTCTACTGAAACGGTCAAAAGATCAGAAAGCAGGAAATCAAAAGAGAAGGAGGATAAAAAACGAAAATGATGTTGGTGAGGAGCATTCTGGTGCAATGATCATTCGTTTCATGAACAAAATGGCTTAATTATTGCGTCAAAATCGCCTTCAGAAAGGAGGGAGTATGGAAGGGATTCTGAAGAAAGGTGCAAAAACAGTTGGAACTATTGCCATTCTTAAAAACCCCCTCACTTGGATTATTGCAGGTATCTTCCTTCTTCTCATATCTATTTTCGGATTAGCTTTGTTTATTTCCATGAGCTTGGGTGGTGAGAATCAGTTTGAATCAGGTATGTCGACAGAAGGGGCTGGAGGAACGGCGCAAGTATCAGCTGAAGTATTACGATACGAATCTCTTATACGGAAATATGCAGAGGACAATGGGGTAGGTGAATATGTCGGACTTCTCATGGCTCTTATTCAACAAGAATCTGGTGGAAGGCATTTAGATGTTATGCAATCTTCTGAGTCTATTGGACTTCCAGCTGGGGCAATTATGGATCCTGAATATTCCATTCAAATTGGTGTGAAATACTTTGCAGAAGTGATGAAGCAGGCTAAAGGCGATATTCACTTAGCTTTACAAGCTTACAATTTCGGGAATGGATTTATTGGATATGCAATAGAACGTGGAGGATATTCCAAAGAGGTAGCCATCCAGTTTAGTCAGATGATGGCTTCTAAATTAGGTTGGTCTAGGTACGGTGATGTAGAGTATGTTGATCATGTGCTTCGCTACTATAACGTTGAAAGCGAAGGCGTCATTGTAACAGGTGATGGTACCCAATTATTTAATGTGGAAGAAGTTCATAACATCATGAAGGAATTCCTTGGCCTACCTTATGTGTGGGGAGGAAGGACACCAGCTGCAGGAGGCTTTGATTGTTCAGGGTTATTAGAATATGCTTTTGCACAAATTGGTATCGATATGTATGGGACAGCTCAATCTCAATACAACAAAACTGTTCCAATTCCTGAAGATCAGATAAAACCAGGTGACTTAGTGTTCTTTTCTACTTATAAGCCAGGAGCGTCACATGTGGGCATGTATGTTGGAGACGGAAAGTTTATTAATGCTAATGGTAGTAATGGTACTTCCTATTCTTCAGTTGAAGAATGGAAGAACTTATATCCCTTTTTAGGCTTTAGAAGGGCTCAGTAATGGAGGTGAAGGTATGGAACCGAATAAAAAGAAACAGTACATTTTATTAATGATTGGATTCGTCGGGGCTGTTTTGGTCATCATGTATATTTTTAGCTTACGAACACAATTACAAGAGGTCAGGGCCAATCAAAGAAACTATGAAGAGAAAATTGAATCTCTATCTTCTATTCAGAACACTGATGCACTAAAGGTCAATCGAGAGTTCCTTCAAAGCTTCTTCACCTATCAAACGACTGCTGAACGATATGAAAATATCAAACCCTTCATGACCGATCAGGGATATAAGGCAACTCATCCTTCAGGGACGGATCTTCCCAATACGGAGCAATCAGTTCAATCCTCAATGGTAGGATTGAAACCTTTTGAATATCAAGACTCGAAAACAGAAGCAGATTTTTTTAATGAGTTTAAACTTACTACGGAATTTAACGGTGTTGCTAATACAGAGACTGTTATTGTCAAAACGTCACTGATTTATGTCAGGGAGAAAGGTTGGAAGGTTGATGATGTTGAATTTATTGGTCAACTGACTGGACGAGAATAAAAGGAGTGTTTTCATATGCCTGTAACATTTACACCTACAACCCCTGTTCAATATGTAGAATTCGATTTTGAAAGATATTTTGATTCTTTAGAGAAGTTATTTGGACATTTATCTTTTTTTTCGAAGTGGAAACAATTCTGGCTTACTACTTTTCTTAATCTAGATAAAGAGGTAAAAGATTATATAAAAAAGTTCCCAGACTCTAATCCAATTATGCAAAGAATCAAAAATCAAATGTTAATACCAGATAAGGACTTTGAAATGTTTACATTTGAACATATTACTGATTTTGGATCCTATTATTTACATTTTGATATAGAAAAAATGAAAGAAATCAAAAATAGGAATCTTTTATCAATCGAACGTGTAAATCTAAACCATCTGTATATAGACCCTACAACACTTGTTATTAAAGATAAATTAGAAGATCAGCGTTTTCCTTTCTTTGTGAGGATATTTGGAGTTGAAAAGGCCTTTATTTGTGCAGATGGAAATAAAAGAATTAGAGCTAGATTGGAAGAAGGGCAAACGGAATTCAAAGGTTATGTATTTTATCCTCAAGATCTTGAAGAAGTCTTTTTTGGCCCATTTGATTTTTTCTATTACATGCATCTTTATGAGATGGAATTAATGTATAGGGAAATGGAATCTAACGGGGGGAATGAACAGAGTATTTACAAAGTAACTCAACTTTACCTACAAGCAAATCAGAAATAACTTCCGAGATTTACGAGAAAGGATGGTCTTTTAATGAATCCCATCAACTTCAGTGAACAGACACCTTCCGCATAAGAATTACAGCACATTCTATCTCCAATAGTCATACAAGAAATCGTCAAACAAGATTAAAAGGGCCGTGGAATCTTTTCTAAGGTGTTCAGGGGCAACCTAAATAAAGGGAAAGTGACTAATGTTGGTTTCTAATTGAATTCTTATACAGTAAATATTTACCCGTTATCTATTTTGCTTTTCCGAATATAAAGTTCAATATAGAAGCTTATAAAAATAGTTACAAGGCTGGTTTCAAGGGTAGGGATGGCTTGCTGGTCTATAGATAGCCTTTTAAACTTATTTTTTGAGGAAATAATCAATCAACATCAAATAAACTTTTGCTTATATTCCATTAGCTTTCATAAATTAATTAACTTGTGGTGAGATTCATTATCTTTTGAAAAAATCCCTTTTAGTTGTTGGGCAGATTTCAATTTATTATTTCATACATAATGAATCTAGAGTCTTAGAAGGTCATCATAGATGTAAATATCAATCAAAAAGGCAACAATGGCGAAACGAGTGGCTGTCATCTGTCTCATTATGCAAGGGTATTATGCCATTCAAGTGACAGAACTGCTCAATGTGCATCGAGAAACCATTACAAACTATATTAAAAAGCTTAATGAAGGTTGAATGGAGGCTCTTATTCATCGTGATTATTCACCCGGTAAATCTCCTTTTTTGTCATCAGAAACAGAACAAGAAGTAAGAAGGATACTTGAACACAGCACACCAGCTGAAGAAGGAGATGGCTAGAACAAAACGGAGAAACTGAATCTTTTGGGGCGCCCTAAAGGGTCTGCTAATAGAATGTAAGGCTACAAAAAACGCAACCTAACATTCTATTGCATCTCGCTCCGGTCTAAATGGACCGATAACCACGGTCTGTACGGCTAACGCCTACATCCCGTAGGTTCCTGTTCCATTTGCCTAACGGTCGATCCGTCCGACTCTGAAGATCAAAAATCCAAAAGCTGAAAAGATTAAAAGACCAAAAGGAAAGAATCCTGAAGGATTCTTTTATTGAATATTTTTCCCTTTTGCCTTCCGAATCGTAAAACAGCGCAAGCCTTCTAAGCTTCCAGCCGGAAGGACACCCGAACCTTTCCGGCTAGAAGCTAAGAAGGCTAGTCAATCGGTCAAGGGGCCAAAAAGTTTTTTGATTAAGGACGCTTTGCAACATCAAAAAACTTTTAGGCTAGAATCACCCTTGACCAATTGACTATGCGTGTTTTTCGTTCTACTTGCAAAAGGGGAAAAATAATCCCCCTTTGGGGAACTAGCTCGCTTCGCAAGTCAAAAGGAAAAAATCAAATTCAAAGAAGAAAAAACAAAATAATTCATTTTTATTATTAAATTAATAAGAAATGAATTCATAGAAGGGAGAGATTATGAAATGAATAAAGAAGATATTAAAGAGAATTATCGGACATTTGGAAATGAGTTCATGGAAAAGAGCAACGAAATTAATCAAAATAATAAAGGTACTACTGGGTTGTTCGTTGGCACGAAGGAGAATTCAGAAATGCTTATAATGGGGTATCACGATCTGGCTAAACAACAATTAGAAGGAAAGTTTAACGATAATACTTTTGTGCAAGTAGGGAATAGAGAAATCAGTATATTAGATTACCATCCAATGATTGAAGAAAGAGAAAAAGACGGTCAAGTCATAAGAGATTTGTATGCTTATAATATAAAATATACAAGTCAAACTCTTAATAATGTTAAAGACGAATTAATTCAAAATGGTTTTTCCAATGAAAAAGCTACGGAATTTGTTTTAAATGAATTCAAGAAAGTTGGATTGTTAGATTCATACAAATGGTCAGATTTAGAGAAAAAAGTAAATCAATCAATAGAGAAAACAATGGAGAAGTATGGGAAATAGACTATGGGAGAACTAAAAAAATAACATGTAGAGTGTAAGGCTAGATGGGATTCTAGATGTCGATGAAAACTGTTGTGATGTGAGCAGATAAGGATTTAAATAGGTAGTGCTCCTAAAATAATGAGGGATGCTTTATATACTGATAAAAAAGGTTAACCAAATAAAACTGGTTAACCTTATGGTACATATCATTTGTTGGGTTATTTTGAATCGATTTGTTTTTGGAGGTTTTCAATTTTAGCTTCATAATCTTTTCTGATTTTATCCATATTGTCGTAAAGTTCCTGAACTTTAGTGTTATGAGTTTCGTTGATTTCAACAATTTTATCTCTATATTCATTTTTGATTTCGTATAACGCTTTTTCTTTTTCGAATTCGTTTTTTTCGGCCATTCTGTCTAATTCAACGGCGTGGTCTTTCTTGAGTTGCCCATTCAATCTGGTTAACTGGTTAATTTGTTCGATTTTATCAGTAACAGTATCGTTCATCTCGCTCACCTGTGACTGATATCGTTCTTTTTGTTGAGCTAGTTGTTCTTTCAACTTTCCATTTTCCTCTTGGTGAGCTTTGTATTCAGATACTAAACCGGTTAACGTGTCATTTTTCTCTTTGTATTCTAATATTAGCAATTGATTATTCTTGTTAGTGGAACGTGATTCTTCCAATTGTTTCGATAATTCTTCTTTTTCTGCCTCGATCGCCTTTAATGATTCTTGGCACTGTTTTAATTCCTCTATGGCCACTTTTGTTTTTTCTTGGTACTCACCGATAATTGATTCCTTTTGTTCTAGTTTGTTAGTTACTTCCTGGACGGCATGATCTTTAATGTAAATGGATCGCTGAACCATATTAGAAATCAACTCGTAAATCCTTGTCGTATGTACTTCTAACTCGGTCAAGTCTTGACTATAATCTGATGCACCTTCTTTGATGGTTTGTAGTTCGGTTATAGCGACTGCCTTTTCGAACCATTCTTTTGCAGAATCTCCACTACTTTCAATCAACTCTTTTACTTTGTCGTGTAGTTCTTCACTTACCTTTACACCAAATGTTTTATCGGCCATTTTATTATCACTCCTTAATTTGTTAACTAATTAATATTATTTTATATATAGGTTAACCTAGTTAACTTAAGTTTACTATTTTAGAAGAAAAACAAAAAGTATTGTTTTGTGATTGAGGAAAAGAGGTAAAATGAAAGTGTGCCGAACACTTTTAAGTAGGAGTTGAGCTTATGGCTATTACGGGAACAGACGAAATAAGTTTAAAAATATTAAATACTTTAAAATCTGGTACAAAAGTAAAGGACATTCCGACCATGTTTCCGGTTTCTTTGGATAATGCCAAACGGTTAAGCCGTTATTCTCGTATCTTAGAAAAAGCAGAAGAAAATCTACACCTTCAAATATTTGAAAAGGTTCGGTTACTCGGTTTAAAAGTCCTTCATCTTGCTCCACTGTTCAAACAAGAAGATTGGGAAGGGCTGACAGAAATTTTATCGACCATCACCGAAAAAACAAAAAGAGAAGAACTGCCACTACTCATTACAGCATTGAAAGAAAAGCGGGAACGAATAGGTGAATTTCAAAAAGATGTGAATAGCAAACGTGAGTACCTTCAAAAGAGGGAAAAATAGTTGCTGCAATTAGAAGAAAATACAAACCAATTAATGAAAAAGGTCGAAAAAGAAATCAAGTTTTTAAAGCAGTATTCCCAAAACACTCAAGATTTTTTTGTTGAACATCTTGGGGTATACGAAGAGAAATTAGTTTTGGCTAAACGACTTGATTCCAGATGGCAGAAGTCTTTAAAAAAGAAAGAGATTTTAGCTTATGATGATTCAAATTATGTTTGGTTTGTAAATAATCTTGATGGGTTAGCAGAGGATTACACCAAAAGAACGGATCGCAAGAACCCTTATCCTACTGAATGGGATTATGACAAAGAAAAAAAGCGAAATCACGCATGGGGAACCCCGTTAAGCCCATATTATCGTCTACCTTCGGGGTTAGCAGAAGATTTAATGACCACTATTGAAGCGATTAATAAAAAGAAAAAAGAAATTGAATCTGAACGGAAAGGCATTCAGAAACAAATGCAGCAGCTTAGAAAAACCTCTCCACAATCTTTCATTGAAGCCGTTGCAGCCACAAATACACTGTCCCTATACGATTTAAAACGACATGGAGAACTACAAGATAAAGCCTTAAAATGGCTTTTTAATAAAGGGTATATTGTTGCTAGTGAAGTAACATTACCAAACGGAAACGTGCTGACGTTGTAGGATATAATGAATCCGGGCACATTGTTATCATTGAAGTGAAAGTATCGAAATCTGATTTTTTACAGGATGAGAAATGGGAATCTTACCTCAATTACTGTGATTATTTCTACTTCCTGTTAAGTGAAGAAGCTCGGACAGTATATTATCAGATTGGAAAAAAAGTCGGATTACTCCAAGAAATGAAAAATACTTTAAAAGTGGATAAACCTCATGACCTCGTACATACTACAAATGATCGTGAAAAAGTATGTTTTACGATCAATAAAGTCTTATCTAAGAAATTTGTATATGGGTACTAGTTAATGGAGTTAACGAGTTACCTAATAATATATAAGAATTTTCATTAATCAAAGTGAATTGATAATCAAATGCTTACGGAAAATTTTAAAAGAAGGGGTAGTGTCCCATACCAATCAAGCTGAAGGAATGGGTTTCCCTCAAAATGGGAAAAATATCATCCTTTTTCAAATTAGTACGGAAACTAAGTAAGAAGTGCACCATCATAAGTATTCTAAAAGTTTTTAATGTCCCTCGTTTTATTTATTATCGCTGGGTCAAAGGGAGACAAGAAGATAAAAATAAGTATGGAAGATTTAATCAATTTGTAAATTGACTAATTATTGAAATGGTTATAGGAAGCTTAAAGCTATAATTGAACATAAATACCATATTGAATTAAATCTAACTTATGTATCGTTGATTTCTAATGTTCTTTGTTACATGCCCCCCTTTTTTATGCGGGTTCCAGGCTTCTTCAGAGGCCCAAAACGTTGATGTATCGACATTGTATAAAATCTTGGCATAAACCAGAAAAAACGACCAAGAGCACCCCTTTGCTAAGGCTTTGGTTGGCTCTTTTGTTTACTTCATAATTACGGTTATATTAACTATATGTGAATAAAACACCTATTTACACAACTTTCAGTAAACGCTTACAATGGTTATAAATCCTTAACAAAGCTTTAACAAGTGAACTTTATATATAATTTGAAAGCAATATAATCTGGGGAGGGACAGTCGGTGGCTATCGGTTCTAGTGTGATGTTTAAAGGAGAAAAGTATAAAATTATATGGTTATATGATAATGGTACTTGTGAGATTAAGAAGAAGGATTCATTAGGCCAAGTTGAATTAGTGAAAATTTCTGAACTTAAAACCTTTGAAAAAGCCATCGGTTTCTGCTGAATCTGATGGCTTTTTGATTATCTATAAAGCCGATTATGGTAACTGGATTTGTTTTAACTTGTAAAAAAATGTTGTAGGTTTGAATTTTCAAAATATAAATTCCAAATGTTTTACTTTCTCTTCTATCTCTTTTTTTTCTCTTGTCCTGTGTGTGGGTAGTGCGGGTGGATCATCTACTATCCTATCGTCCTCATTGTCCTCTTTATCTTATTCCCTATTCTCATTGCGGTAGTGAATAGTTGACCACATTCTTAAGAATTCTCAAGAATGAATCTCCTAAAAATAACAGTGTCATAACTTAAAAAAGCGAATAGCATTAGCTAGTCGCTTTTCTTGTAGAACAAACCCACTTGTTTAAACATTATTTTGTCGAATAAAAGTTAAAGGGTTTCGTATAAATTCTAATAAATTAAGGTACTAAAGCACAATGGTAAATTATACTTAATTTGAACTTTGTTGATACTCGCAATCGAGTATTTTTTGTATATAAAGGTGTCATAAATTAAAAGTTATGGTACTGTTGTTTGTCCAACTACGATACAGGTTTAGTTTAATAATACAAAATACTATTTATTAATTAATTACAATCTTAGGTCAATTTTAAAACCAGCATGAATTAGCATGCTGGTTTTACTTAACCATTTCAATTAGAATTTTGAAGCAACTTTTGCAACGTTTTCTAAACCGTCTGCAATGATTTCTTGTGCGCGATCAGGATACTGGTTATGTCCTTCGATAACCACTGTCTCAGGGCTTGTAATGCCCCAGAAACCAAGGAGAGTTGTTACATAATTAACAGCCATTTCCATAGAAGCCATCGGTTCTAAAGAGTAATCTGAACCACGAGCACTTAATACTGCAACTTTTTTGTCACCAGCTAGTCCAACTGGTCCTTGTTCTGTATATTTGAATGTTTTTCCTGCTTGAGAAAGGTAAGAAATATAGGTTACTAGTGGAGCAGGAACTGTGAAATTCCATAAAGGAAAAGCAAATACTACTTTATCAGCATCTAAGAATTGGTTTAAGTATTGTTCAACGATATCTGCAGCTTTTGCTTCTTCAGCTGTTAACTCTAAACCCTGGCTACGTTTGTATCCTCCTGTAATAGCAGTATTTCCGAAGTATGGAAGATCAAGATTAAAAAGATCTAGTTCAGTAATTTCCTCATTTGGGTTCGCTTCTTTATAAGTGTTTACAAATGTTTCATACATTTTCGAACTAATTGCTTGTTCCGCTGGACGATCATTGGCTTTGATAAATAATACTTTTGACATTGTTTTATTCTCCTCTGTATTTATATTTTGTTCTTTATTCCCAAATAACTTGTTTAAAAATCCCATTTTGACACCAACCTTATTTTTAATAATCAATGCTTTCTTTATAAAAACAACATCCCCAATTCACTTACTAGTTTCCTTCCGAACAATTGGATCTACCTCCGTAACTAACGGATTAATGCACTCAGCTACTTTCTTAAACAGTTAAAAAGTAAATAGATTTAAATCTCTAATTGAATACGATTCCCGGAAGGATCAAAAGTAATAAAAATATCATTTTCTACTGTAACGGTTGCACCAATACTCTCTAAGTTAGCTACTACATGATCTCTAGCTTCCTCATTTGGCAGAATTAGTGTAAAGGATTCGAGTCCAACACTATTTGCAGGGGGAGGAGGTGCACCCACACCATTCCAGGTATTTAAGCCAATATGATGATGGTATTTACCAGTAGAGATAAAAAGTGCTTGAGCTCCATATCGGTTTACCACTTCAAAACCAAGTCCCTTCGTATAGAATTCCTCAGTCTTTTTCAATTCAGATACATGTAAATGTATATGTCCCATAACTGTACCAACAGGTAGACCTTCCCAAGGTTTCTCCTGTTTTCCGTTTGAAAGCAGGTCTTCAAAATTTAACGGATCCACTGTCATTGCTACCTCACCGTTATTCCAAGTCCAATCAGAAGGGTCACGGTCTATATAGATTTCAATACCATTCCCATCTGGATCTGATAAATAGAGAGCTTCACTAACTAAATGGTCTGATGAGCCAATTCGAATCCCTTTGTCGATAAAATGAAAGACAATATTCGCTAAATCTGAGCGATGAGGTAAAAGGATTGCAAAGTGATATAACCCTGTTGTCCTGCCTTGATTTAGTACAACATTTTCCGGTTGCTCAAGTGATAATATACTGGTTTTACCATCTGTCGTTAATTTAGCTGTTGTTTTTGTTTGTTCTAAAACGTTAAAACCGATGACTTCCTGATAATACTTAAGAGAGCGTTCTAAATTTTCCACCTTAATTTTCACATGACCTACAAAAGTATTCGGTTTACTATGAAATCCCATTTTTATTCCTCCTAATGAGTTCGATTCATTCAGAACGAAGAAACTTGTTATCTAAAGAGAATGCAGACTTATTTGCGAAAGCAAGATAGATGGACATTGCCAATAGCGCTAGATCAAGTTCATATCCTGCCATTTGACCATTCCCTAGAAGTCCTAAAGGAAGTTTTGCAGTAAAAATGGCACCTAACATAATAACCGCAAACAAGACAGAAACAATTCGTGTTCCAATTCCTAGAATTAAAGCAATACCACCAATTAATTCTATTAATGCAACAACATAAGCCATAAATCCTGGAATCCCGATGCTATCAAAGAACCCAACAGTGTTATTTATCCCCCCTTGAAATTTTGATAATCCATGAATGAAGAAAATAAGACCTAAAACTACACGTAAGATAACTTTCCCTACTTCATTTTTGTTCATACTTTTTAACTCCTTTTCGTTTAATATTTAGTTACTTTATGTAAGTAAGTTTATTTGGGTACTTATGTATTGTCAAGTAATTATATGGTTAAATAAAATTAAATAACAAATAGTTAGGTGATATAATATAAATAGAGGGGTGTAAGAATATATGAAACAATCTACTATTTGTCCTAGATTTGAAAAAGCAGTCTCGCTTTTAAGTCAACGTTGGAATGCTTTAATAATCTATCAATTACTATCCTGTTCAGGGCGGTTTAGCACGATCCAATCTTCTGTTGGAATCAGTGGAAAAGTGTTGTCTGAGCGATTAAAAGACTTGGAACATCAAGGAATTGTAAAGCGAAATGTCATTCCAGAAACACCAGTTATTATCGAGTACTCACTAACAGAAAAAGGGACTTCTTTAAAACCTATTTTAAAAGAGATAGAAAACTGGTCTCAGTTTTGGGTGAAACTAGAGAGTAAGGAAACATAAGATAATCTGAAAAGCAAAATGAAATAGAAACTTAGAAAAAAGAGTAATTGGCATTCTCATGATTTCTTCCTTTGAGGAGAAGCTCGTGATAATGTCTTTTTCTTTGTCTAGTGCTGTTACACAAACGAATTCATGATAATTACGGAAGTAAGCTTCATCAAAAAAGTTTCAAATAGTGGAACAAAAATCTCCATTGTTGAATTAAATTTTGAATGAGGTTTAAGATAGTTTTAGAGCCGAGGTGAACTTTATGAGTAAATACGAAGTTTCCACATTAAAAAAGGGACTACAGATCTTAGAGCTATTGAAAATAAATCGATCTTTAACGTTGAGAGAGATTTCTGAAATGCTTCAGCTAACGAAGACGACGGCTTTTCGGCTAGTGAATACGTTGGAAGACATGGACTATATCAAGAAACGGGGCAAATATTTTGAATTGAATCAGGTGATGTTTCTTTCCGTTCCTGAAAGAAAAACATCCATTGATTGGATTACATTACGAAGTCCCTATCGTTTGGGGATGAGTGTAGGGGAAAATGTGTATATAGGAACACTAGATGGAACGAAGTTGGTCATGCAGCAAATGATTAAACCTCCTTTCAAAGAACCTTTTCATGAAGAGATAGGCAATCGTTCTCCTGCCCATCAAAGCGCCATAGGAAAAGTAATACTAGCCCATTTAAATCCAAATGAACGAAAAGAGCTATTTTCTCATCTTTCTTTGACTCAAGCGACTGATCATACATTTATAGATCAAGAACTATTTTTTCATCATTTAGATGTTATTAAAAAACAAGGGTTTGCGATTGATGACGAAGAGAGATTCTTAGGCGTTCGTTGTATAGCAGCTCCTGTGTTTCGTAACAACCAAATAATAGCCGCAGTCGCAATAGCCGGTCCTAGTGAAAGTATAAAAAGGAGTATTTTGCGAAGCTTAACACGCAAGGTTATCAACGGCAGTAAAGAAATAACAAATGAAATAGAGTAGGATCTTGACTTGAAAAGTCCTTAGAAATCCATTGTTTAACTTGTCTCTAAAATAAAAAGTGTGAAAAGGAGAATGAAAATTGACTAAACAAACACAATTGGGAAAAACAAGTATATACGTTAATCCGATTGGACTTGGAACAAACGCTGTTGGAGGACATAATCTATATCCCAATTTAGATGAAGAAGCAGGAAAAGAGTTAGTACGGGCAGCGATTAATCATGGGGTTAATCTTTTAGATACAGCATTCATTTATGGACCAGGGCGTTCTGAAGAATTAGTCGGAGAAGTGATCAAAGAAACAGGAAAGCGTAGTGACGTTATTCTAGCAACAAAAGCTGCGCATAAATTTGTTGGACAAGATGTTGTTATCGACAATTCTCCAGCATTTTTAAAACAAACCGTTGAAGATAGTTTAAAACGTCTACAAACGGACTACATCGATTTATTTTATATCCATTTTCCGGATAATGATACACCGAAGGATGAAGCTGTTGGTATTTTAAAACAACTAAAAGATGAAGGCAAAATTAGAGCTATTGGGGTATCTAATTTCTCCATTGAACAGTTGAAAGAAGCGAATAAAGACGGTTATGTTGATGTGTATCAAGGTGAGTATAACTTATTACAACGATCTGCTGAAAAAGAGTTACTCCCATACACAGCGGAGCAGAATATTTCATTTATCCCGTACTTCCCTCTAGCAGCTGGCATATTAGCAGGTAAATACAATAAAGACATGTTATTTAATGACCTTCGTTCACAAATGCCGCATTTAAAAGGAGAAACATTTGCACAAAACTTAGAAAAAGTAGAAAAGATACGTAACATTGCTGATGCTAAACAAACAGACGTTGCCCATATCGTCTTAGCTTGGTATTTAACACGTGATTCCATTGATGTTGTGATTCCAGGTGCAAAGAGAGCAGAACAAGTACTCGATAATTTAAAAACATTAGATGTTCAATTAACAGCAGAAGAAATTCAAGAAATCGATCGTACTTTCCAAGAATAAACAACATAGGAGAAATCACATATGAAAGAAGTGTACAAACCTTTATTCGAACCATTTACTTTTCGCAATGGAGTACAATTAAAAAACCGAATAGTCATGGCACCCATGACGACCTTTTCTGCAAATCCGGATGATACGGCTTCAGATGCAGAGATCGACTATTATGCGGCACGTTCCAACGGTCCGGGAATGGTCATTACAGCTTGTGCTTATGTTCAAGAGAATGGAAAAGGATTTGAAGGACAGTTTGCCGCGGATCGAGATACGATGATTCAAAGTTTACGAAGGGTGGCTTCTTCTATAAAAGAAAAAGGAGCAAAAGCCATCATCCAGCTCTATCATGGTGGACGATTAGCTGTACCACACTTAATCCCAGACGGGGAAACAGTCAGTGCAAGCAGTGTGGCTCCTCTTCTTGATCGGGGGTTTTACAGTATTGATCAAACCCCTTGTAGTTTGAGCGATGAAGAAGTCATTCAATTAATTAAGGATTTCGGAGAGGCAACTCGTCGTGCCATAGAGGCAGGTTTTGATGGGGTGGAACTTCATGGTGCGAGTGGATATATTATTCAACAATTTTTTTCCCCTCATTCGAATACAAGAACAGATCGCTGGGGCGGAAACATCGAAAAACCACTTGCATTTCCACTTGCAGTCATAGAAGAAGTGAAAAGAGTCATGGCAGAGCATGCCAAACAACCTTTTATCCTTGGCTACCGTCTGTCCCCCGAAGAACCGGAAACGCCAGGAATCACGATGGCTGAAACTTTTATTCTTCTTGATGCGCTAGCTGACGCAGAACCGGATTATATTCATATGGCATTAAATGATTTTTGGTCTAAGCCCCGCCGTGGAGTGGAAAGCAATCGTTCACGGGTTGAGCTCATTCAAGAGCATGTAGGAAATCGAGTTCCTATTATTGGAGTAGGCTCCATCCATACACCAGATCAAGCGATAGAGGCACTAGAGAAAACAAGAATTCCTTTTGTTGCATTAGGAAGGGAACTCATTATGGAACCTCAGTGGGTAGAAAAAGTAGAGCAGGGAAAAGAGAAAGAAATCAAAACGACCATTAATCCAAGTAATCAAGCCCTTCTCACTATACCGGATCCACTCTGGGAACTCATATTAGACGTGCCTGGTTGGTTTCCTATTGAGAAAGAAACAATCCAAAAGTAAGATATCTTTGTTCAATACTGAGCAAATTAATTGAATAACTGAATAAGGACAAACAACAATAAATAGTAAATAATTAATCATATATAAAAGGAGAATGACCATTATGACAATTAAAGTGAAAGCAATTATAGGTAGCACAAGTTCAACTTCATTCAACTTAAAGATAGTTGAATTTATGAAAAATCGTTATGCAAATCAACTAGATATTACACCTGTATTAATCAATGACGTTGAAATGTATTCAATTGATATTGAAAATGACGTACCAGCAAACACGAAAAAATTTAAACAGGATGTGAAGGATTCAGATGCCGTTTTATTTGCAGTCCCTGAATATAATTTTTCAATACCAGGTGCAATGAAAAATGCAATCGACTGGTTATCACGTGGTGGGGATTTTGAAATCAAAGACAAACCTGCATTTATCGTAGGTTCTTCTATGGGTGCATTAGGAAGTGTTCGTGCTCAAATTCATTTAAGAGAAATCTTATCAAATCCCAACTTGTCACCTATCTTATTACCCAATAATGAAGTATATATTGGTTCTATTCATGAAAAAGTGGATGAGGCTGGTGAAATTACGGATCAAGCGACCATTGAATTCTTAGATTCAGTTGTGAAAAACTTTGTTGAATTCTATAACAAAACGAATTCCCTGGCTGCCGTTCATTCATAATAAACTAAAGTACTTAAGTACAAGGTAAATTATACCTACAAAAAACGGGTCCTTTAGTTAAACAAGGATTGCATAAAACCCCACTTTTTTATGCATTTTTAAAGCTTCTTCAGAAGCCTAAAACGTTGATCTATCAACGTTGTATAAAATCATGCATAAAGGATAAAATAAGAATGATATCCCAGCACACAGCGAATCCCTTGTGGTACCAAGGGATTCGCTTCTTTTTTTCTTCGTTTGCTAGCTTCCTGAAGTTGGTTTTATGTTAACTAGATTTGTATAACGTATACATTCCTCAACCCTTAAAAGTATTGAGCATATGAAAGTAGGATAGGATGAATAAATAGATGATGTACAAGCGTACGGATTAAATCGTTGGGAAAAGAAGGAGTTTCTAGACAGTGGAGAAAGCAAAAATTAGTGTCATTCAACTATTTGCCATGATGTTTATATATGAACTTGGAAGTGCGCTTGTCGTAAGTTATGGAGTAACGGCCAAAAAAGACGCCTGGCTTGCGATTTTATTAGGGATATGCGGTGGAATCGTCTTATTTTTCATTTACTACTATTTATTTCGCCAATATCCAAATCTGCCGTTGACCGGATATGCTAGGAAAATATTTGGTAAATACGTTGGGTGGATAATTGGTTTATTATACGTAATATACTTTTTGTATGATGCTGCCCGAAATCTGCGTGACTTCGGGGATTTGCTGCTTACATCGACAATGACAGAAACACCGTTATTAGCGCTCAATATCTTAATAGTTCTTGCTATTTGTTATGTCCTTAATCTAGGGATTGAAGTATTGGGGAGAACAACAGAAGTATTTATTGTCATCTTGATTTTATTAGGTTTAACAGGAAATCTTTTCGTCTATTTTTCAGGTAATGTCGAGCTCCATAATTTGCAACCCTTTTTGGAAAATGGATGGAAACCCATTTTAACGACAGCCTTTCCGTTGCTTATTTTTTTCCCTTTCGGAGAAATGATCGTTTTTACCATGCTGCTTCCATATCTAAATCGGCCCGAATTAGCTAAAAAAGTTTGGCTGTCTGCCGTCATTTCAAGTGGACTTATTTTAAGTTATACAACAAGTTTAGATATCGCTGTTCTTGGTGTTGAAGAAGTGGAGAGAGCGACGTTTCCTTTGTTATCAACCATCGGAAAGGTCAACCTTTTCGAGTTTATCCAACGACTTGATTCTCTTGTTGTCTTTACTTTTCTGATTACTATGTTTTTCAAAATATCCATCCTTTTTTATGTTGCAGTCATCGGAATCGTCGACTTGTTCAAGTTAAAAAATCATCAACAAATTGTTTTACCAACCGGGATTATTCTTCTCTTTTTATCCATGGCGATTGCCTCAGATTTTACAGAACATATTGAAGAAGGTCTAAACATTATACAATATCCTCTTCACATGCCTTTCATGGTGATCATTCCGTTGTTCATGTTACTTGTTTCCATGATTCGTAATGGTTTCAAAAAGAAAAGTAGATCGAAATGAAATATAATAACCACTGGGCTATATTCCAAAGCCATCAGGTTTAAACAAATTCGATAGCTTTTTTGAAAGAAAGTATAAAATTTTTGGTCTATCACAGTTACTTTATTGATTTTATCTCTTTACTAGTCTCCTTATCCTTTGCTCTATGTATTGCAACCACTGCAATTGTTAGTATGAGTAAATTAAGCGTATTTACCGTGTATCCATATACATGTATGTATATTTCTTTTGTGTAGATAAAGCGAATAGCATAGTAGATTCCACAAAGGACTAATATGTCGTTTTGTAAATCTAAGATTTTCTTAAACATATCCATTCTCCTTTTATTACTAGTTCATTATTACATTTACTTTTTTTGGGAAATTTATACTTTAAGAGGGTTCAAATCGTTATGAAAGAGCCATACATGGTGTATGGCTCTCTTTTTCATTGCCTATAAGGCTTGATGACAGGGTAGCTGTTGTAGTCCGCAGAATAAATACCAATTATAGTGAATAAAAATCATAATTAGCTCTAAAAGATCACAATCAAAAACGTATGTATTTGATAAAATGGATTTCCTCGTTATTCTGATGAAAAAATCTTTGATTTATCGTTATCAAAACTATTCTCAAAAACAGATTATCAATAACTTCCCTTTGTGAGCATAAATCTCTCTCAAAAATCTGATACGTAAATTACATTTTATGTAAATTATCTTGCAGACTAAAGCAGGAACCCTGTCACTATGCCTATAAGAAGCTTTATGTTAACTAGATTTGTATAGAATATACATGTCTTGTACCATGAAAAAGTATAACTTCGAGATTGATTAGATTTTTATGGATTATATGCAAGGACAACTTGAATTAGTAGATATTGAACATCAAAGAAAGATATGAAATAATTTTATTAACTATTAGGAGGGATTTAAATGACATTACTTTCAGAGATTCTTGGATACAATACACAATTCGTTGAAAATAGGGAATATGAAAAATACGAAACGACTAAATTTCCTAATAAAAAAATGGTTATTCTTACATGTATGGATACCCGCCTTGTTGAATTATTGCCTCAAGCTATGAACCTAAAAAATGGTGACGTAAAGCTTATCAAAAATGCAGGGGCAATCGTTTCACACCCGTTTGGAAGTGTGATGCGAAGTATATTAGTTGCAATTTACGAGCTTGGGGCAAAGGAAGTTGCCATCGTTGGCCATCACGGTTGTGGGATGAAAGGGTTAGAACCTAATTCTTTCTTAGAAAAATGTGAACAGGCCGGATTAGATAAAGAAGTCGTGGAAACTTTAAGCAATGCAGGCATTGACATCAAAAGTTGGTTAACAGGATTTCAATCGGTTGAAGAAAGTGTCGAACAAAGCGTTAGGATGGTTAAAAATCATCCGATGTTCCCAAAAAATATTAGTGTCCATGGACTTGTTATCTGCCCGGAAACAGGGAAATTGGATATAGTAGTAGACGGATATGAGAGTTAATTGGTTGAAAGAAAAATCTTTCTTATATCCCTGTTATTTGGCTCATACTACTGATAAGAGCAAAACAGTTACGAAGTTTAATGATAATATTTTAAATTAACTTCCTACATCAAAGATTATGTGAACACGAACACCCTCCAGCTAAGTGATTTGGAGGGTGTTCGTGTAGGCTCCTAGATACATTGAATTCCGATAATCCCTCATTATGTTAACTAGTTTTGTATATAGTATTCATCTAATACTTTGGAATCTTATTGGGGTAGAATCACATGCCCATATAGCCCCTTTTTTATATCGGAAGTTGACTTCCTATTACGGTAAAGGAAATAAAAATAGTCGAAAATCGCATTTTAAAACCAAAAGCGACCTAATAACAGTCATATCTTTAGTGATATGACTGTTATTACATACTGTTGAAAAACAAAATTGTCTATGGACAAAATGCGAAAATCTCGATAAAATCCCTCGTAAATCAATTGAAATGTGATGCACCCCAAAAGTTAGAGTCAGAAATCTAACTTTTGGGGTGTTTATTTATGACTAAATATAGTGATGAATTTAAGATTATGGTAGTTCAAGAATATCAAGAAGGAAAACTTGGATATC
>NZ_JAIQUM010000066.1 GCF_020075705.1 Metabacillus rhizolycopersici | reverse complement strand
TTGGCGCCACTAGTTCATACGCTTCTTTTTGTCCACCTGGCATAATAGAAGGTCCTTTAAGAGCTCCTTCTTCTCCACCTGAAACACCAGTACCGATGAAGTGAATGCCTGTTGATTCTAATTCTTTGTTACGTCTAATTGTATCTTGGAAGAATGTATTTCCGCCATCCATTAAGATGTCGCCTTCTTCAAGATAAGGTTTTAATGAATCAATCGTTGCGTCAGTTGCCGCTCCTGCTTGAACCATTAAAAGAATTTTACGTGGTTTTTCTAATGAATTAACAAATTCTTCAATTGTTTTTGCACCAACAAAGTTTTTGCCTTCTGCTTCGTTCTTTAAAAACGCTTCTGTTTTTTCAAATGAACGGTTGAATACAGCAACTGAATAGCCTCTGCTTTCAATGTTTAATGCAAGATTTTTTCCCATTACAGCTAAACCGATTACACCAATTTGTTGTTTTGACATGTTCATTTCCTCTCTTTAACCATTTAGTAGATTCTTATATAGTATAGCTTACATCAATAGGAAATTTCCATCCCCTTGTTGCAAGTAATTAGGTACAGAATGAACATTACATCAAATGTCATTTTCATTCAAGGAGATTACTTCCATTATTTTGAGATAAATACATGTTATCAGCAACTACTGTTACTATATTCTTTTTACAGATTACTTTATGAATATAATATCTTCCTCTCTAAAACAACTCATTTCATTTTGTGATTCTATCTAGTAAAAGATTTAGTAATATTCTGTGTATCTTTTGTTCGTTTCATTCGAGATATTTGTTACTACTTATATAGAATTCCTTCACATAGAAAACTTCGTAACATACACGCGAATTTAGTGAGAAATTACTTGCCATCCCACAACCAAGAGTTATCAACCTTACTATTCTATTAATGTATATTATAGAAAATTTAACTATGCAAGAATACCATCTATCAAATTATTTCGCAACTCTGAATTATTTGATTAATCGCTATTGTTGAACGCAAAAACAGACTCTTAAAAAGAGCCTGTTTAGTTGGTTTATTGGGTTTTATATTTTTTGAACGTTCGCAGCTTGTGGTCCTCTGTTACCTTCTTCAATATCAAAAGTAACTTCTTGACCTTCATCTAAGCTTTTATAACCTTCTCCTTGAATTGAAGAGAAATGGACAAATACATCTTCTCCACCCTCAACTTCAATAAATCCAAAACCTTTTTCTGAATTAAACCATTTTACTTTTCCTTGTGCCATTAACAATTTCCTCCTAAATCTAAACACTTTTGATGATTATTTCGATTACTAGTATATCCACGTAAAAGATTATTAAACAAATATGAAAAAAATTTTTTATTATTTACTTAGAATTTTTTCACCTACACCATTTTTAATTATGCCATTTCTTGAAAGATGACCTTAATAGTGCATTTTAAAAGTATGAATATTTTCTTTCACTATATTTTCTATGTTAAAATCTCTTTATACGATAATGTGAGGCTTCCATCAGTCCATTTTTCTTCATACTCAACTGATGAATAGTAAGATTGTTTTAGCCTTTACTGGTAGTGTCTTACCGATTTATCTCTTCCTACTTAAGACTTTAAGTCGGTATTTACTGCCTATTAATTGCGATAAAATAAAAACATTGGAGAAGATTATGACTCATTACAAAATTTTATTTTTAGACATTGATGGAACTATTTTACGACCTGATAACACGATCGAGGATTCAACAAAGCTAGCAATTAATGAGCTAAAGCAAAAAGGAATCGAGGTTTTTCTTGCTACTGGTAGACCATTACACGAAATAGCCCATCTTGCTCTTGAGCTTAACATTCAATCCTTCATAGGCTATAACGGTGCCTATGCGATTCATAAAGGCCAGGATATTTTTAAAGCGCCTATGGACTCAAGTACTGTAGAGAATTTTTTAGAGATTGCCAAAGACAATGAGCATAAGCTCGTCATGTACACGCATGAAAAAAATATTTTTACTGAATTAGAAAGTTCCATTGTTAAAGAGTTTATTCAAGCGTTTCATATGAAAAAAAATGAACAATTCTCTCAAGATGATATTGATAAAATCCTAGGCATTACGCTTTTTAATTTAAGTGAAAACGAGCCTGCTCTATATGAAAAGGCGGAACCGAGCATTCATTTAGCACAAGTAAATGTTGATGGATTACGTCATTGTTACGACGTAATTAGAGATCAAGTCAATAAAGGAATTGCAATTCAACACGTACTAGAGCATCTCAATATTTCTAGAAGCGAGTCCATTGCATTTGGAGATGGTATGAATGATAAAGAGATGCTTAGTTATGTTGGCGAAGGCTTTGCGATGGGAAATGGACACCCTGACCTCTTTCAATATGCAAAACATAAAACAACGAAAGTAACAGATTCAGGGATTTATAATGGCTTGAAATCACTTGGGCTTGTTGAATAAACAGGAATTGCAGTCTTAAGCAAGAAGGGTATTCAAATAATAAGACGCAGTGCAATTCGAATGTGAATTTGCACTGTTTTTTCATTCTCAAAAACTTAATTTTTTATAGTGTTAAGTGTAATAATCATCGCCTTGTTCTAACAGAAAATAACCCTCCACTTATGTGTAAGGATTATTTTCTGTTTATATATTTTATCGCAGATTAGCAGGCAGTAAATCCCAAACTTCAAGACTTAGAGCAAGTATCAGTATGGGATGTAAAAACAATCTCTCTGATGGAAATACCACTTTATGACTAGCAATAATTCATCTTCTTCCTTACCTCCTCAGAATAAAAGGGTATTCACCCTCATTTAAACATCGAATAATTCGCACTTTAAAATATTCAAATGTGATTATACTCATTACCTCTTCAAAAGAAAAGTAGCCAACATCTTCTGTTTCATATGAACTCATCAGCTCTCCGCTCACTGATTTCCCTCTGCTGGTTACTCGTTAGTAAGTTATTAATTAAGTTGTTGTGTTGTTTTCTTCATCACCATTCTCCCTTGCCTTGTAACTCATCATCTCGAACGAGTTTCCTTCTATACTTGATTTTTATATCCAGCAAGTGAAGCAGCATAATTAAGCAAACGGATGCCAGCTAATGAGCGAAGTTTATAAGCTCTAATTTGCGAAAATAAGTTGTCAGGCTTCGCATTGATTTCAAGTAGTTTTATAGAATCGTATTGATCAATGCATAAATCTACTGCAAGCTCCCCGAAGTCCCCCACCTCCTGTTCAACGGTTGCAACAATCTTTCGAGCAATACGCCCTAATTGATTTGTCATATACCTTCGTTCGGTGGGATCTTGATACAAACGATTCATCACAATGCTTAAGCGCAAGTTAACCTCTAAATCTTCTGTCATCACTTCGTTACTAGTCAGACGGGCGACCATTCCTGTTCGAAACCAAATTTGTTTTTCATTTTTTTGCATGTATACTCGAATTTCTAAGTTTTTACCATTGTACTTTTTCCTGCGGATTCCTTCCTGTATCAAATGTGGGGTCGTTTCAATGAAAGGCTCGATAACGTTAAATAATTCTTCTACCCGACTAAATTGTTGTACTGTTTTCGTATACACATGAAACATCAAGATCTCAGTTGGTCGACGAATAATCCGCATGACCCCTCTACTCATAGAGCCATCTATCGGTTTTATAAACACTTCTCCATAACGGTCAAGCATTTCCGTTAAATCTGTAAAATGTTTGAATCGACGTGTTTCTGGTAAATATTCATCATGTTCATCTGATAAAAGTTGATGTGTTTCCCACTTGTTACTTGTAAGCTCAACCATTGCAGGTGGGTTGAGAAAAGGAATTTTATTAAGTGTTTCCAGCTTAGCCCTGATTTCATCGATATCATAATCATTATTTGCTTTCCTACTAAATAAACGATCATAAATGACAGCTGGAAAAGGAAATATACCTTCACCATTTAGTGTTGTTCCTTTAATAACTTGTTGATCCCAGTTGATATCTTGAGGTTCAAATACATAGACAAACATTTGCTTTTCTTTTGCAAGCCGGAATAAATGCTGAAAATACGTTGTTTGGCGATCAAAAGGTCTTGCAGCTAAAATCCCAATAATAGGACCTAGTGTTATGACCCTACCCGCTGATAATAGTTTAGGATTCCAATCTTGTGGGAGTATAAGTTTTGAACGCAGTGATTTCGAAAGCTGAATCATATTTGAGTTATGGAATGAGAATGGATAGGCATGGATGGTTGCGGGTGACATGTTTTTCCCTGCGCAAACAAAGGTTGAATCTCCTTCTTTCAGGTTATACTTTTGTCTTATTTTTTTGGGAATTTGAATAATAAGTCCTGTGTCATAGGTTTGATTTGGAATTATCATCTCCCAGTTCTTACGTATATCACTAGACTCGTTAAACCGATTTCCATTTTCAATAATGTCAAAGAGGTAAGCTAATTCATTTTCATAACTGGAATAACTCGATGTCTTCATTAATGTTGATTTTATGTCTCCCCAAAGTTGCTTGAGTATGGGTTGATTCCCATGGTAAAAGGCACGTTGTATGTTCGGATGAAACAAGAATTCAGTTTGCAGCTCATGATGATGAGTAGCAACTAAATAAGCAAGACATAATATCGATTTTGTAAGATTTGGTTCAACAATCCACGAACTTAATGATATATATTCAAAACCATACGTTTTTTCGCGAAAACGCCCTAATCCTCCATGATTTGTTTTTCTTCTTAGTTTAGCTGTCTTTGTTTCCTCTGTCAGTGCTACTGGTATGGCAAGATAGTAATCTAATGCTCGCAATAAAGATAAAGATGACGGGATTCCAAAATGGAGATGCCCTCCACATTGATACCCTCTAAAAGGCATGCTACCTGCATGAAATTCTATATTTTCATAAGGGACCATTTCAGAAGCCTTTTCCATAAGCTGTTTTATATGAGTGTATAGTTCATGTGGGGTCTGACCCTTTTCTGGTCTTATTTCTACTAATGCATATTCCCCACTGTCCTGCTCAATTTGCCTTTCATCACATCCAACCGCTCCTTCAACCGGAAAGAACGTGGATGCAGGTATCAGCTCATGATCACAACTCAACATAAATTCTATATCCGCTCCTATTGAAAAAGGGAGTTTTGATTCCACAACGTCTTCTGAAAACTTATTATTTATGGGAGTAATATCTAGTACAATAACTGATTCGTTTTGCAGGACACCTATTTTCACAAGACCATGTGTAAGCCCTGTTACATATAGTGCTCGAATCGCGATAGTCCTCCATTCAATTGGTATTGTGTTTATTTCTTCCTTCTTCCAATTCCATCCAAATACTGCTGTTCGAATGGGAACTTCGTTGAATATTGCTTGTTGGACAAAAGCTAGTTCCACCCCTTTTACAGAAAGGCCTTCAATTTCCATGTAATATTCGGTTTCGATGGAATATAATTTTGTATAAAAATCATACCCTTCATCTACCGCTTGTTCCTTTGTATGAATTAACGAAATGTCTTTTCCACCATGTTGACCATACTTTCTGCCAATAATCGGATACATACATGTTTTTGGATCTACTAGTTCAATGGATGGAACATTATTTAAATTAAGGATTTTTAGCGTTAACTCCTTATCAGATTCTATCCAGAATCTCTCCTTCATCAAATCCACATGTAAAACCCCCAATAATAAAAAATCTTTTTATAACATATAAAGTATGTGATTCCTTTTTTATATACTATGATTATGACGCTCCCAGTAATAGTATGTATGTATACCCCAGACCTATTGCCCTTTTAAGGAAAAAGCTCAATATTTTAGAGCATGTCGGTTTACGGCATTTATTTTGGTAAAACTCACACCCTTCACCATTTTTGTATTTGATAGTATAGTGGAACTACGTATAATTTAAACGGAAGGAGCTGAAGACGACTTTGAAATATATTCAACAAAACTATGTAAAATATAACAAAGGAAATGGCTTTATCTGTGGTCTTGCCGATGCCTTACATGCCACACCGCCAGCAGCAGATGTATTTACCGACAAAATTGTCGAGAGCATTATGGTAAAAACAAGATGTGCAGGAATCATTAGTACAGTATCCAGAAAGCTTGCAGATTTGAATCGGAGTCCAAACGGTGATAACGACTTAGCCATAGAAGAATATAGGCATGCACTTAAAGATATCCTCGAATTTCTAAATATAGTAGACTCTGACCAAAATCAGCTCACACACCCATACCTGCATTTATCATTTCATGGGATGAAGGATGACCATTATGGGCCCTTCGGTATGGAGATTGGAACTGTTCGAGGCCGATCATGCTCGACAGAGATAAGAGATTGGTTCGAGGAAACCCTAACTAAAAAAGCGCAACCAGTCATTCCTGACATAACACTTATTTTTGATCAAAAATTTATTGGGAACGAATCTATTGCTTTTCATAGACTTGGTGATGGAGAACGTTATCAGGGATATGGTCCCCACTTTCATACGTTTCAAATTGAATTATCTCGAACGTTCCGTAGGGAGCATCGTTCACAATTAATCGATATCTTTTCAGAAATAATGATCGATTTTCAGAATACATTTGTTAATCAATAAGGAGAGCTTTGTGGCAGATTTATCTCACGCAATGGAGAATAAAACTTCATTAACATGGAATCTCAATCAATTGGCGGATAAAAGTTGCTTGATAATCGAAATAACACATTCTATGCTTGAATTCCAATCAATTGACAGAAAAAAGATGCGTATGAATCAGTCTATGTTCTAAATCAAAGAATAGCCACTTGGCTACCCACATTTTTATTCCTCTTATATTGTTTCACATAATTAGGCAAAACAAATGATGCAAGAAAAATTTCAGCGTTAATATATTTTGTTTCCTCGTCTTGAAGCCTTGATAAATCTGCCTTGAGAGGATCGTATTTTTTGGAGGCAATGGTAAAGTGGAGGTGTTATAAAAGGGAGATCCTGACTGAATAACAAAAACACCATCATCTGTAAGGGCTTCATATACATCGTTGTAAAAATCTTTTTTGTACAACTTAGCAACTGGACCTACCGGATCTGATCGATCAATCATCAAAACATCATAGTTTCCTTTGTTTTCTTGTATCCAATCTACTCCACCTATATGAATCATGCTAAAGCGTTTATCATTGTCATAATGAGAGGAGGGCGTTAACCATGTTCTACACACATCTGTCACTTATTGATTGATCTCAACTACATTGATTTTTTCAATTCCTGAATATTTCATTGCCTCACGAGCGAGACCACAATCTCCACCCCCTATCATCCCCACTGCCTTCGGATTGGGATATGGCTAATCATTTCATTATAAATAAAACCCTCACCTGATGAATTTTTGTGGAATCCCATCTAAAACCAGCATTCTCCCAAAGCCTTTCGTATCAACAACGCTTATTTCCTGATAAGGAGATATTTCATAATGAAGTAACGACTTTACTTTGTATTCAGTTTTTATTCTTGCCTTTGCAACATAATTTGAAATCCAGAGATCTTCATCAACCTGCTTATATTTTCTTAGTGGAAGTTCAGTCAACTTCATCACCCTATATATATATGAATTTATTCATCTTTTTAAATTATGGACGAATTCATCGACTTAATACCTTTATTTAAAAAGTCGAAAATAACTTTCCCTTTAACAATACGGTAACGATCCTTATGAAATAGCTAATGAATAGTAAGAAAATAAACCTCAATCAGCTATCTTGATTTCCTAATATTTGTAGACAAGCCCCCAACAAATCATTTTCTTGATAGGGTAAATGTCCTTGAGTATATAATGGATTTTTTATGAATGTGATACTAGTTTATAGCAAATTGCCCCCCACCACATATACATACATTACAAACATAATTATAGTGAAACTGATAGGGAGGAATAACAATGAGTACTGATAAAGATCTATCGTATTTAGTCAAATTACAAGGTCGAAAAGTTCGAACTTTTAAAGGTGGCCCTGAATCAAAAGAAGGTCTCTTGTTACAAGTTAAGCAAGATTATATAGCTCTGTTAACTGATGATAATAACGTTGTTTATTACCAAACAAGTCATTTAAAAAGTGTTGTAGAAAATTCAAAAACAAGCATTGAACCTACTACTAATTCTGAGGAATATGAAGTCCTTGAATCTGATTCCTTTAAAGAAATATTAAAACTTATGGAATTCAAAAATGTGCAGATTGATAGAGGTGGTCCTGAAAGTCTAACAGGTACTTTATTAGGGATAAGTGATAACTTCTTAACTCTTCGATCAGAAAATAATGTTGATGTTCATTATCAAATTCACCATATTAAGAGTGTAAGTGTTGAAAAAGGTGAAGCAGCTGAAAATCCGACTACGTATGTAGCGCCCGCTGAAAGTTTTTCAAGCTTGTTAAAAAGCTTTCAACATAGCTGGGTAACAATTAACCGCGGAGGTCCTGAAAGTGTTGAAGGCGTATTAGCTGAAATGACAAAAGACTATGTAACTGTCATTCATCATGAAAAAGTTTTCCGCCTCACAGAATATCACATCCGGAATATCTCTCAAGGATCAAAACATGACCAGAAAAAGCAACAAGAGAATTCAGAAAACCAACAGGAAGAGCAAAATCAAACGGATAACCAAACTGAAAACAACAGCAATAAACAAGAAAATCAGAAAAATGAAGAAAATAAATCAACGAATGAAAAGAACAAGAAACAAAAGGAAGAAACAACTACATCACAACAAGAAGTTACAAAAAATAATAGTTCTGACAAAAACAACAAACAAAAGCAAGAAGAGACTTCTAAACAACAAGAAGATGCAAAAAATAATAGTTCTGATAAAAACAAAGAGCAAAAACAAGAAACGACTTCTAAACAACAAGCAGATACGAGCAATGCTAGTGCCACCGATAAGAATAATAGAAAAAGAGAAGCATATAATATGTTAATAAAACAAGTTTCATCAAATCTAGAAGCTGCATTAAAACAAGCACAAAATCGCATTAATAACTAACTGAACGTTAGCAACCTATATTTCCCCAATCTAAAAGAAAAAACAAGTGACTCCATCTGCCTAGGGCAAATCAAGGCACTTCATTGCCAAAGACTCCTGAGCTTTAACAGATGAAGTGTCAAGACCCTAGCAACAAAGTCCTTATAATAAACCACATTTTAGTTGAAATTACTATTTTTAGAAAAGGAGGAGATTCTATGAATAATTTTAAGGTGTTTATTGGAAAAAACATTTGTGTCGCACTTCCCGGACTCTTACAACAAAGCGGAGTATTAATCGATACAGGATCAGATCTAATTGTGCTCTTTAATGGAAAAGACTTCATCTATATCCCTATATCTAACATTCACCTCCTATATATAGATGAGGATCTTGAACCTATCGATTCCCCAACTCAAAAGCCACTTGAAATTGACTCAGACTCATTGTCATTAAGAAAAATATTAACGAATTCAAAAGGAATATTTTCAGAAATTGTTGTAGCAAAGAAGCAATCAATTCACGGTTATGTTACGAATATCATGAACGATTACTTTGTCTTTTATTCCCCCGTCTATAATACAATGTATATTTCACTGCAACATTTAAAATGGCTGATACCATACCGAAATGATCAAGTTCCTTATTCTTTAGATCGAACAATTCTAGCCAATTATCCATCAACACTCTCTTTAGCTCGATCACTTGATGAACAAATAAAAAAGATGTTTGGAAAAATGATTATATTCGATTTAGGTGAGAACACTCGAAAAGTGGGTCAACTCCTTAGTTTCAAAAATAATATTTTAGAATTGGTGACTGCTAGGCAAGAAGTAACTTATGTAAATGCTAAGCATGTAAAGGCAGTCCACTTACCGAGAAATGATTGATATACACGAGAACCAACAATAAGACCTCTACATACATGAGTGTAGAGGTCTTATTTCATTATCAATCACAGCTATTCAGCGGTTACACCAAAATATTTAGCCTCTTTGATTGAAAAATTACATTCTCGATAATTGACAAAACCAATGATATTTCCTTCTATTTTCTTTGTAGCGATAGATAAGATTCCTACAGACTTGTTCAATACAAAATAAATCGTCTCCTTCCCTTTCGCTATTCTTTTAGATCGTACTTGGCAATCACTTCTTTTAAATACCCTATAACCTCCTCTTTCAA
The DNA here is from genome assembly GCF_020075705.1 of Metabacillus rhizolycopersici. Next base: position 18,926 of record NZ_JAIQUM010000066.1, on the reverse strand, counting down.
GTCTTGACGCTGTAATGCAAAATCGATTGTTGCACGAATAAAACCCATTTTATTTCCAATATCATATCTTTGGCCTTGAAACTCATAAGCGTATACTGCATGTGTTTGATTCATTATCTTTAGTGCATCAGTCAATTGTATTTCACCACCAGAACCAGGTGGCAAATCTTTTAATATATCAAAAATTTCAGGTCTTAACACATACCGTCCCATTATGGCATATCTAGAAGGTGCATCCTCCTTTTTTGGCTTTTCAACTAACGTTTCAATATTAAATACATTTCCATCAATTTTGTTTCCCATAGGTTTAATGATTCCATAGCTTGAAACTTCATTCTCTGATACTGGTTGCACCGCTATTATTGTTGAATTGTACCGATTATAAAGTTCAATCAATTGCTTCAAACAAGGTTTTGAGGAATTGACAATGTCATCCCCTAATAAAACTGCGAACGGCTCATTACCGATAAAACTTCTCGCACAACTTATTGCATGACCAAGTCCTTTGGGTTCTTTTTGACGTATATAATGAATATTTGCCAGATTGGATATTTTTTGAACTTCCTCAAATAATATTTGTTTATTCTTCTTTAAAAGAGCGTCTTCCAACTCATATGATTGATCAAAGTGATCCTCGATAGAACGTTTGCTTCGGCCACTTATGATAATTATATCTTCAATTCCAGATGCAACTGCTTCTTCTACTATATATTGAATGGTCGGCTTATCGACGATGGGAAGCATTTCTTTTGGTAATGCCTTTGTTGCAGGTAAAAATCTTGTGCCTAGCCCTGCAGCTGGGATAATCGCTTTACGCACCTTCATCCCTATCCCTACCTCTCCTTTTAAACAAATTTTTTCTTATAATAAGAACTTTCTATATTCTTATGGAAAAATAACATAAAGTGTAAGAGATTTTCGCACATAATAAGAAACTTTTTATAAAATATTAGTTTTCATACCATATTAAAGCTATTCATTCAACAATTACTTAACAATTTAAGTGACCTGTCCTATACAAAAGTTTATTTTTTACATAGTTTAATAAAAAGTATGATTACTTAGTGGTGTTGATAAACCACAACCCAGGATATTTAAAAAGAACATAGTTAGTACCATAATGTAACTATAGGGAAATAATGTTCATTATTGTTCACGTTAACTAGCTAATTAAATAAATGCTCACAACATTAATAGGCATTGGATTTTTTACTATCACGAATGGTCTAGTAAACTTCAAGTGTTATCCTAAATCAGCTTTTTTAACTTTGTGTTAGCTATTTTCGTGAACATTAGAGTATAAAATTATGCTTTTATATGAATACAACCAATAAAAGAACATTATGAATCCCTCGTGGCCTTACCTTTATTCTGGTGGAAAATACTTTTAAAAATAAAAAGGAGGGTTTTTCATGGAGAATATACAAATTGTGCCTTGGGAAGTGGATGAACTAACACAAGATGAGTTTTTCGTTCCTGAATATATTGAAACAATGGCGCAAGATGTTCTTAAACATTACGATTTCTCCGTTCAAGGCATCCAAGTAATCACAACAAAAGCAGATAAGGGTGGCTTAATATGGAAACTAGAAACAAGTGCAGGACCAAAAAGTTTAAAGATATTACACCGAAGACCTACTAGAAGTCTGTTTAGCTTGGGAGCTCAAGAATATTTAGTTGATGTTAAGGAAGCAAGAGTTCCCCCTATCGTAAAAACAAAAGATGGACATAATTATGTTGAGGCTGGGGGAAAGTTATGGTTTATCGCTGAGTGGATCGAACCTTTAGCACCTGTAACAAAAGATTTAGAAGGAGCCAAACAGCTTTGTAACGCTCTTGGCGAATTTCACCGCTTAAGCAAAGACTATGTTCCTCCTCATCAAGCAGAGGTTGCGTCTAGAATATACAAATGGCCAAGAAGTTACCAAAAAGTTATTAACAAAATGGCTTGGTTTCGAAACATTGCTAAAGCTTATGAAGAATTGCCTGCAAGCTCCCATTTGCTGAATGTTGTAGATCAATTTGAAGAACAAGCAAAAAGAAGTTTAGAAGCATTAAATCAATCTAGTTACCTAGAGTTAGCACAACAAGGTAATGAATATTGGGGATTAGTGCACCAAGATTATGGCTGGTCAAATGGGCAAATGGGTCCAAATGGGATGTGGATTATTGACCTTGACGGTGTTGCTTATGACCTTCCTATTCGCGATTTGACAAAACTGATTACCGGCACAATGGCAGATTTATATAGATGGGATACAACTTGGGTAAGAGAAATGATCAAGACCTATCACGAGGCAAATCCAATTTCATCGAAACTATATGATATCATAATGATCGAGTTATCTCTTCCAAATGACTTTTATAAGAATATTAAAGAAGTAGTCTATGATCCTGAATTATTTCTAAATGATCCTGCGACCGTATCAATGATTCAAACAATTGTTAATACTGATCAAACAAAATGGCCGGTCTTAGAAGAAATTAAAGACGATTGGAAGGGAGTAGAATAAACGTGAAAATTTTAATGATTTGTACCGAAAAACTTCCCGTACCTCCAGTACTTGGCGGGGCCATTCAAACCTATATTGCTGGCAGCCTACCATATTTAAGTAAGGCCCATGATATTACGGTTTTAGGAGTTAATGATCCATCGCTCCCTGATCAAGAAACGATCGATGGAACCCATTATGTGCGTATACCTGGGAAAATATTTGAAATCTATCGAGAAGAAGTTACTCGTTATCTTGAAGCCAATCATTTTGATCTTATTCATATTTTTAATCGACCTCGTCTAGTCCTTCCTGTCCGACAAGTAGCACCGAATTCAAAGATTACCCTTAGTATGCATAATGATATGTTTAATCCAGAAAAAATTAATCCTGATGAAGCAAAAGCAGCCTTAAACGAAGTTACAAATATTGCAACTGTAAGTGATTATATAGGCAATGGTATCCGAAACTTATTCCCAGAGGCTTCATCAAAACTTCACACGATCTATTCTGGTGTAGACACCGACCGATTTTTACCAGGCAATCACCCAAAAATGCAAAAAATACGGAATGAAATACGTAAAGCAAACGGCTTAGAGAACAAAACAGTGTTATTATTTGCAGGAAGACTCTCAAATAATAAAGGAGTCGATCGGCTAATTCGAGCCATACCTGAGCTTTCAAAAAAATTTAAGGATTTAGCTTTAGTAATCGTCGGAAGTAAATGGTTCAGCCAAAATGATGTAACTGATTATGTAGCTTATGTAAGAGCATTAGCTAATAAACTACCCATACCAGTGGTAACAACAGGTTTTGTTGCTCCAAGTGAAATCCAAAATTGGTTTGCTGCAGCTGATTTATTCGTGTGTACCTCAATATGGCAAGAACCACTTGCACGCGTTCACTATGAAGCAATGGCAGCAGGTCTTCCGATCGTAACAACTGCAAGAGGCGGAAATCCGGAGGTTATTCGTTTAGGAGAGAACGGTCTTGTAGTCGAGAACCCAGAGGATCCTAGTTGTTTTACAGAAAAGATTACAGAAATACTTTCAAACAAATCACTAATGAAAAAGATGGGCGAACGAGGCAGAGAACTTGCCCTTACCTTATATGAATGGGATCGAGTAGGATCTGATATACTGGAAGTTTGGAAAAAATCTATTGAGTCTCCTACTGTTTCTCAACAAGAAGTCTTCAACCTTATTAAAGAACCGATTAAAAATAATGAACCAACACATACTGAAAGCACTGTAAATTCAAATTATGAAGAGAAAGCAAAGGAAGAACATTCAATTAAAGATAAAATTAACAAAGGAAAATATCACGAAAAGACATTCGAATTCATTAATCACAATAGATACGATAATATTGAATCTGTCAACCAAGTTAAAAAAGAATTAAAGAAAGAAATGACGAAAAAAGTGCTTAAAGCGTGGATTAGACAATCAATTATAGCCAATCTAGAGAACTCGGTAAAAGAAACAAAATCTGATAATATTGACTAAATATATCATTATTCGGAATTCTTCATCTTGATGTTATAGTGAAACTTCCATCAATCTAATGTTCACCTTTATTGATGGATAGTTTCACTACTTTGCATTTTACGAGCTGTTTTTCTTCATTTATTTTCATATTGATTCCGCCACCATAACGATTTTCAAGCAGTTTTTACGTTTAAGTAATCCAAAGAACTTAAAACGTATTGGGGATTCACCTCTAAAAAATCAAGGTACAAATCGTTATTTAATCGATATTTTAAAAAAATTTAAAATCCCCATTTTCCTGTAGTTGATGATCTAAAGGTAAATTGAGGATTTATTTTCAATTATTACTTTAATACTTCTTTTAAAATCTTATCTATTACTTCTCTTTTTCTTTGACTTCTTACATCATTATATTCTTCTTTGTGTTCTTCCACCGCTTGCGGTTGGTCTTCCGCTTTCGCTTCTTATTCGTCTTCTTCATCTTCTTCGTCTTCATCTTCTTCATCTTCTTCGTCTTCTTCGTCTTCATCTTCTTCGTCTTCTTCGTCTTCTTCGTCTTCTTCGTCTTCTTCGTCTTCTTCGTCTTCCTCGTCTTCATCTTCTTCGTCTTCTTCGTCTTCTTCGTCTTCTTCGTCTTCTTCGTCTTCTTCGTCTTCATCTTCTTCGTCTTCTTCTTCTTCTTCTTCATCTTCTTCGTCTTCTTCGTCTTCTTCTTCTTCTTCATCTTCTTCGTCTTCTTCTTCTTCATCTTCTTCGTCTTCTTCGTCTTCTTCGTCTTCTTCGTCTTCTTCGTCTTCTTCGTCTTCTTCGTCTTCTTCGTCTTCCTCGTCTTCTTCGTCTTCTTCGTCTTCTTCGTCTTCCTCGTCTTCCTCGTCTTCTTCGTCTTCTTCGTCTTCTTCGTCTTCGTCTTCAGGTTCATATTCTGCTTTATTGCCGTCTACGTATTCGACTTTTACCTTAACCTCGTCAATATTTTCTTCTAATATTGAAACTTCACTTAAGGCAACGCCTTCTTGAACCTCGATCTCGAATTTTTCTATACTTAATTTACTTACCATTTCAATTCCTCCTATAAATAACATAATTTCTTACTTTTATATCCACAAAGTAAATTAATTGCTCTGCAAGACACGTTCATTTCCGTTCTTTAAGCCTTATGAGTATTTAAAAAGTTTGTTAGATACATAGTAATAGTTTATGTAAGGTTAAAAAAATTGATGTGGTACATCGTAATCAACTTATGAAGCAATCTTTAAATTCAACATCTGTTCCAATGTGATACTGATATATTTTTATTTTGTCACTTTATGAATTAGCAGCACAACCCAATTAAAAAGTCATTTTCGTTCAGGAAAAATATTGAATCTAGAAGTACCATACATAAAGATGGGGATAAATGGGTATTAGTTCAAACAATAACGTCCCCACTTCATATATTAAACTAGAAGACATTTATCTATAAAGGTGAGATGACATCTTGATGGAATCACCTATGAACTATTGTACAATCTTACGTTCGTTAACATCTGGATCTGAGGTAAATATTCATATAAGTGATAAAGGTTATTAGAATGCTTTATTTAAAAAGTTTTATACAAAAACGAATATAGCCTTATTTATGGCTGATGCATTTTACAAATATGGGAGATTACCAAAATTAATTCACTGTAGCAAGATAATTTCAATGGATTTACCTTTTTCTATACAAGGAGTTGCTGAAGTAGATGAATAGACAGTAATGCAAGACCGCTATCTACTTGCAGTCTTTTTTTGTAAAAAAACAAAATTATTTACATTTGAATGTGATTTTATGCCAATAATCTTCACAAAAGATGCTTATCCACTAATAAAATAGAGAATACAAACCTTTTAGAGAGAGGAAAACAGATATGAAAATTTGTATAGTAGGTGCCGGTTATGTCGGCCTAACTTCTGCATCTGTTCTAGCTGATCTAGGCCATACCGTTTGCTGTGTAGATACAAACAAAGAGAAGATCAAGTCATTAAATCTAGGAGAGGTTCCAATCTATGAGCCTGGAATAAAAGAATTAATTTCTAAAAACAAAGATAATTTAACCTTTAGTTCTAATGTCGTCAATACTATTAGTAAGTATCCCGTTATCTTAATTGCAGTTGGTACCCCTTCTCTTCCAGACGGGAAAACGGATTTAACGTATATTCATTCAGTCGTTGATCTGATAGCAGAAACTCTAACATCCTATAAAACAATTATTACAAAAAGTACAGTTCCACCTGGTACAAATGAAGAGATTCATAATAGATTAATTCAAAAAGGAATTGCTCCTGAATTATTTTCAGTTGTTTCGAATCCTGAATTTTTAAGAGAAGGCTCTGCAATTTTTGATATGATGAATGCTGATAAAATTGTTGTAGGAATGAAGAAGAATGATAAGAAATCACTCCCGATAATGAAGTCAATTTATCAAGGTTTAGAAGCACCATATATTATGACAAGTCTTTCAGGTGCTGAAATGATTAAATATACGTCAAATGCATTTTTAGCTACAAAAATTTCATTTATCAATGAGATTGCTAGAATTTGTGACAAGTACGAGGTAAATATTGAAGATGTTGTTCGGGGAATCAGCACTGATCCAAGAATTAGTCCTCATTTTCTTCAGTCAGGACTTGGCTACGGCGGATCTTGCTTTCCAAAGGATGTCCGTTCCCTTGAGCATAGTGCGTTAGAAAAAAATATCACACCTCTAATATTACAAGCGATTCAAGCTACTAATCATACACAGGTTGATTTTTATATCGATAAGCTTTCTTCTGCTTTTGACAATTTGCCAGGAAAAACGATTTCAGTTCTTGGAATTGCATTTAAGCCTAATACCGATGACACAAGATGCTCTCGAGCTGTTCAACTCATTGATAAATTAAGTCAATTAGGCTGCAAGGTAAACACTTATGATCCTAAAGCTACTTTACCTTTTATAGGAAAAGCAAATATCATCCAATATACAACATTAGAACAATCCGTTACTGATACAGATTGTATTATTATTGCAACCGAATGGGATGAATTTCGACAACTAGATTGGAAAAAAATTAAGGAGCTAATGAAAGGTAATGTTGTCCTAGATGCAAGGAATTGTATTGACCCGTCAAGTATTTATGAACTTGGATTAGATTATATCGGTGTTGCTCGTTCATGAAAATACTTGTCACTGGTGCTGCAGGATTTATCGGATCCCATTTATGTGAACAATTACTAAAGGATACAAAAAATGAAGTGGTTGGCGTTGATACATTTATCGGTCCAACACCTGATATGCTAAAGCAAGTTAACATTAAAGCTCTTATGAACCATTCCAAGTTTCAATTCCTTAAATTAGATCTACTAACAGCCGATCTCGAGCATCTACTTCATGATATTGATGCTGTGTATCATTTAGCTGGTATGCCAGGTGTTCGCTCAAGCTGGGGCAACGATTTTGGACCGTATGTATCAAATAACATTAGTGTGACCCAACGTCTTTTAGAAGCTGCAAAAAACAAAAATTTAACGAAATTTATTTATGCTTCGACTTCCTCTGTTTACGGCGAAAAAAGTGGGAAAGTTTCAGAGGATTCTTGTCCAACCCCACTTTCACCGTATGGAATTACGAAGTTAACAGGAGAACACCTATGTCATGTATATCAAAAGAGCTACAATATCCCAATTATTATTGTCAGGTTTTTCACTGTATATGGACCAAGACAACGTCCTGATATGGCATTTCACCGGTTTATTCTTCAAATCCTTAAAGGGGAACCTATCACCGTTTATGGAGATGGAACACAGTCAAGAGATTTTACATTCGTAAGCGATTGTATAGACGCAACATCATCAATTTTGTACAAAGATAATCTTATTGGAAGTACGATTAATATCGGAGGAAAAGAAAGAGCTTCTATTAATGAGATTATCTTTATGTTAGAACAATTAACCAATAAAAAGGCAACTATATACTACTCTCAAAAAATTAGTGGCGAACCAAAACACACATGGGCTGATATTTCGCTTGCACAAACTCTTTTAGACTATGAACCTATAGTCACATTAAAAGAAGGCTTATCGCAAGAGATTCAGTATATCCGGTCAGTTTATCAACTGTAGAAATGATGGCTGACTATGAATCATCCTTTTATTTGCACAGTGAAACTACCCGCTCCTGCAATAAGAGGTGTGGCGATCCTATTGAATATTTGAGAATTTATTTAATGGACATCTATATCTTTTGTTACAAAAATAATACCTCCACATACACGAGTGTATATAGAGGTATTATTCATAATAAATGCATTTAATTACTGCTATTCAACGGTTATGCCGAAATATCTAAATGGGCAACTTTACTGTAAACGTAGTTTCAACTGCTCAAGTTCTTCCTTCGTTAGTTCTCGCCATTGACCAATACATAATTGATCAAGCTTAATATTCATAATGCGAATACGCTCAAGTTTAACGACTTTATAACCGAAAACTTTAGACATTCTACGAATTTGCCGATTAAGACCTTGGGTAAGAATAATTCGAAATACATAATCGCTTATTCTTGTTACATGACAAGGTTTCGTCTTAACTCCCAGTATTTCAACTCCGTTCGCCATTCCTTCGATGAACGAGTCCGTAAAGGGCTTGTCTACTGTGACGATATATTCCTTTTCATGATTGTACTCTGATTTCATGATTTTATTCACAATATCCCCGTCATTAGTTAGAAGAATAAGCCCCTCGGACGCTTTGTCTAAGCGGCCGATTGGAAAAATTCGTTCATGGTAATTAACAAAATCAATGATGTTTCCTTCTATATGCTTTGCAGCAGTACATGTGATTCCGACAGGCTTGTTTAGCGCTAGATAAATCGGTTCTCCTTTGCTACCAAGGGGTTTCCCATCAATTAAAACTAAATCCCCATTTTCAACAGTAGCTCCATGTTCACAAATTACCCCGTTTATCGTAATTCTTTTAGCTTCAATTAACCTGTTAGTTTCTCTACGAGAACAAAATCCTGTTTCACTAATATATTTATTAATTCTCATTTATTACTCCAATTCTGCAAACTAGGTCTAAGCTTTAATTCTTTAACACAGTGTGGGAATATCCCATTTTAATTCTTACTTACTTCTTTCTCCTTTTCAAATAAAACAAGCAATGCAGGAAGCAAGACGCCCCTTATTAAAAATGTATCTAATAATATACCTACTGCAACAATAAATCCAAATACAAATAAGATTTGAATAGGCTGTGTCATCAAAACAGCAAAGGTTGCTGCTAAGAGAATACCTGCAGATGAAATAACACCACCAGTTGAAGAAACAGCGATTTCTACAGCTGTTTTAACATCGTGATTCTTTCGTTCTTCGATGAATCTAGATATTAAGATGATATTGTAATCAATTCCAAGTGCGACTAAGAAAACAAATGAATAAAGCGGAACTCTATTACTAATGGATTCAATATCAAAGAATAAACTAGTTAAGAACATCCCTAAGCCAAGTGCAGCTAAAAATGAGAATAAAATGGTACCCATCATATAAATTGGCATTTTTATTGATTTCGTTAGGAAAATTAACATGATTAAGATCAATACCGTTTCCAAAGAGACAATGACGACCAAATCTCTGTTGTTTATAGAGCGATCATCAACTTGTGTCGCCGTTTCTCCAGCAAAATATAACTCCCCTTCAAGATTCAACTCTTTTATCGATTGATCAGCATCGTCTTTTATCGTTTCTAAGGCATCAATGGATTCAATTGAATACGGACTGTCTTCAAAAGTGAGACGCAATGACATGACTTTATTATCGTCTGTCATACCTTTTATAGAAACATTGCTTACTAGTGGTTGATCAGCAAGCGTTGCTCGTAATTCTTCTTGTTCTTTTTGAGTTATGGCTGTATCGGATTCTAACAATACAGTTGTAGGTGCCAAGTCTCCACTTTCAAACTTTTCTTCTAAGATTTCATAACCTTCTCGAGATGGCATGTCTTCCGGAAAAGATTTAATTGTATCAAACTGATAGTTCAAATTAAACATATTGCTTGCTGATACGATGAGAATAACACCAACCATTATAATAGATAATGTTGGTTTTTTTACAACGAATGTACCTACCTTTCCCCAGAAAGAGCTTTTGGCAATCTTTTCATCACCTACTCTTGGAATTTTAGGCCAAAACGATTTCCGACCAAAAAGCGTAAATAATGCAGGGACAAGCGTAATCGATGCGATCATAATAACAAACATTGTTGTACCGAATGTTGGAGCAAAATTTCGATAATCGCCAAATTCGGCAAAAAATAACACAAGCATAGCAGCTAAAACTGTCCCACCTGAATAAAATACCGGTATTCCAGTTTCTCTCATTGCTGACTTCATTGCAGTATATTTATCCTCATGGCTCTTTAATTCTTCACGGAATCGTGAGAAGACAAACAACGAGTAATCAATGACTGCTGCGAATAAAAGTATACTCATAATAGACAAACTCTGGTTACCTAGTGATAGTCCTGCCTTCCCCATTAAGCCAAGTATTTGATTAACAACAAAATAAACAAAACCTGCGGCTATTAACGGAATAAAAGCTAATAATGGTGATCGATAAATAACAATTAATAAAATGAGAATGATCCCTACAGTTGATAAAAGGAGGACAATGTCCGCTCTTGAAAATAAATCAACAGCATCCGTTGCGATTCCTGCAGGTCCAGTAATATATAACGTTAAGTCTGGTGACTCTTCTGCTATTTTCTGAATTTTCACCTGTGCTTCTTTTATTGCGTCAGTATCTAAAGAAGAATCAAAGATTAAAGGAATAACTGCTGTTGTCCGGTCTTCAGAGAAGAAACCTTCTGTCGCTTGAGGAGGTAAATTTGTCAGAGAAACAAGTTCTTTTACACCCTCAATTTGTTCTTCTGCTACATTTTCCATAATGTTCGTCAACTTTGCCAGTTCTAATTCACTTTCACTTGATTGAAATACTAACAAAGCGGGAATTCCATCACTATCTTGAAAATACTGATCAATCTTATTTTGTGCAACAACAGAATCAGCATCTTCAGGAATTGAATCAATACTATTAACCACATAATCTCTAGCACTAGGTGCAAGCCCTGCTAATAATAATGTAATAATTAACCAAACAGCAAGTGTTATCCACATTCCTTTTCTCGTAGTTACACGATCGGTAATAGCATTTATTAATTTATTCATTTTCCCCTCCATTTAGATAATAATCTTACTTGTATTAAGACCCTAACTATCACCAAAGTGACACCGACGTCACTTTAGATAAAAATAAAATGACACTCTTGTCACATTATAATTATCTTTTATAGTGACGCAAGTGTCAATTAATTGTTTGTAAACATTCCATGACTAATAATATGTTTAATTGATTCAACCCATTCCTTATGTGGGACACCAAAATGATTCGGAATTGCAACTGTTTGAAAAATAAAACCTAAAATTAATCCATCTGGTATCGTGTCCTTTAGAACCTTTTCTTCCCTTCCTAATGCAATGAAGTCTTGAAGTAAGCTATACATATCAAGATGAAGTTTTTCTAACTGCTCTTTATTTGCCTTTACTTTTTCATTTGTTTCTTTCGGGATTTGATGTGCTATTGCAATAAAGTGCTGTAAGTCATTATGACTAAAAATGAGTGTGATTAGAAAATCGAATTGAGATTCAAAGCTTTCAATTTGGCCAATTTGTTTTAATTTTAAAAGAACTTGTTTCAGTTCATAAACCATATATGCTGAAATTAACTCATCTTTATTTTCATAATATTTATACAAAGTACCTCTTGCTACATGCAATTGATCGGCTAGCAGACTGAATGTAAATCCCTCATAGCCATAATCAAGAAGAAGTTGTTTTGTCGTTTGAAATAAATCTTCCAATGAAAATTTGCGTTCGCGTGCCATTTGTTCACCTCAATATTTATTATTATAACATATTAATGAAAATGCCACGGTTAGACAAGATGAATTGGATGTCTTATTTGCATGAGGAAGGTTGAAGGGAAAATAGAATCAAACATACGACACTCTATTGTGAAGAATAGCAAAAAGCTCATTTGTTAACATAAAAAACACTAAAACAGTTTGATTCAACAGGTAAAATCAACTGATTTAGTGTTTCAAGGCTGAAGAACTTCAAGTCATCTTATTGCTGATCAAGATTTTTTTCTTTAAGTAAGGTAATAATGCTAGCTGAAACGTGATCCCATATTGATACATCATTTATATAAGATTCCCGAAACTTTTTATACATTTCTGTTTGCTTATCTTTGAAATCTGGTGCATCGTTTGCTGGTAATGTATCTCTTTCACGGTCGACCATATTTTGAACTTCCTTGGCTCTTGGGCCCCATACAGCATGTTCTTCACCGTTTTGATCAATAAAAACAAAAATAGGAATCGAACGTGAAGTCCCGTTTGTTAAATATTGATCCATTAGCTCTAGGTTTTGATCTCTCAAGATAAAACGAACTTCCATATTTGAAGCTTGAGCTATTTTCAACAAAATAGGACTATTTACAAGAGCATCACCACACCAATCTTCCGTTAAAACAATCACTCTTAGTTGCTTCGCTTGTAGTTTCTCTAAAAATTCAGCATCCTCTATAGGCAATGTGAAGCGTTCATAAATTGAAAGCATTTCATCTTTATTCACAGTCATCTGATTCGAATACTGTTCAAATGTAAGTCCTTTTAAAAACCAGTCATTTAAATTCAATTCTGTCACCTCTTCAATTTAATAGATCATTATTATTAAAATTATCAGAAATCTGATTCATCTGCTAGAAATATGCCTATTGTTCCTTAGTAGGTTTTCTTAGCAGCTCATTTTCATTATATCAAATATTTTCAGCTAAAACTCTTCACCCTTACTTACGCAAAATTTGACAGAATAGATAAGTAACTAGCTTACCAACGGGCCAAAATGGAAAATATCGGATTATTGACCTAACTAATCAGACGTGTATCTTCTGAAAAACTATACTTTAGAACTTCATGATGTTTATATTAAGAGGAAAATTCTATACCAGTTCATGTAGTAGAATACCTTTCAATTGATTTAACTGCTATATTTCCGAAACGAGAAGAATAAAGATATGAAGCGAAAATTCATAAAGCAAAAAGAGCTGGAATTCCCAGCTCTTTTTCGTTAATCAAACGATTATTCTGCTTCTGAAACAACTGTAAATCGTTCATTTTTATGTTTTGGGTTTTCAATTTCATCCAAGACAGCAATTGCATAGTCAGCATATCTGATATAGCTCTCACCTTTTGAATTAACGAGTAGGTTGTCTTTGCCTGCTTGATAAGAACCAGTTTTTTTTCCTTCAGGATTAAATAGGGCAGAAGGACTGATAAATGTCCATGAAATATCAGTAGTTCCTTGCAATTCTTGTAAGTTTCGTCCTTGTCCTGTTGCTGTTGGTTTAAACATATCAGGAAAATCAGGTGTATCAACAACCTTAACTGTTTTATTTTCATCCACATAAAGACTTCCAGCGCCACCGACAATAATCGCTCTTGTATCTGTACCTTTAAGTGCCTCTATTAAGGCATGTCCAGCATCAACATGTGCTTGCTCTTCACCAAGTGGAGCACCAAAAGCATTGACAACAACATCAAACTGCTTTACATCATCTGATTTTAGATCAAATATACTTTTTTCAAGTACTTCTACGTTTTTATCAGTAAGTTTTGCCACATCTCTTACAATCGCCGTTACTTGATGGCCTCTCTCTACAGCTTCTTTCAAAATAAGATTTCCAGCTTTTCCAGTTGCTCCAATAATTCCAATTTTCATGTACAATTCCTCCATACTATATAATAATTATAGTTGTAACTAGTTTGTTTACATGTAATAATATAAGTTACAAGTTGTTGTTCTGTCAATAGATTACCTTTAAGTTTTTTATAAACATACATATCATGGAATTAACTTAAAGGTAATATTCACATATGACACTACTTGTAATACTTAGTACTTACTTTATAATAATGAAGTAAATGTAGGTAAAGGAAGGCGAAGTACATGTCTATCAGTAGTCGTTTTGCTGTAGGAATTCATATATTATCTCTTTTAGAAATAAACAAAAATGAAGTAAATTCATCCGAATTTATTGCGAGTAGCGTAAATACAAATCCAGTTGTGATAAGAAAAATCATGGGTATGCTTAAAAGTGCAGGATTGGTAAACGTTCGACCAGGTATTGCCGGCGCAGAACTTGCGAAACCTCTATCAGACATATCCTTATTAGACGTCTATAAAGCTGTCAATGTTGTGAAGGATAAGGAACTTTTTGGAGTTCATGAAAAGCCAAATCCAGCATGCCTTGTTGGGAGAAATATTCAAAATGCAATTGATCCACTGTTTTCTTTCGCTCAGCTTGCATTAGAAAAGACACTAGGACAAGTGACAATTGAGGATGTTGTTACAGATATACTGAATAAGGAAAAGGCGAATAACAACCAGGTGTAAAATAATTAAAAGACTAGGCTATTCGCCATATCCTTATGACAAAATCTTTAGGTACGATCGTCAATTAGGAGATAAAATACTTGTGTATAAGATTTTTTATCACTCTATAAAAATACATAAGTTTAATAGTAGATTTGTTATGATAAAAGTTAATCATAGTTAGATTATTTATTGTTGTTAGGAAAAAGAAGGATCTCTCGAATACTCGTTTTATTACTATGAATCCTTTTCAAAACAACTCCAAACTTCCTTTTAACGAGTAAGGAAAACATTCGCTAAAATCTAAAAAAATTACGAGGAGGTACAAGATTGACCGGATTAGTCGCTGTCATACTAATTTTTTCAATTCCCATACTTGGAATCGTAACAACTCATTTTCAAACACAGTCCAAAATCAAACACAAAATGATTAAAAACGAATTGGAACTCGAAAAGCTTAAACACGCAAACTATTTGATCGAAACGGAAAAAATGAGGCTCGAACTTGAACAGAAGTTGAAACTTGAAGGATTAAATGGCAATACAAAAATACTCTGAGTTGAATACTACTCCTTTTCATTCAAAATAAAAAACTTGGCTGCATACAGACCAAGTTTTTTTACACTTATTTACTATTCCCTTTACTCAATCACTTCATTATTTTTCCCGTTCAATTTTAACAGTTTACTATTATATCCAGCAAATGAAACATAAGCAATTAACGAGCCCATGAAAAATGGTATAAGAAATGTAAACATTGTAAGGCTAACATAAATAATGATTCCACTAATGACGACAATCAATATATTAGTTAATGGGAACAGTAATGATAAGAAAAACGAATTTTTTATACTTGTAAATAAGGTTAATACCTTATGAACTGTATTCGCAAAAAAGAAAACCGTAAATAAAAAAAGAAAGAAAAACCCTGCGAAAAATAGATAGCTAATGATGATGTTTACTTGTGAAAAGTAGTAGAAATCAACGACTAAAACAATCCAAAAAAATGTAATGATGACTCCTCCAATTAAGCTCCTAACATAGTTTTCTTTATAATATATCCAATATGACTTTACTAAAGGAACATCATGTTCACCTATGACCCACTTTCTTACAACTCCAAACATTGCAGTTGTTGCAGGAAAAAATACAAACGGTGCTAATATTATGATCGTACCTAAAGTCATTAATACTCCCGCTTGTTCATTCACATAAAATAATGTAAGGACGAAAAAACAAATTGGTAGATTATATCCAATCCAGAGTAAATTAATCACGGAAAAACGCATTACCCATTCTAAAATTCGATTTAATCCTCCCATGAAATCTGCCATTTTTTTCACAACCTGCTCTCTGTATTTTGTTACTTTAAGTATAGTGAACATCCAAATGAAGCACGTTTACATGACTTCCATAATTATAGCATTGATTATCTATCTATGAATATTAGAAATTAACTGAATTTACATGCAAATAACCCCTTCAACTTAAAATGAAAAACAAGGGCACTCTTCATCTAATTCTCCCTACCAATAACCACAACTCTTGCATTAACTATTTATAGTCCATATCCCAATTTAACTATCCAGAACTTCCTTTTTTCACAAGATACAAATTCCTTCTAGTATGAACTCCTTCAAAATTGAATGATAGCAAATGTTGATATCTGAAAATGGCATGTCTTTTGATATGAGGGAAATGATGCGATAAACTATACATAGATGCAAAATAAATAGGAGGGCATAAATACATGGATCAAGACAAAATAAATCAAAAAATCGCAGAGTTAAAAATGAAGTATATTCGTATTCAAGGAGATATTGAAAAACTTGAATCCACTGGACATTCAATTGAAAAATTAGAAGCAAGATTGGTTGATATTGAGAATGAGCTAAAAAACTATCGTTCTATGCTCTCGAAATAACAAATAGGACAGTTGAAGTCTTTCGGGATTCCAAGCTGTCCTTCCTGAATTTAAAAGTTAGTTAAAATGATTTGCTATCGCTAAATACGCTATATAAACGGATTGAGCAAAAAATAGAAAACCCCAAACAATAGCTGGAACTTTTGTATAATGAGCTAAGCTCGTAGCATCCCCAGCCCGTTTACTTCTAAATAAACTTAATAGAAAAATTTGCAGTGCAGAAGATACAGACTGTGTTAACAAAACTGCGGACAAAAAATAAGAAAGAAATGTTTGTACACTATCACTTCCACTCTGTATCGTCCATCCGCAACAGACGATAAAAGAAATGAGCCACACTGCTCCGTATACATTTCTAATCCAGAGAATTAAATTCAATATGGCAATCGAGATTAATGCATATAAAATCAAGTTTTCCTGACCTTGTTTTAGGAAGTAAA
Source organism: Metabacillus rhizolycopersici (assembly GCF_020075705.1). The sequence continues at coordinate 2,093 of NZ_JAIQUM010000066.1, read as the reverse complement.
AACATAAATAGGCAACAATTGATGAAAACGTATAGCCAGCATATGAAATAGCCACAGTAGCTAACCATCCTCTTTGACCTGTTACAGCTAGCCCTTCCGTATTCTGAAACAATTTGATTGAATAAACCTTTCCACTAAAAAGCAGTGCAACGATTGCATGACCATTTTCATGAACTAATGTATTGATCATTGATACATAACGACCAACAAAAGGGACAAATGAAATAGCGTAAGCGATTAGTATATAAACAACAATCTGATGATTCATGAAGGTTTCGAACAGGTTGGTACTCCTCCCTTATCTGAAATATTTCTATTTTAGCAAAAAAAGCTGATTCTTAAACATAAATACAACGAGGGACAGCCTCGTGTTGTTGATAGAGCTGTCCCTCGTTACTAGATAATTAAGTTTGGTGGTGTTTCCCCTTCCAAACCTTTCGCTAAATTTTCTGCAGCTAATATCGCCATCTTTTCCCTTGTTTCCGTTGTTGCAGATCCGATATGTGGTAGCGTTACAACATTTTTCAAGTCTAATAATGGATTACCTTTGCTTATAGGTTCAGTTTCATATACATCCAATCCAGCGCCTAAAATCAACTGATTTTGCAACGCTTTAATTAATGCTTCTTCATCGACGTTTTTGCCCCTTGATCCATTAATAAAGATTGCTGACTCTTTCATTAAATCAAATTCTCTTTCTCCAATCATCTTATCTGTTTCTGGAGTATGAGGAGTCATCAGACATATAAAATCAGATTTACTTAGCAGCTCGTCTAGATTACAGTATTGTGCCTGATACTCATTCTCTGCTTGTTCATTTCGAGAGCGATTATGATATAAAATAGACATATCAAAACCTAAGTGCGCCCTTTTTGCAATCGCATTTCCTATGCTTCCCATCCCGATAATACCAAGTACCTTATGATGGACATCGACCCCAAATAAATCTTCATCTTTTCTACCATCCCACTTACCAGACTTCACGAAGTAATCGAGCTCAGGCATTCTTCTAGCTGTTGCTAATAACAAACCAAAAATGGTATCAGCTGTTGAATCAACCAACACCCCTGGAGTATTTGTTGCTAGGATCTCTCTTTTTTTCAATTCCGCTAGATCAAGATTATCGTATCCCACTGAAATATTAGAAACGATTTTCAAGTTAGGTGCCTGCTCTAGAAAGTCCTTATCTATTTTTAAACTTGAGCCTAGTAATCCGTGTGCAGTATGTAACTCTTGAAGAAAATCAGAATACTTCTCCGTATCTAAGTTTTTGTAATAGCTGACTTCGAATTTTTCATTTAAAAAATTTATGACTTGTTCAGGTACTTTTCTGTAAACAATTACTTTGGGTTTCAATTGCTTCACTCCTATGATTCCTTCAATTAAACTACATTTTATCGAATAGATATACTTTACATCTACTTCAAGTTAGATACCATAAATTCCTTCTTTTTTCGCAACAAATTTCTAAAAGCGCAATAATTCTGCTTAAAAACACTTTTACTAGAACGTTTTCTCAAATGATTTAACCCAACACTGAAAACGCATTCACAACATGTACACAATTAAATTTAAAAACGCTTACAAAAAGTAATTATTTTATATTATAATAGGATTAACATTAAACAACTAAACATCTAAGGAGAATTCAACCATGAAACAGTTTGTCTTTTTAATTGATACAGGTAATGAAACAAGAGAACATAAAATTAATGCAACCGGCATGACTGATGCAGTAAATCGCATTAAAGATATTAAAAATCATTTAAAGAAAGACGATCATTCAAAATTAAACATTAAATTTAAAGGTGTTATATATGAAAACGCTTACTGAATTTTATTTTCATAATTCTTAGCTTTTTCAATAGGTATTTACTTATCCCTATATGAACGCCTAGTTTCACCCCATCCAAAGACGTTCCAAGACTATTAACCGAATAAGGGACATCTATATGTCCCTTATTCGCACTTTGTTGAAAAAAGATTATGTCAATGAAAATGCCACAAATTTTTTGTGGCATTTTCATGATTATCATTTGTTTTATCAAACAGATTCTTCTATAATTTCATATGTTAGGTGTAGACCAATTTGC
>NZ_JAIQUM010000065.1 GCF_020075705.1 Metabacillus rhizolycopersici | reverse complement strand
ATCTGGTAATGATGGCGAAGAGGCCACACCCGTTCCCATGCCGAACACGGAAGTTAAGCTCTTCAGCGCCGATGGTAGTTGGGGGTTTCCCCCTGTGAGAGTAGGACGTTGCCAGGTAAATGAAAAAGGATCAGTAGAGATACTGGTCTTTTTTGTGTTTTTAAAAAATACTTTAATGGGTTTTGGAAGCTGCAGATCACTTGATTCGGTCGGATGTATAGTGAGTTGGAGGGAAATTAGTTTAACAGTAATAATGGCTCTAATACTTAGGATAATAGGTGTATCATCAATACAATACAAACACTTATAAACATTTTAATTGAAAAACTCAAAAAACCGATTGTGATTGAAAAGTTGAATACAACGAAGTCGAAAGTATCACATGCATACGGAAATAATAGGGAGATTCAGAAAATGTCGATGTTCGCTTATCATCAGCTTATTTTAGCAATAAAAAATCATGCGAACAAAAAGGATGTAGCTGTATGTGAGATGAATCCAACCTACACGAGTCAAATCGGTAAATTAAGTATAAGGAAGCGACATGGGATTAGCATTCACCCAACAGCATCTTATGTCATTGCTAGAAGGGTTATTGGATTCAAAGGGGAAAAACCTTCACCAGTGTTAAAGTCCCTTCACCGAAGAAGATAGCGGGTCTACATCATTGGGTGCAATCGAAGTGGGTTTCAACATACCTATCTAATGTATATACCTATTGTTTGTATCAGATGGAATTTTCGATTCCAAGCAAGTATTACTAGGTGAGTGATCTTTTCCCTCTTGGGCACTTCCGGACTTGTTGGAACAAGGTTTGTCTAAGTCAGAAAGTAGAAAAACCATTGCCCGGTTGAACGGGCAATGGTCTGCTAAGTCTCTTAGTATGTTCTTTTAGGAATCCCCTTCCTCAAAAATCAGGTAGAATTTTAGGTAGGGGTAGTTCAATTAGCTTTAGTAATACTTTCATTGCTGCTTTCTTCTTTCTCTTTCATACGACTAAAGATAGTTGCCAAAATGGGCCCTGAAATATTATGCCATACACTGAAGATTGCACTTGGTACTGCTGCTAAAGGTGAAAAATGAGCAGTTGCAAGGGCAACACCTAATCCAGAATTTTGCATGCCAACCTCGATAGCGACTGCTTTCTTCTTTGATAAATTCATTTTGAATATTTTTCCAAATAAGTAACCTAAGCAATAACCAAGTGTGTTGTGCAAAATAACAACAGCAAAAATTAGCAATCCTGTTTCGGCGATTTTTTCGTGGCTCCCGGCAACAACAGCCGATACAATTGCTACGATTGCAATTACTGAAACCAAAGGTAACACTTTCACGCTTGCTTGAGCTTGTTTTTTAAATATTTTTTGGATTACGATTCCTAAAATAATCGGAATTAGAACAACTTGTACAATCGAAATGAACAAAGAGCTTGGTGATATATCAACCCATTCGCTAGCGAATAATAAAATAAGTGCTGGTGTAACAAAGGGTGCCAATATGGTTGTGATAGATGTAATCGTTACAGAAAGAGCAACATCGCCCTTAGATAAAAATGTCATAACATTTGATGAAGTTCCTCCTGGACAACATCCAACTAATATAACTCCTACTGCAACTTCTGGTGGTAAATTAAATCCCTTCGCCAAAAGATAAGCTAGAGTCGGCATAATAACAAATTGACCAATTACTCCAATTGCTACATCTTTTGGTCTTGTTAATACCTCTTTAAAATCATCTACAGTTATGGTTAAACCCATACCAAACATGACAATACCTAATAAAATGGTAATGTATCCGCCAATCCAGGAAAATGTATTTGGTGACAAAAAAGCAAATGCTGCAAAAATTAATACCCAAATGGCAAATGTACTACTAACAAACTGACTAAAACGCTCTAAAGTTTTCATTTTTTCCCTCTTTTAAAAATAATTTAATGTGTTAGATTATATATTAAAAACTGAAGATAAACAATAGTAAGATAATTATTCTATTGGTCAAGTTAATTTTTATTATTGAAGTTAGTTATTATTGGGGTACAGACAGGCGACCGCCAACAAATTCAACATATTTACAACGGTAAATAGTTTGGACAAGGGCATAGACCCTGGTTGGTAATAGCGTAAATTATTTCAACTGAAGGAATGTTTTGGAAGAATCCTAAATGCAGAGCATTTGAAGGGTCGATTCATAATATTTCTTTAAGCGAAAAGGATGTAAAAGAAGCAGAAGAGAGATTGCGCAGATTTGCTAGATATATAGCTAAAGTCTTTCCGGAAACACAAGAAATGAATGGCATTATTGAGTCCCCTACGGTTGAAATTGCTCACATGCATTCCTATCTTGAGAAAATGTTTAACCAAAAACTAGAGGGGAAATTATTGCTTAAGTGTGACAGTCATCTTGCTATTTCTGGATCTATTAAGGCAGAGGAGGTATTTATGAGGTGCTAAAGCATGCTGAAGATCTCTCGCTATAGCAAATAAGATGCTAACACTTGAAGAGGATTATTCAATTATGGGTAGTTATGAATTTGGAAATTTCATCTCCCAATATTCTATTGTAGTAGGATCAACAGGAAACTTAGGTCTTAGTATTGGTATTATGAGCGCAAAGTTGGGTTTTAACGTAACGGTTCATATGTCTGTTGATGCGAAAAAAATGGAAAAAAGACCCTCTAAAAAGTAAAAGGGGTACAGTAGTTGAACGTGAGTCTGATTACAGCATGGCAGTAGAAGAAGGGAGAAAACAAACAGATTTAGATCCAAATTGTCATTTTGTCGATGATGAAAATTCTACTACTTTATTTTAGGGTATGCCGTTACGGCGTCTAGATTTTTTAAAAAATTGGACCATATGAAAATAGTAGTAGATGAAAACCATCTATTTGGATATCTTCCATATGGGGTTGGTGGTAAACCAGAAAGAAATTGAACCTCATTTGATTCTTATATAAAATAATAAACATAGACAAAAGGGTGAGTCACCATTTATAGTAGATGCTCACCCTTTTAATGCGTAATTATACTTTAATTTGTTTAATTATTTTGCAAGATTGCCACCCATAACAACATTATCACCTATTCTACCCCGGAATTTATAATGGCTCTCCCACCAATCCATACATTGTTCCCGATATTTACTGGCCTTCAGTATTCCTCCCTGATATTCTTTCGTTTGGTTTAACTGATGAGTAGCTGTATATATATGTGGATATTTAGATAATTTTGTTGCCTGTTAAAAACTATAACCATAGGCCTTATCTTTTGCGTTTTTGTTTGTTTAATTGACAATGCTGATAATTGATACATATAATGTAGCTAGTACTAAATCTTGGTATTATTTACGATTGGTTATTTTCCATCTTGTTCAATAATGGAATCGTTTTCTAAGGAATGTATTTTAGTTTAAGTGGAATGGTAATACTCGGTATTTTAGTCTTTAAAACTAGTAAAGAATATATATAATATGCTGTAAGTAGGTGATTATAAATATGCAACGTAAGAAACGCTCTCGAGTTACTTTGCAGCAAGTAGCAGAGCATGCAGGTGTATCGCGTGCAACCGCTTCTCTTATTGTTCGCGATAGTCCTAATATCTCTGAAAAGACGCGTAAGAAAGTTTTAGAATCCATGCGCGAACTGGGTTACGTATACGATCGTGTTGCAGCTAATCTGCGTTCACAGCGCTCGTCCACAGTTGGGATAATTATTACAGATATTGCAAATACATTTTTTTCTGAATTATTAATTGGTGTACACCATGCGTTAGAAAAGGAAGGATACACGGTTCTTTTAGGTACTACTTTTGATTCTGATAGTAAACAAGACCGTCTTCTATCAACAATGTTGGAGCATCGAGTTGGAGGGGTAATACTATGCCCTGTCTCAGCTACTTCAAAAGAAACTATTGATCGAATAAAGAAATTGGACATACCTATTGTTCTTGCCGTAAGAGAGCTTGCCGAAGCGAACTGCGATTATGTTGGAGTTAATTACAAAGATGGAGCAGAATTGGCTGTGAATCATCTAATATTGAAGGGGCATCGTAGAATCGCTTTCCTAGGTGGTCGCTCTGAGTCATCTACTTGGAAAGAACGATTTGAGGGATATGGTCTTGCACTTCACAAGGCGGGAATTGAAATTGATGCATCTTTGTTGGTAGATTCTGCTCCAACGCGGGATGGTGGAATGGAAGCTGTACAGCAGGTACTTAGTCAGCCGAATCCTCCGACGGCAGCTTTTTGCTTTAGTGATTTGGTCGCATTTGGTGTAATGCTCGGATTAAGGGATGTTGGGTTGACGCCTGGACAAGATATGGCTGTAGTGGGATTTGATAATGTCCCAGAAGCAGACGTAGTTAATCCACCTCTAACTTCTGTCTCATCATTTGCACGACAAATTGGTTCGAACGCTGCAAACCTTCTTCACCAGCGCATCCTTGATTTTGAACGCGAACACCAGCGTATTATTTTAAATCCAGAGCTTATTGAACGTGATTCTTCTTTCGTTTTTAGAAAAAAATGAAAGTAATTAAGGATGTACAGAGTTATCCATTAATAATTTATGGTGAATATAAAAAGGGCCTGTAAAGAAAAAATGAATTTTCTTTACAGGCCCTTTTTGTATGAAGGAAAAGCTAAATAAATGACTTATTAATTTTTTGAATGAATACTAGAGAATAAAGCCAAGTAAATAAGCAATGAAGATACTGACTAACATATAAAAAATTGCAAAGGGGATATTCCATATTCCCATTCTGTAAGAGTTAATTTTTAATTGATCAGATAAAAGTGATACTGATAAATTAAATGGACTGTACATAACAGTCGATAAACTACAAGCAATCAATACAATGGTTAATGAGATCGTAGAAATTTCAGGTAATATCGGATCTAACAATTCAGTTAGAAGAGTAATTGAAACTAATGGATGAAACCCGATAAGCGAAGTAAATAAGAAATAACCACCAATTGATAAATAAAGCAATAATGATCGATCTGACACTGAACTAAAAGCTGTTTGTAAAAAGGATAGATGTCCTGAAAGAGATAGCAATTCTACGAATAGTCCTGCACTTAAAAACATAAAAAAGTAGTTTGATAATCCTCTCGTACGCTCTTTCCAATGGGGAATAGTAACCGAAAAATATCTCTTTATTTTACCGATGTATAATGCCCAAACAATAGAAATTGGCACAATCAACAGTACGACTGAGAAAAGAAAGCCTTTATCAAGGACGCGCTGTAATAAGGAAACGAGAAGAATGAAAATCAACAGCATAAAGGCCATTTCTAACACTTTTTTATATACTTTTTTTAGTGAGATTTCTGTTTTGTGTTCAATTACTAGCGGGATTTTATCATGTTTAAAATATGAGAGTGCCCAATCTGAAATAATGATAATTATCGCTATTGAGATCATAATCGGGAATATATGATAATATTCTTTACCTGTAATATCTATAGATTGACTAACCATTACTTCCATAGGACTCCAAGTAAGGCATAATGCATAAGCGCGTAATAAATTTTGAGTCAAAAATTTATCTGCAGCCTGTTTTGATAATTGGCTTAACGTTCGATCTAAAGAACTTTTTAATAAAGGGAGCGTTGCAATATTGAGAAATAAGCCAAGAAAATGACAAACTAGAAAACTACGTCTATATAACTTACTTAAGCGAGTTACCCCATGCTGTAATAGTAGACTAAGGTTTATGTCGTAGCGACCTACACGAATGATCGAATTTATAAAGGGAAGAACTAGAAAGAGTGACAGCACCCCGAGCATAGATTCAAAGTGTAAAAAGAAAGTATACCAAGGCGAGTCACTAGTAAAAAACAAATAAATTCCGATTGAAGAAAAGCAAATGCCAGATATTAAATATAAACCCTTAGCGTGGAATAACGAAATGAATAAAGCGAATAATGCGATTATACCAATGATATATGATAAAAATGGATCTGAAATAAAATTGGAGATTAGATATAAAATAATAAGCGCTGTGTAAATAAAAATAATCATTTGTCAAGGCTTCCTTTCTAAATTTAGATCGATCTAATCTTTAATATACTACAATCGCAAATTTTACCAAAGAATAAAGAAACAGAAAATATTATTAATAATAGAAATTAAAGTAAACACGAAATGATCTAGAAGGAATTTTCTAAATTTTTTAAAAATGATGTTGCTAGCATATGTAATTTGTTGTAAGATGATGATAACGCTTACTAAACGATTTATTAGATCGATCTAATAAATAGAACTAAAGTTAATTGGGTATTTTTCCATGTAATAAGAAAAGATGCCTCTAAATTATCTGAGCATTAGAGTGTAAGCGATTTTATATTTAGATTTAAATTACTCCAATTTATTCATTATTAAAATGAAAATGTGAAGCTTCACATTAATAATTAGATCGATCTAATTAATAGTGTGAAACTATAATCGCCTTTTATTGGAGGATCTTGTTGACTTGATCTATTTGCTGTAAGAAATAAGCTGACCTACTAATTTATTAGATCGATCTAACGAAAGAAAATAAGTTTAAGGAATTAGTGAATACAAGTAATGCAAATAGTTGAATCTTTAATTCAATTCAAGTGAGATTAAGAAAAGAAGGTGGGAAATTCATGGGTATAAAATCAGCACAACCCTATATTAATGGTGAATGGATTACATCTGGACGTGAAAGCGTTCCTGTAATCAGCCCCTATTCTGGTGAAACAATTGGTGAACAAATTTTAGCAACAAAAGATGATGTTGAAAATGCTTTGGCAGCAACTTTTAACGCGAAAAAGCAGGTTGCTAGTATCCCATCTTATCAAAGGGCACAAATTTTAAAGAAAGCTGCGAGTCTACTAGAAAATGAGAAAGAACGATTCGCAAAACTGATATCTCTGGAATTAGGAAAACCTTTAAAAAATACGCTTGATGAAGTGGCCAGATCAATTGAAACGTTAGAACTGTCAGGTGAAGAAGCTAAGAGATTAACTGGAGAAACGTTACCGGGTGATGCTTCTGAAAGAGGAACAAGAGCGATTGCTTCTACTTTCCGGGTACCTGTTGGTGTTGTAGCTGCGATTACACCATTTAATGCTCCTTTGAATCTTGTATGTCATAAGATTGGTCCAGCATTTGCAGCAGGGAACAGTGTAATCTTAAAGCCATCTTCGCAAACGACGTTGATCGCGACTGAACTTTTAAAATTATTGTTGGAAGCTGGATTTCCTGAGAATGCGATCAATATGGTTCTTGGCAGACGACAAATTGCACAACAAATTGTAAAAGATGACCGTGTCAATGTGATTTCATTCACTGGTGGATTAGTGGCTAGCACAAATATATGTGAATTAGCAGGTATGAAAAAGGTGCTGCTTGAATTAGGTGGAAATGCATCTACGATCATCCATGATGATGCAGATATAAAACGTGCTGCAGTTATGTGTGCAAGAACAGGATTTAGTAATTCAGGGCAAAGTTGTATTTCGGTACAAAGAATCTATGTACATCAATCAGTTGTTCCAGAATTTACAGAACTATTAAAAGAAGAAGTAGTAAAGCTGAAAATAGGAGATCCTTTATTACCTGATACAGATGTTGGTTGTGTAGTGGATACGAATGCAGCTACACGTGTAATGGACTGGATTAATGAAGCTGTTCAGTTAGGTGCGAAGGTAATATGCGGTGGTAAACAGCACGGAGCGACAGTAGAACCAACAATTCTACTAAACCCACCTAAAAATAGTAAAGTTGTTTGCGATGAAGTATTTGGACCAATTGTAAGCATTATTCCTTATGAAACAATTGAAGAAGCAATTGAAGAGACAAATGACTCATCCTTTGGACTTCAAGCAGGTCTATTCACGAATCAAATGGATTTAGCTTACAAAGTAGCTCACTTATTGGAAGTCGGTGGTGTAGTCATTAATGGAACTTCGAATTTTAGACTAGATCATTGGCCATATGGTGGCGTGAAGAATAGTGGAATTGGTCGTGAAGGTCCTCGTTTCGCAATTGAGGATATGACAGAAACAAAAATGATTGTATTACAGCTTCCTGTTGAGGAGTAAGTGAGAGACTGAATCATAACAAGAAATATAGATAAGGAAGAGTTATGATTTATTTAAAATTAGATCGATCTAATAAAGATAGTAAAGAAGAATTAATTAGACCAGTCGAGTGATAAACCAATCATACTTATAGCTGAATTTTCCATTCATGGGATAAAGAAAAGAAGGTGGGGGAAACACGTGAGTATTAAAATAGCACAACCTTATATTAATGGCGAATGGATTACATCTGGACGTGAAAGCGTTCCTGTAATCAGCCCTTATTCTGGTGAAACAATTGGTGAACAAATTTTAGCAACAAATGATGATGTTGAAAACGCTTTAGCATCAGCTTTTAACGCGAAAAAGCAGATTGCTAGTATTCCATCTCACCAAAGGGCACAAATTTTAAAAAAAGCTGCGAGTTTACTAGAAAATGAGAAAGAGCGATTCGCAAAACTGATTTCTCTAGAATTAGGAAAACCTTTAAAAAATACGCTTGATGAAGTGTCGCGTTCAATTGAGACGTTGGAATTGTCAGGTGAAGAAGCTAAGAGATTATTAGGTGAGACGCTACCGGGTGATGCATCTGAGAGAGGAACACAAGCAATTGCATCAACGTTTCGTGTACCGGTGGGCTTGATAGCAGCGATTACACCATTCAACGCTCCATTAAACTTAGTTTGTCATAAAGTTGGTCCAGCATTTGCAGCTGGTAATAGCGTGATTTTAAAACCAGCACCACAAACAGCTTTAATAGCAACTGAGCTTTTAAAACTGTTATTAGAAGCAGGCTTCCCTGAAAATGCAATCAACATGGTTTTGGGTGGAGTAGAAACTGGTCAGCAAATTGTAAAAGATGACCGTGTCAATGTCATTTCTTTCACAGGAGGAGTAGTAGCTAGCAATAATATTTGTGCAATAGCTGGCATGAAAAAAGTCCTTCTTGAATTAGGTGGAAACGCTTCAACGATTGTTCATGAAGATGCTGATTTAAATCGAGCTGCAGCTATGTGTGCGAGAACTGGATTCAGTAATTCCGGACAAAGCTGTATTTCAGTACAAAGAATCTATGTACACCAATCAGTAGTTCCTAAATTTACAGAGCTTTTAAAAGAAGAAGTATTAAAACTGAAAATCGGAGATCCTTTACATCCTGATTCAGATGTAGGGTGTCTAGTCGATAAAAATGCAGCAAATCGTGTCATGGAATGGATCGACGAATCAACTAAAATGGGAGCGGAATTAATCTGCGGTGGAAAGCAACATGGAGCAACAGTTGAACCTACCGTATTATTAAATCCTTCTAAACAAAGCAAAGTTGTTTGTCAGGAAGTGTTTGGACCAATTGTAAGTATTATTCCTTATGAAACAATTGATGAAGCAATCAAAGAGACAAACGATTCTTCTTTCGGTCTGCAAGCAGGACTATTTACAAATCAAATGGATTTAGCGTGCAAAGTAGCGCACTCTCTTGAAGTAGGTGGAGTAGTGATCAATGGAACGTCTAATTTTAGATTAGATCATTGGCCATATGGTGGTATCAAGAACAGTGGAATTGGTCGTGAAGGTCCACGCTATGCTATCGAGGATATGACTGAAACGAAGATGATTGTACTACAGCTTCCTGTCAATCAATGATTCAGAGATAGATTTAGCGCAAGAGTTAAGAAGGTAGACGATAATTGGTGGTGAAAAAGGTGCTAGGGTTAATTATAAACGAACCAGGTAATTTAGAACTGAAAAAGTTTCCGACTTCACCCTCTTTAAAAGGGGATGAGGTGAAAGTGAAATTAATTTATGGTGGGATTTGCGGTTCCGATATAGGTGTATTTAAAGGGAAATTTGCTCATGCTTCATATCCTATTCGACCAGGACATGAATTATTAGGAACGATTATTGAAGTAGGTAGCGATGCTAAATATGGTGTTGGAACAAAAATTGTCGTGCAGCCAAATTCATATTGTGGTGAATGTGATTTGTGTTTAAAAGGCAAGACAAATATCTGTCGACATAAACAGTCGTTAGGCGTGAACACAGATGGAGGGTTTGCAGAGGAGTTTGTTATCTCATCGAAGTATGTATTGCCAATTCCTGATGAAATGCCAGATGAAAGAGCTGTCTTAATTGAGCCTTTTGCGGTTATCGTCCATGCTTTCCGAAAGGTGACGATTACAAAAGACACCTCAGTTGCAGTCATTGGCTGTGGTACCGAGGGAATGCTTGCCATTGCGTTAGCCACCTATTTAGGTGCAGACATAACAGCGATTGATATCAGCCAAGAGAAATTAGATAAGGTCAAAAGCTTCGGAAAGATAAAAACCGCACATCCAGACGAAGTTGGGGATGGAAATTTTGATGTAGTGATCGAAGCAGCGGGGGCAAAGCAATCTGTGGAACAGGCGATGCATATAGCCGGTTCTGGTGGTTCTGTCGTACTTATCGGAATTACACCGGAAGCGAATTTTCCAGCTGTACGAGTCGTTAGAAATGAATTGACGGTATATGGATCGATTATTTATAACTTCCCAGATGATTTTGAAACGACTCTGGAGTATTTAAAGCAAGATGATTTTTATGTAGAACCAATTATATCGGAGATTATTCCATTTAAAGAGTATGAACGGGCTTATGAAGCAGCTGTTTCAGGGAAATATGGAAAAATCGTTTTAAACTTTAAGGAGGATGGTAACCAATGAAAGATTTGATTTCACATCAATTAATTAAATACCTTGAAAATAGAGGCGTTGAACATATTTTTGGACTATGTGGCCATACAAATATTGCAGTCTTATCAGCGTTAGAAAAGAGTTCAATTAAATTTATTAATACTAGACATGAACAAATTGCAGCACACATAGCTGATGGTTATGCACGAGCGAAAAAGGAAACTGCAGTCGTACTAAGCCATTTAGGTCCTGGTTTAACAAATGCTGCAACAGGTGTTGCAAACGCAGCGTTAGATTCTATTCCAATGGTTGTTATTGCTGGTGATGTTCCAAGTCATTATTACGGAAAACATCCACATCAAGAAGTAAATTTACATGCAGATGGTTCCCAATATGAAATCTATCGTCCGTTTGTAAAGCGTGCTTGGCGTGTCGACCGTCCGGACTTATTTCCAGAGATTATTGAAAAGGCTTTCCAACTTGCTGAAAGTGGAAATCCAGGTCCAGTTTTAGTATCTGTACCGATGGATATCTTCTCAAAAGAAATTGATACTACTTTATTTGAAAGACTAGACCATAATACAAAGTCACTTCATAAACCAACGATTGATGAAGAAACAGCTAAAACGATAATTAAAACATTAATAAATGCTAGTAAACCACTCTTTTATGTTGGTGGAGGAATTATGTTAGCTGATGCTGCTGAAGAATTAAGAGAGTTGGTTGACCACTTAAGTATTCCTGTGGCTCATTCTCTTATGGGTAAAGGAGCAGTTTCTGATGATAATCCATTAACGTTAGGAATGACAGGATTCTGGGGAACGAAGTTTATAAACGATAAGTGTAAAGAAGCAGATTATATTTTAGCTCTAGGTACTCGTTTTGCAGAAGCTGATTCAAGTTCATGGGAATCAGAATATACATTTAATTTTCCGCCAACTAAATTAATCCAAATCGATATTGAACCAAGCGAAATCGGTAGAAACTATCCAGTTGAAATTGGTGTTGTTGCCGATTTAAAACAGGCTTTAACTGTGCTTAATCGTGTGGCAAAAGAATTGGTACCAAATGGATTACAAAATGATGAGCTAAAACAGGAAATCATCGCTAACAGGGAAGAATTTAAGAATAGCAATTTAAAATACATTACAGACAATTCTTTCCCTATGAAGCCACAACGTATTTTAGAAGAGGTTCGCGAAGTTCTTCCTAGGGATGCATATATTACGACGGATGTAGGCTGGAATAAAAACGGAGTTGGACAACAATTTCCGATTTATGAAGCTGGAACCGTTCTTACACCAGGTGGTTTTGCAACAATGGGATTTGGTGCACCAGCTGCTCTAGGAGCAAAAATTGCACAACCAGATAAAGTCGTTGTTTCATTAGTAGGTGATGGCGGCTTTGGACAAAATCCAGCAGTACTTGCAACAGCTGCTGAAGAAAATATACCTGTTGTTTGGGTTATTATGAACAACAATGCTTTCGGTACGATTGCAGGCTTAGAAAAAGCTCATTTTGGTACAACATTCGGAACTTTATTTAAAAAAGATGGAGAAACCTATTCACCAGATTTCGCACAAATTGCAAAGGCATATGGTGTTGAAGGTGTGAAAATTCAATCTGCAGAAGAATTTAAACCTGCATTGAAACAAGCGATTGAATCTAACAAGCCAGTTGTCATTGACGTTCAAATGCAGAATATCCCAACTCCAACCTCTGGACATTGGAATATAATGGATATTTATTCTCCGAATAAGAAGGTTCATCACGTAGCTGTTGAAAGCTAAAAATTAGAGCACGATTGGAGGAAGACAAGGAGATGACTAAACAATTTTCACTTGCCCATCTTACAGTGCTTGGATGTACACCGCCCGAAATGACTTATCTCGCCGCGAGAGCTGGATACGATTTCGTCAGTATCAGACCTATTTACATGGGTCTGCCTGGCGAACCCAACTACGCGTTAGCCGAAAACAAGGAAATGATGCGGCAAACAAAAACCGCACTTCATGAAACGGGTGTTAAGCTTCTTGATATCGAACTGGCTCGGATCTGCGATGATGTCGATCCGAAAAGATATGTGCCAGCAATGGAAGTTGCTGCTGAACTCGGTGGGCGTCATGTTCTTAGTAGTATCTGGACGAACGATCGCAATTTGTACATCGAACGTTTTGCTGAACTTTGCGAACTAGCCAAACCTTTTGGGCTAACGGTAGAACTAGAGTATGTACCGATTGCCAGTGTCACTAATCTTAAGGGAACACTAGATGTTCTTCGCACAGTTAACCAGGAAAATGCCGGTCTTATGCTAGATATCCATCATTTTCATCGTGCAGGGGACAAGGCTGAGGATTTAGATGCAGTGCCTCGTGAATGGTTCCGTTATCTCCATCTCTGTGATGCACCCGCTGAAATTCCGGCTTCAAAAGAAGAAATGACAAAAATCCTACGCGAGGCACGTTTATATGTTGGAGAGGGCGGCATTGATATTGCAAGCATCGTGAATCGCATTCCTGAAATTCCTTATTCAATTGAACTACCACATGACAAAAGGGCGCAGGAATTAGGGTATGAGGAACATGCACGACGTTGCTTGCAATCTGCAAAGGACTACCTCGAAACTTACTCGCAAACGCAGGCAGTGTAAATAGACAGGTGGTTTAGAAACATAGATTTGTATTATAAAAGTGTCATAAGCTTTACGGCATAAGAAAATGTCAGTAGATATTAGTCCATGTTATAGCTACTATCTACTGAATTCCAAAGAAGTCGTACTACTGGTATATTTCAGGTTTTAAAATAGCCATTACTTGAAATATATAAATATATTTGCTTCATATCGTTGATCGACGGAAAACTAAGATTATTTATAGATAGGGGAAAATAATATGAAAAAGATTCTTATGCTGCACGGAATAAATCATGACATGTTCGGAAAGAGAGATCCTGAGCAATACGGCACAATCACTCTTGAGGAAATTGACGGGCGACTAAATGAGCTTGCGAAAGAGCTAGGTGTTGAAATCGAGAGCTTTCAGACAAATCATGAAGGCGAAATGTGTGAAAGGGTTCATCAAGCTTTTCTCGAGAATAAGGATGCCGTTATTATCAATGCTGGTGCCTGGACTCATTATAGCTATGGTTTGCGAGATGCCCTTGCGATTCTTACGGTACCGATTGTTGAAATTCATATGTCTAATATTCATGCAAGAGAAGAATTTCGACATCATTCAGTTTTTGCTGAAATTGCCCAAGGTCAAATTAGTGGATTCGGGGTCGAAAGCTATTTACTTGGTCTAAGAGCAGCTATAGCGGCGATTAAATAGTAACGATACAACGTATACAATACCTTTTTATCCCACCTTAACGGGCAGCCAATCATGATGCAAAGCTTCACCAATCATGATGAAAGTGGCTACTTTCAGGGGAGTAAACCTCCCACTTCAAGATTCGAGAGAAGTAAAGGCGGTAAGTGGGAGATAACTTGCCCGTAAAGGTCCGATAAGTCTCACTAACCATCCGTGGGGGATGGAAGTCTCACTTTATAGAAAAGTCTTCGCTTGTCATCATCAGCATGGTTGTGTCTACCTCTTGGAATGTGTACTTTAACATGATTTGTTAATTCAGAGAAGGTGGATTTTTTTGCATTTTTGGATTGCCTTGCTTTTGGATGGTTTCGTTTTTACACAATAAATGAAAGCGGTTTAATTACTTGGATAATTAATGAGAGATTAGTTAAGGAAAATAGAGGTAGAGGTCCCTACACATAGTTTTTCACATCTAAAAAACATTTCTTTAATAAATGATACCTTTTAATCTATCAGACATGATCAATGTTTTTTACTTTACATGTATTGAAATTTATCAAAATTAGAAGGAGAAATGTTATGAAAAATAACTATTTATCTACAGCTTTTGGGCTATACATAAATTATTTTGTTCATGGTATGGCGTTAATTATTATCGCTCTAAATATTGATGTTTTAGCATCAAAATGGGATACAAGTATTGCAGGTGCAGCAGCAGTTGTTTCTTCCTTTGGAATTGGTAAATTAATAGCAGTATGGTTATGTGGGATCATTTCAGATAAATTTGGGAGAAAGACATCGATCATATTAGGAATATTGTTCTATTTAGCGTTCGCAATCGGAATTTTATGGAGTCCTACTGCATCTATTGCTTATTTCTTCGGCATTTTAGCTGGGATCGCGAACTCCTTCTTAGATACAGGTTCTTACCCGGCTTTAATGGAGGCTTTTCCTAAGAAACCTGGCCCCGCTAATATTATTGTTAAATTTTTCATTCAAGGGGGGCAGTTCTTGCTTCCTATCATTATTGGCTTTATTATGATGCAGGGATTTTGGTATGGATGGAGTTTTACGTTACTTATTGCAGTACTAACACTCAATTTGATCTTTATAAGTACTCGTAAATTTCCACCAATGGATATCCCATTACCAAAAATAGCCACAGAAGAAAAAGTTCATGAAAAGAAAGGGAAATTTCATTATAGTATTGAAGAGGTTTGTTTGATTTCCTTTGGATTTGTTGGACTAACATTGCTTACCGTACTGGGACAATGGATTGCGAAGTATGGTACAGAGGTTGTCCATATGGGTGAAAATGCTGGAAGAATGTTAGTCGCTTATGGAAGTATTGGATCACTCGTTTGCGTGGTTATAACGTTCCTATTAGGAAATAAGGGAGTGAAGTCGCCCCCTATTATTTTGACATATACTTTCATGACAGCCCTAGTTTCTCTTGTTTTATGGGCATTCCCTTCACCGATGGTTGCTAGTGTAGGTGCTTTTTTCTTGGGCTTCTTCTCAGCTGGTGGACTTATTCAGTTAGGCTTGACTCTTTTAGTAGAACATTCAAGTAGAGGAAAAGGGCTTCTTACAAGTCTTTACACGATTGCTGAAGGAATCGCCCAATTTGCGATACCTCTTGTCCTAGCAGTCATTTCTAATTTTGATATTGCCTATATCTTTTTATTAAATGCTTTTGTCGCTTTATTTGGATTCGCTTTGGTTTTCATTGTTCATATTCGTGATAAACGAAAGAAGGCACATCAAGACCTCCAAATAAATGCGCCGGCAAGCTAAATAATCCATCATGTCGGTTGCCCTTTTTGCACAAGGGATGTCAGCCATTACTTAGACTCTTGTTTTTGATATTGCTCCGAAGGAATTAGTCGGATTAGCTGGTGGTGTATTTAACTTTGCAGCAAATTTAGCAGCGATTATTACACCAATTGTCATTGGTTTAATTGTAAGTGCAACTCAATCCTTTAACGGGGCTCTTGTGTTCGTAAGTGTGGTAGCCTTTATGGGAGCATTGTCTTATATCTTTGTTGTGGGTGACATTAAACGAATTGAAATCTCTGATAAGTAACATTTATTCCACTTTTCACGGGCAGTAAGGCTTCGACCTTAGACTTCTCAGGTGTAAAAAGAAGAGATAGGTGGGAGATGACTGTCCGTAAAGGTCTGATAAGTGTACACGAACTATTAGACAGAGGGGATGAAGGGAAGTCTTCTTTATGTTGGATTGGAATAAATCATAAGAAGAAAGGTGAAATAATCGATGAGGAAAACGGAACCAGGAATGAGTCCATTTTGGGATTATATTGGGATGAAAGAGCAACGAATTGAAGAGGGGTACGCTGAGGTAAGGATTGATCTAACACCTGATTTACACCAAAGAAGGGGATCAGCTCATGGAGGAGTTCTTGCTGCTCTTATTGATGGAGCTGTAGGCTCTGCTGTACGGTCAACTCTATTAGAAGAGCAAGCTTCTACTACAGTTGAGTTGAAGGTAAATTACTATCGTCCTGCTAAAGGAGATTATTTGATTGCTAAAGCTAAATTGTCTCATCGTGGAAGCACTTTAGCAGTTGGACAGGCTGAGGTATTCAATTCAGAGGGGAAAATCGTAGCAATGGGGACAGCTACCTATATGATTCTGTCTTGATATAGGTAGGAGATGGGGAGTAATGGATATTTAAATTAGGGTTTTAAGCAAGGGGTGTTAAAACAGTTTAATCAAAATTATTTAAAACTACCTAAATCTATTTGACCTTAGGTAGTTTTTTGTTTTGAATATTTAGTTTATTAAAAGTTGATAACAGAACGTTTGTTTGGTACAATGCAGATAAGGAGGTGATTAAAATGAGTATCGTATTCAACCGTAAGATCGAAATTCTATTGACGAAAGAAGATTCTTTCTCATTAGATGGTCAAAGTAAAATCTGTAACTGGCTTTATAATCAATTGGTTCAAGCGACAAGAGAGGATTATCAAAACGGTTCCCCTTTGAAATTACTAGAGGGCCGGAATTTGCGTGATTATGCAACCAGTATGAAAAAAGAGTATCCCTTCCTTCGGGCTGTCCATTCTTCTCCACTAAAAAACACTGCTTTGCGTTTAAAGGATGCCTATGATCGCCTTTTTCATCAACAAACTGGATATCCAAAATTTAGAAGTTGGAAAGAAAAGTGGTTTTCTCTTTATTTTGATGAACCGAATAAAGGATTTAAATTAGTTGATTCAAAGACTATCCAGATCTCACTCGGAAAAAATGAACAGGGTGAACAAATGAGAATAACCGGTTCTTTAAAAGAGCCCTTTTCTGTCAAACAAAATGAAGAAATCAAGACTTTTCGGATGTGTAAACAACAAGGAAATCGTTTTTATGGGATTTTCACGATCGAAAGAAGGACCGAACACGAGAAAGAAGTGAAAAAGGTCGAAAAAAACATCAAGAAAATGAAAAGAGAATTTTTGAATACGTATTCGATCGCCAAAAGGAATCCAAAAAAGGAAAACAAGACGAAGAAGAAATCGAATATAGCCTACCCTGTATTCCCAAAGGGAACCAAATGGGTCAGTCTAGATCCGAATCACAAAAATTTCTTTGTAGCCGTTGACGATCAGGGGATTTCTTATGAAATGAGTACATTATTTCAGACCAAGTATTGGGATCAAAAAATAGATCAAATCAAAAGCAAGCGAGATCGCTGTACCCGAAAATCCATTCAACATACCACGGAATATGGAACTGCCTATTGGCAGCCTAGCAGAAGATGGAGTCGATATAATCGAACCTTAAATCAAGCGTATAACACAAGACGAGAACAGATCAAAGTCTCGTTATACAGCATGTCTCATTGGCTGTTTGATCAATATGATGTGGTATTCATTGGGGATTATACACCGACAAATGAAACCGCTACATCTAAAAAGATGAAACGAAGTATGTTAAATCAAGAACACATAGGTCAGTTTAGAAACATCTTGAAATGGGTAGCGGTGAAGCGCGGGAAACAATGTGTTGTAGTAGATGAAAAGAATACGACCAAAGAATGTGCGGTTTGTGGGCATAAAGAGAAAAAAGAACCAGCGATTCGCTCCTTTACTTGTGTTTCCTGTGGCTATACCATCGTTCGTGATCTAAACAGTGCGATCAATATCGCCAAAAAAACATCGATATTGTCTGGCTCAGACTGGGTGACAGAGTGGAAACTCGATACGATCACCTATGCGGTAAGGTATGATTTGTTTGCAGCAAATCACGCGAAACCGATTGTTCCGATTCGAAAGGATGGAGCAAAGAAATTAAATCCTGCGGTGTAACCAAAGGAGCAAAATTTTATTGGAGATCTTGCTCATAAGTCATTTTTGAGTAAAATTAGATAGATTTTGTAGAGCGGTTAAATAGAATTGTATATACATAAAGAAAAGTCGATTTTTAATCGACTTTTCTTTATGTGCTGGTCATTTTCGTAACATAGAAATCTGCTATTCTGATTTCTACTGTTCGATCTTTTCTTGATTTTTCGGTTTTGCATGTAACTGTGAGCATGGACCTGCTTGAAGCATATAACTGCCACCGTCATGTCCAATTGATTGTTTTACATCTTTTGCGACATCGATAAGAGTATTGAGATTAATACCTGTTTCGATTCCCATTTCAGCAAAGGCGTGAACAAGGTCTTCAGTGGCGATATTACCAGATGCACCAGGGGCATAAGGGCAACCGCCTAGTCCTGCAATTGAACTATCAAAATGGGTAATTCCTTGCTGAAGAGCGGCTACAGCATTTGAAAGGGCCATTCCTCTCGTGTTGTGTAAATGCATAGAAAAGGTCATTTGTGGGAAGCTAGCTTTCAATTGTCCTAGCATCTCAAACACTTGTTTAGGATTTGCCATACCAGTTGTATCTGCTAACGATACTTCCTCAATTCCCATGGTTGTATAACGATCAACAATTGTAGCAATTCGTTCTAATGGGACTTTTCCTTCATAAGGGCATCCGAATGCAACAGAGATTGAACCGCCAACTTTTACGCCATGTTTTTCAGCTAATTCAATAATAGGAGAGAAGCCATTTTGAGCTTCTTCAACAAGACAGTTTGCATTAGAAAGACTATGAGAATCTGTGGCAGATAGCATCAGTTTTAGCTTTGTTATCCCTGCATCAATCGCCCGCTGTGCCCCTTTCACATTAGGGACTAATGCACGGAATTTAATATTTGTTAAATCTTGAATACTTCTAACTACCTCTTCGGCATCCTTCAATTGTGGAATTGCTCTTGGGTGAACGAAGGAGGTAATTTCCATAGATTGTATCCCAGTCTTCGCTAGCTCTCGAACGATTCTAATCTTTTCCTCTGTGGGAATCCAAGCTGGTTCAGCCTGGAAACCATCACGAGGTGCTACTTCGCAAATTGTTGCTTTTTGTGGTAAAGCCATTTCTACTAATCTACTCATTTAAATAACCCCCTTGTCTTTTAATGCTGCAAGCTCTTCTGAAGAGAAACCAAGACCGCCTAAAATTTCCTCGTTATGCTCTCCTAATTCAGGAGCGCGATGTCTGATCGCTCCTGGAGTATGAGAGAATTTTGGTACAACTCCAGGCACTTTAATTTTTCCTAAGCGAGGATGCTCAACTTCTACAATATTTTCCCTTGCTTGATATTGCGGGTCGTTAAAAATATCCTCTATTGTATAAATTGGACTTACTGGAACACCAAATGAGTCCAATTTTTCTTGCAACTCCTTTTGTGTATGAAGGAGAATCCATGAAGAAACAATTTCTTGGACAGCAGAATCGTTTTTTAGCCTTTCCGAATTTGTATAATAAAGAGGATCAGATAACATATCTGTTCTTTCCATTGCCTCTGCCAGACGGTTAAAGGTAGAATCTGTACTACAAACAAGCACAACAAACTTTCCATCCTTTGTTTCATATGTACCAGCTGGACTTGAATGTCCTGCTAGGCCAGGACTTCTTTCTCTCACTTTTCCATTTTGATCGTACTCAGCAACTAAAAACTCCAGCATACGGAAAAGAGATTCATAAAGCCCCATCTCTACAACTTGTCCTTCCGGCTCAGCGTTTGCTTCACGATTATAGAGGGCACTTACAGTAGCAAATGCTGCATAGACACCTGTAATGTAGTCTAGTAATGAATACGAAGGACTGACTGGCGGTCGATCTGTAAAGCCTTGAATGGCAGTATGGCCACTAAATGCTGTTGCAGGAGTCCCAAAACCAGCTTTTTCTCGATATGGTCCGGTTTGTCCATAGCCGGAAATACGAACCATAATCAATTTTGGGTTTACTTTTTTTAATTCTTCATAGCCTAAATTCCATTTTTCTAATGTACCTGGACGAAAATTCTCAATTAGAACATCGACTTTGCCGATTAACTTTTTAAAGATTTCCTTTCCTTCTTCTGAGCGGATATCTAACGTAATAGATTTCTTATTACGAGCTAATCCAGGCCATCTTAAAGGCTCTGTCCCTTTCCAAGGCCCTACGGTTCGAAGGGTATCCCCTTTTCCTGGTAATTCTATCTTTGTTACTTCTGCACCTAAATCGGCCAACAAAGTTGCACCAAAGGGAGCAGCAATCATAGTAGAAATATCCAATATTTGAACACCTGTTAATGGTCCGAAATTTTGTTTAGACAACATTATCACTCCTGAATTCATTTATTTTTTATAAAAAACATAATATTCCGAAAATAGTTAGCGTTTTCAAATAAGGCTTGAATAATTTATATGTTAGTGTCTAACACCTCTAGAATAGAAGGTATAGAATACTTTCTATTCTAGAAGTGCTATTCACGCCTATAGACTACCCCTGCGTTTTGAATTTCTATTTAGTTACTTCCTAATACACTTTTTCGAAGGTGAAGTAAATGGATATGTGTAGTTTCGATTGCTTTTTTAACATCGCGCTCTTTTACTGCGTCTAAAATTGCTCTATGTTCAGCTAAAGATTGTGAATAGCGCTCTTTGGAATTCAATGTTTGTTTTCGAACTTGGCGATTCATATTCAAATTAGCTTCCATCATGGAAACAAAGACAAAGTTTTGAGTTGCTTCAGCTAAAGCGAGATGAAAGCTGCTATCAGCTTCTACCATTTCCTCTGGATGTTTGAGCTGTTCTTCCATTTTCAACAAAACTTGCTCCATTTTTTCTATATTTTCAGCAGTAGCTCTTTGTGCTGCTAATTCAGCAATTTTAGGTTCAAGAGTTTCCCTTGCTTCTAAGAAATAAATGACAGCCGTCTTTTCAATCATATCTACTGTATTAAATCGATACTCCAGTTTCATATTTTGATCGACTTGCTGAATAAATCTTCCACCACCAGGCTTAGATACGATTAATCCTTCTGATTCTAGTACTCGAGAGGCTTCACGTAATGAAGTACGACTGCATCCTAACATTTGGGCCAAAGTACGCTCACCTGGTAAACGATCACCTGGTTGTAACTTTCCGTCTTCAATTAGCTGTCTAATTTGAACGACTATCTTCTCGTACAGTCTTTCATTTCGTACGCCAAGGAACATTTGATCACTCATGAGAACACCTCCTCAAGAATTCTTATTAAAGTGGACTAGTGGTTAGTCCGGTTAATAAAAATTATATTTAGAAAAATCTGAAACGTCAAGGCATTTCTTTTTTGAAAGCAATTATCTAAAAGAAATCATGCAGGAAATTAGGCATGAAGAGGCACTGATTTTAGTGTAATGATTAAAAAAACGAAAAAACTTTCATTTTAGAAATTGATTTTAGCTGAAGATTCTGATAACATAAAATCGGGCTAACCAGTAGTCCTATTTGATTTAAAATAAACTATTAAAATTTAAATACTATTCAACAATTCTGAGGGGGCTAGTTGAATGACGAATCATAAAAAAGTTAATTCGCATCCATGGGGAAATTTACATGGACCAAATCTTGGGTATGTCATTGAACAATATGATCGTTATGTACGTAATGAAGGTTCAGTTGATTCAGAAATGGAAGATATGTTTCAAAAATGGGGTTCTCCTTCATCGACTCAGACGACTTCATCTTTAAGTAACGATGGAACCGAGTCAATTGATCAAACTAATACGAAGAAAGTATTAAAAGTTGCAAAATTACTAGAGGATATCCGTTCATCTGGACATTTATCCGCTAATATTAACCCTTTAGATAAAACAGTAGAATCTCATCCAGGAATAAATCTTGAAAGCTATGGATTAGATAGCGATACTTTGAAAGCGGTTCCCTCGGGAGTGGTATGGGAAAATACACCTAAAGAAGTTCGAACTGCATGGGACGCGATGAACCAGTTAAACGAAAGGTACACAGGCTCTTTAGCTTATGAATTTAATCATGTAAGTCAAAGTGAAGAACGTGAATGGTTATTTGAAGTAGTAGAGAAAGGTATCCTCGATTACCCATATTCAAAAGAAGAAAGAGTTCATCTATTGAAGCGATTAACAGAAGTTGAAAGCTTTGAACAATATTTACATAAAACATATGTGGGTCAAAAGCGTTTTTCAATTGAGGGTGTTGATATGCTTGTTCCTATGCTTGATGAATTGATACGTAATGGTTCCGAAGATGGCACTCGCGATATTGTGATTGGAATGGCTCACCGAGGACGTTTAAGTGTATTAGCACATGTAATGGAGAAACCTTATCACCAAATTTTCTCTGAATTTAAGTATTCTACAACAAGACAGCAGCATTCATTAAATGACTTGCCGGAAATACGAGAAGGGTGGACCGGGGATGTGAAGTATCATCTCGGTAAAGAACGATTGATCGAAGAGTCCGATACTGTTTGTACGCGAGTTACACTGGCTAATAATCCAAGTCACCTTGAATTTGTGAATCCTGTGGTTGAAGGATTTGCAAGAGCAACTCAGGAAAATCGTGAGAAAACAGGTTATCCTAAACAAGATGTATCAAAGTCATTCGCGGTCTCTATTCATGGTGATGCCGCATTTCCAGGACAAGGGATTGTCACTGAAACCTTAAATTTAGGGGAATTAAAGGGGTATCAAACGGGAGGAACGATCCATATTATCGCAAATAATATGGTGGGCTTTACGACAGATAGTAAAGATTCCCGTTCTACTAAGTATGCAAGTAACCTTGCAAAAGGATTTGAGATCCCTGTCGTACATGTCAATGCAGATGATCCAGAGGCATGTCTTGCAGCTGTTCGTTTAGCGTATCAATATCGCATGAGGTTCAATAAGAGTTTTTTAATAGATTTAGTCGGTTATCGTCGTTTCGGACACAATGAAATGGATGATCCAACGGTTACGCAACCCCAAGTATATAAGGAAATCATGAAGCATCGAACTGTAAGAGAATTATATGCTGATCGTTTGCAAACGAATAACATCCTTAGTAGGGAAGAAGTGGAGCAAATTAAGCGTGATGTTCACGAAAAAATTTCGGCTGAGTCTGACATAGTTTTAAATAAGAGTAAGGATGATGTGGCAGATGATGAAGTCCCAGTAGTAATAGCCAGGGGAATTCCGAGTACAAAGACTAGCTTACCAATAGAAACACTGAACGAATTGAACGACGCATTGCTTAACTGGCCTAAGGGCTTTCAAATACAGCCAAAATTAAAACGAATCTTAGAACGCCGTAAAAATGCCTTGAAGGATGATGGCAAAGTTGACTGGGCATTAGCAGAAGCATTGGCTATTACATCAATATTAAAAGAAGGCACACCTATACGTTTAACGGGGCAGGATTCTGAACGTGGAACTTTTGCTCAGCGACATATTGTGCTACATGATATGGAAACGAATGAGACTTATTCACCATTACATCGTCTACCAGGAGAAGCTGCTTCTTTTGCTATTCATAATAGCCCGCTATCAGAAGCGGCTGTTGTAGGGTTTGAATATGGCTATAATGTATTCGCTTCCGAAACATTGGTGATGTGGGAAGCACAATATGGTGATTTTGCAAATACAGCCCAAACACTCTTTGATCAATTTGTTTCATCAGGAAGAGCGAA
This sequence comes from Metabacillus rhizolycopersici, assembly GCF_020075705.1. The sequence continues at coordinate 5,163 of NZ_JAIQUM010000065.1, read as the reverse complement.
GTGGGGACAAAAATCAGGGCTTGTTCTATTGCTACCTCATGGATACGAGGGACAAGGTCCAGAGCACTCAAGCGCTCGTCCTGAACGGTTTTTACAACTTTCTGCTGAAAATAACTGGACGGTTGCGAATGTAACAAGTGCTTCACAATATTTCCATATATTGCGTCGTCAAGCCGCAATACTTGGAACAGAATATGTTAGACCATTAGTACTCATGACACCGAAAGGTCTATTACGACATTCATTAACGACTTCATTTGGAACAGAACTTAGTGAAGGGCATTTCCAAACCGTATTGGAACAGCCACATCTAGGCCATGAGAGAGAGAAAGTAAAACGGTTGGTACTAACAACCGGTAAAATGGCGATCGATTTGGCTCAAGAAGTCGAGTCCAAACAGGAAAATCAAACCTTAGAAGAATTGCATATCATTCGAATCGAACAATTATATCCATTTCCGAAAGAAAAGGTAGAAGCTATTCTTCAGCATTATCCAAACTTAGAGGAATTGGTGTGGGTACAAGAAGAACCGAAAAATATGGGAGCTTGGCACTATGTATCCCCTATTCTTTACGAACTTGCGGGTAGTAGATTAACAGTTAACTATATCGGAAGACCAAAACGTTCAAGCACTGCAGGCGGGGATCCAACTATTCATAAAAAAGAGCAGGAAAGAATTATCAATCAAACATTGAAGATTAATATGGAAAGCTCGAAACAAGAAAAAATATTGATAAAAAGCTAACGTTTATGAAAGCGTGAAATATAAAAATTTGAAGTAACAAAATCGGGAGGATACGAAAAAATGATTGAACTTAAAGTACCAGAGCTTGCTGAATCCATTTCTGAAGGAACAATTTTACACTGGCTTATCAATGTTGGTGATACAGTGAGTCAGGGGGAAAGTGTAATCGAACTTGAAACTGATAAAGTAAACTTGGAAGTTAACACTGAATTCTCAGGCGTATTAACGAAGATTTTAAAAGAACCAGGCGATACCGTAGAAGTAGGAGAGGTTATTGCGATATTAGAAGATAAGATGACAGAAGGAATAGAAGCGGTGAAAGAAAGTTCTACTAAACCTATAGAAGAAAGTGCGGAAAAATCAATTGTTAAAGCAGAACCAGAACAATCAAAGGTAGAACGTCCAATTGCCTCGCCAGCTGCAAGGAAAATGGCAAGAGAGTTAGGGATCGATTTAACTCAAGTGAATAGTAGCGATCCACTTGGCCGAATTAGGCCACATGATATTAAAGCACACACAGAGACGGCAGCGACAATAACAGAACAAAAAGTAGAAAAGACGAGTCAAAAGCCTGTACCTACTCAAAACGAAATGCAGTTCGATAAACCAGTAGAGCGTGTAAAAATGACGCGTCGTCGTCAAACAATAGCGAAACGCCTAGTAGAAGTAACACAAACAGCTGCGATGTTAACTACCTTTAATGAAGTCGACATGACCGCTGTGATGGACTTGCGTAAAAAAAGGAAAGATATGTTTTTTGAAAAATATAATGTTCGTCTCGGCTTCATGTCATTCTTTACAAAAGCAGTCGTGGCAGCTTTAAGGCAATTTCCGCTACTGAATGCTGAAATTCAAGGAGATGAATTAGTTGTAAAGAAATTTTATGATATTGGAATTGCTGTTGCAGCGCCAGAAGGCTTAGTTGTTCCAGTTGTACGTGATGCGAACCTGAAAAGTTTTGCTGAAATTGAAAATGACATTAGTAATCTTGGAAAAAAAGCACGTGACAATGCTCTGGCATTAAAAGATCTACAAGGTGGAACATTTACAATTACTAATGGGGGAGTATTTGGCTCATTAATGTCAACACCTATATTAAATAGTCCACAAGTAGGGATTCTTGGGATGCATAAGATTCAAACAAGGCCAGTAGCAATTGATAGTGAACGAATAGAGAATCGTCCAATGATGTATATTGCTTTATCTTATGATCACCGAATTGTGGATGGAAAAGAAGCAGTCAGCTTTTTAGCAATGGTAAAAGAGTTGTTGGAAGATCCAGAGTCTTTATTATTGGAAGGTTAATAAAAAAAATTATAAGAATCAAGTTAAAATAGCGAAAATCGGTCGGTTTTTGCTTCGTAGAAAGTACTCCGTCCGATTTTTATACTTTCTTTATTAAAAAACAGTAAACTTAAATAGATAATGAAAAAATAATAATTGTTGTTTAACTGCGGCCTAAACATCCTTTATGAAAGAGCAGGTAATAAAGTAAAACCTACAAAAGTCCCTTCTAAATATATTTAATATTCTGGAAAGTTAATGTGAAATCAAATTGTAAATTCCTTAGTATGGAATAATAATACGTTTAGTGAAATATTATTAAATTGAAAAAATGCTAATAAAGCTAATGATCAATTTAATTAATAATAAGTACTAAATGTAATATATTATTAGATCGATCTAAAAAAAGTCGATCCAATATAAAGGTTGTTCCATAGTTTTTTATTTTGAAAGCGCTAACTATATTCTAGAAGTTAAAGGAGGTGACATAGATAGGTTCTACTTGTTAAATAATGAGTGCGTACTGATTGAAAGTACTATATATCTTTTTGTGTTACTATTCTTTAGGAATTTTGCTTCGTGCTCTAGCATTTTATTAGATCGACCTATTAACAAAAGAGTCTGTTTAAAAAATGATAGACGGCTAAAGAGCTATAATGAGTAACTGTTTTTTTTTCGAATGTTCAAAAGGTGATTGTGACAAAACTGATTTTCGCAGATAGTTAAGGTATTGGACCACATAAACGACCAGTTCTTCATTAGATTCCAATATTTCTATAAATTTTAATATAAAATAACCGGTCTCTTAAAAGGTAAATGCCGGTGGATGGAGGTTGTTGGGAAATGTACATGAAGACAGGAGCAGGTATGTATTTGAATTATTTTTTACTCGGTATGGTGAACATTATACTCATTTCAAATATGACTTCGTTAACGACTCAGTGGAGTACGGACAGTGCCGGGATTAGTTATATTATTGCTGCGATCGGAATTGGGAAGTTACTTACCTATGCATTATTGGGTCGTTTATCGGATAAATTCGGCAGAAAGCCGCTCGTTATCTTCGGAGCTTTAGGATTGGCTATTTTCCTGGCGGGGATTCCGTTGTCGCCAAGCTATCAAGTTGCATTTGCGCTTGCGCTAGTGGCGGGAGTTGCTAATTCAGCACTCGATGCGGGGACGTATCCAGGTTTGGTGGAGATTTTCCCAAAGTCGATCGGATCCGCTAGTGTCATGGTAAAAGCTTTTATGGCAGCAGGCACAGGACTTTTGCCAATTCTGATTTTGTTTATTGCAAATCAGAATATGTTTTACGGCTATGCTTTTTTTATTCCAGCTGCTCTCTATTTTCTCAATTTTCTATTTTTATTTACAGTTACTTTTCCAAATCACCGAACAGTACAGACGTCGGAAGGGGCGCAGGACGCTGGAAGCACCAAGTTTCTCTCGGAGCCGAATTTTAAAAAAGAAGGGTTTGCCCTTGTCGTGATCGGCTTTACTTCCACTGGGCTATTTACTGTGGCTCAAATTTGGCTACCGTCTTTTGGTCAGCAAGTGCTAGGGATGACAGAGGTCAATTCGATTAAACTGCTCAGCTATTACAGTGCCGGGATGATTCTGTCTGTTTTAACGTTGGCTGTCTTATTGAAAAAATTCTTACGACCGGTCACAGTTCTTGTGATTTATCCAATCATTACATTTATTTCGATTTTGATAATTTTAACTGTTAGATTACCTGAAATCGTATCGGTTGCCTCATTTTTTGTCGGTTTTTCAACAGCAGGTATTTTTCAATTAGCAATTGCAACAATCACTGAACTTTTCTGGAGAAAGAAAGGAACCGTGACAGGGATTCTAGCTACAGCGGGGGGACTTGCTTCTGTCGTCATGCCACTTGTAACAGGTCTAATGTCCAAAACTGGAAACATTTCAATTATCTTCATTTTCGATGCAATTCTGTCTGTCATTGGTTTAGTGTGTGCGCTATTTGTTTTTTATCGTTACAGAAAATTGATCAATGGACGTATTGGAAAAGCGTTCAAAAAGCGTGCTGGATAAGTGTTCGATAAAATAAGTAATCAATAAGAATCTTGAAGGAAAATTTGATTGAAATAGGTGCCTGTCTTGATTGTATTATCCTAACAAAGTTAGTTTGCATAATTGACTTTTTTGTTCATTTTCCCATCAAGCGAGCTCCTGGTAGGGATGGGGTTACAGTCTATCAACTTAAAATCCTATCAACGACTTAAAAGAAAACTAAAGGATGGAACTTACCAACCTCAACCAGTTAAAAAAGTTCCCATACCAAAACATGACGGATCAAAAAGATACTTAGGCATACCGTACGTACTGGATTGAGTGGTACAACTGAGTGACTTTTTAAGGTTCAAAATGTAATGATTCTCTATGTGGTCAAGATTTTCTTTTAAAAAATGAGTATAAAGTTACAAGTGCCAGTCACTGAGGTCGCCTGGCACTTGTAACTTCATGTTTGTTGATAAAATATACTTGCAAAGTAAGTAAATATAAAACCTGATGGAATGTATATGATTAATTCCCAGCCTTGAACAACCTCCCTATCTTCGTTAATTCTTAAAGCTTCCTTATAACCATATAAAAAAGGAAACAATGAAAGTAGCATAAGTTCTTATGATAGATTCCTTCATTTTACCCCGTGATTTTAAACCTATTACTATTATTTAATGCCAACAATCCTTCTATTATGAATAAACTTCTCAACATAATGAAAGTTTACAGAAAGTCTTACGAATTTCTGATAGAATAATCTAGGGATTAACTAGCATGTCTAAAAGAAGTTTTAATAAAAAGTAAATTTTTTTATTGAAAGCACTTGAAATCAATTTTCACCCATGGTATATTGGTATTTCTCGCTACTAAGGCGAAACAAAAAAGACATCTTAAAGTTTTGAAAGATATAAAAAAGATGTTGACACTTAAAGAATAAAGTGATATATTAATAAAGTCGCTTCTGAGAGACGACGATGAAATGATCTTTGAAAACTAAACAAAACCAAGCGTGCCAACGTTAATTTCGATTAACAAAAACGTACTATATAGTACAAAACTTATGAGCAAGTCAAACTACTTTATTGGAGAGTTTGATCCTGGCTCAG
>NZ_JAIQUM010000064.1 GCF_020075705.1 Metabacillus rhizolycopersici | reverse complement strand
AAAAGTTCATTGAAAGAAAAAAAGAAGTTGATTACCTACTATATGTAGATGATCAACTCCTTTTCATTACTATATACACGTGGAAATACCTGTAAATCGTTCAAAGTGAACACTTTTTCAGTGGTCTTGGACGGTTCTGCTGTTTGCTTAAATATAAACAGAAGAACCGTCCCGCGTTTTCACTTCTTAATATACACCTTCTGCGTATAAAACGTTGCAATTTTAACAATCTGTTCTGCCATATAATCCTTAGAGTGATTGAAGTCATTATTTATCCATTCTAATATGAGGCCAATCATTCCGCTAACACGATATGTATAAAAAAGCTCGATGTCGATGTTTGAATCTACATCATTTGCAGTGAAATCAATATCTTCCCTAAAGTGCTTTTTCATTGTATCAATCATTTTATCCCGGAAATTATGGTTAATATTTCCTCCTAGCATGATTTGATAAAATTCCTTGTAGTCGATAAAGTGATCAAATAAAGCAATTGTGGAAAGCTCTAATATGTTTACTTCCTTATCATATTTCAAATATACATGTCTAAAGGCTTTTTGTAACTCATAAAACACGTCGTCAATGATTTCTTGTAATAAATCTTCCTTTTGTTCGTAGTGAAAATAAAAGGTTCCTCGATTATAGCCAGCTTCCTTTACGATTTCTGTTATCGTAACCTCGTCAAAGTGTTTTTTCTTAAGTAAAGTTAATAGGGTGTGCCTAAATAATTTTTTTGAGCGTACGACCTTTTTAGTAGCCGCAGTGTTCATCTTCATACCCTCTTTCCAAGAAAATTTCTCTCTATTATACAATATATACGAATCTGTTAAGTTTTGTACAATTATTACTATTTTGACTATTGGAAACGCTTTCAAATATTTTTATAATGAATGTACAAACAGGATATTTTCTTATGTTAATTGTTCTCATTTTAAAAGGGGGAATTCGTAATGTCCACTTTAATTGCATTAAATTCAAAGGCCATTCAGTTTACATCAAAACCGTTAAAAATGTTAATTGGAGGTAGATGGGTAGATGCAATTTCTGGGAAACGAACAGAAATTAGAAATCCAGCTACCGGAGAATTAATAACGACAGCGGCAGAAGGAGACAAAGGAGATGTTGATCTTGCCGTCGCAGCGGCACGTAAAGCGTTTGAAGAAGGTCCATGGCCGAAAATGAAACCAAATGAACGAGCAAGGCTTATTCTTAAATTAGCCGATTTAATCGAAGAAAACGCTGAAGAGTTAGCTCATTTAGATACGCTTGATTACGGACAGCCAGTTTCATTAACAAGAGGATTTGCAGCAGCTGCAGCCGATAATTTCCGTTATTATGCTGGGTGGGCAACGAAAATAACAGGAGAAACGATTCCTTCCTCCACACCAGGAAACATTTTTAACTATACCATTCGTGAACCGATTGGCGTTTGTGCGGGAATTGTTCCGTGGAATGCACCATTAATGAATGCCATTATGAAAATCTCAGCACCACTTGCAGTCGGAAATACGGTGATTGTAAAGCCGTCTGAAGAAACACCAATTAGTTTGCTGCGATTTGCTGAACTGGTACAAGAGGCCGGGTTCCCTGATGGAGTTGTCAACATTGTCACTGGCTACGGTACAACTGTAGGTGCTGCTTTAGCATCACACACAGATGTCGATAAAATTGCCTTTACGGGTTCAACAAGTGTGGGTAAACAAATCATTCAAAATAGTGCAGTGAATATTAAAAAAGTAACACTTGAACTAGGCGGTAAATCAGCACATATTATTTTTGATGATGCTGATTACGAAACTGCTCTTGCCAATGCAGCGAATTCCATCTTTTTTAACTCAGGCCAAGTTTGTTTTGCTGGTTCAAGGCTATATATACAAAATGGTATTTACGATAAATTTTTAGCTGACTTAGCTGAGTACTCAAAAAACTATAAAGTAGGCAATGGGTTTGACAATGATACCGTCATTGGACCGCTTATTTCGTCCAAACAGAAAGAACGTGTCTTAAACTATTTGGATATCGGACTGAAAGAAGGGGCTGAAATGCTGATCGGCGGTGATGCGAGAGAAGCTGATTTAGCAAATGGCCATTTTGTCAAACCAACTGTTATGGCAAACGTACATAGCGAAATGACTATTGCAAAAGAGGAGATTTTTGGTCCAGTGGTTTCAGCTATGCCATTTGATGATATCGATGAAGTGATTAAACAAGCAAATAATACGGTTTATGGATTGGGTGGAGGGATTTGTACAACAGATATCCGCAAAGCTCATAAAGTAGCCCATGCGCTGCGAACAGGGAATGTTTGGATCAACACGTACAATATTACAGAACCTGGTTCACCTTTTGGTGGCTATAAACAAAGCGGACTAGGTAGAGAAAACGGCGCGGCTTCCATTGATATGTATACAGAGATTAAAAATATTTGGGTGAATTTGGATTAAACATGACGTTAATAATCACCTCGGGTCTCCTTTTAGCGATACCTGAGGTGATAAAAATTGCCTTCTCGTAAAATGAAATCTTTTTAAAGCTAGTTTCATAGGAGGATAAAATGTATAGCGGACTCGAAACTTTTGGTGAAATTGTTAAGGATCGTGCGATGTCAAAGCCAAGCGCATGTTTTGTTAAGTTTGAAAATGATGAACTAACATATAGTGAGTATCATCGCGGCGGGAACAAAGTTGCTAACATTATGTCGTCTCTAGGTCTTGCCAAGAGCGATACATGTGCAGTTATGCTGCCGAATTGTCCGGAATTTTTAGTTACATGGTTAGGGATTGCCCGACTTGGAGTCATAGAGGTTCCAATTAATATTGCATATAAAGGTGAGTTGCTTGCCTATATCCTAAACAAGGCAAAATGCAAGGCACTCGTCATTTCCTCACAATGGATGGACCGAATAAGGGACATATCCCCTGAGCTCGTACATCTTCGCCACGTTCTAGTGGTTGGCGATAAGTATGAGAGGGAAGATGGCCACATCACTTGGTATTCCTATGAAAATCTTATGTCTAATGCAAATGAAGCTGAAATAGATGTTGAAATCAAACCTAGTGATCCATCTCTCATTCTTTTTACCTCAGGCACGACCGGTCCATCCAAAGGGGCCATTCTTGCACATCGTGCGAATTTTAGTCTTGCTAGGACTGCTTGTGACCTTATGAATTATGGACCTGACGATCGTTTATATACTGTTTTTCCTTTATTTCACGTCAATGCACGTTATACCACGATTCTTGTTGCACTGATTGCCGATTGTGATGTCGTCATGCATAATCGCTTTTCTGCCTCGAATTTTTGGGATATTTGCCGAAGAGAGAAAATCACTTGTTTTAATTACATGGGATCACTTCTTACGATTTTGATGAAGCAACCAGAACGGCCAGATGATGCAGATAATCCTGTGCGGATGATTCAAGGTGCGCCTGCACCACTGGAAATCTATGAGGATTTTCAAAAACGATTCAATGTGAAAATCACAGAAGCATATGGTTCAACAGAAGTTGGATTAGCAACAGTCAATCGTGCAGACTCATTTCGTAAAGGGTCTTGTGGTAAAGCTGTTCCAATCTATGAGGTTGAGATTCATGATGACAATGATGAACCATGCCCGCCTGGCATAACAGGTGAAATTGTTGTCCGCCCTAAGGAGCCTTGGGTTTTGTTCTCAGGATATTACGGTATGCCTGTGGAAACGGTAAAATCATGGGGAAATCTATGGTTTCACACAGGTGATAGCGGTTATATGGATGAAGATGGATATTTCTACTTTGTCGATCGGAGGAAGGATGTTGTGAGGAGAAGAGGCGAAAACATTTCATCCTATGAAATTGAACGTGTTTTAAATAAACATCCGAAAATTCTTGAATCAGCAGTCATCGGTGTACCATCAGAACTTTCAGAGGAAGAAGTACTTGCTGTTGTAAATGTAAAAGAAGGGGAAGCTCTTTCACCTGAGGAATTACTCGATTTTTGCCAGACTCGAATGGCTCATTTCGCTGTCCCTCGATATGTCCGCTTTGTGAAAGAGCTGCCAAGAACACCTTCACAAAGAGTAGAGAAATATAAGCTTAGGAAAGAAGGTGTGACGGAAGATACATGGGATCGTGAGTTTACTAGATATAAAGTTATTCGTTAATAAGCTTTTATAAACATAGTTTAATATAACTTCATTATGTCAACTGGAGGATAAAAAATGTATAACGGACCAGAGACATTTGGCGAAATTGTTGCATATCGGGCCAAAATGAGACCAAATGAACGATTTGTACGTTTTGAGAGTGGTGATCTTACCTATCAAGAATTTCACCAAAAAGGGAATCAGCTTGCGAATCTAGCATTATCTCTAGGATTGAACAAAGCAGATACGTGTGCGGTTATGCTGCCAAACAGCCCAGAATTTTTGATAACCTGGCTGGGACTTGCTAGACTCGGTGTGATTGAAGTTCCGATTAATGTAGCGTTTCGAGGTGATTTACTAGTTTATATTCTTAACAAAGCAGAATGTCAGGCACTTGTCATTTCAGCACAATGGGTGGATCGACTAAATGAAATCTCCGCACAGCTTGAATATCTCCGCCATGTGATTGTAGTCGGAGATGAACAACAAATAAAATCGAACCGATTTACTTGGTATTCCTTTGAAAAACTTCTCTCTGAAGCAAGTGATGAATGTGTAGATCGTCAAATGAAACCGAGTGATCCATCTCTCATCCTCTTTACATCAGGGACAACTGGACCGTCAAAAGGTGTCGTCCTTACCCATAGTGCGAATTTTAGCGTTGCGAAAACAGCATGTGAAGTAATGGAATATAATCCGGAAGATCGCTTGTTTACTGTTTTTCCATTATTTCATGTAAACGCACGTTATACGACCGTCCTTGTCGCTCTAATCGTTGGTTGCGGGGTTGTCATGCATAATCGATTTTCTGCTTCAAAATTTTGGGATATCTGCCGCAGGGAAAAGATTACGGCCTTTAACTTTATGGGGTCTATGTTAACAATCCTAATGAAACAAAAGGAATGTGCTCAAGATGCAGATCATCTTGTTCGAAAAGCATATGGTGCGCCAACTCCGAAGGAAATTTATGAAGATTTTCAAACCCGTTTTCACGTGCAAATCTCTGAAGTGTACGGGTCAACCGAATTAGGCACTGTAGCAGCAAATCCTGCTGAAAATTTTCGAAAAGGTGCATGTGGTAAGATAAGGCCGATTTTTGAAGTAGAAATACATGATGAAAATGGATTCCCTTGTCCTGTTGGCAAGAGCGGCGAAATCGTTGTCCGCCCAAAAAAGCCAGGAATTATGTTTACCGATTATTATGGGAATTCAGAGGCAACCGTCAAGTCATGGCAAAACCTCTGGTTTCATACTGGAGATACGGGCCGTTTCGATAAAGATGGCTATCTTTATTTTATCGACAGAAAAAAAGATGTTGTTCGCAGGCGTGGTGAAAACATTTCGTCCTATGAGATCGAGCGTGTAATGAACGATCATCCTAAGGTATTGGAAGCAGCCATTATCGGAGTTCCATCTGAACTGTCTGAAGAGGAAGTACTTGCAGTTGTGATCCTAAAAGCAGGAGAAACCGTTGCACCAGAAGATCTTCTCGAGTTTTGTCAAACACGTATGGCTCATTTCGCAATACCTCGTTATATCCGTTACGTAACAGAATTGCCGAGAACACCTTCCCAAAGGGTAGAAAAATACAAATTGCGTTCTGAAGGGATCACATCAGATACGTGGGATCGTGAACATGTAGGCTACCAAGTAAAACGGTAAACACTTGTTCTTTTATTTATTGATAAGAAAAGAGGAATAGCATGCAGACATTACGCGGAAAAGTAGCGATTGTCGGGGCAGCTGACACGGAAGTTGGTATTGTTCCCCATCTATCAGCAACACAGCTATGTATTGATGCAGCATTAAAAGCATTAGATGATGCAGGGATTAGTAAAGATAAGGTCGATGGATTAATTACCTGTAATTCCATGGCTGAACCAATGCTGTATCACGCAGAGGCGATCGCAGAGTATTTGCAAATTTACCCTAAATATTGCATGAGTGTTGGGACAGGAGGGGGAACAACGTTTTCGGTCTTGCACCATGCAGCTTCCGCTATTTTAACAGGAGTTTGCGATACAGTGTTAATAACAATGGCAGACAGCCTTCATAGTGGATTAACAAAAGAGCAGGCGATGGCAGCACAAGTCTCTACGGGACATAAACAGTTTGAATTACCATATGGCCCAACGATCCCTGCTTATTATGCTCTTATTGCCAAAGCACATATGGAGAAATATGGTACAACGCCCGAACAACTTGCTGCTATATCTGTCGCCGCTCGTAAACACGCTAACTTACATCCTCATGCTCAAATGCGCGAGCTAATAACTGTCGATGATGTCTTAAAATCTCGTATGATTGCAGACCCGTTACACCTTTTGGAATGCTCACTAATATCAGATGGCGGTTCTGCTGTCATTCTAACTTCCGCAGAACGGGCTGTCGAATACCCCGATCATCCAGTCTACTTACTCGGTGTTGGTGAAGGGCATGGACATGAACATATTAGCCAAGCACGTAGCCTCACTACTTCTGCAGCTGTAGAATCTGGAAAGCGTGCTTACGAAATGGCCGGTATTGGTCCAGATGAAATTGATTTTGCTCAACTATATGATTGCTTTACACCAACTGTATTAATAGAACTTGAAGACCTTGGTTTTTGTGAAAAAGGAGAAGGCGGCGCGTTTGTGGAAAGCGGAGAGATTGAACTTGGAGGCTCCCTTCCAGTCAATACGCACGGAGGTCTCCTGTCACATTGTCATCCAGGTAATCCTGGTTCTATGTTCGCCCTAACAGAGGCTGTCACTCAGCTCAGGCACCAGGCTGGGGTACGGCAAGTGCCCAATGCAAAGGTAGCACTTGTTCATGGCCAGGGTGGGATTATGTCCAGCCATACCACACTTATTCTTGGTCGGGAGGTTGTCTAAATGCAAGAATCGTTAGGAAAAAACTTCCCCCAGCCAACTGTGGAGACGGCTCGATTCTGGGAAGGGTGTCGAGTACATGAACTTATAATTCAAAAGTGTTCTGATTGTCATAACTTCCAGTTTTATCCACGTCTGATGTGTACCAATTGCACAAGCAGGAAAGTCGAGTGGATGAAGGCTTCAGGTAGGGGAAAGGTGATGAGTTTCACAATCGTCCATCGTGCCATATCTAAGGCATACCTTTCTCAAGTACCATATGTTATTGCCATCATTGAATTAGAAGAAGGTCCAACAATGATGAGTAATATCGTACAATGTGAGCCAAAAGCTGTTGAAATAGGGATGGAGGTTGAAGTGGTTTTTGAGAATTGGTCCGATACAATAACGATGCCGCAATTTTCTCCTTTTTACAAGGAAAATGAGGTCACATCATAATTATTTTGCTAGATTTATAGATTTTAATGCTTATGACAATATGAATTCAAAAGATAACTTTGAGGAGGAATAATATGAAAGCGCTTGTATTAACTGAATTTGGTAAAAAGATGGAAGTTCAAGAGGTTTCAAGACCAATGTTAACAGATACAGGAGTTGTGATTCGTGTTGAGGCAAATGGGATTTGTAGAAGTGACTGGCATTTTATGATGGGAGATTGGGACTGGATCGGTTTACAGGTACAGTTACCACACGTATTTGGTCATGAATTTTCCGGGGTAGTGGAGGAAGTAGGAAGTCAAGTAACAAAATTTAAAAAAGGAGACCGAGTTGTTGTTCCACATGCTCATGGAGAAGGAACGTGTGAGTATTGTTTAACAGGACATTCTAATATTTGTGACCATGGCAGTGTAGCAGGTACTACTTATTGGGGTGGCTATGGAAGATATGTGAACGTTCCTGATGCTGATCGAAATGCCGTTCACTTACCGGAAAGCGTAAGCTTTGAAGCAGGTGCAGCGCTTGGATGCAGATTTATGACAGCATTTCATGGCTTAGTAGACCAAGCGAAAGTAAAACCAGGTGAATGGGTTGCGATCCATGGAAGCGGAGGGCTAGGTCTTTCACTTGCTCATATTGCAAAAGCGATTGGTGCAAAAGTCATTGCCGTTGATATTAATGACGAAGCACTAACACTAGCAAAAGAATTTGGGGCAGACATCACGATTAATAGTAAAGAAAAAGATGCTGTTCAAGAAATTATGACGATTACAAATGGTGGCGCACATGTTGCCGTTGACGCATTAGGAATCGCGATAACTTGCCAAAATGCCATTAATTCCTTAAGAAAAAGAGGAAGACATCTTCAATTAGGTCTTACCTCAAAGGATGAAAAAGGAAAGGTTGAATTGCCGATTGATCTCATTGTCGTAAAAGAACTAGAGGTAATCGGGTCTTCCAATATGCCTGTTTCCCGATTTCCAGATATGATGCGAATGGTGGAAAGCGGCATGATACAGCCTGATAAAATGATAACAAAAACAGTCGGTTTAGAAGAAGCTGCTGACATCCTTTACGACATGGCCGAGTTTAAGACGCCAGGTATTACTGTGTTAAATAGATGGTGAAGTGAGATGAAATTCCCTGCTGCTGAGTAGGGGATTTTTTATTTGGGGGTGTTAGAAAGGAGGCGATTAACCTGCAGCATACATTCTTACGAAAACAAAATTAGTGAAATACCCAATTAAATATCTTTGGTACGTTATGTAATTTTTTACAGGTAACCAATATAGAAGCTAGAACTCTATGAAAGGTGTCTTGCTAATTCTTTAGATATCATAGGAAAAGCAGGATTTCATCTATAAGTCAAATATTAGTTTTTATAGCGGTTTATTAAGGGAATTTAACAGTTTATTTACAAATAAGTGAATTTCTGATGGTTCGACATATTTTTAAGAATTACTTGTTATAATGACATTGTTTTAGAAGGAAAGGAGCTGACACTGCCAAATAGAGACAACGTTTTATTGGAGCAGCATTTAGCAGCAAGAATCATAACCACCTTGTGAAAAGTTATTTTTGCATTGATTAAAAAAAATCCAAGTTAAAACGATACGAGGAGGAATTATGATAGAGATTTTATTATATATTGGTACATATCTATTGGTTACTCTTGTTCTTGGCTGGCTGATTACAATTGCTTTTAATCTGTTTATTGAATAGGTTCAATTGTCGCTAAAAAGGTAGGGTTATAGATGAAAATGTATTGGAGGAGGAAAGAAATTAAGTTCTATAATATGTTTTCATCGGAGGAAGTTTTAAGATAACAAACAGAGAATCTGTAAAGAGAGGTACGTTACGAATCTGTTTTTACATACTTGATACATACAGCCAGATTATACATGAAACAGCTAATTCATTTTTTTACAAGACAGCATAAAAATGTTTGAGTATGACAATAAGGGTGAAGCCAGAGTAGAGTTTGAAAAAGCAGATGAATGTAAGATTCTCTCTGAGATCATCCATTATAAGGACTTTGAAAAAAGAGGAAAGTTAAAAACAGGCGAAGTTAGAAATCCCCCTTGGAAATGTTAAGAAGAAACGCGTGAAGAAACAAATTAACCACTGAAGAAGAGATAAAACAAGTGGACGAAGGCAGCTGGGTTTATGAATTCGATAATGAAATCAATAAAATGAAACGATATGTTCCAAATCTCGACCTATAAATATATCAGTAAGGGAAGAAGGGTTACCCATATAATTTTCTACTAAGGCAAAATAAAAGATATGAGTCCAGTACAATATCAAAACAATACTTAAAATGGATATGTGCTTATTACTCGTTTTATGCTAATGCGGACAGCCTGTGGATGAATAATAATATTGACAATAAAACGGGGGCGTTTCTACAATAAGTGAAAAGGCTTTTTTAGTAACAAAGTAAATGAATTCAACAAACAAATCCAACTACTTCTCAAGGATCCCAATTCAAATATGAAAACTCAATATATACTCCAATTCGATTCCGACCAGCAGTATCATTCAAAAATACAATAAAGCCTTTGTAGTCGGACAAAGGCTTTAGGCTTTATTATTATCAATTTATTTTCATCTTACATATAATCGTAAACAGAATCTTCAAAATAGAGCCAGTGATAATATTCAATCTGTGGATCTGTCATTGCGGAAATTTCTTTTTGATTGAACTTTTGTTTTTTTAATAAATCTTTCACTTTGGATTCTCTTGCTAATTGGCTCATAGGTAAGTCCTCCTTATGTATAAGAAGTAACGTTGAAGTTACAACTTTGTAAGCGTTCTCTTTATTTTCTTGTTTTTATTATATATCTCAAATTGAGATGAAACAAATATCAATTTGAGATTAATATTTCAAAAACTAATATAGAAAAGTTATTTATTACTTCTGGTGTTTAAATTTAGCTAAAAAAGCCAGGGTTTTGTTAAAGTTATCTCTAACTATATGGATATATCTTCAAAATGGTCAGATCTTGTTGAAAAATATTTACCTGGAGAATAGATGCTTATAAAAGCAACTGAGGTTTTCCCTTTAAATGCATCAAACAGCTTAAGATTCCTAGATTATATTCTTTAATTGAATACGTTGTAAGCTTTGCCTATGTTCAGAGAAATGGGATAGGTCTGTATATGATTTATAGGAAACAAGGGGGATGCATATTCCCTCTTTTTTTGTTTAAGATTTATCCCTTTTTCTTTTCAAATTATCCCCTTTAAAGGGGATGAACCTACACTAAAATGGGAATTTTTTAATGATTCAGAAAAGTGTACGATGAATATAGCAATTAGTGTTTAAATGAAAACGAAAGGGTGGTTTCATTGCCTAATTTAGGTCCAGAAGCAAAATCATATTTAGAGATTTTTAATCAGATGCCTGCTATTCAATCGATGGATCCGAAAACAGTAAGAGAAATGTTTGCCCAGGCTCCTCCAGTTGAGGTGGAGTTGGCACCACTCGCAAAGATTGAGAACCGTTTCATTCCTGTGAGTAAGGATGAGGAGATTAGCATTAGAATTTATACTCCAGAAGGTGAAGGTCCTTTTCCACTTTTTGTTTACTATCATGGAGGTGGATGGGTTTTAGGAGATATTGAGATTTCTGATGCAAGCTGTAGAATGATCGCAAATCGAACAGGTCATATCGTCGTTTCGGTTGATTATCGACTTTCTCCGGAATATAAGTTTCCAATTCCATTACAAGATTCATATGCGGCTTTAGAGTGGGTATATGAAAATGCTGTGTCGTTAAATGGTAGCGCTTTCAAGATTGTAGTAGGAGGAGATAGCGCTGGAGGAAATCTTGCAACAGTTGTCTCTATGATGGCTCTGGATCAAAATGGACCACAAATTTCAGCACAGGTGCTCATCTACCCAGTGACAAACTTGGGCTATAATACAGCTTCTTATGAAGAATTTCAACAAGGTTTTGGGTTAGATAAAGATCTAATGGTATGGTTTGGTAACCATTATATCAGAGACGAATCAGATCAAAAAAACAAATATGTAGCACCTTTATTAGCAGAAGACGTAAGCAATCTCCCACAAGCTTTAGTCATCACAGCTGAATGTGATGTCTTAAGGGATGAAGGGTTAGCTTATGCAAAACGTTTAAAGGATGCGGGTGTCATCGTTGACGCGATTTGTGAATCGGGATTAGTTCATGGCTATTTTACAAACATGGCTGTCTTTCCAGAGAGGATTAAAGGTACTATTTCTAAGATTGCTCAGTTTTTGACTGAAACCAATCAAACGATTAAAAATGCTTAATTCCTACTATTTAGCTTTATCTTACGGATCTACTAAGTTTCTAAAGTTTAATAGATCGAATGTCTTCAAAGAGCTTCCCTATGTGTGAGAACAATTAGTATTTTTTAACTATTAATTTAAGGGAGGAATAATCAAGAATGACAAATCAAAAAAATGAGGTCATTAAAATAGACGCTGTTGTCGTAGGAGCAGGTTTTTCAGGTTTGTACATGCTTTACCGCTTACGGGAAGCGGGTTTTAGTACGCGTGTTTTCGAAGCAGCTGATGGTGTAGGTGGGGTATGGCATAAAAATCGTTACCCTGGAGCCCGTTGTGACAATGAAAGTATAGATTATAACTTTACTTTCTCTGAGGAACTTTTCAAGGAATGGAATTGGTCTGAAAAGTTTTCCAAGCAGTCGGAAATATTGGAGTACCTTAACTACATGGCTGATAAATTTGATTTGCGTCGCGATATTCAGCTCAATACTCGTATTACTGCGGCTTATTATAACGAGGAGGATAATAGGTGGAATATTCAAATCGATGAAGGAAGTACACTAAGTGCTATGTACTTTATTTCAGGAGTGGGTTGCCTTTCTGCAGCTAATATTCCTTCGTTTAAAGGTATAGATAGCTTTGAAGGAAAGTGGTACCACACTGGAAACTGGCCAAAGGAAAATATATGCTTCAAGGGGAAACGAGTTGGAGTAATAGGTACTGGGTCCACTGGTATTCAAGTTATTCCAGCGATTGCCCCAGAGGTAGACCACCTTACTGTTTTCCAACGAACACCACAATACAGTGTACCTTCAAGGAACCATGCATATGACCCAGAATATTTAAAACAAGTGAAAGACAACTTCAGTGAGTTTAAGCGAAAAAGACGATATTCCTTTGGTGGTTTCCCTAATGATGTGGAAGCTAGACCTACGGCATTAGATGATACTCCAGAAGAGCGAGAGAAGTTGTACGAGGCGGCTTGGCAAAAAGGTGCGGTTAGTAGTTTTTTTCTTGAAACCTATCAAGATTTAACAATTAACGAAGAAGCTAATGAAACGTTGGCAGAATTTATCCGTCAAAAAATTAGAGAGATCGTCCACGATCCAGAAGTGGCAGAGAAATTATCACCAACCTATTTTTATGGTACGAAACGGCCGATACAGGATACTAATTATTATGAAACCTATAATCGAGAAAATGTTAGTTTGGTAGATGTTAAGGCAAATCCAATTGTTGAGATTACACCAAAAGGGATTCGAACAACCGATGGGGAGTACGAACTGGACATAATTATTTTTGCTACAGGTTATGACGCGATGACAGGATCGCTATTTAAAATTGATATTCGTGGAAAAGATGGGTTGACACTTAGAGAAAAATGGGAGAATGGTGAGCAAACCAAAACATATCTAGGAATTGCAACTTCTGGTTTTCCTAATATGTTTATGATCACAGGTCCTGAGAGTCCTTCTGTATTAAGTAATGTACCTACTTCGATTGAACAACATGTTGAATGGATATCAGATTGTATCGAATATCTTCAAAAAAATGACATTGATACCCTTGAGGCGAAAGAAGAAGCTGAAGAGGAATGGAGCAAGCATTGTCGTGAAGTTGCTGAAGCCACTCTCTTTACGAAGACTGATTCTTGGTATACAGGGGCGAATGTCCCTGGTAAGCCACAACGATTCCTCATATATCTTGGTGGGGTTGGACCGTACCGTGAAAAATGCAGCGATGTTGCGTCCAAGGGATATGAAGGATTCTCTTTACAATCCACATTAAAAAAAGCCTGAAATGTTAACTTGGTCCTTTAAAGGTTTCCAAGTTAATCCAAATGAAAGATTCATAATGGGTTGAGGTTTACAAAAATAATAAAATGCCCTGTCACTTATCATATAGACCAGTGACAGGTAGCATTTAAATAGGAGGGTATTTCATGCCAAAAACATTGGAAGAAAGGATCAATGAATTAGAAGCTCGTGACCAAATTAAAGAGGTGATCGCAAACTATAATCATGGGTACGATAAACGAGATATAGAAATATTTATGGATATTTGGGAAGAGAATGCTATCTGGGATTTGGGTGATCCACAAGGAAGTTGTCAAAATAAAGAGGAGATTTTAGAAAGGCTGCAGATTAGTTGGAGGGATATTCCACAAACACATCATTATACGGTAAATATCGTTATTTCTTTTGATCGTAAGAATGGGGAAGCAACATCCATTTCAGATGTTGATGCAACTGCAATTAATAAGGAAGGTGTACCTTCAATAGTAGCAGGTACTTATTATGATAAATTCAGTAATCGAACAGGTAAATGGCGTTTTATTGAAAGGAAGGTAAAAATCCATCACTTAACACCTGTTTCAGAGGTCAGATAAACATTCCAAACAAAAAATCGTTAGGATCTTTTCTAAAAGATTATTGCTTTTAAATAGGTTCTTGGAACAAAAACGATTTAGGTAGATTGGAACGGATATGCGAGACTCATGCAGACGCTAGCGCCGAGGAGGCTCACCGTCCACCCCACGGAAAGCGAGCATCCTCTCGTTACAATCAACCATTTCCAATACTTGTTAAAGAGCAACAAAGTTTGCGAAAACAGCTAATAGTAAAGTATTTCAGTTAGTTTTTAACAACATTTAGGTGTAGTCCAAACATGATAAATAACCTGTAATCCCATAATAGTTGGATTACAGGTTATTTAGATTATGAACATTTAATTCATGAAGATGCATTATGAAATAGAACCTCTTCGAAGTAATTCCGCTACTGCCTCGACTCGGTTATTTACTTCTAGCTTTTTGATGGCAGATTTAATGTAATCCTTTACTGTATATTCACTAATCCCCATGGATTTTGTCATTTCCTTTATACTCTCGCCGCATGAAATTCGTTGCATGACTTCGCTTTCTCGTTTGCTTAGTTTGCCAATTGATTGCCCTTCCTTGTTGCTCTCAATTATTTTCCCGACTAATTTTCCATATAAAGTAATAATCGATAAAAGCTTTTCGTCGCAAGTAAAATTTTTAGGTAATTCACGTCCAATAAAGTAGCCGACTGGAGTTGAACTAAAGCAAATCGGTATGATGATGTGATCATTCTTTTCATTAGGGTTCGTATATTTACTACCATATTTTTCGAAAAACTCTTCGTTCGAAATATACATGGCTCTCCTTTTTCGTAAGGAGCTATAAATAGGTGGTAAGTTTCGCAGGTCATCTCTCACGTGTCCAATATAGTGTAAACCTGATGAATCGATTTTAAGAATTCCTTCAGCGATGTTTCCAAGTGGTGAATATCTAAATAAATGTGCTTCCTGGATAGGAAATAATTCGAGTAATCCTTTCGTACATCGATTTAGTTTTTCTTCATGAGTTGAGGCTTTATTAAGGTTTGATATATACTCGTGTATTGTCGATTCATTTAACATTTTTAACCACCCTTTCTACCTTATGGGGTTTATCTTATAAATTTCACGATTAAAGTAAACGCTTACAAAAATGATAAAATAATAGACTAATACGGTATGATAGGAGTTATGTATTTTCTGGATCTAAATCTCTTTTCGCTGAAGGAATATGTCTGACCAAGCCTCTTAATATGTATGAATGCATTGTAAAATCTTATAATTTATTATGCTGCTTGTGATTATTTTTTAAAATTACCATGCTCATTCATCATTTAAGATATATAACCAATAGTATACTGCAGAAGATAGTAGATAAAGTCCTTTAAAAGAGGTTGATCCTCCCCACTATTGAGGGGGTTTTTAGAAGATTAGCTATTAAAAGAAACGATAATGAATTAATTATAACAAAAACACCTACTAAAAAGGGAGGGCACAACTCTTTTTTTTGGATCTATTTGAATACTATGATATTTTATTTCCAGTTTTTAGAGAATGGAGATTCATACAGTTCTAGTTCAGTTCGTCATGTTTTTTAACGACACCAACGTGTAAAGCAATAGTAAAAAATGATGTTCGAAAGTGTGTTTATTTTACCAATAAAGATAGACGATCGAAGGATAATGAAGTAATCCAGTTTAATATTAGTTTCGATGAACCGTACCATAAAAAAGGGTGGTTTTTATACTAAAATGTAAAAGGTTATTTTGTATCACATGACCAAATAAACAACCTCACCCTGTATGAGATTGTGGTTTGTTTATTTGGTCTTTTTTTACGTTTCTCGTAAGATGGGAAGGGTACAACAGCGGAAGGAGCCGCCAGATTTAATGATTTCTGTGATATCCACTTCAATAACTTGAAATCCTCGGTTACGAAGCTGTTTGTTTACCTTTTCATTGACCGGCAGACTTAATACTTTTTTGTTGCCAATATTTAATACATTTGTGCCTAATTGAAATTGTTCTTCTTCCGAAACTTCAATTAATTCATAGCGTGAAGAGAAAAGCTCAATGTCTTTTTTCGTTAAGGCATTTGGGTAAATCAGGGCCACTTCAGGTGAAACGACGTTAAATACACAATCCAAATGCAGGTATTTATCTTTAAATGAGATGGGAATGACATTGAATTGGTTCAAAAGAAGTTGTAATTGTTCAGCAGCTTTTTGGTTCGTTCGATTGCTTAGCCCCACGTAAATTGTTTCCTGGTCAATCACAACATCTCCGCCTTCAATTATTTCTCCCTCTAAATTATAATAAGAGATATCTTCATCCTCTAGCCATTGTTTAAGAACATTTTCCTCCCCTGCCCGAACATCCGTAGCCATATTAGCAACAAAAATTGTTTGCCCTAGTGTAAATCCAATATCACGAGTAAATACCTGTTCAGGATATTTTTTATGATAAGGCAATAAAATAACCTCAATGCCATTATTCTTTAGCGTTTTGACGAATTCGCCATGCTGCTCGAGGGCACGTTCTATATGGATACCTTCATTTTTAAAATGCTCCTGAGTTTCATTAATGACTTCACGGATTGTCATATATTGTGGTTGACACAGGATTACACGTTTTAAAACATCGTATTCACTCATGCAAAAAGTCTGGTCATTTGTGTATTGGCTTTCTTCCATTTTTCGTACTCCTGTCTTCTCTTTTTAAACTAGGTTTTCCTAAATGATCGTTATTATTTAAAAAACGGAATTTTTTAAAATAACGCTGGTTTATATTGGCGCGGTGAACCGTACCATTTGTTATGAATGAGGTCAGAGGCGGCTTTCATGTATTGCTTTATGGAATGAATAATAGTAATTTCGCTTTTGCAGCTAACTCGTCTGTGCAAAAGGTACCCCTAAATGTAATGGATAGTGGATCGGTTAAGAAGGAATTGGATGGGGTTTTGGCTATGTTAAATTCAAATGTTGATTTTTAAATAAAATATCGGAACTCCATTTTTTTGTGGAGTTCCTAATTGGTCAATCCCAATAGTTGAAGATTATTTGCCCTACCGTTTCAGGCTTCCAGTAAGCAAGTTGTTCCAATTCAGCACTATTTAATTCTGTTTTCTTTACCAGATTTTGATTAAAAGGTACGTTTAGTTCTACTGTACCGATTACTCGATAGAAAGGAGAAAGTTGTTCATAAAGAACAGGGTTGTCGATGAATTTAATGTTTCCAAATTCAACGGCTGATGCAAAAGCAAGATAAGGATAATGTTCATTCAGCAGTATATAGTACCGATTACCTAAACTCTCGACTTGAGCATAATAAAAATTTGCTGGGTATTGAGGCGTATTAAAATCTATAACTTTTCCACCGTTACGAGATACAATGTCGAAGCATAATTGCTTGAACTGTTTCCCTGATTGAATAGCTTATTTATAGGTTTTTAGTAGCATCTTATCTAATTCACGGACTTTATCATAGGAATCTAATAATTTTACAGGTACCAATGTTCGTCCATATTCCCAAGCATTCGCTTCTATTTCAGATTTAAGCAGTTCCTTTTCTTCTTCGTCTCCATACATTAGAATTCTTAAATCATGTTTGTTTTTCTTAAAATCTAAATAATAACCAATCACATGATAAAGAATAATTTTAACAAAGTTTTCATCAGTCTCTCTGAATTTAAAATTACCTATATACCCGTTAACTTGAAGATAATTAAATTTGATCGTATTTGTTGATACGTTAAAACTCATAGGTACAGGTAGATTATTGTTAAATTCGTAATTAATATTTAGATTCTGCTCATTTAGTGTTTCTTTAATTATCTTCTCGATGTCCCATATATAAAGCATTTTGATTATCACTATCCTTAAATAATTATTTAAAGTAATTTTTGCACAGATTAAAGAGTTCCGTCAATTACTCTCTTACTAATTTAGCTGGTTTTAAACTTGATGGAATACAGCTGCTTTGTTAGAGTTTTAAAGCATTAAGTGTGTGTTTATACGAGTGTTACTTATGAAATTGCTTATATATCATAAAAACGGAATGTAATGGAGGGGATTATCATAACAAAGTGTGAGCATCCAGTACAGTCGACAGTAAACCAGATGCATGGGCCAACCTTCTTCTCCTTTTTTATTCCCTAACTAGCCAACTTTATCTTTGTAAATTTCTGTTATACCTTGTACGATAGAACTAATCGATTTTAACTATTAGGTGATGACATGCTACCCGAAATAAAGCTCTCTGTCCGTACATTAGTTGAATATGTGTATCGAAGTGGAAGTATTGATAATCGATTTCGGACTCATGCAACCCTTACGGAAGGGACAAAAGCCCATAAGGCCATACAAAGTACGTATCAAGAAACAGATCAAAAGGAAGTTTTTCTTAAAACGGAAATTGAATATGAAAAGATGATGTTCATGATTGAAGGTCGATGTGATGGGGTGCTTTTTCGTGATAATGAAATCCTTATTGATGAAATTAAGTCAACCTCAAAAGACTTGAGTGAAATAGAGGAGGAGACATACCCTGTACATTGGGCACAGGCAAAGGTGTATGCCTATATGTATGCAAAAGATCATGAACAGAAAGAAATGATTGTTCAATTAACTTACATACATGCTGTTACAGAAGAGCAAAAAAAATTTCAAAGACATTTTACTTTTCAGGACCTCGAACAGTTTGTAAACGAGCTAGTAAAGCACTATTTTCCCTATGCTTCTCTCATGCAAAACCATCGAATAAGAAGAGATCATAGCATTAAAAAGTTATCATTTCCATTTGCATCATATCGAGAGGGGCAACGTAAGTTCGCAGGTGCCATTTATAAAACGATAGCAGAGGAAAAAAATATTTTTGCAAATGCACCTACTGGTATTGGAAAAACCATTTCGACTATATTCCCGACCGTGAAGGCGATGGGAGAAGTTAAGCTGGAACGAATGTTTTATTTAACGGCAAAAACAATCACAAGACAAACCGCTGAAGAGGCTTTTTCACTTATGAAAAAGAAAGGTTTGTGTATGAGCGCTGTTACACTTACGGCAAAGGATAAAGTCTGTTTTAAAGAAGAAACCCTTTGTCAGAAGGAGTATTGCGAGTTTGCGAATGGCTATTACGATCGCATAAATGGGGCTGTTTTAGATGTTTTCTCTCATGAAACCTTTATTAATCGGCAGACAATCGAGGAATATGCGAGAAAGCATACGCTTTGTCCATTTGAATTTTCCTTAGACTTAGCATTTGTGGCAGATGCGATTATTTGTGATTACAACTATATATTTGACCCGAAAGTGTCACTAAAGCGATTTTTTGATGACCATAAAAGACAATCTGCCTTATTAATCGATGAAGCTCATAATCTCGTTGACCGAGCCCGAGAGATGTTTTCAGCCCAATTACAAAAGTCAGATTTTCTTACATTAAAACGTGCATATAAAGGGTCCGATTTGTACGAATCTGTTCATAATATAAATAAATATTTTATTGAAATGAAGAAAAAGTGTTCCGAGAAAGGGCATCTTGTGTGGAAGGAAATAGATGCGGACCTAATCAACATGCTCGAAGAATTTGTACGCAACGCTGAGATCGAATTATTGCAGCCAACAACATCAGTCGACCAATCTCTATTAGATACATATTTTGCCGCTACGGGCTTTGTTCGAATATCAAAGCTCTATGATGAGCGGTATGTGACATATGTGGAAACAGAGAAAAATGAAGTTCATATCAAAATGTTCTGCTTGGATCCTTCTCATCAGCTGCAGCAAATTCGTAAAAAGTTTCGAACTACTGTCTATTTTTCTGCCACACTATCACCACTTCAATATTTTTTGGATATGCTGGGTGGTACATCAGAGGATTATACCATTTCGATACCTTCACCATTTGCAAAAGAACAAACAGAGGTCTTCCTTCAACCATTATCGACCAGGTACCATGACAGAGACCATACAAAAAAGCATATCATTGACATGCTCTCAAAGCTTTTGAGAGAACGAAGCGGAAACTATCTGATATTCTTTCCTTCCTATCACTATATGAAAAGTGTATATGAAGACTTTACCGCAAGCTGTCCGGAAATCCGCACCATCATTCAAACGAACAGGCTCGATGAGAAGGAACGGGAACAATTTTTACATGAGTTTAAAGAAGAAAATACGGAACCATTTATTGGTTTTGCTGTATTAGGCGGTATTTTCTCTGAAGGTGTTGACTTAAAGGGGAATAGGCTGAATGGTGTCATCGTTGTCGGAGTAGGCCTACCACAGCTTTGCCTCGAACGAAATATTATGAAAGATTATTTTCAAGCAACAGGAAAAAACGGATATGATTACGCATATACCTTCCCTGGAATGAATAAGGTGTTACAAGCAGGAGGCCGATTAATCAGGTCTGAGACAGATACAGGAGTGATTGTACTAGTTGACGATCGTTTTCTTACTCAGAAATATCAAGGACTTTTACCAAGGGAATGGAGGGACTTTAATAGGATCTAAAGAGCCTATTTTAAAAAATGTTAAAGCAATCGGTTTGACCTCGAGTACCGGTGTCTGATTAAGAGTAAAAAACGTTTCTTACACACATTGTAAGGAACGTTTTTTTTATGATCACATAGATAATTCATACAAAAAAATGGTGTGCATAAAATCGTGTGCTTACCTGTCATTAATCAATGAGGATTAAAAATAATAAGCCCCAGTTTTAAGGTAAGGAAAAGGAAGAAAAAACAGAGTTCGTTAACCAACATGAAACATTTACACATGTTGTTTTTTCAATTTGAAGATTGAGGTGAAAAGCAGAACAGAATACTTATCAGTGGGAGCGGTGGCAAGAACCATACCGAACAGAAGCTGAAATCCTTATTAATCGTATGAATGAGATTATTCAACAACACAATGAGTTACAGGTAAATTGGAGCGGGTGAAATAGTGTGTCCAGAGTTCGAATAGGCATAAGACCAAAAGTTTGTTTGAATTGTATCTGGGCTCAAACCCTTGACCTCTACGCTGTCAAGGTGGGGAGTACATTTACCTATAGTTTTCTAAAGTGTCCCCAAATACCTTGATAGCACGGTTTTAAGGAGATTATTAATATTTAAATGAACTGTAGTTCCCAGTAGTTTTTTATAGTGTGTGACCACGATGTGACCAATAAGTTATGTAAACTAATATGTAGTTTAACTTCAAATTGGAAATATTTTGAGATGCAATTGTAGTGTTTTTATTTATACATAAATATATATTGTTAGGATAATACAAGATAGAGAGGAGAGACAATATTGGGGTATGTAAAGGATGATGAATTTGAGGAAACATATGATTATTATTCATGGAAGGTCAATAAAACCTCGATTTCATATAAAAGAGAAAATGGTTAGAGCTTCTCTTATCGAAGGTATAAGAAGATTAGATAATAATGCAGCTTATGCATTAGAAAATAATGAGGTAAAGGTTAGCTTAATTTATTATGGAGACATATTAAATAGGATACTCGTTGATAAGAATCCTGAATTAACGAAAAGAATGACATCCATTGGTGATAATTGGTATGTCCCGGATGGAAGAGATACTAAACAATTAGAGAAACTTTTGAGCAGACCTCTAAATAGTCATACTAAGAGTGATTATCAAGCGTTAATCGAAAAAAACGAAATTATAAAATTTGGAGATGATATAGCGAGAGCTGTTAGTCCTATTCTAAACGTATTTGGTATTAATAGGAGAGTCATAAACCGGGTTTTACCTGACTTAGGGGGATACATAAATAGTCGAGTTATTTCATCGGAAATTCGAGAACGATTACAACCCACTTTAAAGAAAGCATTATTAGAAAAGGATGATATTGTACTTATTTCTCATAGTATGGGTTGTATTCTGGCTTATGATGTTTTATGGAAGTTTTCCCGTATGAGTGAATATAAAGAACTATGGAACAAAAAAGTAGGGCTGTGGTTAACTTTAGGATGTCCATTAGGAGAGCCAGCTGTAAAAGAAAGTTTGTATGATTCTAATGAACCAAATGATGGTATGTATCCAAAAAATATAGTTGATTGGGTAAACGTTAGTGCTCAGGATGATTTTATTTCACACGATGGGAGTTTGAATGATGACTTTCACCAGATGATCGACAGAGATCTTATTCGAAGTATAAAGGATATACAACAAATTTACACATTCTGGGTAGACAGTAAGGGGCATTGTAACCCCCATAAATTATATGGGTATTTAAATCATCCTAGAGTAGCTGAAATATTAATCGAGTGGATCTATAAATCGGGCTAAAAAGTAGAAATATTTCTTAAGTTTTTCCATTTTATTAAATAGAAAAACGACTGTCCCAAGGATTTCAATTTCTCTGCCCGTAACCCATTAAAGAATCTACCAATATTTTTTAATTCTAAAGCAATAGGGTTATCCGCATCTTTGCCTTGATAAATTATCTTATAGCAAAATTTCCTGTTTAATAGCTGTAAGCTGCCCATTTCATAACAAGTTTTTATTTTCAATGATAAAAATCATTTGAAATCCTAGCAATTTATATTAAAATAACTCTATCAATGGGAGAGAAGGGTTTTAAGTGTGGATTGTAGCAGCAGTATTGACGATGTTTTGCTTTGGAATCAATAATATGATTTTTAAGGTCACTACAGGAAAAGGACTATCAAAGGTCCATATGCAGTTTTTCTTTTATTTTATCGCGTTTTTATTAATGTGCGTTTATGGAATAGTTGCAGGGTTTGCATCCTTTAATGGATTAACGATTGTACTAGGTGCGATCATCGGAATATTGAATGCGAACGGTAACATTCAAATGTCAAAGGCATTCGAAAAAGGACCTGCGAGTTTAACGTCGCCGCTTATTAGCACAAATACGGTTATTCCAATACTAAGTGCGGCACTTATTTTCCACGAGCACATTACACTCATTCAATGGATTGGCATTGTTGTTATGCTTGCTTCAGCAGCTGTCATCCAATATGTACCAGGTAAAGGTATTAAAATGAATTATAAGCCGTGGATGTACCGTGTTTTATTATCTGTTGTATCATTTGGTGTACTCGGTGTGCTTATGAAGACGTCTTCGCATTTACATATTGATTCAATCAATACGCTTATTTGTATGTATGGTGGCGGTGCTGCTTATTTAATCATTAATAGCTTTATTATGAAGGAGAAGTGGCAGCGTACAGAACTGAAATTTGGTTCAATTATTGGATGTTTTAGTGTTGTAGGGTATAGCAGCTACTTTTTTGCGCTTGATACAGGTGTCGCAAGTATTGTATTCCCAATTGTTAGTTTAAGTTGTTTAGTTGTCGTTCTCAGTAGCTGTTGGCTATATAAAGAAAGGCTTAAATTGTATCAAGTCGTCGGGGTTATATCTGCACTAGTTGGTATTGTGCTAACGAAAATTTAATGAAAGACATTTAGACGTATTTTTATTTATTATAAACAGTGAGTTTGGACATAACAGCTAGATTCCATAAGAGGGGTTTTATAAAATGAATACATTCTGTTCAAAATCAATACTGTTATTATGTTTTGTTCAGTGAACCGTATTACAAGTGCTCGTAAAGTAAGGAGTAGAAGTTGTATTAAATAAACCCATTATTAAGAAATAAATGGATATAAACAAATAACAAAAGCGCAAGAGCCTCGTTATCATAACGAGGCTCTTGCGCTTAAGAATCTAAAATTTTCTTTAATTTGTAGAATGTATGTTCTTTTTGTGGAAATAACAAGGAGTGTCTCCATTGGAGTGGGAATAAACTTCAAGACCAATGGGCTCCTAAGGTAAGTCCTCCTTGTGTATAAGAAGTAACGTTGAAGTTACAATATTGTAAGCGGTTTATTTTTCTTCTTGTTTTTATTATATATTTCAAATTGAGATGATTTTTTTCGGAAACTAATATAGAAAACTTATTTATTGTTGTAGGATTAGGCAACCATTTGAGAGAAATAGGTTATCGGTCGTTTTTTCGTTTGCTGCATAATAAAAGAGCCTCTACTTTTTTTAAAACTATTATTCTGTTGAAAAATTAAATCCAAAGTTCTAATCAGAGTACACTTGATTTGAAAGAAATATAGCAAGTCCCAAATTATAATAGTCATTACTTATGGAAATCAGTATTTATTACCACAAAGATCAGCACCGCATCTTAGAATTTTATACAATTTTGACTCAATCAAGCCAATACAAATACGATTAATTACGAGGAGGAAAAAATATGAAAAAACTATTGTCTCCGTCTCTTGCATTGTTGATGTCCCTCACTCTTACGGCTTGCAACACCAATAATGACACAAATGGGAGTACCCAACAGGAGCTATCTGGTGACATATCACAGAAGGAGCCATCTGGGTATGACCGTGAACTTGTCAAATTCCCAGAGAACTATGATAAGGGTGTGAACTACACGACAGTCCATCGAGGAAATGTCAGAGAGGAACTCTACACGAGCCGAGAAGCAATAGAAGCAGTGCAAAACGGGCAGCCATTTCCTGATGGCACTGTCATCACTCTCGAAATATATAAGGATGAAGAGCTTGATGAAATCTTTGTGATGGAAAAGCGCACTGGTTGGGGAGATCAAACACCGCAAGGGACACCACGTAACGGAGATTGGCAATACCAGGAATTCAATGCTGATAGGTCGTTGGATTATGAAGAAGATATCGGTCGCTGCTTTACCTGCCATGCGAATCAAGAACGGGATGAATATGTTAACACGTTGGATGAAATGAAGAGTTATGATCTTGAAAATTTTACAGGAGCAAAGGAAAGCAGTACAGAATCCCAAATCACAGGTATCCCCACCGATCACTGGGTGGTAAAAGAGGACTCACAGGATAATTTGCTTGGAAATAGCTTAATGGAAGATGAAGAAAAAGCTGGGATCATCCAAAAGGTACTTTTAATGATTCATTTTAATAAAGCGACATAGGATTGAGCATTTGAACGGAAATCGATTTAATAAGTAGGTCACGACCGAAAACTTACCCATTATTAATTAAATTAGAAATTAGAAAGAGGAGAACTTATTGAAACGAAATATGTTAATTAGGCTGGTTATTGATCTTTCTATGACAGTTCTGATGTTAGTAGCAATGGCTTACCAGATTACCGGAAATACAATCCATGAACTGGTAGGAGTTATATTGTTTTTGTTGTTTATTACTCATAATTTTTTAAATCGAAAATGGTATAAGACTATTTTTAAAGGAAAGCACAATGTAAGACGTATTCTGAGCATTGCGGTCAATATACTTTTTCTCGTATCTATGGCTGTTGTGATGCTAAGTTCTGTGCCAATTTCCCGTGACATCTTTGCCTTTATTCCTATAAACAGTGACATGATTCTATTACAGATACATGTTATGACTTCATATTGGGGATTTATCTTCATGGCTGTGCATATAGGAATGTCCTGGGGAACAATTATCAATTCAGTACGAAAGATGACGG
Organism: Metabacillus rhizolycopersici; assembly: GCF_020075705.1. The sequence goes on along the minus strand of NZ_JAIQUM010000064.1, from coordinate 4,170 downwards.
GAATTACTAGCACCAACCGTATCCGCACAATTGTGCTTCGTGTCTTAGCGGTGTTGATTGTTGTTTATGGTGTACAGGCTTCTTTTGAGAGAGAGATGTTTTACAAGTTAACGGTCTATAATCCATTTGGTTGGAACATTGATAAGTCCTCAATAGGATTTTTAATAGATCATCTATCTATCATGGGAATATATATTAGTGGGACTCATTATGCTCTGAAATTTGTTCAGAAGAAGGATAAAGCTATAGCGTACAAAGAAGGTAAATTGCAGAATGAAAAAGTGCATTAATCCGGGATTAGATTAATGCACTTTTTTATATTATTTAGGCTCTGTTAAACTTGGTTGTTGATTTCCGCTACAGGCGTTCGCTTTCCGCGGGCGGTCCCGGAGCCTCCTCGGCTACGCCTGTGGGGTCTCCTTTTGACACGCTTCTCCCGCAGGAGTCTCACGCCTTCCGCTTCTCAATCAACAAAGTGGTCAAAAATCAACAATAAGCTATAACACAGCCATTATTTAAAGTATATGTGCCGCTATAATTGATACATAGAATGAACCCACGCGAAGGGAAATTAAGCTTTTACCCTTTGTTCATATTGCTCCCTCAGAACCTTTATATCTTCTTTTGGTGGTAAACCAAACATGCGCGAATATTCACGGCTGAATTGTGATGGACTCTCATAGCCTACACGGAAGGCAACGTCTGCTGCATCCGATGACTCAGATAGCAACAGGCTTCTAGCTTCTTGAAGTCTTAGTTGTTTTTGGAATTGGATTGGACTCATCGCAGTAACCTCTTTAAAGTGCCTATGAAGCGAAGAAACACTCATGTTTGCTATTTCCGCAAGCTCCTCAATCTTAAAAGACTTTTCATAGTTATTCATGATATGTTCAATCACGTCACTAATTTGATGGGTAGAACTTCCGTCTATTGCTATTTGTTTTAGCATACCACCATGTTCTCCTTGCAGAACCCTATAGATGATTTCTTTCATGATTAGAGGAGCAAGTACCTTGATGTCTTTCGGAGTATCTAGCAAACGAGCTAATCTCGTTACCGCGTCAAGTAAAGATTGATCTATTTTGCTGACATACATACCTCGTTTAGCATTCTCCTTCTTGTCAACTCCCATTTGGAATTCACGTAACACCTCTAATATTTCACTCGGTGTGAATTCAAGTTTGAGAGCCAGATAAGGAACTTCGGAAGAGGCTTCAGTGACTTGTCCGGTAATTGGCAGGTTAACGGATGCAACAAGGTAATCGGCTGGACCGTACCTGAAGCGTTCCTGTGAAAGCAATACCTCCTTCATCCCTTGAACGACAATACATAAGGAAGGCTTGTGAACTCCGTAATTTGGTCCAGTTTCATTAGAATAACGGGAGAAAAATAAAGACGGTATTGAAGTCATTTGAGTTCCGTCCGAACCTGTGTGACTCTCTATAATTTTTGTAAGCTCAACTCTTTGTCTATATAATTGTTCAAACATAAAATCCTCCTTTGTTATCTTTTTCCGTGATGGTCCCATTATAAAGCTAATTCTCTTACTGCGTAAATGGTTGTGAGAGGATTATGCAATCATTTGATACGATTGTGATACCAAGTATGATTTCATTTGTTGCATAATTAGGAAGTCGGAAGTTTGATCAATAATTTATTATTATGTTCGCGAAACTTTCAAATTATCCGATAGAGGAGAGAGTGAGCACCATGAATAACATATGGAAAATTTACATGCTAAGTCTTATCAGCTTCTTAGTTGGTACGTCACAATTTGTCATTTCAGGAATTCTAGATCAGGTGGCAGCTTCCGTCGGCGTACCGGTATCAGCGGCAGGACAGCTTATCACGGTATTCGCACTCGCTAACGCAATTGGGACACCCGTTTTCATGGTTGCGACTGCAAAGATTGATCGGCGAAACCAGCTGTTACTGGCTCTAGCCATAATATTTCTCGGAATCGTTTCGACACTTGCTCTTCCAGGCTTCGAATTTCTGATGGTTTCACGGATTATACTCGGAGTCGGAACGGGTATCTTCGTCGTCACCTCATATTCCACTGCAGCTGATTTGGCACTTCCTGGACGACAGGCTGGAGCAATGTCAAATATCGCATTAGGCTATAGTGTTTCCCTTGTTCTCGGTGTACCCATCGGACGTGTAATTGCTTCCGCATATGACTGGAAGGTGATTTTTTGGGGCATTGGAATCTTCACCGTTCTGGGATTCATCGCTATTGCAAAAACAATCCCATCTATGAAAAGTGAAGCACCTATCCCGCTGGGAGAGCAACTCGCGATGTTAAAGAATCCTAAAATCACTTTCGCCCTTGGTGTGTCGTTGTTCGTATTTACCGGCTACTCAGTGGTCAATACGTATATTGCTCCCTTCCTAACCTCTACCATTTCAATAAGTGGAGGGGGAGTTAGCGTTATTCTCTTCGCATTGGGCATAGCGAGCTTGTTCGGATCCAAACTTGGTGGCTTCCTAGCGGATCGGATTGGTACTATTCGGATACTCATTGGCAGCATGGTGGTACAAGCCCTAAGTCTTGGATTGGTGTCTACCTTCTCTGGTTATGCTGTTGTCGTCATTTCGTTACTCATGATTTGGGCGATTGGTGCTTGGATGTTCGGACCGACCCAGAACTTCAACCTACTGTCGATCGCTCCTAAAGCGTCGGGTATAATGCTTAGTCTTAACAGCACATTTGTGCAACTTGGCTTTGCAGCAGGCGCTGGTATCGGGGGAATCGCCGTGGATGGTTCATCGATACTTGCGATTTGCTGGATTGGTACTGCTGCGGTTGCAGTCGCGCTCTTCATCACTGTCGCCTTACTTGGGATTACCCGTTCGTTATCAAGTGAACGTGGATGATGTTTTTGTAGGCTATGAAATTCAAGACCCAAACAGCAACGATTACGTCCAAATGAACAAAATTATTATGCGAGGAGTAGGTACTATATGAAAATTTTGATTTTAGGTGCAGCAGGCCAAATATCAAGTATGTTAACAAATGAATTACGTAATAAAACTGACCATTCTATCGTTCTTTATGCAAGAAACGGTCTAAAGCGTTTAACTACCATTTATGATAGCAGGGAAGTTATTTTTGATGGAGATTTTAAAGACAAAGATAAACTGATCGATGCTATGAAAGATGTAGACCTTGTATATATCAATGACATGGGTGATGATGTATCAACTAAAACAATAATTGATACAATGCACAATGCAGGGGTCAGAAGAGTGATCGCGGCATCAGTTCTTGGAATTTATGATGAAGTACCTGGAGCTTTTGGTGAATGGAATAAACGTATGATTGGTGGAAGCCCAAGAATGCGTTCCCAGATTGAATCTGCACGTATGCTTGAGAACTCTAATCTGGATTATACACTATTAAGGTTAACTTGGCTCTACAACCAAGGAGGAAATACTAAATATTTGATTACCCAAAAAGGAGAACCTTTTAAAGGTGCACAAGTTACCCGTCAAGCAGTAACTCAATTAATAATGGATATTATCGAAGAAAAAAGTGCTAAATATCATCAAACCAGTCTTGGAGTGGGCGAACCGGGTACAGATTGGGCGAAGCCCTCATTTTATTAAGATTTACGACAATGAAAGTTATGTGGACGATGACCCGTCCCTTGAACTATTCCAGTGGTTGTCCGAGCAGAGTTAATAATATATGTACTTAATACAGGGCAACGTAAAATGAAAAAATTTATATGTAAGAATGCGATGTAACGTCAAAACAGCACTGAGAACGTATCCGCATGGCTCCATGATATTGGGATAATTGTTCAAACTTAAGACTCTTCGTTTGTTTCTTCCTCATTGTTGATTCAATAATATTGCAAATTAGTCCTTTACGTAAGAGGCTTTGATAAGAATAGGCAAGCAGTTGATACTATTGTGATACCAATGGCATTTTCATTTGTTGCATAATAAGGTTACTGAGTTATTCATACTATTCCACCTGATGTCTAGTGTATGTCTCTAAAGACGAGGAACAAAATATAACAGTTTAATAGGACAAACATAAAGCGAGACTTCCATCAGTGGGGGTTTTCCTTATCCCCCACTGATGGATAGCGAGACTTACCTTAGCTTTTACGGGCAGTTATCCCCCACCTTCGCCTCTTTGTGATTCACTCAAGCTTAGAG
>NZ_JAIQUM010000063.1 GCF_020075705.1 Metabacillus rhizolycopersici | reverse complement strand
AAATATAGAGCCTAGGCGGGCAACTTTAGTGGAGTTACTTACCCAATTCCTGAAATATGGAGACGAACCGGTCACTGTTGGTGGCACTCTATATGACAATAGCAACAAAGTTTGCGAAAACAGCCTTTTTCTATAAGACAAAAAAGGAATACTAGTAAGCACAATGCTTACTAGTATTCCTTTCTTTTTACTATAAGGCCATAACTAAACTAATCAGCCTTATTTCTACAAACGTGATCTACCGACGCCTCCGCTTAGACACGTCTTTGAACAAATCGTTGCATTCTTTTTAGTGCTTCTTGTAGTTGTTCTAATGAAGTTGCATAAGAACATCGAATAAATCCTTCTCCACATTCTCCAAACACACTTCCAGGAACAACTGCTACTTTTTCTTCAATCAATAGTTGCTCAGCAAATTCTTCTGATGTTAGGTTTGTTTTTTTGATCGATGGAAAAGCATAGAACGCTCCACCAGGAACGTGACATGTTAATCCAATCTCATTTAAAGCCGCAACAAATAAATTCCGACGTTGTCGATAACTTTTCTTCATATGAAGAACGTCTTCTTTACCGTTTTTCATAGCCTCTATTGCTGCAAATTGCGCCATTGTTGGTGCACACATCATTGAGTATTGATGAATTTTTAACATGGCGCTTAATAATTCAGGTTGTGCTGCAACATATCCTAGGCGCCATCCTGTCATTGCAAATCCCTTTGAAAATCCCGAAATTAAAATCGTACGTTCTGCCATACCAGCAATCGAAACAAAGCTTGTGTACACATCATCATATGTAAGCTCTGCATAAATTTCATCAGAAATAACGATCAAATCATGTTTTTCAATAATTTCTGCAAGTCGTTCTAGTTCTTCTTTCACAAGAAGTGTCCCAGTGGGATTATTGGGAGAACATAAAATAATCGCCTTTGTTTTTTCAGTAATGGCCTTCTCTAGTTCCTCAGGTTGAAGCTTAAATTCCATGTCACCGCTCGTTTGAACAGACACAGGAACACCGCCCGCTAACGAGACGAGCGATGCATAAGAAACAAAGCTAGGTTCGATGACAATAACCTCATCGCCAGGGTTTACAATTGCCCTTAAAGCAATATCTAGTGCTTGGCTCGCTCCAACTGTTACTAATAATTCACTTTTCGGATCATAATCAAGCGACGTTACTTCTTTTAAATATCCACTAATTTCATTTCTTAATTCGATAAGCCCTGCATTAGCTGTATAGGAAGTATATCCTTGTTCAAGTGATAGGATCGAAGCTTCTCGAATATTCCATGGTGTGACAAAGTCCGGTTCACCTACACCTAATGAAATAACACCTTCCATGCCAGCGGCTAAATCAAAAAACTTTCGAATACCAGATGGTTTTAAATCTTTGACTATACTTGAGAGGTAATGGGAAGGCTCAATCATGGTGACACCACAATTCTCTTGTCCTCATCATCTTGTTCAAATATTGTACCATCATGCTTATATTTCTTTAAGATAAAATGAGTTGTTGTTGATAAAACTGAATCCAAGGTTGAAAGTTTTTGCGATACGAATTGAGCAATAGCTGACATTGATTTACCCTCGATAATGACAGAAAGATCGTATGCTCCAGACATAAGATAAACAGATTTCACTTCATTGAATCTATAAATACGGCTTGCAATATCATCAAAGCCCACCCCACGCTTAGGCTGAACTTTCACATCGATCATTGCTTTTACTAATTCATGACCATCGACCTTACCCCAATTTACTTGTGCTGTATAGTTAGCAATAACGCGGTGTTCTTCTAATTTTTGAATCATTTGTTTTGTTTCATCTTCTGCTAAATCGATCATTTTGGCGATTTGTTCTGCAGACAAGCGACAGTCATTCTCTAATAGTTCTAAAATTTCAACATCCTTCTCTGTAAACTCCATTTTCACCACTCCTACTATTCAAATCTTCAGACAATTATAGCACTATTGCTTAAGTTTCATTTGTTTCATCGAAAGAAATACAGGTAGACATTTACATGTGTGATTCATTTAATTTCGGTGAAAATATAATAAACCTTACGAAATAGTGTTTGCAGATGCTTGTAAAAAAGTACACTCAAAGAAATTTTGCTCCAAAAAGGGCCTGGCAAAATATCCGAACTTCAACGAACAATTACAAAGCTAATCGACACCTCATTTTATCATATGATCGACTAATAAATATAGGAAAAACGGAGTGAATGGTTATGGAAAAGAGCCATAATTTTTGCAGTACCATGAATATCCTTGGTGTAAACGTTCACTATGAGGTCTATGAGAAAAAGACCCCAAAGCCAACTTTGGTGTTAATCCATGGATTTTTATCCTCCAGCTTCTGTTATCGGAAGATTATTCCTTTATTAGAAAATGACTTTAACATCATAGCGATTGATCTGCCTCCATTTGGGAAAACGGAGAAATCAACTAAATTCATTCATTCTTATAAGAATATGGCAAAAGTAGTGATTGAATTAATCGAAGGATTACAAATAAAAAGGGCATATCTTGTTGGACATTCAATGGGAGGACAAGTTTCACTAATCGCGGCGAAGGAAAGACCAGATTTATTCGAAAGGGTCGTGCTCCTTTGCAGTTCTGGCTATATGAAGCGACTTAGTCCGTCATTGAAAATCGGGTCTTATGTTCCTTACTTTTATTTAGTCATCAAGCATTGGCTCGTTAAGCAGGGGATCGTTAAAAACTTACACAATGTCGTCCATGATCTCTCACTTATCGATCAAGAAATGATGGATGGATATGAAGAGCCATTTTATGATGATCGAATTTTTATGGCACTTAACAAAATGATTCGTGATCACGAAGGGGACCTGTCGCCAGAAGATATAAAACTCATCGAACAACCAAGTTTATTAATTTGGGGGAATGAGGACAAAGTAGTACCGATTCAAATTGGGGAGAGACTTAATAAGGATCTACCAAACTCCTCCTTTTTCTCTTTTAAAAACACTGGCCATTTAGTACCAGAGGAACGGCCTGAGCAGGTTTCTGAAAAAATATTAGATTTTTGCCTGGCTAACTAAGAAAAACGCAAGCGTCTTGTTCAGACCCGTCAGGCATAAGACGCGCACGAATTGAAGGCGTACTTTACCTTCAATTCATGCGTGACTGTAGACCTAAGAGGGTCCGGACACTTGCGCTGGACACGAAAACTAAGTCAAAAAAATTTGCGCTTATCTCCGAAAAAAGAAGCCACTCAGTAATGATGGTAGGTATTTACCTACCATCATTACTGAGTGGCACTGCTTTAAACGTAACCTATTTATATGAGGGAAATTTTACAACTCACAGCTGGCATTATTTTTAATGAAGAGTAGTTGCTGGGAAAAGCTTTTACATTGTTCGAGGGGAATAATTTCCTCAAATGAAAACTCATAGATCGCTTGGATTTTTCTAGCAAGGACCGTTTCATCATCAATTAAATGTACAGCTTGAAGAACATCTACCACTTCTGTTTCATAACTATCTTCACCATAGCCTAGTGGATCCCATTGTAATAAAAGTTCCATCAATTTAATATTCGTGTGCTGTGTTTCCATCTTTTCACCTTTTATAATCTTATTTTCTGCATTGTCATTGTAACACAATTATGCAAAGAGGTAATAGGGATACACAAGTGACTTGTTCGGGTTTATCCTTGCCAAGTTCACAGTTAAAAACGATGGTTTCCTTTCCTTCATTGCAGGCAACGAATACCCGAACGAAAAATATCACTTCGATTAGGAGAGATTTTACTAACCATTCAGCTACAATACATCTCCCATAAAAAAATAGTATGTTACTATATACGTTCTGAGAAATAATCAAATGAGGTGAAGTAAGTGAGTCGATTTGACCGAATCATTGATCGAAGAAATACCAATTCTGTAAAATGGGATACAAAGGGAATTTTCGGTGCTGAGGATGTGCTACCAATGTGGGTTGCTGATATGGACTTCCCCACACCAGATGAAGTCATTGAAGCACTCAAAACACGTGCCAATCACGGGATTTTAGGCTATACGATGCCTGGATCTGACACGGAAGCAGCTATTAGAGGTTGGCTTAAAAAACGCAATAACTGGGAAATAGATTCGTCCAGCATTACATATAGTCCAGGTATTGTTACAGCTCTTAGTATGGCCATCCAAGCCTTTACAGGACCAGAAGATAAAATTGTTATTCAACCACCTGTTTATTATCCATTTTTTGAAATGGCAAAGAAACATAAACGCGAGGTGCTATACAATCATTTACGTTTAACGAGTGATAATCGCTATGACATAGATTTTGAAGATCTTGAAGAAAAACTTTCAGATAAAATGACGAAGCTGTTTATCTTTTGTAATCCACATAACCCTAGTGGTCGTGTTTGGCGTAAAGAAGAATTAATCAAAATCGGCGAACTGTGTGTAAAACATAATGTGATACTTCTTTCCGATGATATCCATTCAGATCTCGTGTTATTTGACAATCAGTATACACCGATTGCATCAATCAATGAGTCCATAGCGAATCAAACGATCACCTGTATAGCTCCTAGTAAAACGTTTAATCTTGCTGGACTCCAAACCTCAGTTGTCTTAATTAAAAATGACACACTTAGGAGAAAATTTAATGCTGTTCAAGAACTTTACGGACTTATGACAGTAAATACATTCGGTGCTGACGCCATGGAAGCTGCTTATAAGCATGGAGAGGTATGGCTAAATGAACTGATTCATTATTTAGAGGATCATATTCTCTTCATAGAAAACTACATAAAAGAGAAACTTCCTGAAGTAAAGGTAACAAGGCCTGATGCTTCATATCTCGTATGGTTTGATGTTCGTTACCTTCAAAAATCAGATGAGGAAATCATGGAACTACTTTTGGAAAAAGGGAAACTTGCATTAGAACCCGGATCAAAATTTGGAGAAAATGGTGCTGGATTCCTTCGAATGAATATTGCTTGCCCAAAGGAAACACTAAAGGATGGGCTTGACCGTTTCGTGAAGGCATTAAAATAAACAAAAGCGGAGGCGCCTTGTAGCCTAAGGCAGACTATAAGCCACGCATGAATAAAAGGCGTGGCTAGACCTTAGAGGGGGCTAGGTACTGGAGCTGGATGTCGTGCGCTCATCCGCAGTAGAAGTACACGAATTTTATAAATTCCTAAGCATCAATCGAAAATGGGGCTGACTCAAACGTGTCAGCCCCATTTCTCTTCATTCCTCATCAGCAGGCGTTACTTCTTTCTTCTCCTTTCGATCAGCTTCCTTTTTAGTCACTTCACCACATGCAATTCGCTGACCAGAATCACCTGCCGGTTGGGTCATTCCGTCATCTTTGCCTTCAGTAATAACAATTGATGTCCCTTCGTTGAATAGTAGAGAGTTTTTTTGATCGCCTTTGAGAGTAAGTTCGGGTGCCATCAGCTCTGCCTCAACCTTCCCATCCTCGGAAATGATATTTGGTAAATCACCTGCATGGGCACCTTCTGGATTCAATAGTCCATGTAGTTTTTCATCTGGATTAAAATGATTTCCCGCACTTTTAAAATCTGGTGCTTCACATACTCCCTTTTCATGAATATGTAATCCATGTTCACCATCTGGAAGCCCTTCCAATAATACTTCTAACTTTACTCCTGCAGACTGTTCTGCTACCACGATTGTTCCAAGAGAATCACCATTCTGATTAAACATTTCTACATCCATTTTCGTGATGGTTTTCTCCATGCAACCAGATAAAATAAAAGGCAATACAAATAGTAAAGCTGTTTTTCGTTTCATAATACCCTCCGTTTAAAGATGTTGGCTATAGGGTATTATTTGCTTGTGCTTTTGATTTTATGCAAAAGCTTTGTTTGATAAAGCGAGACCTTCCATCAGTGAAATCTTACTGCCTGCTAAAACAAACGGGAAACTACTCTTCTTTTGCGCTTTCTGTTGCTCGTTTATAAAGCTCTTCCACTTTTCTTTGTTCATTTTGCGAAATCTTTACAATGTAACGATATGTAAAAAAAGCACCAATCACAAAGAGAAGAAAAGTTATTACGGCTGGTATATATTCCGTTTTATCTTCTGGAAAATATAAAAGAAATGCTAAAACCTCATTGTATTGACTCATCTTTGCACGACCTTTCTTATTGTTTACTATAGCAAGTTTTCGGTCATTTCACTAGGGAAGGTAACAAGCAGAAGCATTTCAATCATTACTATTTCCCCTTTCAACATGGTAAGATAAGGTAGAGTCTAAAATTCAATGATGCTTTTACCCATGATTAACAACTTATCTTTTAAAAAAGGAATGACGTAAAATGGAAGAAAGAAAGTTAGGCGAAATCGTTACAGGTTTATATAAGACAGGAAAATATATTGGTGAAATAACAGACATTCGTTCAATGCATTATTTAGTAAAGGTGAAGGCTGTTCTTAAGCATCCACAGCAAGGTGATTTACATAATCCAAAGCAAGCAGACGTTCCGCTCTTTCATGAACGTCGCGCACTAGCATACAATGAACAAACAAATATCCCACTAAAGATGGTCAAGCCCTATGCGGGACATGTACCAGATTATAAAGAATCACTTAAAAGTGCAGTGAACTCTTTAAAAGATGAGCTTGAACAAATGGATACACCGTGGGCAAGTCAATCACTTGTAAATCTAGCAAGCTTAGAAGCAGATTATTTCTCAACTAAATAACGGTAATCTTAAACTTCATTCAATAATAAAAGACTTACCTTCGCTTTTACGGGCAGTTATCCTCCACCTTCGCTCCTTTTAATACACGAAAGGCTAAAGTCTTAAGTCGATGGGTGGAGATGTTACTGTCATGATTGGTGTAGTTTACTTCATATTTAGCTTCCCATTCGTGCGGGATAACACTATTTCCTTTTGAAAAGAACGGACAATACCACTTTTCGTTATTGAGAAAATCATAGCTGTGTAAATCCTTACTTTGTTGGTTTTTACGTTGCATATTTATTAAATGCCTTTGCCAAATCAACTCGATCACCGATTGTCGGAGGAGCAGGCTTTTGTAAATATCGTTTGTCCTCCTCCACTAACTTGAACAAATTATAAGTGGTTAACGCATCATCTAAAGCTCGGTGATGTTTCCCTGTTGCTTTTTTCCCATATTCCTCGACTGCCTTCCGAAGACCTGTTTGATTTCGGTCTCCAAAAAACTTTTTATACTCCATCGACAAATCTCTAAATCTCCCTGTAAATGGGAATTTCTCATTATTCATTTGACAATTTTGCCGCAATACCTTCATATCCATATTTCCCCATGTTATGACGGTAGTAGAAGAAGCTTGATCGTATATTTTTAGAGTAGTTAGTAAGTCAGAAAATGAAATGCCTTCATCAATTTTTGCTTGAGAAATTTGTAGAAAGTTTTTGCAGCGCTCACTTAAGAAGGGGAATCGTTTTGGTTTTACATATGAGGAGAATTGTTCTGCTTCAATTTGATTGTTCCGAACAGAAACAATCCCAACTTCAATTATTTCTGGATAAAATCCCTTAGGATTTGATTTTCCCTCTGGCATCGTAAACTCGAAGTCAATAAATAATAAATGTTCTTGTCCTTCCAAACTCTTTCAACCTCCCTCCCTAAAAATCAACGTTCTTACTATCATTATATCATCGTAGCACCTGATTTAACTTTACTTTTTCAAAAAATAGTAAATTATCCCTTGTCTATTTTTTTCCGAAAGTGAAAGCGTCTTAATTAGCCTCAAACTTAGACCCAAGAGGGACCGGACGCTTGTGCTGGATGTCAAAACGCTTATACAATGTACAAGAATTTTGGAGATTTCCAGAAATAAAAAATAAGTCCTCCATTTAGAAAGAATCGGTTACAATAAGACTAGAATTGATTACTTTATTTTAGAAAGTGTGTGACTGATTTGCGGAGTTTATTTGGTTGGTTTTGTGTAGTACTAATGGTTCCTCTCTTCCTTTTCAGCGGTTTCATTGCTGGTAAAGAATCGAAAGCCGTAAAAGGATTAGGGACAGTTTTAGATGAAAAGATCCCAATTGAATCTGTTGAATTAGCAGAGAATAGTTATATTTTTGATCATGAAGGACAGTTAATCTCTGAAATCACTTCCCAACAGCAAAATCGTACGTATATTGGGTATAACGATATACCTGAGATAGTAAAAGACTTATTTATTACATCAGAGGACCAACGCTTCTTTGAACATATTGGATTCGATGCTGCCGGTATGCTTAGAGCGGTTTTTATTAATGCCAAAAACCAATCTGTTGAGCAGGGCGGAAGTACAATTACACAGCAGCTCGCGCGAAATGTCTATTTATCTCATGAACAGACATATAACCGAAAACTAAGTGAGCTCCTTTATTCCTACCAGCTTGAAAAGAACTTTACGAAAGAACAAATTTTAGAAGCATACTTAAATGCCATTTACTTTAGTAACGGGACTTATGGAATAGGAACGGCAGCTACACACTATTTTAGTAGACAAATCCAAGAGCTTCATTTAGCAGAATTAGTGTTCATAAGCGCAATCCCTAACAATCCAACGATGTATGATCCCATAAAAAACTTTCAGAATACAAAAGATCGGCAAGAGAGATTGCTCGTACAGCTTTATGAGAATGGCACGATTTCCAAGCAAGAAATGGAAGATGCAATCGACTATCCAATTACTCTTTCTAGAAAGACGCGGGTCGATACTCAGCCAGATTATGTTACGTACGTTCATCAAGAATTAAAACAGTTAGTTTCCGCAAGTGAAGGCTATGCCCAAAAGCTGTCTGAGGGTCAAAACAAAAAGTCAATTGACGATCAAGTTACAGAACGTGTAAATGAAGTGTTAAGTCAAGGGATTATTATCCATACAGCATTAGATTCCACTCTACAAAAAAGATTAGTGACCGCGTTTGATCAGCATCTTCCCTCTAACCAAATCCAAGGTGCCGCCGCTATTATTGATCATCAGTCGCATAAAATCGTCGCTCTATTTGGTGGAAAAGATTATGAAAAATTTTCATTCAATCGTGCTTTTCAAGCTTATCGACATCCAGGTTCTGCTATAAAACCACTGCTAGATTATGCTCCTTATATCGATATCACTGGTGCAACGAAGAATTCACCAATTGATGCCGGTGCATTTTGTAAAGGTAGCTACTGTCCTGAAAACTATAGTAAGAAAAACTACGGAACAGTCTCACTTGAAACAGCTTTAAAATATTCCTATAACACAGCAGCCGTTCGGATGCTTGACACAATTGGGCTTGAGAAAGGCTTTTCTTACTTAGAACCATTTAACTTTGCCTCTGTCACAAAGAAGGATTATCAAAACCTCGCTACTGCAATAGGTGGTTTTGACCACGGTATGTCACCGTTAGAACTAACGAGCGCATATACGACTTTTGGCAACGACGGCCTTTATTATCAAAACCGTACGATTGTAAAGGTAACAGATTTAACCGGAGAAACGCTGTATGAATGGAAAGAAGAGCCTATGCGAGTATGGAAGGAATCTACAAACAATCAAATGCGGTCTTTATTAGCATCAGTCGTAAAAAGTGGAACTGGCCAAAAAGCATTTGTCGCTAAAGATTATGTAGGTGGCAAAACAGGAACATCTAATAATTATAATGATTTATGGTTTGTTGGATTAACAGATAGATACACTGCCGGTGTGTGGGTAGGAAAAGATAGCAATGGCAGTCTAAGGAGTATTTATACTCAAGGTCCTCAAATACTTATTTGGAGAGATATCATGAAATAGGAAAAATGATTTAAGCATCTAAGGAAGAAGGGTGATCAATGAATACATCTAACAGGCCGATCCTGCTGTTTGATGGCATCTGTAATTTTTGTGATCAATCTGTTCAGTTTGTCATCCGTCACGATAAACTGAACACATTTAAATTTGCTGCCCTTCAATCGAATGTTGGGCAAGAATTATTAAAGAAGTACAATCTTCCAACCGAAAACTTCGATAGCTTTGTGTTTATCAGCAACGATAGGTGTTATCAGAAATCAACTGCAGCCCTACATGTATGTCGAGGCTTAGGTGGGATATGGAGAATCCTCTATTTACTTATTGTGATTCCAAGGCCGCTTCGGGATAGGTTTTACAACCTCGTCGCCAAAAATAGATACAAATGGTTTGGGAAGAAAGATCAATGTATGATCCCTTCCCCAGAAGTTCGCAAACGATTTTTATAGAAGGCTTATCTCTAAAAGCGCCAGCGCCTTGATCAGCCTCGGGCAAATAAGACGCTCTTGAATAGAAGGTGTTTCTACCTTTAATTCAAGAGTCGTCGGACGCTTGCGCTGGCTATCGTGCGCTTAGCCACTATATAAGAATTTTATCGTTTCCTAAGCGACAAAAAAGATGGATCAACGATTAAGTCGACACCATCTTTTTGCTTACACTGGCAAACTTGCCATGACACTATTGTAAAGTCTAAAACATACAAATAAGGTCCCTAAAATAAAGATAAACCAAAATAATACCTGGAACAGCACTAATCCAATTAAAGAAAATGAAGTGAGCGAACTACTAATTTTGAATACCATATAAATAAAGCAACAAATCGTTGCAAGAAGAAAAATCGCAGCAATTGCAAGTGGATATTGAATTGCAACCAATGAGATGGCACCTGCAACTAAATAAAAAGTTGATCCACCCCTTATTTTTGTCAAGCTCTCACCTGCCACATCCTTTGAAAAAAATAAAAGGGAAAGCTCTGTCACTGTGTTTGCGATTAATTTCAGCGCCGAAAAAACCATGAAATAAAGTAATGCAAATAAGATGAATAAAGCTAACTTTATTCCATTATTCGAAAAGAATTCTAACATTCCATCATAGATTCCAAAAACCTGCAAGTAATCGATAACAAGCATGACTGTCGCAATCGATAAAGAAGTGCTAAACAACAAAATTGTGATAAGCGGAAAGTAGCTAGTAAAGTACATATTTTTCATTTTATTTTCCCCATTATAGTAAATTACGATTCGTATGATTTTCACCATTATTATGAATCAGTGTGTTGCTTTTAGCAAGAAAGAAATGACAGTTTTCATAACAAAAGGGGAAGCGCCTTGATCAACGCCTAAATCGGTAAAGATTATCTTTTCTGTGCAAGTCCATCATGATCTATTCTTTCCCTTTTCTCATCAAATCTTAATCTTTTCCTTCGTATTTTTTAAACTGGAGTAGTTAGTATATACCTATCAACAACTTAGGGGGGGATTAAAAATGAAACTACTAACCTTGCTATTAACAGGTGCTTTTCTAGTAGGTGGATTCGGAGCTCATGCAATATTTTATGAACAACAAGCAATGGAGCAAACACATACTCAAGAACAAACAATTAACCAATTAACAGCAGCGAACATTGCCTTAGATTTATCAAATGGTGGTCTAGTAACGAAAACTCATATGATTGAAGAAAACGGTAATAAAAAATATGAAATATCTTTGATTAATCACGATAAGGAATTTCAGGTGGTTATTGATGCATCGACGGGAGAAGTATTGAACTGTAACGACAATATTAAAAATTAAGTTAAGTAAACATCATTAAAACTTCATGAATTGAATTGTATTTACTATCCTGAAAAGTCTTTTGGTATCTTTATCGACCTCAACTCAACACACCTATCATCCTTTTTCTAAGGATCTTTCCCAAAAATCCCAAATGAACATATGAATACCCTCTACAAAACTCGCTAACAACCCAACTATAAGAAGGTAGAAAACAAGCCAAACCCTTATCTATCAAGGGTTTGACTCTTAGTTGTTTTTATCATTATCTAATCTGTGTTAATATCGTTCGTAACATAATCCCTATTTAGAACAAAACTAAAACTAAAACTATACATTCAGCACAAAAGTTCATTTATTTGTTTCGTAAGCTCTATAAATTTCTTGTCGAGTTCTTTGTACGTTTCATCATTTGGAGTCAGATAGCTAAGCCTTCCTAAAACCTCTTGTCTTTCTGTTTCAAGCTTTAAACGCAATTCTTCCAGATTATCTCTTTTCGGGACTATTTTATTCACTTGCTTTTGTATGCTATTATTCGAAATTACTAATTTGCTACTTGTCGTTTTTTCAAGAAAATAACGATCATGTGATACGACGATTAACGTTCCATTATATTGTGCTAAAGTATCTTCTAGTTGTTCACGTGAAGCTAAGTCAAGATGATTCGTTGGCTCATCTAAAATAAGCACATCTTTTTCTTCTAATATATACTCCATTAACTTACACTTTATACGCTCACCCATGCTCATATTCCTAATGGGCTCTGTCCAATGGGATATCGTAAATCCTAAATGCTTCATTAATGTTTGGACTTTTCCTCTAGCCGCGAATGTTTCTTTATAAAATAGCTGTTCAGGTGTTTGTTCGAGTGGTAAATCAAACACTTCTTGAGTTAAATAGCCAACTTTTACAGATGGTGAAATCCATACCTCGCCCGCAAAAGATTCCTGTCCAACAATCACTTTCAATAATGTCGTCTTTCCACTACCGTTCGGACCTATTATTGACACCCTCTCACCATGCTGAATGGTAAAATTGACGTTTTTAAATAGTATTCGTCCTTCAAAAGACTTTGTTACATTCTTAACTTCTAAAAATCGTTTTCCTACTTTATTATTTGCTTTAATTGAAAAGCGTACGTTATATTCTGACTCAACAGGTTCAACTTTTACTTTTTCAAGCTCTTTCTCAAGACGCTTTTGTTTTGATTTTACTTGTGTATCCATACGCTTTGCTTTCACGCGATAGTATTCTTTAAATCCTTCCTTTTTCGTCGATTGTGCATGGGCTTTTTTCGACCAAGAAGTGATCTCATTCATTTGACCTTCAATCCGTTTAACCATTTTTTGCTGTTTTTCATATTCACGTTTCTGGGTAAGCCTTTTCTGTTTACGAACTTCCATATAACTAGAATAATTCCCTTTATGTTCGATGAGCGTCTTCCCTTCAATCGCCCATATTTTTGTTGCAACAGCATCTAAAAAATAACGATCATGCGAGACTAAAATAATGGTACCTTTAAAATCCTTAATTTGTTTCTTAAGAAGTTCTAAGCTTTGCTCATCGAGATGGTTTGTTGGTTCATCTAATAGTAAAAGATCTGTATCTTTTGAAAGACCTTTTGCAAGCCGTGCTTTCAGTTTTTCTCCACCACTTAATTGTGCAAAGTCATTGGTTGGCACACGCCATTTTTCAAGTAATTTAGCTTCTAAAGGCGTCTTATCTTCAAATGAATGCGACTCGGTTTCTTGTTCAACCATATACATCTTCAAGTCTTGCTGCAGCCATTGTATTTGGCCTTGTGCCGGCACTTTTGTCTTGTTAATTAATTGTAACAACGTAGATTTACCTGCACCATTTTTACCAATGATACCGATGATATCCCCTTGCTGAACACTAGCATTTACATTTTCAAAAATGTTAAGGTCCATGACTTCAAAGCAAATATTGAATAATTTTAATAGTTCTTTCATATAATCAATCCCTCTCTTTAAAGGGAGAATAAAAAAAACCTCCCAGTTCATTTGGAAGGATTAGTCGTACCGTTACATAATGAAGAAAAGCGAAAGTGCCTTGTTCAGCCTCGGGCAAATAAGACGCTCAGGAATAGTAGGTGTTCTTTGCCTTCAATTCCTGAGTGGCTTATGACCTCGAGGGGCTAGGCGCTTGCGCTGGACACGAAAAATAAGTCAAAAAATTTATACTTTTCATATCCTGCTATCTTCATTGATAGCATTTCATTTTATATAGAGAGAATGGGCAGACTAATCCTATTTTGTTTGATTTGAAATATGTGATTTCAAATTTTAAAAATAAGATTAGTTAATCATTGTCCACCCATCATCCCTTCTAATATTGATAAAATCAGTATAACACAGATTCATTAGCAAAAGTTATTGTAGTCCGCGCGTAAATATTTATCTTTTTCCATTTTTACACTAGTTTTCTATACGAAAAAAGGGTCAAAGATATAAAAAATAATTATCATATCATTATTTCATTAGTAGAAATCATTGAAAAAGGATGAATCCGCTGTGATTTCATCCTCTAAATGTTCTTTTATTCGGATGGTTTCCACATCTAACCCACCCCATTACATTATTAGTAGACTTGTTTCAACTTACCTTTTCTTTTTTAAAATCGCTATTGTACAACGTGATAAACAAATTAATTCATCTTCTTCATCAACAATCTTTACTTCCCATACCATTGTTGTTTTGCCACGATGTGCAGGTTTTGCATACGCCGTAACAACACCCGATTTTTTCCCTCGAATATGATTGGCATTTATCTCTAAACCTACACAATTTTCTGTTTCTTGATCAATAAAAAAGTAGGCTCCAAGACTTGCAACTGTTTCTGCTAATGCTACAGAAGCACCCCCATGCAATATTCCGAAAGGTTGATGTGTGCGATGATCAACTGGCATTGTCGCTACTACCCCTTCATTCGATACAGATACCACATTAATACCTAAAGTCTCCATTAACGTATTTTTCACATTATAATCCATTTTTTAACCCCCACTATGAATTGGTCGTTTCAATAAGATCACATTCGTAGAACCTATACTTAGCAAAAGAAGAGATTCCATTTCTTACCTTATTACTTGGTAGTATAGCATATAAAACGAGACTTCTATCAGTGGGGAATTTACTTTTTCCACACCTGTCTTCTTTGTTTCCTTAACGACACAAAAAGAAGCTGACATATCATCAACTCCTTAGATCAAACTCTATTTTATTCAATAATGCTCTCCGCTTTTGCAATTAGTACTGCTTCAGTCCGGCTACTAACATTTAATTTAGTAAAGATCGATGTTAAACTGTACTCTATCGACCTCTTGCTTAAGTGAAGCTTGTCAGCAATTTCTTGATTGGTTAATCCCTTTTCAACCTCTTGTAATATCACTTTTTCCCGCTCATTAAATACTTCGTTACTTGATTCAGTAGACTTGATCTTTGATTGTTTAAAACAAAGCAATTCTTTAAAATATTGATATGATACGACAATGTCACCATCAATGGCATGGCGAATATAGGTTAAGAGCTTATTTTTGGATTCGGTCTTACTTATTGCACCATGAATGCCAAGTTGAAGTGCTGCCTCAAAATAATCCTCCACATCATATCCCGTATATAAAATAACCTTACAAGAATGCTTGTGACTTATAATCGATTTTGAAAGCTCCATCCCATTGATTTCACCTAAGTTTAAATCCATTAGAATAACATCATAGGGAGTAAAATCAAATTGTTCAATTGCTTCAACCGTATAAGGAGGAGTCAAGCAATCAACCCGAATTCCATGCTCGCCTGCTAAAATAGCTTTTGTTCCTTCTCTTACTGCTGGATGATCATCGACAACTAAAATGTGAATTACCTTTGACACTTTATCACCCTTTATCAATTAATCTTATCGAAGTACTGTTATTGTTTTCTACTATTATTAACTTATTAAAAAGACCTGGCAGTAGCCAAGTCTTACCTTTTTAGATTTCAACATCTATTTTAACTCCATTACCTATAGACGTATTAATGTTAATCGAGCCTTTTAATGCTTTTACACGTTCACTAATTCCTGAAAGTCCCATACTTTCTGTTTTATCATTTTGATCACTGTAATCAAAGCCAATACCATTGTCTTCATAATGTAAAACAATTTTATCCTTTATGCATACAAGAATAATTAGCACTTGGGATGCTTTAGAATGTTTTTGTGCATTTGTTAATAGCTCCTGGACAATTCGATAAATATTTAATTGTGTATCAATATCAAGATTCACTATAAAATTGCCAGTGTTTAAACGGATATCAAAATCAACAATATCTTGATATTGCAAGACAAGCTTGTTTAACGCTTTAACTAAACCTAAATCATAAAGCAATTGCGGACGTAGCTCCTGACATGTCTCACGTGTTGTTTTAATTATTTTTGTCATGCTGCTACTCATTTCACTCAGTTGCTTTTTTAATTGAGTTGAATCAACATTAACGTCTACTAAAGCAATTTCACACTGTCTTTTTAAGGACACCAAATCTTGAAGCACTGAATCATGAAGATCCTTAGCTAAATTAGATCGTTGCTTTTCTTCTATGGAAAACAAAAGCTTATTTAGCCAGCCGGGATTTTGTCCCTCTGTTTCTACTCTTTGCAAATGCTGCATAAGCTCGTCAATCTTTAAGAAGTTTTCTAGCGAAACATTTGTATAAAATGAAAGAGTTTTAAGCCATGATATTTCGTCGCGAGTAAGTCTTGGCGTATTTAATATCGATAAACAAAGGAGTACATAGCTTTTATCTTCGGTTTCACCAACGTTTATCACAAAACCACGATCAATCTCAACAATTTTTCCTATTTCATTAGTTGCTTTTCTTATTTGCTTTACATATGGACCGTAATCTGATTCCTTTGCATTGACGTCAATGGAAGTAAGATGTTCCTCTCGATCGACTTCAATAAAATAGGCTTTACTTACAAGTAAAACATCTACAATTACTTGTTTTAACTCAGAAACGACTTGCTCAAGGTTACTTGATTTACTAATACTTTGTGTATATTTAAAAATGCTGTCTTGGTAATTATATTTTTCTGAAAACCTCTTGAGTCGAAAGCGGAAATCAAATATTTCCTTCATATAAAATACGAAAAGCAATGCAATATAAACAAATATGGAGAGTTTAATTTGATAAAAATTAGGATTACTTTCTTTTAAATTAAGCATTATACCTACAAGAACAAAAGTTGGAACAATTGCTAGTAATGCGTAATACCTAATTCTACCTAATAAAAATTCTATATCGTATATTTTTGTAGCTAAAAATTGATAAACTAAAGAAAAAGGAATTAATAATAAAAATGCAGCTAAGAATGTTGGTGGAAAGACATATTTTTGAAATATAAGATAAGGCAAAACGTAAAATAGTAAAAACGGTGAAAATGCAAGAATATTAGTCACAATTAGAATCTTCACTAAATATGATTGTTCCGAATACCTTATTTTTTTTAATCCTGTAAATTTCAATACAAAAGTTAAAATAAGCATTATAAAGAATGAACTCAGGTTAATTAATCTATTAAAGTTAAAGTTATACAATAGAATCTTTTGACTAATTTCTGCAGCTAAATTAAAAAATACTAATGAATAACCAAATTTCACAAAATTAAAATTAAATAACTTTTTACCAAGTTCATTAAAATATTGATATAAAAAGTGAAGATAGCTTACTGGAACTAAAAGAAACAAACATAAATTAACATATCTGCTAATTTCGTCTCCTTTAGACGAACCTGTGGCACTTATATATGCCATCGAAATAATTAGTAAGAATAAATTAAGTAAATTAGCAGACTTTAAGTTCACACCTTTGTTAGATTTATAAATATAGAAGCTACAGAACAAACACAATGTGAGAACAGTAAATGGAATAATAATTATTAGTAAACTTTGTGTATTAATAATCGCTGAGTTTGAAACTGAATATTCCTTGTTAATCCCCTCTCTACTGAGAGTAAATGATTCAACTTGTTCAATTACACCTTGATCCTTAACAGGTCTATGTTCAAGTGGATCTGCATCATTAACTTCAATAAGAACATCACCAATTTCAATGCCTATTTTTTCAGCCCATGATTTAGGTTCTATATTTGTTATTATTATTTCATCTTTATGATTTATTTGTACAGTTGCACCAACATATGGATATTTGATATTCAAAAATGTCATGTATATAGACAGAATAATACTAAGTACTACAAATAATTGGTAAGTTTTATTGAAGTTAGTACGCATTACAAACACCTTTCAAATATATTACGCCCAAAAAGCATTCAATAACTTCCCAGCACCAAGAATCCCCTCAATCAAACCCAAAACATCATCTAATTCCACACCTAATAAGCTAGCTTGTCCATTTACAACCTTTTCCAACACATCTGGATTCTCGATTAAAAAATTTACTATTTCTTGCATAATTATCTCTCCTTATTAGTTGGTTTATTATTTACAATCAATTGAGATTTTAAATACTCGATTTGATGTGATTCAATTGGTAATCCTTCTAACAGTCTTTTTGCTTTATTTATGGCAATTTGTTTCAAAACATTAAGGTATTTCGTAACACCACTATCTAGTAATTTCTGTTTATAGATTTCCATGCTACCGAATTCCTCATTAAAATCTCCACCACTCTCAAAAAACGTCAAAATTTCAAGCGCTGGCGCATTATACCCTTTTTGTAAATAAAGGAGCGCTAATGACTTTTTTTGTGTTGAAACATCACTCTTTTGTAGATTGAATAAATCTCTGAAATCGTTATCAGTCTGTGCAGCAATGCCGAATTGGTAGGAATATGCTTCTACTTCTGGGTAATTCACATTTGCTAACAACATTCCACATACTGAAGCCAGCGCCATAAGCGAACCTGATTTACGTTTCATCACGTCTAAGCATTCTTCTTCTGTACTCATTGAATTTTTCAAATCATCGTGCTGCCCCTCCATCGCTTGAATGGAGTATTGCAAAAAGGCTGTTTGTATTTGATGCTTAAACGGAGATGAAAGAGCTAAAACAGTTTGTTGACTTAGTGTATAAATGGTTGTTGCAGCATTTAAAGCTATCGAAGAATCAATTTGCATCCAAGGCTCTTGCATATTGTCTAGGTCTTCAAGATCATCAAATATGTCAAATGAGAGAATTAATAGTTCAATCGCTGCTGCTAGTTGGAAAATTTCCGGGTCTTTTCCACCAAACGCTTTGTGATGAGCGATCGTTAATTGTCCAAAATTCAGCTTTGGTTTTTCATTCACAAACGAAAGTACTAGCTTTTGTAACTCCGAATTCTTTATTTGCAAGGTAATCGCCTGTATCATATACGACTTCATTGATTGCATCTCTACTACTTCTATTACAATCACCTCTCTGGATTAATTTTACTATATGTCTAAGCTTTTTAGTAGTAAAAATAGTAGATAATACCTCTCAATCTAATACATCTTTACCGATTCCCATAACAAAAGTAATTGAAAACAACAAAAAAACTTGGCCAAATCGCACCAAGTTTTTAATACAGATGGTAAATTCAAGAGACGTTTAAAAATGCATATTTATCATATTTATCTATACTTTTATTTATTAGGTGTAATGATTCTTTCGTTTCTTTTAACTCTTGCTCCAGTTCAATTAACTGCTGAGTCAATTCATCAATTTTTTGCTGATCCATCGTTTCACGCTCCTTTTTTGTTGGTAAGCGAATATGCATGGCCAACGTACACTAATTTGCTTTGTTCTCTATAATAGAATTTTAAGCGAATTGAACATTTTTTTCACCGAAAATAATTCGTATTACTCAATGCGTGATACCGCAATCGGAACGCAATAGTCCAAAAAGAATATTTTAAATACATCTTTTTACCTATTTTCGAGAAATACGTAAAGAAGATTACCTTTTTCATCATTAGATTTTTCGATATTCGCAATCTCGCAGTGGGGGTTGCTCAATATAAAATTAAAAAAATTGACTCCTAAGGCTTTCTAAATGCTCTTGCAAAGAGAAATCATAAAGAGTCAATCGGATTTTTCAAAAGATAAGAATGCATAAGTTTTTTGTACGTAGTTTTGGTGTCTGGCTCCAGCGCCTAGCCCCTCGAGGTCATAAGCCACTCTTGAATTGAAGGTAAAAAACACCTTCTATTCAAGAGCGTCTTATGCTTGTCGGGGCTGACCAAGGCGCTTCCGCTTTTCTTATACATATGCTGTTAAAATATCTCTATCAAAAATAGTTTGTGCTTGTACAATTGCTATTTCAATCATTTCCGCCCTTTTTTCTTTTGATCCCTGATACTCTATGGTGTAATCTTCAATTCCAGTTTTTGAAAACAAACATTCCATTTTTATTTGGCAATTATCTTTCCACACCGAAAAAACCGCAACCATCTTATCATCTAACTCAAAAAACGTTGGCTGCACTTCCATAGAGATAAAAACCTCCTTTAATTGTCGATTTAACTAATAGAGACTAGGGATTTTTCGAAAAGTACAGAAAGTTCACTACTAGTTTCGACGAAAGGAGTAATTTTCCTTTTTTATCTCAAAAATTATTGTTTATCTATGTAAATATTAGATGAATTTTATTAAAAGGCTGTTTTTCAATGGGGTAGAAGAGCCTAACGGATCATCTTTAATGGAGTTACGTGACCGTTTCCGGAATAATTGAGACATGTCGGGCACCTTTAATAGGGTTAAATGCTAAATCTAAAAAAGAATAGCCAAATCAGTCACTGTTGATAGCACTCTATAGAAAAATAGCAACAAAGTTTGCGAAAACAACCTATTACAGTGAATGTTTAGCTTGAATGAACGAACAGTAATTGACTTTTATCAAAAATCAAGATTTATTAACAACTAGTATGCTTTAACATTCAATCTTAATCCCTGTCACTTCATTCCATTTGGTTGAAATAAAAGGACAGTTTCGTTGTTTAAACACGTTAAATTTTTCTAGGTTATTGTTCGTCAATTGAACTAAAAATAGAATTAGTGAGGTGAAAAAGATATGGATTTTTTCTCTATTGAATTTTTTACTACACTACTGTCAATCGTTGTAATTGACCTCGTTCTTGCTGGCGATAATGCGATTGTCATTGGACTTGCTGCTCGAAATCTCCCTAAGAATCAACAAAAGAAGGCAATTATTTTTGGGACGGTAGGGGCGATTATTATTAGGGCAATCGCTACCATGCTAGTTGTATATTTATTAAATATCCCTGGTCTTCATTTAATTGGCGGGCTTCTTTTACTTTGGATTGCCTACAAATTAATGACTGAAGAGGATCAACATGAAGTAAAATCTGGAAATAGCCTCTTGGCTGCCATTTGGACAATCGTCATAGCTGATACCGCAATGGGGATCGACAATGTATTAGCTGTAGCTGGTGCTGCAGGTGGTAGCTTTGTTTTAGTTTTCATTGGGTTACTCATTTCGATTCCAGTCGTCGTTTGGGGTAGTACGATTATTATTAAGTTTATGGAAAAATATCCAATTATTATTTTTGTCGGCGCTGCAGTAGTCGCCTGGACCGCAGCAAAAATGATTGTAAAAGAACCCTTTTTAATGGGAATTTTTGCAAAAGCATGGATACAGTATGCTTTTGAGTTTATCGTTGTCGTGATTCTAATTAGTATTGGATATACAAAAAGCAACCAAAACAAGGCAAGTAATCCTGAAAAAGAAAAAAGTGCTAGTTAAATGTCATATTTAACTAGCACTTCATCTAGATTTTCCTCTCCTTAAGCACGAACACCATAATCAGTTATCAAACTAGTCGCCCATTCAATTGCTTTTATATAGATAGTATTAATATCTGTCTTTGATACAGACAGACCCTCCACTTCCCAATCAGACTGTTCGATTTGAAGGGCCCATGAAAGAACTTTATAAAGGTCGTTCTTACTGCCAAGAAGTGCTGCTTGGATGCCATCTGACAGTGGCAAGTCTTTCAAGACATCAACTAAATTTCGCTGGAGTAATGTGTCTATTAATGAGAACATTCCAGTCAACAAATATGGGGCGGACTGAATTCTCCCCGTTTGAAGGGCTATTTGTTCACAAAGCTTTGCGCGTATTAATGACATTTTAATAACTTCCTGTATTTTAGGATCATTTGACCTTTGTATATTTTTCACCGAAAGTACATAAATCCACTTTCTTATTTCATCAAATCCAAGTAGAATAATCGCTTGTTTAATCGATTCAATTTTATTCCTTGTCCCAAAGGCAGGTGAATTTATTAATTTTAACAATTTGTACGATAATGAAATATCACGTTCAATCTCAGATGCAATGATTTCAATATTGGGCTCTGTTTTTGATAACTCAGCTAAGATTTGGTAATGCATTTTTGAATATGTAGGTACATCGTGGCTTGATAAAATAAGTGGACGACTAAAGAAATATCCTTGAAAATAGGAATACCCAGCCTCACGCGCAAATAAAAATCCCTCTCTCGTCTCCACCTTCTCAGCTAATAATTCGATTTGATGTGGCCGATATCTCTCAACTACTCTTTTTTGCTCTTCCTTTTTTGTTTCTAAAAAATCAACTTTAATAATATCAACATATTTTAATAAAAAAGGTAAGAGTGAGTAAGATTCCTGTATTTTAAAATCATCTAGAGCAATTGTGTATCCTAACTGCTTTAATTCCTTGCATATTTCTATTAATTCCTCATTAATTTCCACATTCTCAAGTATTTCAACTACAATAGAATCAGGCTTGAAAAAGGTTAGCATTTTAGACTTTAATAAGCTTTCTGTAAAATTAACAAAGCATTGTTTCCCTTCCGATAAATCCTGCATTCCAATATTTATAAAACTATTTATAATAACTTCTGCCGTCGCCCGATCTCCATCAATATTTGAAAACGTATTTTCTTTATCTCCTCTATATAAAAGCTCATATGCAACTACTTCTTCTTTTAGATTAAAGATAGGTTGACGCGCTACGAAAACTTCCATCCATTGACCCCCAGAACTACCAATCCAAATTACTTCTATTGCTCCCATTTTACTACAAAATTCTCACAATGCCTCCTAATATTTGAGAAATATTTGAATTTATCATGTGGGAGGAATGAAGTTTTTCTCTGTCAGCAATCTTTGTTACTCGATCATCAGGATTAAAACATATTCGTTACAAATGTTTTAAAAGCGTAAATGTTATCTTCAACCATCCAAAAAAGGATAACCATAATGGTACACTTAATAATGTTGCCCAAAGCATTCCTTTAACAAAATTATCTTCGTGCATATTACCCACACCTCTCAAGATTAGATACTATCTTTATTTTTTCCACGGTGCATGTATTTAAACAATAAGTAAGCGTTTACATTAATCTACATCTGATTACTACTATCTTTATTCATGATTCAGAATATAAATTCCTTCGAAAAGTTTCCACCATTTTTTTACATAGTTTTTAAAAAGCTTGAGCCGTTCCTTAATTTTTTCAGAATGCTATCCGTCCTTTTACTTCTTTGAGGTACAAAAAGCTTAGAGGAATTGCTCCCCTTTCATGTAGAATAAACATTTTCACTTAAACAAACTTCCATGCATATAGTGTTTCATATTCGTTGATTAGGAGTGAGAATATGCCAGCCATTAATGGGACGGAATACTTATCACGCATCGATCAAATGCAACCAAATGTGTGGATAAAAGGGGAGAGAATAACTGGAAAAATATCAGAGCACCCAGCTTATAAAGGCGCGATGTTAACAAAAGCCTCCCTTTACGATATTCAGGTACAACCAGAACTTCAGGAAAAAATGACTTACAAATCTCCTAAAACAAATGAACCAGTTGGCCTTTCTTTTTTACAACCTAAAACAAAAGAAGATCTAGAGTCTCGAAGACATATGATCAAAACATGGGCAACTAAAACGGCGGGTATGATGGGGCGGACACCTGATTATTTGAATACCGTCATCATGTCATTGTCTGCTTCAGCAAGCATTCTCAAAGACCAAGATGAAGAGTTCAGTAAGAACCTAATAAAATTATATGAAACTGCACGTGATCAAGATCTTTCTTTCACTCATAGCTTTATTAGTCCTCAAATTAACCGTTCTTCAAATTATCTCGAATTATCCCCTCAACCTATCGCTACAAAAATTGTGAAAAAAAATTCCGATGGCCTCGTTGTAAAAGGGGCGAGACTATTGGCTACACAAGGTGGAATGACTGATGAGGTTTTAATTCTTCCTTCAGGGTCAAAGGTTACAGATGAAGAGAATGCCTTTTGCTTTAGCGTCCCAACTGATTCAGAGGGCTTAAAGTTTATTTGCCGTGAATCCTATCATCAAGGAGCATCAACATTTAACTATCCACTCTCATCTCGCTTTCATGAGATGGATACAATGATTGTTTTCGATAACGTATTAGTTCCATGGGAGCGTGTGTTTTTTTATCATCGTCAAGACATTGCCCACAAGCTTTTTACAAAATGCAGCTTCACACCTCAAACTCTCCATCAAGTCGTGATTAGGCAAATAACAAAAACGGAATTTATTCTTGGGCTTGCACAAAAAATGGTTTCGACGTTGAATCTATCAGAATATCAGCACATTCAAGAGAAAATAAGTGAAGTCATTATTGCATTGGAATCAATGAAAGCACTTTTAGATCGGGCAGAGCTTCATGCCAAAACAGATGAATGGGGAACAATGAATCCACATACTCATTCATTATATGTAGCTGTTAATATATTTCCAAAGCTCTATCCACGGATGGTTGAAATCTTACAACTAATTGGCACAGGCGGTTTAGTCGCCCTGCCGACAGAAGAGGATTTTCATTCGTCCTTAGTATCAGATTTAGATCAATATTGGCAAGGCACTGCCTGTAATGCAATAACAAAGACCAAGATTTTCAGGCTTGCATGGGATCTAACAATGAGTGCCTTTGGTACTAGGCAAACACAATATGAGCGATATTTCTATGGAGACCCAGTAAGACTCGCTTCAAATTTATATGCAAGCTATCCTAGAGATGAGTATATCGGTCATGTAGAACAATTTTTAGACTTAAACGACGAGGCTAAATGATTTCATTCATAGCCTCTTTTTCGTATAGATAATAGGTTGACTAGCGCTCGTTCTTCCCACTTAAGTAGCTAAATCGAAGACCTCCTATTTTCTGAATTACATTTCTCCAACCCAGTGAATCATTTTTCCCGCTAACTCATCTGAAGTGTTTGCGCTTGCTCTTTTTGATAAAGATTGAATAAGACGAGACTTTAACATTTCTCTATCTTCCTCATACTGGACAGTTGTTGACCATTCTAATTCTGGAATGGCAATCATACTATATTCTTGCTTTTTATTTTCGTATAGATAGACGTTTGTAATAAGGTCGTTTCCGTTATAGACATTTGCTTTTCTTATTTTCATTTGATTTCATCCTTTCAACCAGCAACTGATTTCATTATAGTAGAAGTTCTACCTTTTTTCATCCTTTTCATAATCAGCATTAATTCGTGATGATTTAAACCTTCACTCATAGTTACTGCTAAAAGCGACACAACTAAAAGGGCTGATTTCAATTGCTCTGACTACCCAATAAATTATTAGGTAGTCAGAGCAATTGAAATCAGCCCTTATTTATCATATCAGAATTTATAAGTTTAGGCTTCGAGAATTGTCCAGCTCCAGCGCCTAGCCCCTCGAGATCATAAGCCACTCTTGAATTGAAGGTAAAAAACACCTTCTATTCAAGAGCGTCTTATTTGCCCGAGGCTGATCAAGGCGCTTGCGCTTTTCTTATCATCCTACTTATTAAACATATTTACTTGATCAATTAAATCAACATCATCAAAGTTTGTAATGTTAAAGAGGTTATGCATTTCAGCAAAATCACCAGTGTTTGCTGAACCTGAGCCAAACGAAACCTTGCTCGTTCCCTTTGGAGATAAACTAAACGCATCTCCTACAGTAAATATACCATTCCTTAATATCTCCTCTACTTGAACTGGTCCAACAAAGGCAGGCATATTCTTCCTCCTTCTGTCTCCTACTTATATGTGATGATGTATCATATGAAAAACAAGCAAGAAGAGTTCTGCCTAAATTTCCGCTTTATTAGCCTTTCGTTCTTGGTTATATTTCATTCTCAATTTAATTAATCTTACAATATTTAATGTGACAGCTTTTAATACAGCATAAGTTGGTACAGCTAAGATCATTCCAAGGATTCCACCGAAACTACCCGCACCAATCAATAGTAAAATAATCGTTAATGGATGTGTATTAAGTCGTTTTCCAATGATTAGTGGAGACAAAAAATTCCCATCAATTTGTTGGACAATTAACACAACGATTGCAGCTAATAATGCTTTCGTTGGAGACTCAAGTAATGCAATAACAACAGCAGGTGCTGCACCGATAAACGGCCCTACATATGGAATGATGTTCGTTATTGCAACAACTATTCCAAGAACTAATGCATAGTCAAGTCCAATAATTGAATAACCGATAAAACATCCTAATCCAACGGAAAGTGATACAATTAACTGGCCTTGAATATAGGCTGAAAGTGTTTCATTTAAATCTTGGAAAATCTTTAACCCTTCATGTCGATATGTAGTCGGTAGGATTTGCACAGCTTTAGATGGAAGTTTATGACCATCCTTTAACATATAGAATAAAATAAACGGTACAGTAATAATTGTTAACGTAATATTCGTAACAACGCCTAATACTGCCGAAATACTAGAAGTAATATTTTCAGGTAAGCTTTTTGCAAAGTCGGTTAATGTTTGTTCAATTTGTTCTAATTTTACATATTCTTGTTCCATTAACCATTCAAACCAAGGCGTCTGATACACATTTACAATAAATGTATTTAACCCATTTATATATTTAGGAAAGTTCTTAACTAAATCGGTTACCTGTACAGACAAGATTGGACCAATTAAAGCTATTAAAGCTGCAATAACACCGATAAAAACGATGTATGGAATTAATATTGCTAATGTCCTTGGCACTTTCCATTTCGCAAGCAACTTAACTAATGGTGAAAAAATAAAAAATAAAATCCCTGCGATGAGAATCGGTGTAAATAATGTTGAAGCAAAGACGATAATCGGTTCAAATAAAAAGGAAACCTTCGTCCCAACATAAAAGATTAATAACACCAATAAAATCTGTAACGTCCAAAAATGGGTCTTTGATTTCAACACAATTCCTCCTGTTTTATATGGTCCTCTTTTTCTCTCTCTTTTAACTAGTATAGACAGAAATACATGTATGTAGGATGTCAAAACTGAATAAAATGAGACTTTCATAAGCGTGGGTATTACTGCAAGTTAATCTGGGATCAAGTCTCATCCATATAAGTATACGGATAACGATGAATGATGGTTTCAAAAAGTAGATAGTTTCTATTAAAATGTACATGATTTGACTAGAGTTTACCAATCCACTTAAGCTAAATCTGAGTATTCTGAAGCCAGGTTCGCTCGAATAATGAGAAAAAGAAGCTAACCCTCTATTTCTAGTTGATTAGCTTCTTTTGATTAACGATATTAATCTTCTTCGTTACGCATTCCGATAAACATCAAAACAAAGCGAAGAAGCTCTGCTACAGCTACAAGTGTCCCCGCAACATACGTTAATGCAGCAGCGTTAAGTACTTTCCTGGCACCTGATTCTTCATTATTCCTAATAATACCTGAACCGACCATTACTTTTAATGCTCTTGATGAAGCATTAAATTCAACAGGTAGTGTGACAATTTGAAATAAAACGGCCGCTGCCATTAAAACGATACCTAAAAGGATTAGGTTCGCCGACGCAAGTAACATACCAGCTAAAATAACGATGAAAGACATATTGGAACCAATATTTGCAACTGGGACTAATGAATGTCTCAATCTTAACGGTCCATAGTTCACTTTATCTTGCACAGCATGGCCAACTTCATGTATCCCTACAGAAATAGATGCAATTGAAGTTCCATAGTAATTATCACTAGATAAGCGGACAGTTTTGGATCTTGGATCATAATGGTCAGATAATGTTCCTCGTACTTCTTCAACTGCGACATTGTATAATCCATTTTCATCGAGAACTTTTCTAGTAGCTTCTGCACCAGTTAAGCCTGACGAAGCAGGAACCTTTAAAAATTTAGCATACGTTTTTTTCAAATACACTTGCACAAGTATTGGTACTATCATTATTAAAATAAAATAGATAATGTACCCCATTTTAATCACTCCTCGACTAGAATAAACGATCAATTACTTTGTTTTAGATGCATCATACTGATGTACTTCTCTTTCATCATGAATAGTTTTGGCTTTCACTTCAAAAGAACCGATAGAGATTGCATAAGAGCTCTACTTTGTACATTGATGTGAGTTGAAACTTTCTCTTGCAAATCATTGTTTAATCGATCAAAAATTGGCAATAGCTCATTAATTTCAAGTTCAAGCTGCATCATATGTGTTGCCAATATTTTTGCTTGGCTTAGACATATTTCCTGTTCTTGTGAAATTTTCTTACTTGAACGTTTCAATTCGATCCGCTCTTTAATTTCGCGCAAACTCATTTTCATTTCTTTACACAACTCAATAAAACGAATGTCCTCAATCGATTGCTCAGAATACAAACGATAGTTTGAAGCAGAAGTGGCTTCTACGTGAAGTAGCCCAATTTGCGTGTAATAATCGATCGTTCGCTTAGAAACATCCGCTTTTTTTGCCAATTCACCGATTTTATACACCAAACCCTCCACCTTATCACCTCATAACAAGATTATCTTTATGATAACTTCCTGCAACCATACAGTCAAACGTTATGGTTATTTCGTCACGTTCCTTTTTCACCCTTGACACAAAATTGCCACAGTTGAGACGGACCGTAACTTCGGATTTTGATGCAGTAGTATACATCCGCAATACAGGAAATTTATTGTTTTTTCATGAACAAAAGCGCAAGCGCCTTGATCAGCCTAAGGCAGGCATAAGACGCGCATGAATAGAAGGTGTACTTTACCTTCAATTCATGTGTCGCTAGGCGCTGGAGCTGGATGCCATGCGCCTAGCCATAGTACAAGAATTTTATAGCTGCGCTATAACACAAAAAACAGGCCTCACTGCAAGCCTGTTTCCTAACTACACAATTATCACTAATTTCTACATTTTAGACAGTTTTACGATATTCTCTAATTAGTCGTTCAACTTCTTGATCAAGTTTCGCTATTTTCTTCATCGCATCTTCGCGATTTATTTTTCGATAATGATGCTTACCGAACGGCTCTTCATCCATTTCGTCAGCCAAACGGATAATTTGCTGTAGCGATGATTTCTTTATCGAGTTTTCAGGTAGATAGGAATCCGTATGAAGTAGAATGGCTAATGCAATTTCCTTTGCATATTGCCGGTCTTCACCTAGTCGAATTAACAGTTTATGTGCACGCTCTGCGCCCTTTATTGCATGGATATCATTTTTCACATATTGCTCATAATCCCATTTACCATTTGTATACCATTCATAGTGGCCAATATCATGAAGTAAACCAGCCTTGGCCGCGAGATCCGGATTTACGTCATGCTTAATGGCGAGCTGCACAGCATACTCGGCAACACTAATCGCATGTGAAACACCGGAACGATTTAAATACTTTTGTGCAATTGGATGGGTAAAAACATCCATGACCATCACTCGTCGCATGGTAATCCTCCCTTTTGAAATATTCAGAATAATTTAACATATATTATTATTTACTTCAACTATTATGGAAGTTTTCCTTACAATTTTAACTTTTTATAAAGCGAGACTTCCATCAGTGGGGGTTTTCCTTATCCCCACTGATGGATAGCGAGACTTATCGGGTTTTTACGGGCAGTTATCCCCCACCTTCGCCTCTTTGTGATTCACTCAAGCTTAGAGGTGGGGGTATTACTGCCCGTTAATGCGGGATCAAACTAGCTTCTTTTATTTATATGTGAAAAAAGTGAGATTGGAACAAATTAATTGAATAGATTGGAGGTTCATTTCATTCAATTTGATCACAATACAAAAAGAGACAAATACGTATTTGTCTCTTTTTCACTTTGTTGAAAAAAGATTATGTCAATGAAAATGCCACAAATTTTTTGTGGCATTTTCATGATTATCATTTGTTTTATCAAACAGATTCTTCTATAATTTCATATGTTAGGTGTAGACCAAT
>NZ_JAIQUM010000062.1 GCF_020075705.1 Metabacillus rhizolycopersici | reverse complement strand
CGCTTTTGAATAGAAGGTGTACTTTGCCTTCAATTCAAAAGTGGCTTA
The DNA here is from genome assembly GCF_020075705.1 of Metabacillus rhizolycopersici. The sequence goes on along the minus strand of NZ_JAIQUM010000062.1, from coordinate 29,747 downwards.
GACCCAAGAGGGGCTAGGCGCTGGAGCTGGATGGCGTGCGCTTATCCACAGTTCAAGAATTTTATAATTTCCTAACCAACTAGAAAAAGGATTGCCGCAGCAACCCTCCATTGAATGAAATATATCATGATTACTTTTGATTAATGGTGTAATCGATTTGTAAAAAAGGAATGCCAAAGATTCGCATTTTATGAAGTGCTGTGAGTGATTCTCCACTTGTCTCTTTAATCAAGAAGTACTCGGATAATGGTAGCTTAAAAAGAGTTTTGCCAGCTGTTAAATAAATACCAGAGTCACCATCTCCCTCGCTCGAGAGAATAAGAGAGCCATCGATAGCGTCAAGCTGTAAAATACCAACCATCGACGAATAGGGAAGAGGAAGTGCGATATTTATATACGTCCTGCCCGCTGTTTCATGCTGTGAATAAATAGCCACAAATACGTTCTTCTCCTCCACCTTACGAGTCCATGCACGCGGATTTTCCCGCCCATCAAGTATTGGATCAACAGCCCGTATGTCAAATGTCATTTCAGTACGCTTACTTGAGATAGGCAAGTTCAATTGCTGCAGTTGTATACTTATTAATTTGTAACACACTGCGAATGGTTTAAACCAAGTTGCCCATTTTACAGAAGCAAATAATTGGTACTGATCTGTTTGCTCATAAAAATCAATGATTGTTTTGGGCAAAGCTTTCTCATCAACAAAAACACTCAGATCTTCCACGAGCCCTGATTGCTGCTGGTCTGCTCCTTTTAGCCTCCCCCGTATTTGACTCACTGGGAAATTCCAGACATCCTGCTTCGTTTTAGGTGGTGCAAGCACCCAGCCGAGTACACCTAACATTCCAAACAGTAAACAGTTAAGTGAGCCATGAAACATTAGCATGAAATCAATACTAACAAACCATTTTCCAAACGCGTTATTTGCCGCATAAAGCAATGAAAATAAGATTGAAATGCCTAGTGCGCTGTATGAAAGACGTATCAAGACAGCCTGCAAATGTGAGGTGAAACGTGTTCGGAATGCAAGTACGATTAAGCTGTAAATGGCAAAGATGTACAACAGCACGGAGATGAATTCAAGTAAAGGCCAAAATGTAATGCCAATGGCGACGAGCATAGGACCTGCTAAAATAATTGGTACAATCAAGCGATACCATTTTGAAACGCTTAGACGTCCAAAAAACCCAAGAGAGATGGGAAATAAAAAGGCAGAGTAATGAAAATGAATAGCTGTTAACCAAGTAATCAGTGGACTAAAACCTGTATCAATCCCCGCAATATAAGCAAAAAACCATAATCCCCCTACAAATAAATACATCATCCCTACATCAATTGAAATTTCTGCCCAGTTTGTAAAACCACGCTGTAAAAATCGCTTTAGCCCATAAAACGCCACAAAAAAGGTGAAGATCACATAAATAAAAGCGAGCACCATCTGTCCTGTACCTGATGGAACAACTTGCAATAAAAATATGGAGAGCATAGCAATCCAATTGAAAATAATATGTATCCTCTTTGTTTCAAATAGTAGCTGGAGTATGAGCGGTACGAAAATCAACTGTGCAGCTGACAGCATTAACAAATAGGGTTCAGCTGTCAAAATGCTGCTTGCTATGAAAAGAATCATACCTGCAAGGGTAATTGGACTAAAGAGACTGCGCCTTAAATTCGCCTTCATAAGCCATCAACCTTCCTACGATTCTGTTTCGAATATCGACTTGAATCGTAAATACTTCTCGGGCATCATCATACCCTTCCTCAACCGTCACAACTCCTTCTAATAACCGAAGAATTGGAATCTCTAGGTGACCCATAACGAAACGTTGAAGACCAGAGCGAATGTGCATGTGCCCTTCAGGTGTCACCCCCATTTTTAAATCCGAATAAAATAAACTCGGCTCCCCTAAATAGTCATTCACAATTTTACGCTTCGTATCAATTGTCATAAACGCATTAAAATGCCGAGTGACTTCTTCAAAATAAAAAGTACGCTCCCAATATATTTCTTCTTCACCGGTCGACAATAGGCGACAAGTATTTTTGATCGTAAACGGCACATTATCCCCATTTTCGGGGAAAAGAAATTGCCAGCGTGTTGCTAATTTTAAAAAGGGTTTTAGCCAAGTAGCACCGGTTTCAATCTTTGACATCGTTCCGACCGCATAAAACGATTTACCCATTGGAAGTGAATAACGTGCTTGTAGCTTAGGATGAAGTCGTTGAAACTCCTCACCTAAGAGGTCTTGATAGATTGTCACTATGAATCACCCTTTCTAGTACGCTTGCAACTTGTTGCTGATGGCAAATCTGTTGCTAGTAAGAAGCCAATAATCGAAAGAACCCAAAGACTAGCATTAAATGTAACAGGATTAAACGGATGCGATGAGATCGAAGGGCTAGCGATTAAGGCACTCATCGTTAATATTGGAAAAACAATCATTTGCAGAGCAAGTAAATGTCTCTTCTTACGATAAAGAAGCCAAACCACTGCAAATAAAATCTCGAGTAAGCCTATTATTACTACACCCTTTACAGCAGCAGTTCCCTCCAAGGAAGTTAAACTAGATAGCATGGATACTTCCTCAGGATGTTGGGCAATAATCTTCGGTACTAGCCCATGGTAAAGCCAAACAAAGAAAAAGAGCACTGTTACTATTGCATTACTAAAGACACGTACATACTGTGTTCGTGGCGATTCCCCCTTTTCAATCCAGCGTTTCATCACATCAAAGCTAAGAGCTGTTGCCCACCCCATGATTGGCCGAAAAAAGAGGTCTAAAAGCCGTCCAAATAAACCATAACGTACATCATAGTCATATTGGGTGAGAAATGTGGTTCCGTTATCTGTCGGTATATATTGCCAATATCCTTTCCCCTCACAAATTGGCGAAATTTTTTGATCGGTCCCAAAGTGAAGTGAAGATGTTTTTGAACCATCCTTCTTATTATGCGTACCGATGCTTTTACCCCAGCCAGCGACTTTTACACCACATCCCAATTTCGTTTCATATAAAAAGGATTGCGGATCATCCTCTGATTTTTCCGGTAAATAGGTAATAGAAGAAAAACGCAAATCCCATTGTTCATGAAGTTCAGGGTTTTGAGTCATCCGCCAGACTTCGTCTATAGTTGCCTTAATGGATATTTCTACATATATTGGTTTATTTTTCATAAATGTCACCTCTATTATTAAAGTAACATAATTTTCACTACATCATGTTAGAATTTGCGAGGTCTCTGTAAGAATGCTAGAGTTCCAAATACACTTTCTATTATCTTAGTTTGTTGCTCAATAATCTGTCCCTAAACAAAAATAGACGCATCCCTTATTTGAGAAATGCGCCCCTTAATTGAGGATTAGACAAAAATAAATCAGCAATTATGTATAATAATTTATTTTTATATACAACTTTATTTCTTTTAACCCCTTGTTGAACGGTCGCACCGTGTTAGCTCTTCATTTACCTTATACACATGATACATCTTCTCTGTACATTTGTTTTTATATTATTTATTTTTGAAATAATAAGAATGAACAATTAACGCGACAATATATTCTAGGCGGTTCTCTTGAATATCAATTACTTGTACATTACTCATGATATGGTTGCGTTTTAATATCCCAAGTAACTCTTCATTTTGAGTTAGTGAAATGGTTGATGTCACAGTCGATGCGGATGATATATATGATGTGTCGTAAAACCTATACTTAATTGCTTCTTTTAATTTTGTAGTGTTTTTTAGATTAATTAGTGTATCTGCTTCACCAATTTGTTTCCCATTTTTATAAATTTTCCACTGATCCTGATTTGTAAACCATTTTTCACGATACCAACGAACATCATATATATCTTGATCAATTTGAATTTCTAAGGACAAGTACCAGTTAAAACCGAAAATATCTCCAAAAGCATATTGCCATTTTTGTGGAAAATATCGTTTCACATAACCTCTCTGGTCTTTCCCTTTAAAGAGTGGTTTTTGAATGATTAATGACTTTTGGATATTGTAAAATGACCACCCTGCAATATCTTTTGGTTGATAAGAACGTTCCTTATCTGCGAATCTTTTACTAATAATAAAAATAACAAGAACTGCAACTGGAAATAAAAAAATCATCGCAAACGATAGTGGCTCAAATGCACCAAACACAAGATAACGAACAAGTGCTGTTAATAATAACAATACAAAAAGTAAAATTAGTTCAATCATTAAAGTCACCTCTATCAATATACGATAATCCTCTATCAAAGTTTCCTTTTTGTCTCTACCAGAAGTAAGCCTTACCTTATCGCAACGAATATTGTTTAAACTTTAATTATTCATCAACTCTTCTATAGGATTAGAGTCAATTTTAATTAAGTACTTGTATATATTCTTTGTTGTTTCCTGTAAAGTTTGTTCAAGTAACACATCCATCTTCAATAACGCCCCTCCTTCCCTCTTATAAAACGATTGGCTTATTAAAAAGTTTACAAATTTAGTTAAACTATTTTTTCTCTAAGTATTATCTATGCTTTTCTCATTTCATTTTTTATAATGAAGATACTACTAGATAGAGAGCAGGGAAATAATGATTTATATATTCTGGTTAATCTACTTAGGAATTCTAGGCACAGCCGCGATTGGATTTCTCATAAAAGGCGAGTATAAAACGAAGGCTGCTAAAGTGGATTTTGTTTTTTCTATTATTACTTGGATCGGATTATTTGGCTATGTGACGAATAATCAAATTCTTACTCCTCTTGTCTGGAAATATATATTCGTCATTGGTTTATTGTGGGATATCATTTTCAGCTTCAAATATGTTAATAAAGAGGAAGCTTACGAGGAGATCCCGCCATCCTTTCGACCAATCGTTATTGGCATTACACTTATTATCTTTGTCGGACCTTTATACTATGGCTTGTTCCAATATGCGTTTAGATAAGAAGATTCGATAATTTCCAGGTTATCTCTTACTTTCGTATGTGAATGAGGGGGATGATCGAAAATGGAGCACCCCCCTTGGCGCTCAAGGGGGGATTTGTTGATATCCTTATATAGTAAGGCTTGTAGAGGGAGGCTGTCCCGTTCGATTCTGATACAATTGAAGCTGGTAGAATGAGCTGAGCATTATTTTAATTTTAACTATTTGTAAAAAATACTGGAGCTTCATCTATATCTTTTAGCCAAAGATCTGCATGGCCATTTATTCCTTTCTTCATCCATACATCTCCATGTTTTCCCTCTCGATACCAAGTAATATATGATCCTATAACCTGAGGTTTACTATCTACTTCATTGCTTTTTGGGAATGTTATTTGTTTTTGTTCCCCTGATTTTATATTAATGACATAGAGACTAGAAAACATAGTTGGAACGGGTCCTTCATTCCACTCTTTATTTTCTTTTGCACGAGCAACAATAACCTCATCTTGAGATAACCAATCTAAGTCAAGGTCAACATATCCTTTCGGAGTGTATTCCTTTTGTTGGCTTGAGATTGGTATATCCGCAATTGTCATCTTTTTATTCTCTACAAGAAATCGACCTTCACCAGATATGTAGGCTAATTTATTTTCATTTGGAGCCCATTTTATCCACTCCTGATACCAAAGCATTTTTCCGACAGCTTGAAACTGATTCCCTTTAAACGAAAGCACGCAAAGAGTATTGCTATCATTCGCCAATGAGGCTGTAGGTATTGCTAGAAAACTTACCCATTTATAATCCGCACTCCATTGAAAATAATTGGCATCTATTGCAAATAGATCTGAGGTATTTGTTTGAATCGTATAAAAGGGTGTAATTTTATTTACATCAAGCTTCGCATCTACTGGAACTTTAAAAAGGTGAATCGGTCCCCATCCAGTAGGGAGTAAACTGGCTTGAGTTGATACAATAAATTCCTTTCCATTTGGAAACCAAACAAAGTCACTTACACCTAATGAAACATTTTGAAACCCCTTTGGTCGTCCATTCACTGTTTTTGTCACATTGAGTACACCGCCAGCAATATATGCGATTTGATTTGAAACAGGAGACCATTGAAAATTTCCAGTTTCAATCGTTTCATACGGCTGATAGCTTTCCTTTTGCTTTGTATCATAGACATACAAATAGGTTTTTTCACCGTTTTCGTCACCATCTAAGTAGGCTATGAAACGACCATCATGTGACCACTTTGGAGAAAAGACATGCCGACCTGTTGTAAGTTTATGTTCTTTATCTCCCTCAACCATCCAAAGCTGGTGATCTCGAATGAAGGCGGCTTTTAGTGGAACTTCCGCCGAAACACTCGGTGAAAAAATAAAGCAGCATACTATTAGAATAAAATAAATTCTAAATCCCATGAATCATCCCTCCTAATGGTAGGATGTCCGTTTTAAGAATTTTCTTTTCACCATTTTAATGGGATAAAGCACGTGTAAACCCCTGCTCACTAAAAGAACTTCTATATTTTCCATTTTTATAGCTTATTTATTCTTCTTTTAAGCGAACAAACCTATTCAAGTTAGACTAGTATCTATGCACAAAAAACGCCGAATTTTTTCGGTGCCCTTAATTTAAACTTTTGTTTAACGTGTATTGAGATGTAGTTTTATCCGTGTTGCTAAAAACTCTAACACGAGCGCAAAGAATAAAATGAAATAAGTGATTGTTCCTACTTCTCGAAAGTCAAGGTAAAAGCCACTAGCCATAAACAACAAAAGAAACTTAAGCTTTTCATTGATGTGCAAAACGCAAACAAGGACTTACCAGTCATCGGTAAGTCCTTGTTTGCGTTATCTTGTTTTTCTCATTGCTTCTACGGATTAATAATTTAGTATTTTCATGATACGCAAAAAACAGCTTTACTTTTGTAAGTAAAACTGCTTTTTACAATTAATAAGCTAGACTGAACAAGCCTTTAATATGTGTCAAGTAGCGAATATTACTTGCTTCTTTCATTAAGCTTGCTGGTAATCCTTTAAGTGGAGTTGAATTTCCACCAACAATAGCAACGCCATCTTTGCGACCTAAGCTTGCAAGTGTACCTGAGTTAACTGGTGCGAACTCTTCGAACGTTTTGTCTTGTAAATAAGCAAATAGATTGTATCCAACAAGTTCGCCCATTTGCCAAGCATTTTGTGCAGTTGGTGCGTAAGGACGTCCACCTTCAGCAGGGAATACAACTGCGCTGTCCCCAACAATAAATACGTCTTTATGTGAAGTGGATTGAAGCGCACTGTTAACTGTTGCACGGTTACGATCTACATCAAGACCTGATTCACCAACCATTGGAAGACCTTGAACTCCACCTGTCCAAACAAACGTATTTGCGACGATTTTAGAACCATCTTTTAAGTCAATTTCATTTCCTTTAACATTTGTTACAGGAAGACCTGTTAAGAATTCAACGCCGCGTGCTTCTAAACTAGTCATTGCACGTTCAATTAAATGGTCAGGTAAAACTGGTAGAATTTTTGGACCAGCTTCTACAAGTTTAATTTTTAATTCTTTCGGATCAACGCCATAGCCTTTTGCAATCTTAGGCATATGATCAGCAATTTCACCAACTAATTCAACGCCAGTTAATCCACCGCCGCCGATAAGAATTGTTGCATCTGCTTCGTTTTTCGTCTTCGCATATTCACGAATACGACCTTCGATATGATTGAAGATGTTGTTTGCATCCGCAACTGATTTTAACACCATGCTATTCTCTTCAAGTCCTGGAATACCGAAGTACGCAGTTGTACTTCCTAATCCAACAACAAGTGCATCGTAAGTTAAAGTAGAACCATCTGCAAGTTTCACTTCTTTGTTATCTACTGAAAAACTTTCCACCTCTGAGATTTTAAGGTCGATATCTTTGCCTTTGAAAAGCTTTTCTAATGGCATAGAAATAGCTTGCTCAGCAATTGTTCCACCTGCAAGGCGGTGTAGCTCAGTAATGATTTGGTGAGTTGGATACTTGTTTACAACAGTAATTTTTGCGTCAGCTTTGTTTAAATATTTGCGAGCAGTTATAGCAGTGAGAAGACCGCCATAACCTGCACCTAAAATGACAATATGTTTAGACATAGATTATCCTCCGTTCTTACTATATGAATGTAAAAAGTATTATTTATTATCGCGTTCTGCCGTAATTTGTAGGTATGCATTTACAAAACGGAATAGCTTCTGAGCTTGTGGATCTTTTAACATTCTTAAAAGACCAAAAAGACCGATCACTTCATTGCTATCCTCTGCACGATCTTGGGCTTCAATAGCAGTTGAGGCAATGTTTTTAACAGTGTGTGTGACAGGTTCTAAAATTTCTGTAATTGCTCCTACTGTATCACTTTTCAATACATCATCTGTTGCAACAGATTGAGCAAAGTCATAAGACTTAGTCATAATATTGACAAGTTCAGTTAATTTTGGAAGCTGCTCTACAAGTACGGTTAACGATTCCTGAACCTCAGGTTTTAATAGCTGTTCAAGTACGTCAAGCTGTTCTTGCTTCGCTGACAAATTAAGTGATTCTTGTACAGGCTTTGTTGTAGTAGTTGTTTCTGACATATCAATTCTCCTTTACGTTATGTAGTACTACTTGATTTATTTGAAATTCTTAAGACCGCTTTTTCTATTATAACTCAAATTGTCATTCGACACTATTCGAATTTTTTCATATTATCTATGCTTGGTATATTTCTCTTTATAGTCATGCCCCAATTATGAAGAATACATGATTAATCGCTCAAATTTTCACATTTAAGCTCTTAAAACACCTTCAATGCCACTGTCTCTTTCTTCTCTAATTCCTCCACCATACTAATCCATGTTTGTGGTTTATTTGAAAGCACGGAATAATATCGTTTTAAGAAGTCCACAATTAAACTAGCTGGTAACTCTGTTGTTCCTGCTTCCATTGGTAGGAAGCAGAGGTCTAATCCTGTAACAGCTTCTCCATCATTGTTCCAAGATGGATGAACATACGAAAAATCAAGACGGTTGTAACCAAGATGTGCCAATACTTCACGACGTACATAAGGATCCATTGGCTTGACTCCACCAAACTCATAATGATCTACCTTGTAAGGATCATAAATCTCCGCAAACATTCCGAATAATTTCTTACCATTGTCAGCAGCCAATCTGTGTAAGTCCTCCGCACGTTTATTTGCTAAAAATGGTCCAATACCTAAATTAGCTTTTCCGATAATAGTAAAATCAGTCATCGCTACGTTAAAGTCTTCGTAATAACGGTATTCTGTAGCACCGACAACTTCTCCCTCAAGAACGGCTACGAATACACGAATTCCCGGATCCTCCAAAGGCTCTTTCCAAAGTGAAAACTCTAGCACTTCTTCTTTCGGGAATACAGTTTGCATTAACTGGTGCATTTGAGTGAACAAAGGATCTTCTATTGAAGTAATTCTGCTATATTCCATTTTTTAAATGTCTCCTCTTTCCTTCATTTTGAAATGGATTTTTCCATTCCATTAATGTCCCATAATGACATGATTCTTCATCCTCTAAATAGTTAGGAACGACTTTTAGTGGTGTACGTCCACAGCGCAACAGGAATGTGATAACTGGATCTTTTAATTTCCCTTCCACTACAGCTTGGATATATTGGTCAGGTGACAAGTTATTAGAGTGTGCGTGGTATCCAGGCATTCTTCCGCCTCCAAGTAACCTTTGCAACCCTTTATGGACTACCACTTCATACATCGATGACATTAACCACTTTCCCAATCCTAGTTTTCTAAAGGATGGTCTGACGCTAATATCAACGACATATAAAGTGTTTCCATTATGATCATGGTTTCTGATATAGCCATTGTCTGTTATCTCTTCCCATGTATGATCTGGATCGTTAGGATCAAAGTTCACTAGCAAGCCAGTCATACTTCCAGCTATTTCACCATTCACCTCAATGCATAGAGCACCTTCCGGAAATAGAGTCACATGATTTAGCAGCTGTTCCTCATTCCACCAAAGTTCAGAGGGAAATGGCGGTGGGAAGCATTCCTGTTGAATTTTGATCAAGCTAGAAAAATCCTTTTCCTCATAGCTTCGTATCACTGCTGGAATAGGTTGGTCTTTATCAAAAACAAAAATTTCCTTCCGATACACTCTAAAACCCCCTATACGTTTTCAAGCACCTTCACCGTTTTTTCCCAATCTGGATAAAGATCAGTCCGACGGTCACGCCATGTTGTAACAGCACCGCTCTCTCTTACTTTGTACAAAAGCTCCAAGTTAAGGTCAGCAGTTACAATCATATCCTGGTTCATTTCCCCTTCTGCTAAAATGCCCTGAGGTGGGAATGGAATGTCATTTGGCGTGATGATGGCAGCTTGCCCGAAATTAGCACGCATGAAATCAACTGTTGGTAAAGATCCAACAGTTCCAGTAGCGACTACATATACTTGATTTTCAACAGTTCTTGCATGTGCTGTGTAACGCACTCGATGGAAGCCGTGACGATCGTCTGTGCAAGATGGACAGAAAATAACGTCTGCTCCCTTTGCCTTTGCCATTCGCACGATTTCTGGGAATTCGATGTCATAGCAAGTTAACAATGAAATTGTCCCTTTTTGTGTCTCAAACACTTCAAGTCCTTCTCCAGGCGTAATCTCCCACTCTTGGATTTCCGTTGGTGTAAGATGAAGCTTTGCTTGTTCTGCAACCCTTCCATCTGGATAAAATAAATGAGCTACATTGTAAAGTCTACCTTCTTTTCGGATGATATGAGTTCCACCAACGATATGCATCCCTGTTTGGATAGCAAGATTTATAAATAAAGAACGATATTGTTCTGTAAAGTCTGGGAGGTCTTGAATAGTCAATGGATTTCCTCGTTCATCACCAATTGACATAAGCTGTGTTGTAAAGAATTCAGGAAAAAGAACAAAGTCAGCTCCGAATTCTTGAGCTGTTTTCACATAATGTTCTACTTGCTTTGCAAATTCATCAAAAGAACTAATAGTATGAAGATGATATTGTACAGCTGAGGCTCTTAATTGCATTTGGTATCCTCCGATTTCTAATTAAAAAATAATGGCGATATTGCTATTATTCAATAAAAATACTAGATAAACAAGTACCTACTTTCTAGTTACATAGTGTAAAAAAATACACCTTAGATGTTTGACTAAAAACTTAAAGCACCCACGTTAAAATGAGTGCTATTCAATCAAATAAACATATCCTTTATTGGATACCTCTTACGCGTTAAAAACATCGGCATATTCGTTGAAATCACCTTCGCTAAATACATTAAATATGATTTTTTCAAACTGATGTGGATGAGTAGTTAGCCAATCATTCACTGTCTGAACCGCGATGTGAGCAGCTTCCGTTTTAGGAAAACCAAATACCCCTGTTGAGATCGCACAAAAAGCAATTGTTTTAATGCCTTTTACTTCATTAGCTAAATCAAGGCATGAACGATAGCAGGATGCTAATTCTTCCTTTTGCTGCACCGTTAACATGGTTCCACTTGGGACAATAGGGCCGACTGTATGCAAAACAAATTGCGATGGAAGGTTATAAGCCCTTGTAATTTTAGCTTGACCGGTTTCCTCTAGCTCTTTCTGCGCAGTCATAATGATTTCACAATCATCCCTTAATTGTGGTCCGGCAGCGGAATGAATGGCGTTATCGATACACGCGTGTAGAGGCTGAAAACATCCTAACATTTGTTTGTTTGCGGCATTTACGATGGCATCTGCATTTATCCTTGTAATATCCCCTTGCCATAATACGAACTTATCTGATTGACTAAAGGGATTGTCAGAGAACATATTCGAAACCACCTCAAGTTTATCCACGTCAACAATGCCTTTTTCTTTTAATTCCGTTTGTAAGAGAGAATTCATTTTTTTGAAAAATTGAGCATCAAGAGGCTTTGATTCCCTAATCGTTAAAAGCCCTCTTAATAGAGTGCGTTTTTCTTTAGATTCACTTGGAATTTCTACCCCTTTTGGCGCACCCGGCTCTTGTAAAAGAATCTCTAGCAATTCATCTATTACAAGTTCAACCTTTTCTTGAACAATAGGAGATTTAACAAATTCCTCTCCCAAACAAATTAATGAAGAATACTCTTTTGATGGTAAATGTCGCATGTTTGATCTCTCCTTTTTTGCCTGTTAGATAAAAATACCATTAGCATAAACACTAATGGTATAACTTTTTTAGTTCATTATCGCTGAAACAACAGCCTGCACTTCCTCTGTGAAAACGATGGTTTTATCTATGTTTTCCTCTAAGCCCTCTTGATGATCTTTATTTAACCGTATTAATCTTGCATTCTTATTGTGGTATGTCATCTTCTCAAATGGGTAACGAATAATGCCGGGTGTATTAAACCCAACACCTAACTCGATATAGATGATTTTCTTCCCTTCGGAATCCTGCAGGAAATCGTTGTACGATTTATTTAATTCATACCATCTTTCATCTTGCACAAAATAGTGATTAATTCTTAGATTCGGATCCATCTCGCCACCGCAAACAGGACATTTTGGCACAAGTTCAGAAGGTATTTTACACTCCACGGTCTTTTCAACCATTTCTTTTACCAGTAATTCATTATCATAAAGCTTGTCATGGCAGCCTTTTGCACATTATTCATTTTTTCAATACTCTTATCAATTATCGTCAACACTTCTTTTTGAAGAGGTTGAATTTCTTTGTCTTGAGTCAAGCCAGTATAAACTTGTCTGTAGTAAAAATGTGTCGTATTGTACATATTCTTCGCGTTTTCACATGAATTTTTGAAATAAGAATACATACGATGTCCTTTTTTAATCCAAATTTGATGAGTTTTATAATTCTTTTCCTCTGACATAAATCCCACCTCCAAGAACTAGCGTTCGTAAATGTGTTTTACCAAAATATTTCAATTATGTCTCGTCTCAACACTTTACATTTCAAAAAAAATAACTTTATCAAAACTCAAACAACCAAAAACCGCCAAGAGTACCCCTCCTTAAAACATCCGTTTTGAAGAAGGGGTACTCTTGGCAAATTTGATATAGAATAAAGAAAATGGATGACTTTACATTGAATCTGTAAAGTCATCCATTATGGTTGTTGAAGATAATTGGATTTTTGTACTCTAAACCGCCTGTCCCCTTCCCCTAAAAATCTTCACGTACGTTCTATATACCTATCCTGTTCAAATAATTAGTAATAAATATACATTTTATGTAAATTAACCCAATAATTGGGTTGGTTATTATATAATGTGAATTGAAGTTTTACAATTTTGAAATTATGGGAGATGACGAATGTATGAAAAAAAAGAACAGGTAAGGTTTTTATTATGTTTTTGATGACTGTATTACTATTTGCTGTTCCTGGTTTTTCAGCTTATGCGGAAAATCATTCGTATGATGGAAAAAGTCCTTACTACAATAATTGTGCTTCAAGTGCAACAACAAAAGCATATACGAATCTTTTAAATGGAAATAATGAAAAATTTGGGAAAGTAGAATTAAAGTTTAGTAGTACTTGCAAAACAGCATGGGCCAAAATAACTTTAGATAAACCCGCTGCATCAGATTGGAATGCAAATGCATGGATAAAACGAAATACAGATGGAAAACAATTGAGTTGCGACTCTTCTGGTGGAAACGGCAGAGTTCTTGTAGGGCAGACTTCTTGTTATACCCCAATGGTTTATGATCTTGATCCAAGAAGTTCTTATGCATTTGGAAAGTATTATAATCTCAAAACCGGTGCATATACGTATGCCTATACTAGTTCTTATTAATATAAATTTTTAACAAAAAGAAAAATTAAACAATATTATTTAGTTTGTTTTGGTTCGAAATTTTAGATTCAGGGGTATTCCATTATTTTCGGATGTAAGATGTTAGTTATATCTCACATTAAAAAGAATCGCTTTAGTCATGAATGTTGTCTAAAACTCAACATTTATGTAGAAGGCCAAGTCGTGGAAATCACTGAAGGTGAATGGTTTCTTTCATCTTTCTTGTAGTTAATTGGTGGTTATTCTTCAATGAGTGAAGTTGGATTCAACAGTCTAGGATCTTCCAAATTCGGGCGAGTTTATTGAAAAGATATAAAGGATCATACATATTAGTCCATACTAATATGTATGATCCTTTATTTGTTATTCACGCAAAATAAATAGTAAAAAAAATAAAAATTGATATTAATCCGTAAAACTCTTCTATCTTTTCTTTAACGGAAAGGGTATCTGTTTTCAAACATCTTCACCACAACTTCAATGTGATTACTATTCTTCTCTATACAATGTAGAAACTAATGCATCTATTTCCCCGATAAGTTACAATGCTTTGAAAGTGTTTCCTCTGTTAAAATCCTGTATTCATTGAAATGGTTGATGTACACACTAGCCATCATTTCATTGTCTTCTGTAACGTTCAGTCGCATAAGTACGCGGTTGATGATGTCAACAAATTCATGCGGATTAGCATACATCGTATTCCATGCACGCACTTGTAACTCAAGGTCTTCACTTAACGCAACTTCTTCTATTTCATCAGCAGGCACAGGCTCACTGAATTGCGCGTAAGGATCTTCATATTCATCTGTGAAAATAAAGTGAAGGCAATCGTTTAAGCAATCTGCTAGCTTTATTTGCTTACCAGCAAGTATCGCATGCAGTTCGCCGCTTTCGACTAATAATTCACCTTCTTGAAGTGTCATGTAAGGAGCTTCATTTGTGAATGTTTTTATTTCTGATTTGAAATTTGGTGTAATGGAAGTATAAGTGAAATCAGGATTAAGTTTTTCAATATATGCTTGTAATTCAAATTCTTTATCCTCTGCAAAATCATCATACGCTTTTGGACGATAATAATAGTTGGCATTAATCTGCTTTGCCTCGATCGTCCATTCTGTTTCAGGACAGTCAAATATGACATGCAGCGCAAACCCATTTTCCGTTTTGATTAGTTCGTCGTAAATGTACCATTGTCCCACTTGAAGTGGCAGATGTGATTCTTCAATGAAAATATCAGTGAAGAAGAGCTCGACAATTGATTTTGTTGAAAAGCCACCTAATGTGTTTAACGTGATTTTTAATGTGCTGGGCGATCGCTCAATTCGTTCAATCTCCGCATCATGTAAACTTTGTTCGTATACTTCCTGCACAGGTTCCGGCAAAAAGGCAAGCGCCTTCTGCTTATTTTCAAATGATGCATCAAGCACAGCCTCAAACGTCTCTTCAGCCGCGCGTATCCAAAGTAAGTAATCTTCGCGCACCTGTTTTGGTAGCTCGGGTGAATTTAATGTGCCATCGTGAACATATTGTTTAAATCGCTCAGGGAGTATTTGAAGCAGGCGCTCTTTGCATTCATTAAGCTCTTCTTTTAATTGTGAATAAAGGTCTACACCTTCTTCTTTTGCATCCTCTAAAGCAATTTTCCAATCATGATCTGACTCCTGAATTGGTAAAATATTCGCATGCTCGAATGCTTTCTTCGCTTGCATCGTTAAATTCCACATCATATCTCCTCACTTTTTTATATAAGCCGGAAAATATTACACATAATTTTTTGTGAAAATACTTCACTGTTCTTAATCATATAACAATATAGGTGATTAAATTTAATCGTTATTGTCTAATCGCGCCCACTTGTAGAATATTGAAAAATGCGATAGAGCTGCCAAAATAGCTCCTCAGCAATTTTTACTAAACCAGCTAATAGGATGTCAATATTTTTCTATAAAATTATTAAATAGTTAATGATATACTAAAATTGCTCATGCCAAATAACCTTCCTCATCCGTATTGGAAGGTTTTTCATGTATTACTTAATTGTATCTCTTATACTAAATCAAGGAAAGTTTCTTTACGTTTTAGTAAGGCATAAATCCAATGAATAAGCTTGTTTGTACATGCACCCGTTTGTTTAATAACATTATTAATAGGCAAGGCCCGATTGGCCCTGCTTGTTATTTGACTATTACTTTTCCAACCATTCCTTCATTGAAATGGTACCGACATATCAGTTCATATGTACCTGGCTTTTTCGGTTTCACGGTAATGGTTTTTTCTTTTCCCGGCTGGACTTCGGCGTCAATTCTGAGCTTTTCCACTGTGAAGGTGTGTTCTTTCTTACCTTTGTTTTTCAATATCAACGTTGTCGTTCTTCCATTGGAAATAGTGATGACTTTCGGATTAAAGTAATCATCGTTCAACTCGACCTCAATATCTTTCACTGTCTCCATAGGTTGTGTTACGACACCGGATTCGGCAAATACGCCGAGCGAGCCTGCAGTGTTCACAACCACAATCATCGCAAACAAAACTACCAATCCTGTTAAACACTTTTTCACAAACATTCGCAAGCCCTCCTTTCCTATACATTATTTTTTCCAATTTATAAAATATTATCACTATCAATTGGGTTCCAACGTGCTTTCAAATAGTAACTCTTTTATCTGAAACAGTGACAAGAAAAAAGATCGACTCAAATGACGATCTTCTGGAATCCATTCTTATTCAATTAGCCTGCCAGTTACTTGAAGAAGAAAAGCGATCCTTCGTTATTGAAGCATCGCACCCATTAGCCATCCATGAAGCGCAAAAATCAGCGCTTCACCACAGAGAATGAAAATGGTTTAGAACCGTCAATACTGATTCTACGGCTGGGAGAGGAAGGTCGATGAACTATGGTGCGTTAGAGCCCATCCGTTAGTCTGACTCCAACGACCACGGTGCACCACTGACTGTCGCTCCCTTACGGGAAGCACACATGGTAGATTAATCCTATTCTGGTTGATGCACCAGCCTCCATTAATAATATGAGCCGTAGAAAGGATGTTTTCAATGGACGTAGTCATTGAAAGAGCGTGTGGTATGGATGTTCATAAGGATAATATCACCGCATGTATTATGACACCAGAAGGAAAGGAGATTCAAACGTTTTCTACTAAAACTATATTTCTATTACAGTTGGTTGACTGGATTAAACAGCATAATTGTACCCATGTTGCCATGGAGAGCACGAGTGTTTACTGGAAACCTATTGTGAATTTATTAGAGGCTGAGGATATTGAGCTTTTAGTTGTCAATGCCCAACATATGAAGGCAGTTCCAGGACATAAAACAGATGTCAAGGATGCAGATTGGATTGCCAAATTTCTTCGTCATGGACTCTTAAAAGCTAGTTACATTCCAGATCGGAATCAACGGGAACTCCGTGAACTAGTTCGGTATCGTCGGAGTATCATTGAAGAACGTGC
This sequence comes from Metabacillus rhizolycopersici, assembly GCF_020075705.1. Next base: position 12,539 of record NZ_JAIQUM010000062.1, on the reverse strand, counting down.
TAGACAACATAATCGCATTCAAAAAGTGTTAGAAGGTGCAAACATTAAGCTAGGCTCTGTGGTTTCAGATGTTATGGGCGTTTCAGCTCGGGATATGCTTAACGCTATTGCCGATGGTGAAGACAATCCTGAAAAACTAGCGAACTTCGCTCGACGTACAATGAAAAAGAAGAAAGATGAACTGGAACTCGCCCTTAGATGTTATATCAATTCGCACCAACGTCTTATGTTGAAAACCATTTTAAAGCATATTGATTTTTTGACTGAGCAAATTGAAATGCTAGATCAAGAAGTGGCGAAAAGAGTAAGTGCCCATCAAGAAGATGTTGAACGATTAGATTCTATTCCTAGCATAGCTACAAGAATGGCTGAGCAAATTCTATCAGAGATTGGAACTGATGTTAAAAAACAATTCCCAAGTGCAGCTCATATGTGTTCCTGGGCTGGTTTGGTTCCAGGACACAACGAAAGTGCTGGCAAAAGGAAATCAGCTAAAACAAAAAAAAGGAAACAAGTATCTGAGATCAGCATTAACTGAAGCAGCTCATTCAGTAAGAGGGTCTAAAAACTATCTCGGAGCACTGTATAGGCGTACAGAGCTTCACGAAAAGGTAAGAAACGAGCAGGAATCGTCGTCGCTCATGCCATGTTGAGAATAGCTTATTATCTCTTAACACGAAAAGAAATGTATGTAGACTTAGGAGAAGACTACTTTGATAAACAGAGACAGCAATCCATTGTACGACATTCACTCCGAAGACTCAAAAGTTTGGGATACACAGTTACGTTACAAGAACCTGAAGCATCTTAATTCAGTCTATTTTCCTACAATAGATCAATGAATCAGGCGCTCTCCCCTTTTTAAAAAATGAATGAACTGCGTCTTATTAAGTATTGCCTTTTTCACTGAATTACAGAAGTTTATTTTCATGGTAGTTCAATAAAAAAATGCTCTACACCTTATAAGAGTAAAGCATCGCGTTACTTCAATATTAAATTAACTGATCAAACCGTTCATCCTTATCTCAATAAAGTAAAATTGTTATGCAGCTCCCTTTCATTAATTGATATCCTGATTGCCAAGTCTTTAGTTCGTAAAACAAAATCTTTGACACCTATAAATTCAGATTCAGCAACCAAATAGAATTGTGTTCCCTTTTTTATACCTTTAAAATTATTCTTTAACTTATATATCTTCATTATTTTACCTAGCTACTCCCTCTTAAATCGATTGATTGAAAACTGAGAAATATCTATGTCATTCTTACCTGAAATAATTAAGTTGCTTAAGGCTTGTCCAACTGCACTACTACTTGCTACCATTCCTATTGAACCTGCACCAATTATGATTACATCATATTTCATACCAGTTAACCTCGAAAAATAATCCTTGCTACTCAATTTTTTATTAAATTATAATTGATATTCTATCCTCCATGAATCATTTTTTTACTTCCCCTGACTTTTAACCTTGATATTTTAAGTCAATATATATCAGTAAGTAGTTGGAGGACTTTTGTAAATATCCAAATATATATAATTTGTTTTTTTATAAGTCGTCTATTAGTTTTAAAAGAATTTACATTAAAAATAATTACAGCAAGGATAAGTCCAATCATAAAAAGTCCTTCTTTAATTTTTTTACCCTTTTGCTTATTTAACTATTCTGCCCGTTAGCCATCCATGAAGCGCAAAAATCAGCGCTTCACCACAGAGAATGAAAATGGTTAGGAAGTGTCAATACTGATACTGACCTTAATCCAGTCAACCCTAATCCATAGACTTATTAATTATCGCTCTCCTCTTTTTTTAACGATTGAGCAGGGTCTTCTTAAGTATTGTCATTTTTCAAATCTTGAAGAAACTTATTTTCATGGTAGTTCAAGTAGCAACCTTCACAATATCAATAGGGTAGACCTTATTGATATTAGACTACTTTCCCTGTGACTTTAAGAGATAAATTGCACACTTTTTAAACGCTAAATTGCATTGTTCTTGTAACTTCCTTTTTCTAGATTCTCTTCCATCGTTTAATATTTGTCATTCGTTATCTATTTAGGGTACACCTTAAACAACCACTTAAACATTATTGTTAAGATTAGGGTGTCTATTAAATAGATTTGTAAAAGGAGAAAATTACGCAATAAAAGTTGCTTATACTAGAGTCTCTACTGAAGATCAAAATTTGGAACGGCGAATTGAAAACTTGAAAAGTTTTGACGCAGAAAAAAATGCCATTACTCGATCCACTGTTTACAGGATAAAAAAGGAACTGTTAAGTGACAATACGTTGTTCCATTAAAGGGTGCGATTGCTGAACAATGAGCAGTCGCTTTTTTTACTAAACCGATAACAGAATAGTTCTATAAATGATTGGATGCAAATAATTAAGAAACCCAGCTAATCTTCTCATGTGAAGGTAGCTGGGTTTTTAAAGTTGGATATATGCAAAATAACATTTAAAATAAGTGAAAATTATCGGTCAAAGTGACAAATAAGTAACGGACATAAAAAATCCCTTCACTTCATTGATTCACCTAGGAATTTTATCGAGATTTTCATATTTTATCTATTGCCAAGATTGTTTTTCAACAGTATATAAATTCAACGTTCTAACATTGGAATCCTGTTTTTATATTTATTAATTAATTTTCTATTATGTTCTTCCGCACCATCAACGTTTCCACTTTTAAAAATGGGTGGGTTAAAATGATTTTCAACCATTACTTTGACAGCCTCTACCATTATCCCATTGACAATGGCCGTGCCTATAACTGTAGATCCAGTGCCAAAGGGAACATCGAGGGAATTCTGCTTCATAAGAGCATCCCCAACCTCTATATGGTTATCAATCGCAAGGTCAACGGAATTATATAAATACATCCCCGTTTTATGCCGCGAGGGTTGGCTTCTAGCATAGCGCGGTGAGGTAATACCAATAACAAAAGCACCTTGTTTCTTAGCAATTTCTGCTACATCAATCGGAACAGGATTTCTACCTGATGTCGAGGCAACAATTACCACATCTTCTGGTTGAATCCTAACGTTAGCCATAAATTGCTCAGAAAAATCTCCCTCTTTTTCTAGCTGCGAAGAGCGTACAGCCCCTTTATGTAGCATTAAATCCTCTATTAATATAGGGCTGATTGGTACAAGTCCACCTGCTCGGTAAAACAACTCTTCCCCTAACATATGAGAATGCCCGCACCCAAACACATGAACAATCCCGTCCTGTTGAATACACGTTGCAATCTCTTGTGCAGCTTTTTTAATACTCTCTTTTTCCTCTTTTTCGACAGAATTTAATAATTCCTTAAGCTTTTGGAAATATTGATTGAACATGTTAAGAAGCTCCCTTCTGCTATCGGTTCATTTGAATCATAAACTTATAACGGTCTGCTCTATAAGTTGATTTAACAAATTCGACAGGGGTTCCATCTTTTAAGAACGTATTTCTTTGAATGAGCATAACTGGTGCCCCTGGTTGAATATTTAAATATTCTGCTTCAAGTTCATCAGCGACGGATGATTCAATAACCTGGGAAGCATGATCAATTCTTAAGTTTAACTGATTTTCAATGTAAGAGTATAACGACTGATTAACAATTTTCTCTGTTAAACCTTTAATAAAATTAGCTGAGATATAATTCGTTTCTAACGCCATTGGCACATCGTCCGCTAAGCGAATTCGTTTTATTTCATATACTGGTCCATACTCTTGAATTCCTAATTGATTCGCAATTAGACTCGTTGCTGGAATTATTTCAAACTGAACCAACTGACTCCCTGGCTTCATCCCTCTTGCCTTCATGTCTTCTGTAAAGCTTGTTAAGCCTTGAAGAGCCTGTTCAATTTTTGGCTTTCGTTCTGCGACGAAAGTTCCTTTTCCTTGTATTCGATATAAGTACCCGTCATTTACCAACTGAGTAAAAGCCTGTCTAACTGTCATTCGGCTAATTTCGAATTTTTCCGCATATTCTCTTTCTGCTGGGAGAGAATCTCCAGGCTTTAGCTCACCTTTTTCAATTAAGTCTTTAATGATTTCTTCAAGTTGATAATAAATAGGAATGGGGGAATCTTTCTTAATCATTTTCCTGATCTGCATCCTTTCTATTTAAGCTACAAAGTTCATAATCTGCTATTACATCCCTTTTTAAGGAAGTTCTTTAGTGTGAAAACCAAATTTATCCTACTTACAGGAATTAAAATATCTAACGCTTTTAAAAGGACACAGGAGAAAATTATTCCCTTTTTCAGTTTCGAACCTTTTCAGCTGCGATTGCGGCTTTATCTGCAATAATTGTAACATATGGATGATTTCTTAATACAGAAGCAGGGAAACTCTCATTAACTTCGCCATGAAGTAGCTGAGATAAGGCTTCACTTTTATTTTCACCTGAAATAAGTAGCAAAATTTCCTTACTTTTCATAATAGTAGCAATCCCCATTGTAACAGCTTTTGTTGGTACTTCTTCTAGACTAGAAAAGTATCTTGCATTCGCCTCCCTTGTAGACGGAGCTAATTCAACAAGATGAGTGTTAGAGTCAAATGAAGTACCAGGTTCATTAAAGCCAATATGACCATTACTTCCTATTCCGAGAATTTGCAGGTCGATTCCACCATGTTCTGTTAGCAATTTTTCGTAATCAAGGCATTCTTTTTGCATATCACTAGCATCACCACGTGGAATATAAGTGTTCGATTTATGAATATCAATATGGTCAAATAGCTGGTCATTCATATAGTAACGATAGCTATTGGAATCATCTCCTGAAAGGCCAACGTACTCATCTAAATTAAAAGTTGTTACGTCCTGATAAGACGTGTAGTTTTGCTTATGATCTTCAATTAAATTCGTATAGGTTCCAACTGGTGTCCCACCTGTAGCGAGACCGAGATTGAGTTTTTTTGAAGTACGTACTTTTTCAATAATATATTCCGCAACTCGTTTACTCATTTCTTGGTAATCTTTTACTTCTATCATCTTCATCTCAATTTTCCCCCTTTTTATAAGCAAGCGTTCCTCGACAAAACGTCATAAAAACATCTAAATTTTCATCAAGAATAACGATATCGGCATCTTTCCCTTTCGCAATGCTCCCTTTCTGATCGAAAATATTTAATTGTTTAGCCGGGTTAACAGAAGCCATTTCAATAACATCTTCAAGTGAACATCCTGTATAAGCCAACATATTTTTCACTGCGTTTCCTAATTTCAGAATGCTTCCAGCGAGTGTTCCATCACTAAGACATGCTTTTTCACCTTGTACTGTAACGTCTTGCCCACCCAGATCATAGTGTCCATTTTTTAAGCACTTAGCACGCATAGAGTCTGTAATCAAAATAATCCCTTTACTTCCTTTTTGATTATAAGTAAGCTTCACCATTTCTGGTCGCACATGGATTCCATCAGTAATTATTTCTGCTTTTAATTCATCACGTAAAAATGCTGCACCGACAACACCAGGTTCACGATGGTGTAAACCTCTCATTTGATTAAATAAATGTGTGACATGATTTACTCCTGCTTCGATTGCTTGATTCACCTCGTCATATGTAGCATTGGAGTGACCAATAGAAGCAATGACACCATTTTCTTTTAAATAACGAACCATCTCTAACCCACCCGGTTGTTCAGGTGCCATAGTTACAAGCTTAATCGTTCCCTTCGATAATGTTTGCCACTTTTTAAAAACATCTAGATTAGGATCGACAATATGCTCTAGTGGCTGTGCGCCTGCTCTTTTTGCGTTTACAAATGGACCTTCGAGATGAATTCCCAGTATTTCTGCTTTTCCAGGCTCTTGCTGTCTATCCATGTAATTGCCCACATTATCAAGTGCTTTTTCGATTTCCGCACTACCTTGTGTCATGGTAGTCGCTAAAAAACTAGTAGTTCCTTCTCCCGGAAGTGTTTCTGCCATTATATCTAGTGCTTCTTGTGTTGCATCCATTACATCCGCACCATTAACACCGTGAATATGAACATCAATAAAACCAGGAACAGCTTTATAACATGAAGGAATTTCAATAATCTTAAATTGATCCTCTTGTTTTAATTCCTCCACTGGTCCAAAGTCGATTATTTTTTGATCTATTACTTTTATATATCCATTCTCCAACTTCAGTTCTTCAGAATATATTTGAATGCCTTTAAGCAAAATAGGCTTATGATGTGAATTCATTAACATTTCATCCTTCCAAGTCGGTAGAAATTTATACTAACTATCATTTCCGTCGTATACCCTCTTTGGGGTCTTTAATATACTCACATATTTGTCCTTATCGGTTACATCTTAGCATTACCATGATATAGTTGTCTATACCAATTTTATTTATATTTTCCTTCTATTAAGGAAAAACATGCTGTTATACGCTATTTCCTTATAGAATACAGTTAAACTCTTTTTTAATAAAATCCAAAATTGGTATAGACATCTATAACAAATTGGTGTTATGATATGCACGTACAGAAAAGCGCTTTCATTCATAGCATTACATTTTTTTATAAAAGGAGAGAACACTATGTTAGGTTTTTTACAAAGAATTGGTAAGTCGTTAATGCTTCCAATCGCAGTATTACCTGCCGCAGGACTGCTACTTCGTTTCGGACAACCGGATTTACTAGATATTGCCTTTATCGCAAACGCAGGGGATGCAATATTTGCAAACTTAGCATTAATTTTTGCGATGGGGGTCGCAATAGGATTTGCTAAAGATAATAACGGGGCCGCAGCATTATCTGGTGCGATTGGTTATTTAGTATTAACAAACGGTACTCAAGCTCTAGATGAAAATATTAATATGGGCGTGCTGGGGGGGATTATCGCTGGTATAATCGCAGGGTTACTATATAATCGTTTTCATAATGTAAAACTTCCTGAATGGTTAGGATTCTTTAGTGGTAGGAGATTTATTCCCATTGTGACATCCGTTGCAATGGTCATTTTAGCAGGGATTGCTGGATTTGCTTGGCCACCAGTTCAAGCTGCTATTGATGGTCTTGGTAATTGGATTATTGATTTGGGTGCGATTGGTTCTGGTCTGTTTGGACTCTTAAATCGTTTATTAATTCCTTTAGGACTTCATCATGTATTAAACAGCTTATTCTGGTTCGAATTTGGTGAATTTGCTGGAAAGACTGGGGATATTGCTCGCTTCTTCGCAGGAGATCCAACTGCCGGTGGATATATGACTGGTTTCTTCCCTATCATGATGTTTGGACTTCCTGCAGCTGCATTCGCCATTATCGCAACTGCAAAACCAGAAAAAAGAAAAGCTGTTTCAGGTATGTTTATCGGTCTAGCTTTAACTTCTTTCCTTACTGGAATTACAGAACCGATTGAATTTTCATTCATGTTCGTCGCTCCATTATTATACGGTGTTCACGCAGTCTTAACAGGACTTTCCATGTGGGTTACATCCTTACTTGGTATTCGGGATGGATTTACATTCTCAGCAGGCGGAATTGACTATTTACTGAACTTTAATATTGCAGAAAAACCATTATTATTATTATTTATTGGTTTAATCTATGCAGTCATTTATTTCGCCATTTTCTATCTATTAATTAAAGCTCTCAACCTTAAAACACCTGGTCGTGAAGATGATGTAGAGGAAGAAAACCAAGCATCATCTACTGCGGTTGGAAATGATAAATACGAACAAATGGCAAATTACTTTATCAATGATATTGGTGGAAAAGAAAACATTTCCATCATTGATAACTGTGCAACACGCCTTCGCTTAAATATAAAAGAAATGGATAAGGTAAATGATTCTGCTTTAAAGGCACATGGTGCAAAAGGAGTTATGAAATTAAATAAAACAAATCTACAAATTATCGTTGGTACTGATGTCGAATTTGTTGCCGATGCAATGAAGAGATTAGATGGAACAGCTGTAAATACACCTGTTGCTTCCGAAACAGCATCTCCTTCTGAAACAGTAGGACGAACACAATTAAATGACAAAGATTTTGTTATGCCAATTGAAGGTAAAATCATTCCGATCACCGAAGTGGAAGATCAAGTATTTTCACAAAAAATGATGGGTGACGGTTTCGCCATTGTTCCAACGAAAGGTTCTGTTGTTTCTCCTGTTAATGGGGAAATCATTAATGTATTTCCAACGAAGCATGCGATCGGAATTAAATCGAAACAAGGATATGAAATTCTCATTCATGTTGGTTTAGATACCGTTCAACTAAACGGAGAAGGCTTTACTGTTCTCGTTCAAGAAGGAGAACAAATTACGAAAGGACAAGAACTTCTAAAGTTTGATCTTGATTTCATTAAAAAATCAGCTACTTCTACTGTTACACCTGTTATTTTTACAAACTTAACTAAGTTAAATGTGAAGAAACAAGGTAGTGTAAAGCAAGGAGACAGTGGGGTATTGTCGATTGATTAAGTATTAAGGTTAAATTAAATAAAAGTAGTGTCTCTTAGTCGGATTACTTACCGATTAGACACTACTTTTTATTTTGGATTTTAATCAAACATCTGTTTAAAGGGAATACCATTGATGCGACCAAGATACACCTTTCCAAAGTGCTCCCACAACAAGAAGAACAACACCTATTAGAAGTAATAATAAATAATAAAATCCCACTTAATCACCTCATTACTTTATTTTGTTTATCATCAAATCATTTAATTGAACAATTGCTTTATTTTTCTTGAAGGTCGATGTCGCTTCGATATTCAAGAATATCCCCAGGTTGGCATTCTAATGCTTTGCAAATTGCCTCTAAAGTTGAAAGCCTAATTGCTTTTGCCTTTCCATTTTTCAATATAGAAAGGTTTGCCATTGTTATTCCAACCCTCTCCGAAAGTTCTGTTACGCTCATTTTCCTTTTAGCCAGCATCACATCAATATTGATTATAATTGCCATGTTATTCACCTCAGACCGTTAAATCATTTTCTGATTTTATATCGATAGCATTTTTTAATAGCTTTTGAAGAACAGCGGCAAAAACCGCAACCACCATGCAACCAAAAATAATGACCATTCCAATTAGTATAATACCTGGGGCATCGTCTACCTCTGCCATGAGATATATGATTGGCATAAATACCACATATAAGACACTGATGGTGATGGCACAATATTTAATATTCTTTAAAACCTTTACAGATAATTGCGAAAATGCCTGGTTCTTGTCAATATAGCTTAAAAGTTTTAAAGTCTGGTATAATGCAACGAAAAATACTAACGCTGTTACATACAACCCGATTAAAAAGGGATATTGCAAATAAGCTAACTTTAGATTTAATTCTGCAAAGTATTCAGCTATCCCAGGCAACAAAAATATACACAAAGCAAGGACAGGAAGTCCCATAAGAACAACAACGAACTTTAAAAAGAGTGTTTCTCGTTTCATAAAGGCACCTCACTTATTTATTGTCAATTTGAATTTAACACATCATTTATCGTTTAACAATAATTTTTTATTTATTTTAATAATGTTTTTATTGTTATTCAAATGTTAATGTTAGACAAAGATAAAAAGAATTCCTCATTACAAAGAAATGCTCTATAAAACTTAAAACTATTCAATTTATAAATTGCTCAACTAGCCTGCCTGTTAGCTCAAAATGGTGTTTTATGTTTAGAATACAATTAATTTCCCATATAGATATAGATGATTAGTAATTATCCTAGAGGATTTTCACCATACCTCTCCCACAACACAGGAAATTTATTACTTAATCCCTCTTCATCATCCTCGTCCCAATCAAATTCCATTTTTGGCTGCACATATTTATCATCCGAGAGTTGTTCGTATAAATTGTAATAATGCTCATCGTCAAACCCAGTTTTCTCTTCATATGCCATACTAGCAACATACAGCAGATCTTCAAACTCTGGAACATCCCCTTCTTCTTCTAATATCTTGAGATGAGGAATAATTTTTTCTGGATCTTGTATAATTGTTTCATAAGTACCCTTACCCAGATAAAGTAGCCAAGCCCTAAAATAATCGAAGGAATCATCTGAACATCCCCCCATGACAATATAAGCAGCCGCCCACAAATTTGATGTGTAAGATTTGTAATAATATTGGTTAAAAATATAATCAAACATGACAATATCTTTTACCGACCTTCTGGACAAATGGTTTACTAACCACTCAAGTTGCTCATCTGGATCTTCCCCTTTTTTCTTAGCAGTCTCAAGTAACTTCCAAAAAAAAGCTTCTGTTATAGCACTTTCTTTTACCACATGTTCGGATGAACCTGCTACAACATATCCTTTCTTTAACTTGGATTGAATCAGTTTATTAGCTTCTTTTTGACAAATTTCTTCCGATTCAAATTCTTTTGTTTTCACGGCTCCAACCGTACTGACTTTTCCGTATGTAACTGTAAATGAATTTCCTGTAACGTTAATTTTCCAGAACTTATTTGATAAATCGTCTTTATATATGAGTAACGTTTCCATGAATAAGCACTCCCAAACAGTTTGTATAAATACCTGATCTTTTATACTTTAATAAGAAAAGTATAAAGGTATTTTCCCAAATTTGTAAATTCAGAGATTAAGTAGATGGAGTTTTTTATTAAATACCTGTGGAGTACCTTCTTTCGCTAAATGGCCCTAAAATGAAGAATGAGTGCTTATCCTTGTTCCAGGATTGCGCCCTTTAATGGAAGATCGCGTCTAGATCACTATTGCAGTAGTAATTTCAAGAACAGCTTTTTTAGCGATATGACTTATCTTTTCTCTATCGACAATGAAGTAGTTTCTTTGAGATAAACTTCTCTTTTCTTCATCATTAGATTTCAAGTTTTTTGTATCAGGGTACAATAGTGATAAAATCAAACAAATAGAGCTATGAAACCTCATATAAAGTGAGACTTCCATCAGTGGGGGTTTTCTTCATCCCCCACTGATGGTTAGCGAGACTTATCGGATCTTTACGGGCAGTTATCTCCCACTTATCTTCTTTACTTCTCTCGAATCTTGAAGTCGGAGTTTTACTGCCCGTTAAGGTGGGATAAAATATGAAATTGGCTATAACAGCCATCGTGAAAAAAGTCATTAGAATAAAGGGGAAAGATATGAATGGCAGAATTAATGGATTGGAAAAATAGTGCTCACGGACATAAATTTATAGCTTCTTTTAGCGGAGGAAAGGATAGTGTCTTAGCTCTATATAAAGCAGCGAAGGTTGGAGAAGCGGTTGGACTGATCGTCATGATGGAGGAAGAAGGGAAACGTTCCAGATCCCATGGAATGCCTCCGGAACTCATATGTGCCCAAGCTAAATCTATAGGTTTGCCCGTATATACTGCAGCTGCAAGTTGGACAGATTATGAAAAAGTATTTATGCGCCTTTTAGAAAAAGCTAAAAATCAAGGAGCAGAAGTGTTAGTAACTGGAGACTTAGATATGCCTGCTCATGGCTGTTGGCATGAAAAGGTTACGAAGAATGCTGGATTAAAGCTTGGGATGCCTTTATGGGAAATGAACCATCATGAAGCTGTTGAAGAGTTCATAAATCTAGGATTTGTAACGATCATTGTAACTGTTAATTTATCATTTGGAATGCGAGAGGACGATTTAGGGCGAACATTAACCCTGGAATACGTGAAGGAGCTTGAAGCTCGTGGTATTGACCCCTGCGGAGAAGGTGGAGAATTCCATACTACAGTAATAGATGGGCCCATTTTTAAACATCCTATTCCAGTTCGTAAATGTGAGATTATTAAGGACGGAGAATATGCTTTTTTGCCTTTGGAGCTAGATCAGATGGCGGATAGGGATATATAAAGTATAAAATGACATAAAAATATCCATTTCTATTTAAAATTGTTATTCCATTAAATAGTCCGCTTGTCGAGTACCACTTAAAAAATTGACAATGTTCAGATTTTCAAATTAAAAGAGCCATATCATCGCTTAAAAGTAATGGTCTGGCTCTTTTTATATTCATAAAATATTTCTAAACATAAGCCTTCATATTAGGGAAACTTATGGATAAAGTCGCACAATGTTACTTCAAACATATTCTTTATACATACCAGATCTATCGAGGGATATAACTAATTATTTGATAAATGAATACGTTATGTTAGAATTCACTCTGCACGCTCAACACCCTTCTCTACTTGTTTTTGTTTCTCGACAAATGAAGTAGAAAAGAGTCGATGTCGTGCATTTTTTATTTAAAGATTATAAACTCATCCAAGTCGCAAGTCTTTATCATCTATTAATGCTTTCACTTCTAAATAGTTGAATTAATTAAGTATGTTAAATTATAATTAATATAGGAACGAATGTTCTTTTTCTATTAATGTGAACTACCACGAGCCTAAAGGCATCGTAGCTTCTGAAAAGAAGTTGCATGGTTTTAGCTTCGTCCCTTCAAGGGGTGAGTTCACCAGACTCAGTTAGGAAAAATTCTAGCTACGATAGATTGGTCATGACACCTTCGGTTGACGCACCAGACCGTTGCTCTGTCGCTTGCATTTAAGTAGAGATGAGGAAAGTCTCGGTGATGCAAGTGCAAAAAGCCTTTTTATCTTTGTC
>NZ_JAIQUM010000061.1 GCF_020075705.1 Metabacillus rhizolycopersici | reverse complement strand
ATATAGAGTATTATAATATCAAGCGTATAAAGAAAAAATTGGCAGGCATGAGTCCCGTTCAATACCGGATTCATACCAGCCAATTAGCTGCTTAATATAAAACTCTAACTTTTAGGGGTCACCTCAAATCTGATGGTTTTTTATTACCTATAATTGGCTTTATGTTAACTAGATTTGTATAGAATATACATTTGAAACTTGAGATCTTGTTGGGCAGTTTAGTACAAAAAATTAGCAAAATTTAATTTTAAAGGAAATGAAGTTAACATAGAGAATTTGAATTAAATGGAGCTTCAAAAGGGAGGATTAAGTAATTGAGAAAAGCACTCTGTAGTATATTTCTACTTGTTATTTTACTTATTGTTGGTTGTTCTCAGGACAACAAAGAAAATGCTAACGTTAATACAACAAATGCCAGTTCAGTATCAGAAGAAAATCAACAGTGGGATTTATCCCCTGAATTTGAAACATCAACCGGAGATAAGCTAGTTGGACAAGAAGGAAAGGTGGGAATAATTGGAGGTGAGTTTAAAGCCGGTGACATAAATAAATGGTTGTGGCATTTTTGGGGAGATGAAAAAACTATAAAAAGTGGTAATTTTAAGGTGGTTGCGGTTAACAAAGATACAGGAGAAAAAGAAAAGGTTTTAGTTACAGATGCCGGCACAGCTAATGAAAGAAAAGTTTGGAATTACGGGGAGTTAGATTACAGTCCTAATGGAATTAAGGGATCAGATAGCTCAAGGCCTTCTAATTTGTCATTTCCGAAAGCTGGGATATGGCGTTTAGAAGTCTTTATAGGTGCCGAACGTTTTGGTACGATTGTTATCGATGTAAAGTAAAAGAAGAGTAAAAAAAGGATCTTTTCCATCTCCATTAAAGTCACCAACCCAAAATGGACGTCCATCCTCTAGGTTCCCAAAATTATTTGTACTCCTGACTGAATACCAGAGCGTTGATGCACCAATAGGATAACCAAACTCCCATTTGCCATTACTATATTTAAGTAGTTCATCTCTTCCATCGCCAATAAAATCCCCTTGTAAATCAGCAGGTGAACCACCTAATTTAGTTGCAGCTTCAGCAGAATCTTTTGGGAAAGGAATATAGGTTGCGGTTAATATAAAGATGGCAATGAACAACAAAAGGAAATAAACAAATGATTTTTTCCTTTTCAAATTAAACAAATTGATCCCTCCTTTTGTATTAAATAGTGCCTGTAAACCAAAACTTTATTTAGTCATGGACTACAGGCGTATTATTGTATCTAAATCAATAATTAAAAAAATTTATTGATTTATTTTTTTTACGTAAGCTGATTCAATTAGTACCACCGTCAGTACCACCGTCACTAGGTGGAACCTCTCCTGCTTCCTCATCGGTGAAGTCACAATAGCTACACTCAGTACCTCCGTCTGATCCTCCGTCAGTACCTCCGTCAGTACCTCCGTCTGCATATTCGTCTTTACCACCACCTGCATATCCGCCTCCATTTCCGTCAGTACCTCCGCCAGTCCCGCCATCGGTGCCGTCATCGTCATCAGGGGTAGGGTCAGTAGGTCCAGTAGTAGGGTCAGTAGGGTCACCTGTAACCAATCCAACATACTTTTCCAAATTAAAAACTTTATCATAATCTAAAATCCATGATTCATACTCAGAAGGAGTATCCCATAACGTTACAGGATCATCTTGATTCTCTTTTATTTTTTCGATCTCTTCTTTTGAGACTTGAAGTGGAATCAAAACAGTTTCATCTAAATATCGCGGGGTTGCTTTCGCAGGCCCGATCATTCCATCCGCTTCACCAACCGTTTTAATCGGTGATTCAGCGTATATATTATAAAGCTCATCTTTAGGGATGTAATTAACAGGAAACGCACCTAACACAACACCATAGTCATCACGTGCTGGTTTATCCAATTTCTCTGTCATCCATTCCAACGCCATTTGTTCTTCGATCCCAAATTGTTCCTCTATCCCAACTCCAAATTGTTCTTCCATCACAGCGGCAGATGTCAGACTGGTATGATTACTCACAACAACCCCTGACATCAAAACTCCTACAGCAAGCAGCATTTTATTCATTTTCAAAATTCATTCCTCCTTAAGATTGATATAGTTGTAGGTTAACTATGGCTTCATTATAGCTTCAAAAAAAACACGAAGGGAGGATGAACTTTTTTCACCCCCTCGAAGCACATCATAATTCCATTTATTACCTTGGGAATATATAATTAAAAATAGAGGATCGAAAAAAGGGGGGTGCCTAATTTGACCATGAGAATAGGAATCGTCCTATTTACTTGGGCTTTATCTTTTATTCTGTATCGTAAAAACAAGACGGTACCTTTTATACGCTGGGTCAGTTTTGTCATCTTTCTGGCGGGAAGTACCACTTTTGCCACCTGCATTCAATTGTATTTACTGCCTTTTATTCGAACTCATTTCCCTCAGTGGGGTGGATTGATTGAATTTTTACACTTGATCATTGCCGTATTTGCTTATATTTGTATTTATTTTTTTCCTTATGCGGTACTAATGAGTTGTATCGACTTCAGTGAATGGTTCTCACGCAGATGGAGGAACTTGCTCAAGTGGATATTGCTTATACCGATCATTCCTTTATCGCTTACCGATAATGTCAAGATCTATCCCGTAGTGGACTATAGTTTTAAGTATATTAATATATACACGGGCATTTATATTCTGACGGGATGTCTTCTCTTATATTTTAGTATTTTAAAAATAAAACATGATGGGCTTGTTGATGGTAATCGAAAAAGAACCATTTATTTCTATACTTCGATGGTGATGTGGGTTGGTTTTTCTAACTATATAAATGTCGATCGGTTTTGGCTGAATGAAACCGGTTCGTATGTCGAAACGATCTACCTGGATATCTATAAAGTTCAGAATATTTTTTATACGATTGTTTATATACTTATGCTGTCTTATATTATCATTGCTGCCAAACATGGTTTATTTGGTATTCAATTGAAAATTGAAAAACAAAAATTAGATCACACCATGAAAAGCCTATCCATTGGAACGAATTTTCTTAATCATACGATTAAAAATGAAATCCAAAAATTGAACTATCTGGGTGATCGAACAAAAGGTTACATCAGTTCCGGCCGGAAAGACCAAGCTATTGATGCTCTCGATACCATGTTTCATGTCATTGAACATATGCAGAATATGGTAGATTCAATCAGAGAGAGAACAGAAGAAATTTATTTAAACGAGAGATCGGAATCGTTGATTTCCATGATTGACACTACTTTATCCATCCTGAAACCAGCGATTGAAGAGAAAAAAATTAAGATTGAGAGGAAATACGCTCATGATGTTTATATGAACTGCGATAAATTACATATGAGCGAAGTCATAAACAACATCATCATGAATGCCCTTGAGGCGATGGAGGCGGAGGGCGGGGTCTTGGAGATCCGCTTGTTTACTGAAAAAAAGAATATTGTTGTCGAATTTATCGATAATGGCTGTGGGCTTACAAATGAAAGCTTATCTAAAGTGTTTGATCCATTTTTTACAACTAAAAAAAATCCGCAAAGCTACGGATTAGGTCTTAGTTACTGCTATGCAGCTGTTCAAAAGCATCAGGGTTCATTAACAATCACTTCCAGCGGAGTCAAAAAGGGAACAACCGTCTCGATCAAATTGCCCCTTACAAAAGTAGTCCAAAATGATCAAAAGTCCTCATACAGTTTCAACGTGGGTAACAGATGAATTACATTAATTTATTCCTGATGCTTCTGATTTGGCTTTTGATCGTATTAATCGATTTGAAAAGTCTTTCAGCAATTTGTGTTTTATTCAAACCTTGCTTTTTTAATTCGTACACTTCTCTTTCCATCGGAGTTAATACAGACAATTGAATCTCGTTTCTAAGCACTCCAGCAGCATCAGAGTGAATATTCGCCTCATTGGTATAAGCGTCGCGAATCGCATTGACAATATCTTGATAATTATGTTTGGTGATATAATTGACAGCTCCTTTGCGAAAGGAGTCTAAGATAATATCTTTCTCGTAAAATGATGTTAACATAATAATCTTTATTTGACCTTTCTGGTATCTTGAGATTTCCCTTGTAGCCTCCAACCCATCGAGATGATTTCCAGTTAAGTTAATATCCATTAGAATGACATCAATGTCTTGTGTATGAACGGCAGCAACGGCTTCTTCCTGCGTTAAGGCAATGCCGACCATCTCGATATCGTTTTCCTGATTAAGATCATTCACTAAGGTTTCTCTCCAGAAAGGGTCATCTTCAACCAATAAGACTTTTATACGCTGATCCATTGGATCGCCCCCTCTCTTTCCGGGATGCAGCCGTTTCTGTAACATGTTTTGGAGTAATTATTCGACGGAAGGGGTTGATTTCCTTCCTTCGGGGAGTGACAGGCACCCAAAATTTTTGGATTGGAATGTTTGGTCATAAAAACTTCCTTAAAATTTGATTTTAGGAGATTGTCTTATATATTTTGGGATATGAATATGTGGGTAGAGTTTGACGCTTACTTTTATCCCTGTATTTATATGTTTTCTATTTGGGATGCTTATCGGGACGCCGGAGGAGGGAAATCACCTTATTCCTTTCTTCCGTTTGCCTTTAGCGCTTATTTTGTAACAGTAGGGTTGATCTATTCCTCAAGTCTAAAGATATTCAGGGTGTTATTCGGTCCTGTTTTTTTACCTATGTTGTTTTTGATTCCTGGAATAAGTATTGGTTTACTTATAAAAAGTGCATTAGGAAATTTGAAAGTAAATAAATACCTTGTGAAACAAGGTTATTCGGGGAGTGACAGGCACCCGAACTCATTTCGTATTCCATCGAACAATGTACTAATCATGTCATTATTTCAATTCCATTTACATATATATTTCTGCAGTTTTGTTATGCTTTTCTAGCTATCTAAACGAAAGGATAGGGCAATTTATAAGGCTTGAAAGTCAATGAATATAGTGGGAAATGAGGTGGGGGTATGACTGAAATATATGATGTAATCATAACTGGTGCCAGATGCGCTGGTTCCACACTGGCAATCTATCTTTCTAGGGCGGGGTTTAGGGTGTTATTGGTTGACCGTGCCGTTTTTCCGAGCGATACGTTATCTACTCATACTTTTTTTAATAATACTGTGGCGATTCTTCGCGAGATTGGGGTGATGGATCAATTGGTAGAAACGAATACACCGCCGGTACGTCAAATTAAGTTTCAGTTTGATGATACCGTTATAGAAGGAGTTATCCCTAAGGTTCGTGGAGAGGATAGCTGTTTTTGCATCAGACGTACATCTTTTGATCATGTCATGATTGAACAGGCCAGGTCTGAGCAAAACGTAACGGTTTTGGAAGGGTTTTGCGTGACGAATGTTCTTTGTAACGGTGAAACGATAATCGGTGTTGAAGGAATAAATTCTCATGGTCGTAAACAACAGTTCCGGGCCAAAGTTGTTGTCGGGGCAGATGGTCGTTCTTCAATCATTCGCAAATTGGCTAAAAGCGAATTAAAAGTAACGGTACCTGCAAATGCGGCAATTTACTATGGTTATTACTCTAACCTTCGTAAAGAGAATGTTCCAAAATTTGAAGTATATAAAATAAAAGATCATACCGCCATTCTTTTTCCGACAAGCGATGATTTATATGTCGTAATCGGCATCATGTCATTAGAAAATAAGATATGGATACAGCGGATGAAATCTAATCCGGAAAGTGGTTTGCGCGATTTTTTAAAGAATCATTTTAAGAACACATCGATTGCGGAGCGTTTTCAGTCCGCACGGTTAATGCAACCAATCAAAGGAATTGTTGGATATGATAATTACTGGTACAAAGGAATGGGAAAAGGATGGGCCTTGGTCGGGGATGCGATTAGCTTTAAAGATCCAGGCATGGCTCAAGGAATGCATGATGCCATATATGGAGCTCGAATTTTATCGACCGTTTTATCAAATCATCATGATTGGGAGAAAGAATGGGAGACCATGGCTGATGAATACCAAAAAATAATTGAAGATGAGTTTATGGTTCGATTTCATATGGGATGTCAAATCTCAAAAAATGAACCGATATCAGAACAACAAGCGGCGGTGAACAAGATCATTTGTTCATATCCAGGAACCACACAAAAGTTTTTAGGAATCTACAATTATGCAAACGAACCAGCGGATTTAGAAACAGAAATTAAAAACATTATTCAAGCACAGACATGATTATAGTTCATACCTTGGTCCGAATTATAGGATGGTGAGACGAGGCACTTTAATAATAAATGAGTTCTTATCATCAGAACGTGCATTATCTCAAAGCTTTTAAAGCTGTAAGTCAATCAATACTTGGTTAATTATTATTATTTTCCAAACTAAAACACCTATTATTTCGATCTACACATATTCACATTTGTTAGACAAGTTTATGTGAGGAACACTGTTAGCGGTTCTTCTGTTTGCTAAAATGTAAATAGAAGAACTGTCCTCACGTTCATGAGATCACAAATTCTACTGAATAAACACCTTCTATCTCTTCTCCGTCTATTTATACAGGGTGCAACTTCTATGATCATAGAAAACATGCTACATTCTCGTCTGAAGTAAGAATCTTTATAAATACCCCATGTTCTGTTTCGAACCCTATTGTTAGAGCACAATACCCAAGTACAACAAATTCCAATAAATTGTAACTATGATAAAATAAAAAGAATAAAGATTTTACATATCTTAAGAAAAATAATGGAGAAGATCTATCAAAAAATACTAGAATTTCGTGATGAAAGAGGCTGGACAATTCTCACAAGAAAGGATTTTAATGGAATTGAGTACTGTTAAACAAAAGCAGTCTACTACAGAATTATTGAGTATATTTTCTAAGAAGTGAAGCGGATAAAGTACGAGAACGGTTCTTATGCTTTTTAATTTTTGGTATTAGGTGTGTTACTATCAGGTAGATTAATTGTGTGAATTAAAGAACATGAGTGTAAAGGAATTATTTTTTTATAAGGCTTTTTATACAGGGGTTTATGCATAACTTGTATAAAAAGCCTTATTCTCCATATCAAAAACATATTTTCTTTAAATTACACTTTTGGATTAATAGGTACACACTGTCAGGTTTTTAAGAACATGTCTAAATTTGTAAAAAGATGCATGTGATGAAAGAGGTGGACAGATTGAAACAGAAAATGGCAATTAATAAAGCAAAGAATTTCTTTGAATATTTGCTTGCACTTAATAATTTGGTGGGTAAGGTGACTCGTGACTATAGAGAGTTTGAAAAAAATTGGTTTGTACACGATTTAAAAGAACTAAATGGATGCTTTCTTTTTGAGGATTGTAATGAGAAAGGTACTTATCTTGAAATACATAGACCGGAAATAACTGCAGAAGACAAGCAGTATCCCAAACCTCCTTCACTGATCCGAGAGTGGATAAAAGTGGATTATACAAATGAAAAAACACGGTTGGTTATGCCTAATGAACGTAAAATCGCCCAAGAAGACGGTGAGAAGGAGTTAACAGAAAAATTTAGTGATAATCCTGAGAGGATAAAAGCTTATCAGGATTGGGAACGTGACTGGACTGAGTGGGCTGAAAGGCTAATAGAAAAGAAACGTGTACAGAAACTATATGGTGAATTTTTTGATTTAATTCAACAAATGGATAAAGAGAGCGAAGCACTTGAATTTATATATGGTAGGGGAATGTTTTGCTGGAAACATCCTGATGACAAAGTAGGAACTATTCGCTCACCTTTATTGACGACCAAATTAGAACTAGATTTGGACGCAGACAGAGGAGTTATTAGCGGAAAACAGGTAGAGCAAATAACAATTATGGAACGAGAGATGTTTTCTGGTGTTTATCTCCCTAACATTACAAAGATAAATGAACTTATATATGATGTACAGAATCAGAGCATTATTGACGATAAAACTGAGTTCTTTACACAATTTGTACGCCTTATTGATGCGAAAGGCGAGTACATAGCTTCAGACTCTTCTATGACTGTACGAGATGAGCCAGTTATTTATGATATTTCAATTTTTTCACTGCGACGTAAGAATGTTCGCGTCTTAAGGAATGATTTAGAACAAATTATTTCAAGCATTGACAGTGAACAAATTAGTCTGCCTGATACTATCGCTGCTATTATAGGAGAACCAGCGAAAGCAACAAACGAACAAGGTGAAAAAGCGGCGAGAGAGAACGCTTTTATTAGTAACGACCTTTATTTCCCGTTAGAGTCAAACGAGCAGCAAAAGGAGATTATCCATCGTATAGAGCATAACTATGGTGTAACTGTACAGGGACCGCCTGGAACTGGTAAAACCCATACAATTGCAAATCTTGTGTCCCATTTTCTTACGCATGGGAAAAAGATCTTGATTACAAGTCAAAAAGAAAACCCACTCAAAGTGTTGAAAAATAAAATACCAGCAGAAATTCGCGACCTTTGTGTTCCTGTCTTAGGTGGCGGCCGAGAATCGCTTCAAGAAATCGAGCAGTCTATCCGTGTAATTAGTGAAAAGCTCGGTGAACTGGATACATATCGCTTACAAGAGGAGATTAACAGAGACAGGAAGGCATTGGATCAAAGTAAGCGCAACGAAGCCCAACTAAAAAACCAACTTAAAAATTACGCCCAAAAGGAAGGAAGCGAACTTTTATATAAAGGCGAAAAGTTATTTAAGTACGATGTTGCCAAAAGACTTGCTGAATCAAACACTAGTTATACATGGATTCAAGATAATATTCCAATGGACGTGACATTTCCGTTGAGAAACTCGGATTTCCAAGAGTTTTGGAAACTAAAGTCTAGTTTGAAGCGGGAATTTCTATCTCTTCATGAACAAACATTGCCTGAAATAAATAATCATCTGCCAACGTACTCTTCTTTTGAGAACTTTACCAAAGAGGGGAAAGCTTTAGAGTCTTATATATCAAAAGCGGTGGAGATTATTGAAAAATATCAGTTAGAACAAAATCTGTCAACGATAAACCAACTTCTAAAAGAAGCAAAAGATATGGTCAACTATTCAGGCATTTTATCCAGCCAACATCTGAAACCAATTATTGAGGATTTTCAATCAGGGGGAATACGAGAGGAAAGGTGGCGCTCATTATATAATGATATGGTGACATCTATTCACCAACTTAATGAGTTCCATAATAAACTCATTACTCATGTGATCGATTTACCAGAGAAAAGATTAGATGAGTTAAAAGAAGATATTGCAATTGCAAAAGAACGACTTTCAAGTGGGAAAAAACCAAATTTTATGTTCTTTATGATGAAAGGAAAACAAACAAAATACTTATTTGAGACACCTGTATTAAATAGTAAACCAATAAAAGAATTAAAGGAAATAGAACTCTTGGAGGAATATCTTAATTTTGAGCATAAGAAAACGGAAACTGTACGGATTTTTAATGGCAATATGACAGATATAGGGCTTGAGCCACTTTCAAGTAAAGATCGACGCTTTATCTATATGCTTGATAATCGTATGAAGGAGTTGGCATTGGTCATAAAGGCAGTCGATGCTATAAATGCCTTCAAAGAAAGGACGAAATCATTTCAAAAGCAACAACTTGATTTTTACTTAATTGAAACATACGAAGGACTTATAGATGAATTCAAGATTGTAACTCGTTATCTTAAATATCAAGAATGGCTGGAAAAATACAATAGCAAGTTAAATCAATTGAGGGAATGGGCTACTAAAGAGTCTCATACCATCTGGAATGATTTCTATGATGCTTATCTAGCAAGGAATGTGGAGAAGTGGAGAGTTTTATTGGTTCAGTTAGAGCAATTGCACCAAATACAGGTACAAGTTTACCGTTTTTATGAACTATATAATGCTTTGAGTCATACTCTACCGTTAACTGCAAAATCATTGGAATTATCAGTAGGTTCTGTTTCTCCTTACCTAGCTGATTACATGGAAGCATTTGAACTTAGAAAGCTCCAAACTTGGTTGGATGAAACAAAAGATATGAATGTAAGTAAACTAAAACTTCAAATTGAAGAGGAGCATAAGGAACAAAAACGTCTTATTCGTAACATTGTAAGTAAATCAACGTGGAAGAACCAGGTCGAAAGAATCACAGACAAAGAAAAGCGTGCTCTTTCGGCTTGGAAGTCATACATTAAGCGATTTGGTAAGGGGAGCGGCAAATATGCTCATGTTCACTTACAAGGAGCAAGAGAAGAAATGAGAACCGCTCAGACTGCAATTCCAGTATGGATTATGCCTGTAAGTCAAGTGCTAGAAAATTTCCCTGTAACGAATGAAAAGTTTGATATCATTATTTTCGATGAGAGTAGTCAATGTGACTTATTTTCTATTAATGTTCTCATGCGTGGCAAGAAGGTTATAGTGGTTGGAGATGATGAGCAGATAAGCCCGCAATCTATTGGTACCAACTTGGAAGACGTCCATGAACTTGTTAGACGTCATTTAAAAGATATTCCTAATGGTAATCTATTTGATGGTAACATCTCTTTATATGAAATTGCAGAGCAAACTTTCCCAAAAGAAGGCAAGCTTATGCTCCGGGAACATTTTCGTTGTGTGCCTGAAATTATTCATTTTTCAAATGATTTAAGTTATGGGGGACAAATGATTCCGTTGCGGCTTCCGTTGGAGGAAGAGAAGATAGAGCCACCTGTTATGGGCATAAAGGTAAATGAAGGTTATAACGATGAAAAGGATAAAGACGTTAACATTCCAGAGGTGGAAGCGATTGTTGCTGACATGCAAACTATGATTAAGGATTCTAAATTTGCTGGTCAAACTTTTGGAGTGATTGCTTTACAAGGTCAGAAACAGTCGAAGTTACTTGAGACGAAAATTCGAGAAGCAATTGGTGATACAGAGTTTGTTAAGCGAAAGGTAATCTGCGGAAATTCCTATACTCTCCAAGGTGACGAGCGTGATATCATTTTCCTTTCCTTAGTTGTAGCACCAAATCGACGCTTTATGGCTTTAACCAAAACAAGTGATAAACAGCGATTTAACGTTGCAGCTAGTCGTGCCAAGAACCAAATGCGCCTATATCATTCTGTAGAATTAGAAGACTTAAGCACAGAAGATCTACGTTATAAATTATTAAGTTACTGTAAAAATCCTACCCGTGTTAATCAACAGTTGGAGAACCTGGAAGAAAAATGTGAGTCTCCATTTGAGCTTGATGTCCTTAGAATGATAGTAGCAAGAGGGTATAAAATCACACCGCAGATTGAAGTTGGCCGATATCGAATTGATTTTGTTATCGAGGGCATGCGGGATCGCTTAGCTGTAGAATGTGATGGCGAGAAGTGGCACGGTCCCGAAAAGTTCGAAGAGGACATGAAAAGGCAGGGATCTCTTGAGCGAGCTGGTTGGAAGTTCTGGCGTGTTCGTGGACGGGAGTTTTACTTTGATCGTATAAAGGCAATGGAGAGTCTTTGGAAGAGACTAGATGAGTTGGGAATTGAACCTGCACATGGCTTATTCCAAACTCAAGAAAGGGTTAAACACGGAGGCTTCGGTAGTTCAAGAGGATAAAAATACCGAAGGATTATGCTGGATAAAAGATGCTCTTGCTAAAAAAGGCTTATAGTGATCGATAAACGTAATGTTGGTGGAAGGCTCTGGGGAGTAGGCGGTCCAGAACTTGACTCGACTGTCAAAGAGTTTGAAAAAGAGGGAATTCTCTTTTCCTTCACCGAAAACGGTAGTCGGAAAACGAAGCATTTACCTGGGTGGTATCTGAAGTCGGAAGTCCTAAACCTTTTTTAACTGTATTATTTAGGACAGCATCGTGTAGGATGCTGTTCTTTTTGTTTAAGAGTTTCTACTATGTTTTTTCCCTTTTGATGTAACCCTCGCACTAATATAAGGATCGAGCGCGGTAGGTGTTAAAATATTCTGCTGGATACAAAAGTTAAGGATGACTTCGAAATGAAACCAAAACCGCTCTTCCAATTACCAAAGAAGAGGAGGAGTAAAATAGGTAAATATCAATCTATTGTTCTTTCTTTGTTATAAAAATATATACTCATGTTTTATTTGAATTTATATTGCTAACTTCTGGGGTTTTGGTGCCTTTCATCTAGTGCTTCAAATTAGTAGCGAGATGGGGGAAAGGCCCTTTTTCAATACAAACGTCTTTGTATTCAACAATTATCTATATATTTAGCAGATCTTTAAAGGGCATGTCATACGGTACAAGTCCTATCACTCAGGAAATTAAAGAACAAATGAACAGAAACCACATACATTTAAACTAGACTCGTTAAACTAATACAATTGTTGGTATGTGCTACTTCACTACTAAACGATCTACTTCATCAAACCCCTTAGTTTTTCTAAATTTCATACGATGTTCAAAATTACTTAAAGCATCTGAGCAATCAATGGCATCAAAATTAAGTTTTTTTAAGGTTGATTTATCAAATTTAACTGATAAAATCGTGTTATTTTCATGATGACCTGTTGCTGAATTCAATCGATTTTCGATCGCATGAATATAGACAATGTTTAGTGGTAGCAAGGCAAACATATCTCTAACAATTCGTATCACACAGCTGGAAACATAATCTTGCTGAATATCATAATAAGCTGTTTTTGTTGTGTCTTTAACTGAAAGTTTCCCTGTTTTTGTTAATGAAAGTGTTTGAGTTGGTACGACGGTTTGTGGGTGTACGTCAAATTCAATTTCCATTACATCTGGCTCTATGGCAAAGAATTCAAATCCGCTGCCAAACTCAAGCAAATCATCAAGCGGGGCAAACTCCTCAATTACTTCAAAGTATGTATCAATATCACCTTGGAGTATATTTTCTGCAACAGAAATCATTCGTTGCCATTCTTGATAATCGGAAAGATCTTCTTTTCGTGCAAGCTCTATTTTTTCAAATAGTTCACTTTTTCTTTTTTCATCTTGTTTAAATAGTTTAGCGAAGAAGCCTGGTTTATATTCCTCGTACACCTTCAAAGCAGCATCTTCATTTGGGCCGCGTACTCCTTTTGGAAAAGGCGGAGGAGTGTTACGGATTTCCTGCCAATTTTTCTCATCATCACATTCTTTATGAACCGATTTCATTTTTTCTATCTTGTTTTCAAATAGTTCTACTTCTAAACGATTCCTCTCTATTTCCTGAAGTTTTTCAAATTCTCGTTGTTTTTTAGCTAGTTCAGCACTTCGGTTATAGGCGCTCGTTTTATAAGCACGACCTGAACTAGACGTATTTGTATATGATAACCCAGAACCAGGTATTCCAACTGTTGTTCGGCGTTGACCACGTGAATTAACCGAATACCTTAATCCTTTCCCACCAAAACTAGCTCCAACACCACTTTTCGATACATTTACTCTTACTCCTGGTGCAACCTTAAAGCTTTTTCGAAAATTAAGGCCCATTTGATCACCTCTTAATTTTTATCTTAGTATTAAATTTACCGAATAAAGACTTTATTACTATAGATTATTTATAATTTTTCTACATTCCTATTTTTTTATAATAAATCTCGTTGTGAATTTTGAATATTATTCCAAAAATAGTACATATTACATCTTGGATGGATCGACATATGGGAGGAAATGATTTGAAACAACTACTTTCACTATTAACTATTTGTTTACTTGTTTTAGGATTTACAAGCCCTTCATTTGCACAAGAAGATAAGGATTGTGGTCACTTCTCTACATGGAAAGAAGCACAACATTTCTATAACACAAATGACCCTGGTAACGACCCTCATGATTTAGACCGTGACGGTGACGGCATTGTTTGTGAAACCTTAGCTGGATTTGATGTAAATTATGAGGCTGGAACTCCATTAGGTGATGCAACAACTGACACAACTGATCCTACGAACGATGAAGGGGCAGGTTTAGCTGAAACTGCTACATACTACCCAGTTGGAGTTACAATTGGATTAATCGTTGGAACAATAGGTCTATTTTTATTGTTATTTAAAAGAAGAACAACGATCGAATAAAAAACAAATCCATCCAAGGATAGACTTAAAGTCTATCCTCCTTTCATTTTTTACAATTTTAATTGATTTTTCAATAAACCCAGCTAGAGCGGGACTTTATAAGGTGATTAACTTTGAGGAATCGTATAGGTATTTTGCTGTTAGTGATTGGATTTTCATTTTTTCTCTGGAATACAGCAATGATGAACATGCAAAAACAAAATGTTGAACACAATCCTGTTAAAGCCGAAGCGATTGATCACAACTGGGATGATCCAATCGTTGAAGAACCATTAAAACAAGATACAGATTTGATTAATAATGAATATTCTTTTCATCAAGGTGACCAAATTGGTGAATTAACGATACCGAGAATTGGTAATCTATTTTCTATTTATTATGGTACAGATAAAGAAACATTGAAAAAAGGTGTTGGGTTGTATGAGTCGAGCCATACCGCATTACCTACAGAATATAAACATACAGCCTTAGCTGGTCATCGAGATACGGTGTTTTCTGAGCTGGGAAATTTAGAAATCGGTGATCGCATGTACTTCGTCTTCGATAACATAAAATATGAATATCAAATTCGCGACATCTGGATAACGGACAAAGAGGACAGAACCGTTCTTGTTGATAAAGAGACACCAACCTTAACTTTAACAACTTGTTATCCGTTTGACTTCATTGGCCCAGCTCCACAACGCTATATAATTCAGTCAGAGCTGGTGGATAAAAAAGTTTTTCATCATTTAGAAGACGATGCTTATTAATAAGATAGAAATTGTGTTAGTTGAGTTAAACGGAAAATACTGAATGAATGTGCTCTATATAATCAATTGAATGGTAGCCTTCTTTAAAAAGAAAAATAAATTAAAAGCCATGTAAATATCTGTAATTGATACCTTTTTAGGTTATGACATTAGAATACTGGAAGAAATAAATTTTAAATGTCGATTTAACGTTAAGAGGTATTTCCGGGAAACAACTCTAACATTAATTTAATTACTTAATGGAATTTATACATAGAATAGGGTGTATGAATATGAGTTTTCAGAAATGGTTAAGGATTGTTATACCAGAGGTTCAACTAATTGATTTTCTTCAGAAGGAAGGGTTTAGAGGGAGAAAACAAAGAAGTGTTTTAGGAAGACAAGCAAGTGTGGGGACAAGTAGTATTCCAGCTACAACTAACAACCCAAGAGTTAATTACTCTGATATACCTCAGTCAAGCGGAGCGATAAAAGGAGCTGCACGAGATGCTAAGCTTGGGATTAAAAGTCTTACTCTGAACAAATCAAATGAAGAACTTGATCAACTGTTTAATGAAATCAAGTACAATTTAAATAACAATGTATTAGGCCAAGAAAGGTATATTGATGATTTACTTGTTTGCTTTAAGAAGGCCTTTTTGGCTAGAGACAAGGGAAATATTCAAAATACGATTTTAATCAGTGGTCCTACTGGCACTGGGAAAAATCGAAGTTTGAACATTTTAATAAATGAACTTTACACGAAAAAACTGACACCTTATAAAAGTTTTTCTACGATCGATTTAAGTCAATACGGTGAAAAAGATATCCACACGAATTTTATTGTAGATTGTTCTGCTTTATTTAGTTATGGAATCGGTACTGTTTGTTTCACTGGATTTGAAAAAGCTCAATCAGATGTACTTCAGTATGTTACAAAACTCTTTAAAGATGGTTATTTTAGAACACCGGAAGGAATCGTTGTCAGTGCTTCAGATTACTTTTTAATTCTCTATATAGATGCTGAAGTAAAGGACAAGATAGTAGGTCAGCAAATTCCGTTATCAATTGCCAATCAGATACCTCCCAGTCTGTTACGTGAGATTCAATCTTTTGCGTTTACAGAACCATTAACTATGGATTCGCTTAGTACAATATTATCTTCTCAACTAAAAAAAGCTGCATCTAAATTAAATGTCCAGGCACAGTTAAACATAAACTTTGATTCTAACATTTTTACTGAACTTGCTAAACAAATCTTAATTACAAAAAAATATGGGGAAGCTATTGAAGATCTAGTTGAAAATAACTTTATTTCTGTCTTGTTAGATGCTCGGGCAAGAGGTGTGATTTCTAGTAGTAATTCTATAAATATTAAAATGAAGGATAATCATGTCATTGCCGATGCTGGAAAAGAAACAATTTTACTTAAAAAGATTTCTATTATTAAAGAAGAGACATTAGAAGATATTTTGGAAGAACTGAACAGTTTAATTGGTTTGGAGTCAGTTAAAAACTTTATTAATGAGCTATTGCAAACTGTCAAATTACAAAAAAAGCGGGAGGAGCTTGGAGGGAAAATAAGTCCGATGGCTTTGCATATGGTTTTTACTGGGAACCCTGGGACAGGAAAAACTACGGTTGCCAGATTAATTTCCAGGATTTTAAAAGCAATGGGACTACTATCTCAAGGCCAACTAGTTGAAGTAGCAAGGCAGGACCTTGTCGGGGAATATGTCGGTTCAACAGCTCCTAAAACGGATGAAAAAATACAGAGTGCACTTGGAGGTGTTTTGTTTGTTGATGAGGCTTATACACTTGCTCGAAACAAACATGACAGTTTCGGTCTAGAAGCTATTGATACTTTAGTGAAAGGAATGGAGGATCATCGAGATCATTTAGTTGTTATACTTGCTGGTTACACAAATGAAATGGAAATATTCCTAAAATCAAATCCAGGTCTTCGCTCAAGATTTCCGTTTATTGTAGATTTCCCAGATTATACACCTAAAGATATGTTGGAAATGACGCTTATAAACGCAAAACAACGTGATTATATTATTGATTCTACAGCACATGAAGGATTAGTAGAATTATTCGAAAAGAAACAGATACCTGGAAGAAATGATAGTGGGAATGGTCGTCTTGTTCGTAATTTAATAGAAGAGGCAATCCGCAAACAATCTGTTCGGTTAAGTGAGAGTACCAAAAATGAAATTGCCTTAAATGTTCTAACAAATATCGATTTTGGAATTGGAGTAAAGGAAGAATTTGACTTAGATGCAGCTTTTAAGAATATCATCGGCTTAGAAAATGTGAAAAATTTTATTCGTACTTTAGAAAAGCAAATTTTAGCAAATAAACGCCGAAAAGAAGCTGGAATAGAGACAAAGAATGAGCAAACGCTAAATATTATTTTCTCAGGTAATCCTGGGACTGGTAAAACGACAATGGCTCGATTGCTTGCAACTATGCTTAGTTCCATGGGGATTTTAAAGCGAGGACATCTTGTTGAGGTCGACCGGTCAAATCTAGTGGCGGAATATGCAGGTCAAACTGCTGTAAAAACAACTGAAGTAGTGGAAAGTGCAATAGGTGGAGTTTTATTTATTGATGAAGCTTATTCCCTCGTGGAAGAAGGAACAGTAGGAGGAGGGTTTGGGAAAGAAGCAATTGATACATTGGTTCGGCTTATCGAAAATCATCGTGCTAACTTAGTGGTTATCCTTGCAGGGTATACTGATGAAATGGAAAATTTCTTAAAGTCTAACCCCGGATTATCTTCTCGCTTTCCATTAAACATTACGTTTACTGATTATACAGCGGAACAATTAGCACAAATGACTGATGTCATTGCAAAATCAAAAGGTTTTGTAGTGTCAGGTGAGGTAACAACCGCCTTAGTAAACTATTACGAGAAAAAGCAAATACCAGGTAAAAATGATAGTGGAAATGGTCGTCTTGTTCGAAATACACTTGAGGAAGCAATCAGGAATCAATCCATACGAATCGTTGAAAATCCGGATTTAGCAGTAGAAGAGCTAACAAGATTAACCTTAGAAGACTTCCATATAGCCCCAGTAGTAAAAAATGAAACGGCGTTAAAAGAATTAGAACAAGTAATAGGTATGGAAGAAATAAAGAATTTTGTTCGTTCACTCTCAGCTCAAATTGAAATCGCAAAAAAGCGGGAAGAATTAGGCTTACCAAATATGGGATCGCAATCTCTTCATATGGTGTTTAAAGGGAATCCTGGTACTGGTAAAACGATGATTGCTCGAATTTTAGCAAAACGATTTAAAGAAATAGGGGTCATTAAACTAAATAAAATGGTTGAAACAGATCGTTCTGGTTTAGTTGCAGGGTACGTCGGGCAAACCGCTCTCAAAACGAGGAATGTACTAGAGAAGGCACTAGGTGGAGTTTTATTCATTGATGAAGCCTATGCACTTTTAGGAAGTAACAATGATTTTGGCCAAGAGGCTATAGATACCATCGTGAAATTCATGGATGATCACCGTGAAAACATTATTGTAATATTAGCAGGTTATGATGAAGATATGGAAGAATTCCTTGACTCAAATGCTGGTTTACGATCACGTTTTCCTAATATTGTTGAGTTTCCGGACTATACGCCAAGTGAATTATTGCAAATAAGTCGACTTATCTTTAAAGCTAAAGGATATGAAGTTTCCCCAGATACCGAGGATATGTTACTTTCAAATTTCACCAAAAATCAAATGAAAAATGCTGGTAATGGTAGAATGGTTCGAAACCTTTGTGAGTTAACGATACGCAATCACGCCTTGCGAGTCAGTAAAATACCAAATCCTACAGTTGAACAATTAGTTACAATTGTTCAACAAGATATTTCGGAAGTAGGTGAATTTAATGGGTAAATTATTTGCGATTCTAGGTGCAATTGCTTATTACTTATTTTATCCTTTACTGTTAATCATGATTATTTTTGGGCCTATAATGGAATTTCCTATCTTATTGGAAATTTATCAACTTGGTTCACCAAGAGGGGGATTGTCATTAGGCTTGGTAGCTTTTTTTGGAATACTTTTATTTTTAAGCTATAAGTACCCGAGGCTAGGATGGTTAAATAGAAGGTTTCCAGTATTGATGCCCTTGTTACAAATGTTTTTTATTACATTAGTCGGAATTGAAATGGCAATATTCTTTGCAAATCTATGGGCAGACAAGCTATTTTATGGGAAGGAAATTGCAATCCTCTTATCTACAATAAGTATTCTTATCGTGCGAGTATATTTATCTTATTGGTACAGTAAATACCCAATAAGTTATAAAGTACACAAGATGTAAGGTGGAAAATATGAAAAAATATAAACAGAACCACCAGCAAATTTACAATCAAAATTTAGACAATGAGCAAGAACCTGCAGAACAAGATATTATCCCACATCAAGCATTTATCCGTAAATCCATTTGGATTACTTCATTAATCTTAATTGGGTTAGCCATGATTGGCAGCCTCTTCACAACCAGTTTCACTGATGAAGGAACAGCAGAAGAAGTGGTTGCAAACAGAATAAGTACATCTACAGCAGCTGGCGAAAAATTATTTACTGACGAAACAAACGCGAAAATAGAAGCACGAGATTTTGAAGTGACAAATGCTGGCTCTGATGGAGGAGAAGCTAGAATGTTAATATGGGACTTTAACAAAGTGGATTTGGACGAAGTGGCAATATTTGTTGATGGAACCCCAGTAAAGGAAAAACTGATATTAACAGAAAATGCTGCAGCTATCGGAATACCAGTTCCAAGTAAAGTTACAATCAGAGGCGTAAAGGACATTGGTGGAGGGATATCATACGCAGTTAAATTTCCAAATAATGAAACAACTTACTTTAATGTAGTTCCAGTCGGAAAATTGAATACTTATACGGTACTACCTAGACCATAAATATTAAGGGGAAATGGTTGATTTGACCGATCTAATCATACTCTAATGTTCAACTTTTGAAACTGGATGTTTTACCACTTTTGTAGATGATTTAATACAAACTTCAACTCGTAGTAAGAGCTTATGAAAATTTCCACCATATGAAATTAAGTGGGAAGCCTGTCATTTGTTAAAATTCGACAAGTGACAGGCTTATTTAAACTACCTTATGTAAAGTTTGTATTGAAATCCCTTGATTTATATTTTTACGAGAACTCTAGGCAAAAAAGTTGCCATAGTAGTATTTAGTTATGATCAAAATCCTCTTTTGAATTTGTTTCTGATTCCAAAGTATAACTAAACTTCAATAATTTGTAACTAATGATAAAATGAAAGAATAAAGCATTTACATAAATTAAGTACTAATGGAGAGAAAGATAAATGGAGAAGATCTATCAAAAAATACTAGAATTTCGCGATGAAAGAGGCTGGAAAAAGTACCACGACCAAAAGATTTAGCTATTTCAATTTCACTAGAAGCAAATGAGCTTCTTGAAAATTTCCAGTGGAAAAACAGTGAAGAAGCGATTGCTGGGTCGACACAAAATATTAAAGAAGAAATGGCAGATATACTCATTTATCTCATTCAGATGGCGGATAAGCTAGAAATAGATCTTGAAGAAGAAGTCTACATTGGATGTAAAATACACCAAATGGCTTAGCAAAGCCTTTTTAGAAACAGGCACCAAAGTTCAAGCACATATTTTCACTCACGTAGGTAACATTACTAGTTGTACGATCAAAACACATTCCTTAGGAGGTTTTCAGCATGGCCTTTTTGGATTTTTTATTTAACGAAGAAAAAACTCAAAAAGAAACTCAAAAAAAGGTACGTGAAGTAGATCGCACTGCCGATACAGAATTTGCAGCAGAAGACGCACATCTTGATCTTCGTGAAGAAGAATTGGAAATCGACAAATATCGGGTGGAGACGGGTGATGTGACGCTTCATAAGGACATTGTTGAGGAAGAACAATCAGTGAATGTCCCTGTTTCACATGATCAAGTCGTCATTGAACAAAGAGTCGTTGATCACGAACCAACAAATGAACCAATTACAGAAGAAGAAACGGTTCACATTCCAGTAACTGCTGAAAAAATTGATGTAGAAAAGCATACGGTCGTTACTGGTAAAGTCTCCGCTCATAAACGTTCAGTTCAGGAAACAGAACAAGTACACGAAGTACTTCGTAAAGAAGTTGCAGATGTTGAATCACATGGTACTACAGATCTTATCAAAGAGGACTAATTGTTCCCGCCTACTTAACTTCTAGTTAAGTAGGTTTCTTTCCATCCTCTTTACATAAAGAAGAACTTCAGGAGGTCCTATGGGAAAGTATATTATTATTGGTGCAATAATCGGTAGCATAATTGGTTGGGTAACAGGTTTTACAGTCGTAACAGGACTCGTTTTAGGAGCAATCGTTGGCGGCATTATTTATACAATGAAGGCGAGAAGGAACATCGACGGACCCTCTAAAAAAACAAATGGAAATAAAGAACAAACGCTTCAATTACGTGAAGAGCAGCTAGCCATAAAAAAAGAACGAGTACAAACGGGTGAGGTAAAGATTCATAAAGAAGTCGTCGAAGAACAGAAAACGTTCACGGTTCCGATTAAGCGTGAAGAAATGGTAATAGAAGCAGGAGATGAGGAGGAATTTCGAATTCCGTTGAAAGAAGAAGAAGTTGAAATAAACAAACACCCTGTGCAAGTGAATGAAGTATCGGTTACAAAACGTCAAATAGAAGAAATGAAACAAATAAAGGAAAAGCTGAAAAAAGAAACAGCACACGTTGACGTTGCAGGTGATGCGGATGTCATAAAAAAGCCGCCATCTGAAACTAAGGACTAAACCATATTCAGGTGGTGGTAGGTGAAGGCACTACCCGACTCCTTCTCCGTAACCTTCGAGACCACCTTCGTCTCACCAGCAACCAACCTGTGCTGCTTTAAGAATCATCAACATGTGGTTTCTTTCTAGCCATTTCTGCTCAGAACATCAGCCAATCTTGAATTTCGGTAAGCAATGTATTAGAAGTCGGAACATTTCTTACTTTTTTCCCCTTTCCCTACGATTCGAATACTTTAATACTATTAAAAAAGAAGTGGCAAAAATTCAAGAAATAATACAAGAGCAACTGAAAGAAATGTTAATACTTACTGTGGTAGTACGCCCCTGAACTAAGTCTCCAACGTAATGAGGGTTAGTTAAGATTAGTTTAATCGTGGAATCATTCCACTTATCACCGGTAATCAAGTGGTTATTTATAGGGGCTTTCCAGAAGTTTCGCGACTTTTTGGGGGTCTTTATTTCATAGCTATTTCAAGGAAGTGCAGAGAATAAAACTCCATTTTACCTCACAATAAAATATATTGTCAATCAGAAATTTGTAATATTTTCAAAAAAATGTTACAATAGTCTTACAATTGTTTTTTCAATCGTATTCCGAATTCCGCTGTATTTTTTTGCGGATAGAATTATGGATACGTTTTTTTAATATCTTTTTTAAACCGAAGAAAAATTCAAACAGTTGTGTGAGCTTTAAGCGTAAGTTAGTTGAATAAGATTATCAAGTTACTATCTAATAGTAATCGAGTTTTTATTCTACAAGGAGGCCTAGAATAATGAATCTAATCAATAAGAAAGTTACACACAAGAGTTTTGGCATGGGTAGTATAGTTAAACATAATGATTCTAGTATTGAAATACATTTCGCATCGGAAAATAAAAAGTTTGTTTTCCCCGATGTATTTGGAAAGCACCTAAAACTGCATGATAAAAGTGTTGCTAATTCACTTGAGAAAATTATACAAAAAAAGGAAATGGAACAAAAGGAGGAAGAATGGAAGAAGGAAGAGGAGAAAAAACTACAACGAAAAAACCTGGAACTTCGCTTAGACCATGAAAAACTTATGAAAAATCATAAACTTCATCCCGAATCACAAATGGTTTTTTGGTGTGACACAGAAGAACAGAATGGTTCTTTTTCAGAGTGGAAGGTTTTTTCAGGCGTAATAAAAAGTGGTAATAACAAGGGGAAGCCAAACAAACCCATCCGCTTGCACCAAAATAGCGCTGTCCTGTTAACAGCAATAGATTCCAGCATGCCTGAAAAAGACAGACGTATCTTAGGTGTCTATATGGTGAATGAAGATTTTATCGGTAAGCTTTGTGAAGATGGATATACTCCTGCTCATTCAAAATACAGACTCCAACTTACAGAACAGGAATCGGATCAGATGCTTTTCTGGGAATATTATGTAAATGAAAAATCCCCCCAAAAAATGACATGGAATACAGGTAAATACCGTTATTTTGATAATTTATGGATGGCTCAAATTTTGCTTGATATAGTTTCGTTGAAAAGTGACCCAAAGGAACGAGAGCTGGCACAACAATTTTTTGAACATTTTTGTAAAATGAATCGGATAACAGATCAAGAGTTACCAAAGCCTAATGGCGCATTAATGCGTATTTAGACGTTAGCCCAAAGATAATAAGAATGACAGGGGACTGACACATTTTTCCCACCCATCACTAATGGCAAACAGCGCCTGGCTCTGTTTGCTAATAAGCGTGTAAATAAATCAGATCTTCCTGCAGTTATTTTTCTTGGTGTTTTTGGTGTATTTATTAACCAATGGTCATTTTTTAGAGGCTTACAAACAGCTGATCCAACAACATCTGCCTTAATTTTGGCAACAACACCTATTTTAACAGGCTTTTTAGCAGTATGTTTGATTGGGTTTTGTTGATTGGAACTGCTGTGATTGTTCATGGCATAGCTAACCTGATTTGGAATCAAAATATAGGGTATGTAGATGCTTCAAAGGCTTCCATTTTATCATAAAAAGGAGTAACACAGGGTTATGTTACCCTTTTGTTACTCCATTAATTTTCGTTAAAAATGCTACTTTTATTGGAACCACTTCTAGAGGCATACGAACATGAGCATGAAAGGTATTTTAAACTTTACTCGGAGGTTAAGAATCTTATTTGCCATTAACTAAATGATTTTAGAGCAGAATATATAGACGATGAAGTTGAAGGGAGACTTTCACTTTTTTATAATTCGTATATCTCTAATGTTTAATCTTCGTCAAAAAACAATAGTATTGGGTCAAAAATGGAGGAAAAGTGGTGCCCTCATTTGGTGCCCGTTTTTTAAAAATGAGAATAACAGTCAATTGTAAAATTAATAGAATTAGCCCCGACAATGAAAAAACGCCTGCATTATAAAAAGTGATGCAAGCGTTTTTTTTATGGTTTCCGATATAATTAATTTTATAGTTAAAGGAATAATGTTCATAATGAAATTGGATAGACTACACTGAATTGGATAGAATTTTTAAGGTCAGGTAGACTACAGATTATACATTTGAGGAGAATCTACATGACTAAAAGAGGACGCCGAACATTTACGGAAGATTTCAAACAACAGATGGTGTAGCTGTACCAAAATGGGAAGCCAAGAAAAGAGATTCGTGAGTATAACTTACACCTTCTTCTTTAGATAAGTGGGTGAGCCAGAGTCAGAGCTCTGGTTCTATTTAGGGAAAAAGACAATCTAGCAGTGGAACAAAAGGAACTGATCGAACTCCGAAAGCGAAATAAGCAATTAGAAATGGAAAATGATATTTTAAAGCAAGCCGCGCTGATACTAGGACGAAAGTAAATGTGATCAAGAATAATCAACATAAATACTCGATATCAGCAATGTGTAAAGTCCTACAAATCCCTAGAAGCACCTATTATTATGAAGTAAAAGAAAGAGCAAAAGAGGATGACATTACGTCCGATGTGATCGATGTATTTCAGGCAAGCCGTCAAAATTACAGGACATGTAAAATCAAAGTAGAACTAAAAAATGTGACCTCACCGTTTCTAGATGAAGAATTGGACGCATTATGCTTTACGCTTGTTTCTTGATTCCATGCCGGACACTTCCTCTCTTATTATTATCATAGAGAGTTAACTAAACCGTGTCCATGAAACTATACTCACTCCACCCTTTCACTTAATGGAATTAAATGAGGTAAACCAAACATTGATGCCAGTTGTTAAAGGGTTACCCGTTTTTGGGGAAGCTAAAAGGATGAAAATGCTTATAATGTACTATATTCTTAATTTACTAGGTTAGGAGGAATTACATTGGATCGAATACAGCAGATAATCGATAAATACAAAGGAATGACTTTGGATATCATCCTATCTCAATATAAAGATATGTATGATAAACAATATCAAGCTACAATGGAATGGTACAAGGATTATGACCAAAGAGTAGAAGCGGCTAAATGGGATGAGGATAAAAAGAACGCCGTAAAAAGGGTACTAGCTGCCATTAGGAGTGCAGAGAGTTCTTTTTCGGCTGAAGACATGAATGATTTAGATCAATTTAACAGTGTGATCAACACCATCATTAGTACAAACAACAGGATTAATAACATTAAATCCTATAAAGTGGACATGGTCGCTCTATTTAACCATATGAAGATCAAGCACGATTACCGGGACATCTTCGACAACCTTGACATACCGAATGAACTAAAAGGTCATATTGTTCATCTTTTTTCCTTCATTAAAACCATTCAGGACCCAAAAGAGTATGTCATTAACTATAACTTTGAGCGGAGCATAAACGAAATCATCTTTGATAAAAACTCAAAAGATTATAACGATTTGCTAGATACATATCGTAGCTTTCCTAATATGGAAAATAAGGAAATAACCTTTTATGTCTTTACAGGCGTTCTCTTAAATTTAATTGTCAAAGATCTAAATGAGTTAGACCCACCATTAAAACGAAAAGAATTCAAGTTTCTTGATAAAAAAATTACTCAATTCGCTCAACGAAGTAAGTCATTGAAGCTAGATTGCTCCTTATTGTCCTTTCAATCCATGGATTCCATTAAACTATTGGAAGCAAATTTAGAACAGAATCCTTTTGTCATTGGAGCAATTGAAACAGATAAAATAAATCGGAAAACGATACCATACATAGACCAAGGTAAATTATTTATCTGTGACCGTTCGAAAAAAGAAATTGAATGGCAGGCCTTCATTGACGGAATTTACTTCAACGAAAGTGAAATTCCTGCTGGAGTCGACGTGATGAATCTCCAAAATGTCTCATCTAAGGGAGTTAGAATTTGGCTTAAGATTACTAGTCTTACAAAATTAGCAACTAGAATCATGCCGGACCAATTGGTCCCTGTACATGCAACAAAAACCTCTAAGCTGCCACAGCAGGATTTACATTTAGTTTTTTCGGAAACAGTGAGGGCACAACGTGAGGCGATGGAGGACAAATCGATGACGGAAGAGTTAGTACCAAACTTTGATAATGAAGAATTAAAATTTAACCCGAATCTGATTTTATATGGACCGCCGGGAACGGGAAAAACCTTTCAAGTGGCAACGAAGTCATTGGAAACCATTTATCATTTGTCCGCTGATGAATTGGACGATAAATGGAGTTCAATAGAAAAAAAGCATCAATATAAAAGATTACAGCAAGAGGGAAGGATTCGGTTTGTAACGTTCCATCAGTCTTACTCTTATGAAGATTTTATTGAGGGCCTTCGTTCAGATGGAAACGCGTTTGTACCAAAAGATGGGGTTTTTAAGCAAATCGTGTTCGATGCTCTGTTTGCCGGACTGCCGAAGCCTTCTAACATGCTTAATTATGAAGAACGCAAAACTATGGTTTTGGAAGCACTGGAACAAGATCACCCATTTGATTTTTCCAATGCGAACCGGTTTGTAATGATTATTGATGAAATCAACCGCGCTAATATTTCGAAGGTGTTTGGAGAACTGCTGACCTTACTGGAAGAGGATAAACGCCTTACAACAACCAATGAGACGCGAGTGAAATTGCCTTATTCCGGCGAAACCTTTGTCCTGCCACCAAACCTTTATATTATTGGAACTATGAATACGGCCGACCGCTCCATTGCGCTTATGGATACCGCCTTACGCCGTCGGTTTGGCTTTGACGAGATCTTGCCTCAGCCGTCTGTGCTGTCACCTATCGATGATATTGATTTGCCAACGCTGCTTCACCGTATTAATCAACGGATAGAAGTGCTGTACAGCAGGGATCACATGATTGGTCATGCTTATTTTACCAGTGTGGAAACTGTAGAGGATTTAATTTCAACCATGCAGAATAAGATTATTCCACTGTTAAAAGAGTATTTTTATGATGACTGGGAAAAAATCGGCCTGGTCTTAGGTGGAATCGGCAGAAATGAACAAGATTCGTTCATTATTTATAAGGAAGAAGTAGATGTCCAGGCCTTATTTAACCGCGCATCATCTTATACACCGTTGGATATTCCATCTAAATATCATGTGAAGGTGAACATTACGGCTGAAGACATAAAAGGGATTTATGAGTAATGAAAACAATCACCATTAGAGAGGCCTATGATTGGCTTCAAGTGGAGAACCAACGGCCAAGCAGCCTGACCAATGTGGAGTGGGATCATCTTATTCAGTATTTAGAACAAAAATATCAAAATGAAAATGTTGTAGAATATGGGAATAAGAGGATTAGGTTTATCAATCTGGTAGGAGTCATCCAATTGAAAACGGTTAGAATCGAAATTCTACCGAAGTTAGATTTGGAACAAAACGATCCGGCTTTAAACCGCCGTTCCTTATTAAATATGCTAAGTGTAACGAAGCATCTGCCAGTTTCATTAAATGACCAGACTCGTAGCCATTATGAAAAAGTAGATTTATCCCATATTCTGGCTTTCATCTATATTTCCGAGCTGTTTAAGGCGGTCAAGAGGGGATTATACCGAGGGTATCGGTCTAAAACGGAGAATATTAAACACTTAAAAGGGCGTCTGCTCGTTTCCCAGCACATTCGCAAAAATGCCTTTATGTCTGTAAATGCGTATTGCGAATATGATGAGTTATCCGCAAATGTCCCATTAAACCAGCTGTTAAAAGCGGCGTTAAAAGTCATTTTTCCGTATGTACGGAATTCCACTCTAAAGACGCAAACATGGATGATTTACGAAATGTTCGATGAGGTGGAGGATGTTTTTATCAACACCTCCATCATCGAAACAATTCAAATCAATCGACAAAACAAGCATTATGAGGCGGTTTTACAGCTGGCTCTTGCGATTCTCCATTCCAGTTCGATGAGCACCGGGGAAAACAACCAAATTGCTTATTCGTTTTTATTTAAAATGAATGACCTATACGAATGGTATGTTGGGGAATGTTTAAAACGGGTGTTATCGCCGGGGGCCTTTAAGCTGGACTTGCAGCACAAAGGCAGAAAACTCTTGATTGATACCCATACAGGAAGAGGAACCGTCCAATTAAAGCCTGATTTTGTCGTATCGAAGCTGGTATTTGGCGAACCGATTCCAGTTGTCATTTTGGATACCAAATGGAAAAATGGCCGATATGGTCCAAATCCAAGTGACACCTACCAAATGTATGCGTATGTTACTGCCTACAAATCAGCAGAACGCTGTATCATCTTATATCCGAAAAACGATAATGAGTTACTGCTACCAAAATGGAGAGTTCCTGATTCATCACCAGTTAAACACATTGAAATACGAACTATTCGTCTAGACAAGGTTCAACATACCATTGCTGATCTAAGGGAAATATTATCATTCCAATAAAAATAAAAGGGTGTACTATTTTTGGTACACCTCAGAGTGTAGACAAACCCCTTTTTCAAAAATTCATCTGAAGAAAAAGGGGTTTTGTTTCTTTTTTAGTTACATATTTGGTTGTTCCTGTTGTGAAACAGCACCATATATTGATGAGTTAGTAATTATAAAAAACGGCTATCGACTTTGTCGACAGCCTGGGGTGTACTATTTTTGGTACACCTTTTTGTGTACAATAAAGCTAGTCAAAATTTTAAATAGGATTAATTTCTTTCTAACTTATATGAAAATGATTAAGACTTAATGGAGAGACAGATAATGGAGAAGATCTATCAAAAAATACTAGACTTTCGCGACGAAAGAGGCTGGAAAAAGTACCACGACCCCAAAGATTTAGCTATTTCAATATCACTGGAAGCAAATGAACTTCTTGAAAATTTCCAGTGGAAAAACAGTGAAGAAGCGATTGCTAAGTCAAAACAAAACATGAAAGAAGAAATGGCAGATATACTCATTTATCTCATTCAGATGGCGGATAAGCTAGAAATAGATCTTGAAGAAGAAGTCTATCAAAAGCTTGAAAAGAATGCCTTAAAATACCCTGTAAAAAGGGAGAATGAGTAAATGATCATTTATAATGAAACCACCTCAAATTTTTTGAATCATATTTATGAAAATAAAATTGGCTATGTACTAAAAGAAAATGTACTGACGAAAATGAACAAAGTCGTTTCAACAAGTGAGTTAAATTCTTGGGAAAGATCTCTTCCTCAGATGGCCAAAGTCATACGAGACGCTGATTTAAAAAATGATACGCATGTCTTACTAGAATATAAATTGCCTTCTTCAGAGAAAAGAATTGATTTTTTAGTTGCTGGAGAGGATGAAAAGGGAAATAAAAATGCAGTTATTATTGAGCTGAAACAATGGCAAAAGGCAAAGGTTTCTGAAGGTGATGGCATTGTTCGAACCTTCTTAGGAGGTAGGGAAAGGGAAACGGTTCATCCCGCCTACCAGGCTTCTTCGTATAAACGTTATTTACTAAATTTAAATGAATCTTTATATAATGATTCATCTATTCAACTTCATTCCTGTGCCTATTTACATAACTACATAAAAGTCAAAGATGATCCTTTATTAGATAAACGATATCGAACATATGTTGAATATTCGCCTTTATACTTCCAATTCAGTGATAGAGAGCTGGCGCAAAACCTCCGACAAAAGGTTGCTAAGGGTAAGGGACAAGAAATTGACCAATGCTAAAGGACTAAATCCAGAAACTGCAATATTGGGAACAGGACAGAATGTTTTAGATTTTTGGCAGTGGGGATTTTCGAACATAATAACAAACAATTTGAGGGGAATCTTTGCCGAGTTTTTAGTTGGGACTGCACTTGGTAGTTTAGATCAATCACGTAAAGAATGGGACGCATTTGATTTAGTTTATAATGATATGAAAATTGAAGTGAAGTCTTCTGCGTATATTCAAGTTTGGCATAAAGATAAATATTCAAACATTAGTTTTAATATTGGGGCAAAAAAAGAATATGATTATGAAACAAATAAATATAGCGATGACGTTAAACGGAATGCCGATATGTACGTCTTTTGTTTACTTAAAGAAAAAAATGTAGAATTAGTTGACCCTTTAGACATATCACAATGGGAGTTTTATGTTGTATTAACTACAGAACTAGATCGACATTTTCTAAAGCAGAAAACAATATCTTTATCTAGGCTAAAACAAGTTACGAAACCTTGTACTTATGAGAATTTGAAAAATATAATTGATGGTCTATTGTGAATCTTTCCTAGAAGAGTATGGATTTATTCTTAGATAGAAATGGAAGATTACTTTTTGTGAAGAACAAATAGTTATAGTTTCTTTCAAATTGTAAGGAACGTTTTTTATTTATCACAAATAAAATTCATACAAAGATATCGTGAACATAAAATCGTGTGCTAACTGCTTACTGTCATTAATCAAAGAGAAAATATAAAGTAAGTTAACCAACATAAAACACTCACAAATATTGTTTTTTTCAATGTTTGTGAGTGTTTTTTTATTTGGGAAATGAGTACAGATAAGTACCACAGAATTATTTTGTCACAAAATATTTACATTTTTATGTGAAACATCCGCTACTCTCTTCTTCATTTTTCTATATATAGTCTATGAAAAGAATTTTCTTAGAAGAAAGGGAAGTGGTTGAAGATGGCAAAATATCGAATGGTGCGTACAGAGTTTTGGAAGAATCCGATTGTATCAGAAGAGATGACTCCGGAGGATAAATATTTTTATCTTTATCTGCTTACGAATCCGAATACGACTCAAATTGGCATCTATCGTATTACGAAAAAACAAATGGCGTTTGATTTGGGGTATTCGATTGAGAGTGTTCATTCGTTAATGGAACGATTTACCCGGCATCACAAGTTGATTCGTTACAATCCTGAAACGAGAGAGCTTGCGATTAAAAACTGGGGGAAGGATAACCTGCATAAAGGTGGGAAACCGGTCATGGATTGCATTTTATCTGAATTAAAAGAGGTTGAGGATACCTCGCTTATTCGATATGTTGCGGAAACGATTCGTAAACAGGAAATTCGTAGCTTATATGAATCTTTTTGTGAGCCAGAAAGGATGTCGTTTGCCGAGGAAGAGAGAGAAAATGATCCAGATCTAGATGCGGAAGAGGAAGAAGTTGACGATACGTTCATGCATCGTTCTACGATACGTGGGCAAAAAGAAAAAGAAAAAGAAAAAGAAAAAGAAAAACAACAACAAAAAGCTTTTACCCCTAGTATAGAGGATAATCCAGATATAGAGGATCAAGCACTAGATCAAAACACAAACGATGTTCAAGAGATTATTGAGTTTTGGGACAACAATGGATTTGG
Source organism: Metabacillus rhizolycopersici (assembly GCF_020075705.1). Next base: position 113 of record NZ_JAIQUM010000061.1, on the reverse strand, counting down.
CTTTTCAAATGTGAATGCGAAACAGCAGCTGCTATCTTGGTTAGATGATTCTAGTTTTCTACAGCCGAAGGAAGTCATCTTAAAAGCCATGACGATTGCCTGTGCCAATAACA
>NZ_JAIQUM010000060.1 GCF_020075705.1 Metabacillus rhizolycopersici | reverse complement strand
AAACCATCTTTCAATTTTGAACCATGCGGTTCAAAATGTTATCCGGTATTAGCTCCGGTTTCCCGGAGTTATCCCAATCTTACAGGCAGGTTACCCACGTGTTACTCACCCGTCCGCCGCTAATATCTGGGAGCAAGCTCCCATCAATTCGCTCGACTTGCATGTATTAGGCACGCCGCCAGCGTTCGTCCTGAGCCAGGATCAAACTCTCCAATAAAGTAGTTTGACTTGCTCATAATTTTGTACTGTATAGTACGTTTTTGTTAATCGAAATTAACGTTGGCACGCTTGGTTTTGTTTAGTTTTCAAAGATCATTTAATTGTCACTTCGTCTAGAAGCAACTTTATTAATTTAACATCCCATTTTGAATTTGTCAACACTTAATTTGTTTTTCAATTCTCAAGTTTGTGATGTTGTTTTCGTCACATTCATTAGCGACGTTTAATAATATATCATGATAAAATAATTTAATCAAGCAGTTTTTTATGAAATTTTATTATTTTATAAAATTAGAATGTAAATAACGATTGCTTGAATAAGCAATGCTTCCATCCTTGACGATTTTCTTTATCTACTACGGATCGTTAACAATACTAACCTTAGCTTTTAAAGAAAGTTTCACCCCTATCTTCACTTATTTGTAATTCACTAAAACCTTTATGGTGGGGTTATTACCTGTTAATGCGGGATTAACCGTTTTACCAGCTATCCTTCAAGGCTATATAATTCTCCACTTTACTCAACCTCAATTATAAAGACGACAAATTCAGCATCTCTCGCAATGATTCCAACTTTTATTATTGCTATTATCATGGTTTGCTTCCTATCTATTAACATCACCACGATTAGTTACACGAAAATAACATTTCAAAATCCCTTAGTCAATGGTGGAGGGCTTCATTAAGTTATCAGAGTCGCCTCTTGTTAAGTTACTTTCTCTAGCGAACGGGACAGACTTCTGAAAAAGTTATCATATTACTAGAGTAATTGGCATCTATTAGTAGAAAGATTAGCTAAAGAAAAGGCGGAGGACAGATGATGAATGTTTCTTATGCAGTAATGTTACTTACACTTTTTCTATCCATATTTCATTTCTCTTACGGTTATAAAGAAGCGATTCGAATTAGCAATGAAGAGGGACCTGTTCAAGGGTTGTTTGTGATTGTCAGCATCCCCCTCGGTTTTACATTCGCTTATTTGTCATCGATTTTTTATCAACAAGTTTAACATAGTACGTTCAGACGTTGTGCATTTTGCATAACGTTTTTTTATACGCTCAAATCTAGTCACCAAAAAGCAAAGATTATTTGTTTCCTATTTAACTAAATATCAATTATCATGATTTTTTTCTTGGTTCCTTCATAAATATCAGTAAGAAACATCTCTGAAGGAGGTAACTTTGAAAAAAATTAAACTTATTTTTAGAAATCTTATTTCTTTCTTTATTTCCTTTTACTTGATAATTGTTTTTTTACTTTCTCTATTTTTACTAGTAAGTATACAAGTGAGCCTTGTTATTAACATAATGATGATTCTCTTTTCTTTTGGGCTATTTTGCTTTTGTATTTATAAATTTGTATATGCGAAACGGTCTTTCCACCTTCTTTATTTCAAAGGATTAAGCGGACTACTTTCTTTTACGTTTTTAACGATTACAACTTTCTTTGTATTGATATTCTTTTTTTCCATCAATCTTATGATTTCAAATGAACCAAGCAAAAACCTGACGTTAGAGGAAAAATTCAATTTATATATGATTCTATTCAGAGAAAATCAGACTTCGCAAACGAACTATAACGCAATCAAGGAAAATAAATTAGTCCAATCATATCTAAATGTAGAAATTTATTATGAACCAGATGAAAGAGATCTCTTACCAATCATAAAACAGAATCTTGATACAGCTGACTCGATAACAACAAGTTTATTCGGATCAGTAAAAGATAACGAAATTGACCTTATTCTCCACCCTTCTACAGAAGAACTTTACGAAAGTACGAAACTATTTGAGACGATGGGCTATTTTGATGATCCTAATGATACTTTGGGTGTTGCAATTTCAGATTTAGAGGAAATAGTAACTGACCGCATGCCTGGAACTTTTTATTTCCAGAGCACATTAATGCATGAATATACTCATTATCGCTTACAAGCATTCATTAAGGAGCAAGGACTTTTCGTTTATAAAGTTCCACTTTGGTTTCACGAGGGTGTTGCTGAATTTGTCGGGATGTATAATGTCACACAACGATATTATCCTTTTCGAGAGACATCATTTACAAAACTTGTTACTCATGATGATTGGGAAAAATATCGTTTGAAAGACTATGATGTTTACCTCCAAAGCTTGTATGCGATTCAATATATAGTCAATCAATATGGGGAAACGATGATTAAGTCGATTATTGAAGAAACAGCGAAGGCGAATGATTTTAATGAAGGGTTTACGCGGGCTACCGGTATTACAATAGACGATCTTCAAGCACTTTATTTAGTGGAAGCAAAACAAACGGGTGATGAAACATAGGGAATTACATAATAGATAATATTCAAAAAAGCCTGCGCTAGCTTGCAGGCTTTAATTCCTTCTTTACACCTATTCGGTTTATCCATTTTTCTAGCAAAAACAAAATAATTCCCACCATGATAACAATACTACCTATTATTTGAGTAATAACCACTTTTTCATGTAGTATATAGTAAGCAAGAATAATCGCACCAACAGGTTCAAATAGGATCACAACCGAGATTGTGTTGGCACTTACCCATTTTATCGACCAATTCAAAAGTGAAAGCCCTAAAAGCGTCGGAATGATAGCTAATAAGAGGAATTAATACCAATCTGATAATGGATACGGGGCTAAAGGATACTTCAATAGTAAACAATAGATGAACAACGTAATCGAACTACTTCCATAAACAATAAAAGTATACAACGTTAAGGAATGGCGTTTTCGAATCTCCTGACCCATTAAAAAATTCGCTGTTACCAACGCACAAGCTACTAGTGCTAGCACATCCCCAAACAACGCTAATCCACTTATTTTTGAAAACCTCCCCAGCTAATGATTACACTGCCAGCAATGGCAATTCCTCCACTGATTATCGCAATTTTCGACACCTTTTCTTTGAAAAAGAAATACGTTCCGATAAACGCAAATAATGGCTGTAATGTAACAAGTACAACAGATCTTGCAACAGAGGTGTAGTTCAATGATTCAAACCATAAAATAAAATGAAAAGCTAAAAATACACCAGCAACTATTGAAAAGATCCAGTCTTTCTTTGACATCCTCTTTACTTCACCTAAATTTTTCACGAAAAAAATGGCGCGATTAGGACTGTTGAAAAGAACAATCGATAAAAGGCAATAACAGGTGCAGAAGCAGAAGTCAGCTTGACAAAGATTGCAGAAGTTGAAACTGCAAGTACTCCAATTACTAGAGCTACGTATGGAAATAGTCGTGAAGATTTCATCCTATGTCTCTCCTAACTTTTCATCTAAAACCTAACCTATTCTATCATAATAAGAACGAGATAAAAGAATGAATATTCAGACTATCAAACCAAAAAAACTAAATAGAATATAATCGAGGAGGATGAACAAATGAATAGGTTTAAGGAACTACCATTTCTACTAGCTATTATTTTACTTCTAAGCATGATCCTTTCACCGTTTGCATCTGCAGATGAACCCGAGAAGTTGAATGTTGTCTCGCTTGGTGATTCGATTACGTACGGTTACGGACTTTCAGAACCAAGCAAAGCTTATCCCCATTTAATCGGAAATGGGTCGAATCATGTTACGAATATAAGTTACCCAGGTTGGACATCTACTGATTTATTAACTGATTTAAAAGCCAATCAAGCCGCTGCTGCCAAGCTACAAGAAGCGGATGTTATCACGTTAAATATTGGGGCAAATGATTTAATGCAGGCAATTGGAATTGGAGAAATTATCGCCTCACAACAGCCGTTTGTTCCAACAGAAGAGCATTTAGCTAAAATAGACCTTGCATCGAATCAGCTGGCTGTAAATTTACAAGAAATGATTACGATTATCCGTGCGAATTCAGCTGCACCTATTTTACTGTACTCTATCTATAATCCTTTTGGACCAAGTCAAGATCCATTTGCCGCTTCCTTACATATGCTGGGTGAGCAAGTTACAACAAATGTAAACACTCTAGTAATAGGACCTTTATCGTCCGTTACAGGGGCCATTTATCTTGATACAAATTCAACTTTTAATGACAATCAATTAACTTATATTATTCCTGGAGATATTCACCCTACATTAGCAGGACACAAAGCTTTAGCAAAACTAGCTACTAATGCATGGATTGCAGTTCAACCGCCTAAAGAAGAAATTACCATCGAAGAAGCTATGAAAGAAGATCCAGAGGAAGTGGAGCCTCCAGCAGAAAATAAACCATCAAACATAGCTACTTCCATGTTTAGCTTTTTAACTGTAGGATTTTGTTTAATTGGCGCTGGTGCTGGAGTGTTTATTATACAAAGAATACGTAAACTAAAGAGTGAGAAAACTCATTTCTAATTAAGAATATTTATCTTTAAATAATGTAAAAGCCCAATCCTATTTTCATTTTAGGATTGGGCTTTTATTGTATCTAATTCTAGGCTCTTTAAAGAGTTAGTAGATTAAAGATTACGTTAGCTTTCACTACTAATTTTTACATTCATCAAGATGAGCAATCTATGCATTAGATTTATGAAGCTGACTCTGTTTCTGAAAATTGGCTTTCATATAAGTCTGCATAGAAACCACCTTGTGCAAGTAGTTCTTCATGAGTACCTTTTTCAATGATATCTCCATGATTCATGACAAGAATGAGGTCGGCATCACGTATCGTTGATAAGCGATGTGCAATGACAAAGCTTGTTCTTCCTTCTAATAGCTTGGTCATCGCTTTTTGGATTTTCATTTCGGTTCGCGTATCGACACTACTTGTTGCTTCGTCAAGAAGCAAGATTTTCGGTTTTGCAATGATTGCCCGGGCAATGGTCAACAGCTGACGTTGACCTTGAGAAATATTCGTCGCATCTTCACCTAGCACTGTGTCATAGCCATCTGGAAGTGTACGAATAAAGTCGTCTGCATATGCATTTCTAGCTGCTTTTTCAATCTCCTCGTCTGTCGCACCTTCATACCCATAGGCAATATTTTGGCGTATCGTTCCGTTAAAAAGCCAAGTATCCTGTAAAACCATTGCATACAGGCTTCGAACTTGTTCTTTACTCATATCGGTTAAGCTAACACCATCAATTTTGATTGCGCCTTTATCTAGCTCGTAAAATCTCATTAAAAGATTGACAATCGTCGTTTTACCAGCACCAGTTGGGCCAACAATCGCAACAGTTTGCCCTTCTTTTACTTCAAGACTAACATCGTTAATGACTGGCTGATCTTTTTCATATCCAAATTGCACATGATCAAAGACGACATGACCATGAAGACTATCAACCTGGATTGGCGCATCGTTTTCTTGTTTTTCCTCTTCTTCATCCAATAATTGAAAAACGCGTTCTGCAGAGGCAATCGCCACTTGAATCATGTTTGCAATCCCTGCTGCTTGTGCTAGTGGATATGAAATTTGCTGTGTATATTGAATAAATGCTTGTACGTCACCTACTCGAATGCTTCCATTTAATACAAGTAGTCCACCTGAGATCGAAACGATAATAAAGCCAAGATTTCCGACAAACCCCATTAACGGCATCATGATGCCCGAAATAAATTGAGCCTTCCAGCTTGAGTGGTATAATCGATCATTTATCTTCTCAAACTCAGCAATTGATTTTTGCTCATGCCCAAAAGCTTTAACTACTTGGTGACCAGTAAACATCTCTTCAATATGACCATTGATATTACCAAGTTCCGCTTGCTGTTTAACAAAGTGCTTTTGGGAAAACTTTGTCACAAATTGCGCTACCCCTAAGCTAAGTGGGATTGTAATTAAAACGACTAATGTCAAAATCGGACTTATAAATAGCATCATAATAATAATCCCAACAATCGAAATCACCGAGTTTATGATTTGTGTTAGTGCCTGTTGCAAAGCATTATTGATACTATCAATATCATTCACAGCTCTACTCAATAAATCACCATGAGAATGCTTGTCAAAATAACTAAGTGGTAATCGCGAGAGCTTTTCATTCACTTCTTTTCGTAGTTGGGCAACCGTTCGTTGCGAAATGCTTGCCATCACATATTGCTGAATATACGCAAATAGCGAAGAAAGAAGATATAATCCAATTAAAAGTAATAGAATTCTAGCTATAAAATCAAAATCAATCGATGTTCCAGCTGTAAAGCTACCAAAAATAGATGAAGTTGCATCACCTAACAGCTTCGGACTTACAACACTAAACAAGGTTGAAAGAATCGCTGCAATCGTAACTAGAATCATCCGATTTTTCCAAGGTTTTAAATAACCGAATAGTCTTTTAAACGTTTTCTTAAAATCTTTTGGTTTTTCGCCCATCATTCCTGGACCCGGACCACGATGCATCCCTCCACGCATTGGAAAACCACCTGAACGGTTCTTTTCACTCATGCAGACGCCTCCCCATTTTCTTGAGATGCCACAATTTCTTGATAAATTGTATTTTCAGCTAAAAGCTCCTGATGTGTCCCAACACCAGCAATCTTTCCTTCATTTAAAACAATGATTTTTTCGGCGGCTTTCACAGTATTCACACGCTGCGCAACAATAATAATGGTCGCATGAGACGTTTCTGTTTTTAGTGCCTGACGGAGCTTGCTATCTGTTTTATAATCAAGCGCTGAGAAACTATCATCGAACAGATAAATCTCTGGTTTTCTTACCAACGCTCGCGCAATCGATAGCCGCTGCTTTTGACCACCAGAAAGGTTAGACCCAACTTGCTCAAGTTTACTTTGAATACCTTCGTCTCTTTTTTGCACAAAATCACTCGCTTGAGCCGTCTCCAAAGCAGCATGAATCTCTGCTTCTGTAGCATCTTCTTTCCCATAGCGTAAATTTTCCGCAATTGTGCCACTAAATAAATTCGCTTTTTGCGGAACATATCCTAATTTATCTCTAAGTGTGCTTTGTTTTATGTTGCGAATATTGACTCCATCGATCAAGATGTCACCACTTTCCACATCGTAAAATCGCGGAATTAGTTGTAACAGAGTTGATTTTCCTGAACCTGTACTACCAATTATCGCAGTTGTTTCACCAGGCTTAGCCGTAAAAGAAACACCCTCAAGAACAGGCCTTTCAGCTCCTTCATAACGAAAAGTAACATCTTTGAATTCGACGAATCCTTCACTCTGTTTTGTTTGCACTTCCTGGTCAGGATCTTTAATCGTCGATTTTGTTAATAAAACTTCATTTAATCTCTTTGCAGATACTTGAGCACGCGGAATCATAATAAATGCCATCGACAACATGATCAACGACATTAAGATCATCGAAGCATACTGGATAAAAGCCAATAAATTCCCCACTTGCATATCTCCTTGATCAATCCGCATCGCTCCAAACCAAACGATTGCGATATTCGTAAAATTCATGATAATGAGCATAATCGGAAACATTAAGGCCATCAACTTTCCTATTTTAATTCCTGTATCACGAAAATCCTCATTCGCCACATTAAAGCGATCCTTTTCAAACTCCACTCGATTAAACGCTCTGACAACGCGAATCCCAGTTAACACCTCTCGAAGAATAAGGGTTAAACGATCCGTCTTTTTCTGTAGCGCTGAAAAATATGGAATGGCTTTTCTAGCAACGATAAAAATAATAAGTGCTAAAATTGGTAATGCTGCAAGGAATACTAGCGATAAATAACGGTCTCGTGACACCGCCAGAAAAACACCACCGATTAACATTAATGGAGCTCTCGTCATCATTCGTTGCATCATATTAATAACATCTTGAACTACCTTTACATCATTTGTTGTTCGAGTAATAAGCGACGCTGATCCAAACTTTTCATACTCCTGCAGAGAAAAATTCTCCACATGCACAAAAAGCTTCTTCCGCATATCTCGACCAAAACCAAATGATACTTTCGAAGCAAAATAACTAACGCCGACCGATAATAATATCGCCAGCAAAGAGAAAAGAAGCATCCAGCCCCCTGTTTGTAAAATAAAAGACACATCCTGATTGACAATCCCGACGTCAACAATATCTGCCATAAGTGTTGGTAAGTATAACTCAAATAAAATGGCTGCTAAGGAAAAAATAACGACGAGGAACAGTTGAGCTTTGTACGGCTTCAGATGTTTGATCATATCTAACATTTTTTGTTGGTCACCTTCTTTATGTATATAGATCTTGCTTTGATACTTTGCGTTCCTATTATAGTATATCTGATTATTGTTCACCTAATGAAATAATTATTTAATGAAAATGAGTTAATGCGATAATTAATGGTGAGAAGTGCTAAGTGGGGAGATTTTAGAATAATTTGAAAACACATTCTAAAAATCTTGTATTTTTTTGAAAATATAGTATACTATTTAAAATAATCAATTTTCTATCGTGGGGCATTAGCTCAGCTGGGAGAGCGCTACGCTGGCAGCGTAGAGGTCAGGGGTTCGAGCCCCCTATGCTCCATACTAATTTAAATGGTCAAAACTCTTATATATCAAGGGTTTTGACTTTTTTATTTCCAGTATGTCTATCCTCAGAACTTGCACATTTTAAAAACTTGCACAGAATCTGCACAACATAATTTAACATCGATCATTTGTTATTAGGATGGATCACATTTTTCTATCCATATGTACCGTATTCCAAACTGGATTGTCTTCGGCTAATCTTTCTTCAAAGCCTTTAGCTTTCCAAAAAGGGATAGCCCCAGGTAGAAACAGATGTGTATGTAAATAGACTTTTTCATAACCAACATCGTTACAGAAACGCAAGGCTTGATTAAATAATATCGTTCCAATTCCCAATCGCCTATAATTCGAATCAATATAGCACTTTACAATTTCTGCAGTTGGAAGTTGATCTTGAGATAACATCGGAAAAATTTCTTTACGAATCCTCATCATAAATTCAATTATCCGACTGATATCATCTTCTTGAACTTTTTTAATTTTATAAGACTGCTTTATATTTATTTCTAGCTTACACCCCCTTCTCTACATATAGTTTTCACAACTCTATTTTCCCGTTCTCGATTTATGTTACTACTTTGCCCTAATAATTTAGCACGTACATAAAGCTACTATCAGTCCTTTTAGATTTTCTAGGTTCGCTCATTTATTTTGAAGTTGTAAAGAAACTTCCATGATGACGAAAAATTACCAGTAACACATTTTTAGCAATTAGTAATACCGAAATGCATGCTGAATTAAGCGACAGAGCCTTATTTTTTAAAAGCTACCTTTCACAGATTAGCCTAAAATTCCTCCCCACTAAGGTCCAACAAATCCCGCTTTATGTATTACTTTGAATGGTTCATATCTTCTACTCAACAATTTCCCAAAACTGAGATGCTGCTTTTGGAATTCGTTCGTCTTTTAATTTTATGATGACGGGCTCCACACTAAAATCAAAGTGTTTTAGTTCTAAATGTGTTATATGTTCTAATAATGGCGATGCATAATCCATTCTTGGAATAACAGATAAGCCTACTCCTCTACCAACAAGTGATGCAACCATCATTATATCTTTACACTCGATAATGATATTTGGCTTAACGTGATGATCATCAAAAGCTTTAAGAATGTCTTCAGTGAAGGAGACTCCTTCCATCGCTCCTAGCATAATGAATGGGTACTGGGCAATCTGTTCAAACGTAGCGTGCTGTGATGGAAAAGAAGAAGACCAACTAGTCGGGATAATAACGACATATGGTTGTCCTTTTAAAATCCTCATATTATATTGTTCACTATTGTTTGTACGTAAAAGTAAGGCAACATCAATTTCTCTTTGTTCGAGCCGTTTTAATAATTCTTCAGAGTTGCTGTTAATTATACTGATCTTAACATTTGGGTATTGTTCTCTATACTTAATGATATAATCAATCAGCATATTCGAATAGGCTGTCGATACACCAATGCGCACCATTCCCGCAGTACCTTGTTCAATCTCCTGAATTTGCTCCTTCACAGCTTGCATTTGCATGGTCATTTGCGTGGCATATCGATACAATAGTTCACCAGTTTCTGTCAGCTCCCATTTTTGGCGATAACGATGAATTAAAGTCGTGCCAAGCTCCGTCTCAAGCTTTTTTAATAGTTGACTAAGCGGTGGCTGTGCGATGTGTAGCACTTCTGCTGCTTTTGAAATGCTGCCCTGTTTCACAATTTCTTTGAAGTAATGTAATTTTCGAATATCCATTTCACATCTCCATCATATGTTTTTTCATATGATTAGTTTATCATATATATATTTTTCATATCTCAAAATTGATGATACGATAAATTAGTAAAATATTATAATAGAAAGCGAAGGATTTTATGAATTGTATAAATGTCCCCATGAAGCGACTCGGCTTGTACGTGCTCGGTTTATTTATTTTGTCACTTGGCGTTAGCTTTTCGATTCAAGCAGGACTTGGCGTATCTCCCGTGTCATCACTAGCATACGCATTTTCATTAACTGCAGGCTTATCGATCGGCATAACAACGGTGCTTGCAAATGTTTTATTTATTATCATTCAAGTAATTTTAAATAAAAAAATCAAGTTAAAAGAGTATTTGCTTCAATTAATTATCGCATTTTTATTTGGATTCTTTATGGATGCTACACTCTTCATCGTACAACTTCTCCCAACGCCCGAAACAATCATTGTTCAATGTATCTATTTAATTATTAGTTTATTCATTGTATCAAGTGGTTTACTCGGTTATTTTACTGCAAAATTTCCATTAATGCCTTACGATGCGTTAACGCATGTAGTTAGCGAACGATTTAAGCTGATATTTAGCAAAGCCAAAATTACAAGTGATTTACTTAATGTTTGTGTGGCCGGTGCAGTTTGTTTAATTTTCATTCATTCATTTGGCTCAATCGGGATCGGAACACTGGCCGCCGCATATTTTATTGGAAAGATTCTAGGTTGGATGATGGCGCATTTCCAACAGCCCCTAGAGCAGTGGGTATACCACAATGAAAAGTCGGAATCCATCTCAGTAAAATCAATGTAGAGAAAGCATAATTAAATGAAAATAACATAAAACGAGACTTCCGTCGGTAGGGTTTTTCTTTATCCCCTCTGGTGGAAGTCTCATTTTATAACGATTTAGCATAATTAAAGATCCAAAATCTGTTGATATTACACTAGGAATGGATATAATATTATATTCTTAATACTAGCAACATCTGCCACAAAATACTCTACTCACTTTAAAGAGAATTACTTTTGTCCATAATAAGCAACCGGACCGTGTTTCCTTAAATAATGCTTATCAAGCAGAAATTGATCTATTACGTCTATTTGTGGATTCAACTGAAATGTATGGAATGCCATTTTGGCCACTTCATCTAGTACAACTGCATTATGAACAGCTTCATCTGCATTCTTTCCCCAACAAAATGGGGCATGTGAAGCGACAAGAACGCCTGGCATTGCTATTGGGTCAAGGTCTAGTTTTTCAAAAGTTTCTATGATGACATTGCCTGTTTCTAATTCATATCCATTCATAATTTCTTGTTGAGTTAGTAGACGTGTTATAGGAATTTCACCGTAAAAATAATCCGCATGCGTCGTTCCAAGCCCTGGAATCGGCCGATGAGCTTGTGCCCAGCTCGTAGCCCATGGTGAATGAGTATGAACGATTCCGCCAATTTGCGAAAATCCACGGTACAGAGCAAGGTGTGTCGGGGTATCGGAAGAAGGTCTTAAAGTCCCTTCCACGATTTCGCCATCAAGATTTAAAACAACAAGATCCCCAACTTTTAACTTTTCGTATGGAACACCGCTTGGTTTAATAACAACTAAACCTTGTTCTCGGTCAATTCCGCTTACATTTCCCCAGGTAAAAGTGACTAGACCATGTTTTGGAAGCTGAAGATTCGCTTCCAAAACATCTTTTTTCAACTGTTCTAACATACTGTTTCCTTCCTATCTTTTTAATTCAAGCTTAGCATGAAAAACTTCTTAATTAAGCTGTTATAACAAAGCTGCTCTTTCTTCTTTTAAATTAAACTATCAATGGCTGCTTGCTCGATTGTAAGTCCTTGTTTATAGCGCTTGATAAAGACTTCAAAGCCTTCAGCATCTTTTTCGTCTGCATCTACTTTTACACCGGCATAGTCAATAAATACTTTTTTGTCAAGATACTCTTCCAATGATTCATTTTCTTCTCTTTTGGTCATAAAAGATGCAAGCAGAGCAATCCCCCATGCACCGCCTTCACCAGCAGTTTCCATAACAGATACAGGTGCATTCATAACTGCGGCCATTACCTTTTGTCCAACACCTTTGGTCTTAAACAATCCTCCATGTCCCAATATTTTGTCAATCTGAATATTTTCTTCATTTAACAGAATATCCATTCCGATTTTCAGAGCTCCAAGTGCTGAGAATAAATGTACGCGCATAAAGTTTGCAAGATTGAAATTACTTTCTGGTGAACGTACGAATAATGGCCGACCTTCTCTCATTCCTGTGGTATTCTCACCAGAATAATAGCCGTAAGACAATAGTCCTCCGCAATCCCTATCCCCTTCAAGGGCCTTATTGAATAAGATTTCGAAGATTTTGTCTGTATTTACTTTACAACCTAGAACTTCTGAAAACTCACTGAAAAGCTTCACCCAAGCATTGATATCAGATGAACAGTTATTCGCATGAACCATACCAACCAGATTACCAGAAGGCGTGGTAACTAGGTCAATCTCCGGATAAACCTTTTTCAATTCTTTTTCCAGCACAATCATAGCAAACACTGAAGTTCCTGCTGAAACATTTCCTGTACGCTCTGAAACACTGTTTGTTGCGACCATACCAGTTCCTGCATCGCCTTCTGGAGGACAAAGTGGAATACCAACTTGAAGGTTCCCGCACACATCTAATAGCTTTGCTCCTTCTTCTGATAAGTGCCCGGCTTGATTGCCGGCAAGCATCACCTGTGGTAAAATTTCTTCTAATTTCCACGGATAATTCTTTTCACTGATCAAATCATTAAAAGCTTGAATCATCCTTATATCATAATTCTTTGTTTCCACATCAATTGGAAACATACCGGAAGCATCTCCAATCCCTAAAACTTTTTTGCCTGTCAACTTCCAGTGGATATAGCCAGCTAGTGTGGTGAAAAAATCAATATCTTCTACATGTTCTTCTTCATTTAGAATTGCTTGATACAAATGAGCAATGCTCCATCTTTGCGGGATATTATAATTGAAGAGCTCTGTTAATTTTTTTTCCGATTGTTCAGTGATTGAATTCCTCCAGGTACGAAATGGAACCAACAACTCTCCATCTTTGTTAAACGCCATATAGCCGTGCATCATCCCACTAAAGCCAATTGAACCAACGTTTTGAAGAGTTACTCCATACTTTTCTTTCACTTCAGTTGCCATTTCTTGATAACTTATTTGAAGACCTTTCCAAATATCATCAAGAGAATATGTCCATATCCCCTCTTTCAAAATATTCTCCCATGCATAGCTTCCGGAAGCTATTGGCGAATGACTGGAATCAATCAAAATTGCTTTGATACGAGTAGAACCAAACTCAATACCTAAAGCTGTTCGACTGTTAGCAATATCAACTTTTATTAGATTCAACTTATTAGCTAATATAATTATTCCCCCCTAAAAACCCCCAACTTTTGAACTCAAAGTTTTAGTCCTTGTTATTCATTTCTTTCTAGAAGTATGTTTTCACGTTCTCTAAAATAATTTGCAGTTTGTGAAACTAAATGATTTAATTTTTTAGGGTCAGGAATAGAGTTCATTGCAGGGTAAGGATCTCCACCTGGGCCTAGTGGTTCAGGAGTAACAAATTTCCCGTCCTGATTATAGCCAATTAGATATAATGCCATAATGATCGTGTCTAAATCCATAAAACCTTGTCCCAATGCACCACGATTACTATCTGCCATATGAAGATTGACAAGTTGATCTCCTGCTTCAAGAACTGCTTCACCAATATGTGCTTCCTCTGATTGCATATGATACACGTCAGCATTAATATGATTGATTCCTTGGTGCCCTACTGCCTTAATATAATTTTTTGCATCAGCTACTGTATGAATGAAACTCGTTTCTGCGGCACGAATCGGCTCAATTACTCCTTTGATGCCATATTTCACAAATAGATCACTAACGATGTTTAACGTCTCCACGCTTCTCTCAAACTCTGCGTCGTCATATGCATTAGGTCTACCTACAGCCCCTGGTACAACTAATAAATAATGTCCTCCAACCTTATTCATGAACTCAAGTTCTCTCTTAATATAATCAATCGCTGCTTGCCGTTTACTTGGAATATTGCTAGAAAGATCATTTTCTACTGAAAACATTCCGCACACACCAGATACTTTCATTTCATACTTTGTAAGGATCTCTATTGTTTCTTCGGCTTGATAACCAAGATCATCCCCATAATGGTTTCCGTGAAGTTCAATAAAATTAATATCGCTTTCTTTTAATCTTTTAACTGAGGCTTCTAACGTTTCAAGCCCAAATCCCCAATTACTCCATGACAAATTCAATTTCTGTTTGAATCGTTCCGGCTGCTCTCTTTTTAATTTGAAAAAGGCTTCGCGAATTTTATGGTCCTTAATTTTATAATTTTGCTCCTGTATCATATTTGTTAACTCCCTATTCTTTTTTATGAAAAATCCCCCTTGATTGCATAGTTCAATTAAGAGGGATTTAGAATTTACGGTTTAGAAATCATAGTCTCCAGCATTTTCTTTTGTAAAGTCAGTAGGAGGTCCCATGATAACAGTTTTTCCATCTTTCCAAAGCTCAATTTCCCCTACATTTTCAACATTTTGTCCATTTTCTGGTTTTTTCCCTTCAACTAAATCTTTTGCAAGGGAAACTGTTAAATATCCTAATTTATCTGGCTCCCATAATACGGCCATATCTAAAGAACCATCTTCTAAATAAGGAATAGAATCCTTTGGTAATGTTCCACCGATAACTGCAATTTTATCCTGCATTCCTTTTTCCTGGATTGCTTGAGCTACTCCAAGTGGCGCTGGTGTTGAAAAAACCATAATACCTTTTAAATTCGGATGAGACTTCATTAAATCTAATGTTTTTTGATACGCTACTTGTTGTTTTTCATCGGTAGGAATTTTATCTGTTACTAACTTAAGTCCAGGATAATTCTCTTCTATTTCTTTCTTTGCAGCATCAATCCAAGTATTTAAATTTGCTGCAGAAAGTCCACCTGTTACAATAGCAATTTCTCCTTCTTCAGTGCCCATTTGTTCAACAAGCGTTTTTGTAAAGTGACGACCATATGCTTCGTCATCAATTTGGTGAACAGATAGTTCTACAAGTGATTGGTCAGCTGGTGTATCCCAGTCGATGATAATAATTCCTTGCTCTTTTGCTTTTTTAAGCACTGGTGTTAATGATGCAGCATCATTTGGTGCAACTGCGATTGCATCAACATTTTGACTAATTAAATCTTCAATAACTTTTACTTGTTGTGCTGCATCTGCTTCTGTTGGACCAGTATAAATAACTTCTACCCCTAAATCTTTACCTGCTTGAATCGCACCTTCTTCGGAAGAGTTAAAATATGGAATACCAATCAACTTTGGAACAACAGCAATTTTTATTTTGTCATTGTCACCTCTGCTTTGTTTTTCACTGCTACTTCCAGCAGCACCGCCTGACACACATCCTGCTAATAAAACTCCTACAAGCATTACTGATGTAATAAGTCCAAGAATTTTTTTCATATTTTTCTCCCTCTAATAAAGTTTTTTTATATTAATCTGGAAATCAGATAACATACATTTCCTTATGCTACAGCTGTTTTTTGAGCTTTTTCATCCAATTTATATTTTACGAAGTTTAATACTAAGACAAAGATCAAAATAGCTCCCATAATGACGTTCACGATTGACCTTGGAACACCTAGTAAATTCAGTCCACTGGAGAGCATTTGGAAAATGATAGCTGCGTATACTGTTCCAATTACTTTTCCATAGCCACCTTGAATTTCTGTTCCACCAAGAACGGCTGCAGATACACTTTGTAAAAGATAAGAAGACCCTAAATCTACTTTTGCTGAGTTATAACGTGAAGTCATAATGATAGAAGCAATTACTGAAAGCAATGCAGCAAATAAATAAACTTTCATTAGGACTCTACTATTATTTACCCCAGAAAATAGGGAAGCTACTGGGTTACTACCAACCATATAAACGCTTCTGCCCCATTTAGTTTTTGTTAAGAGAACGCCCGTTAATATCGCCATGATAATAAAGATGATCATTGAAAGTGGAACAATCCCCATATAATAGCCATTTCCTATTAGACTATAAACCTCACTAAAACCAGATATAGAATTCCCTTTTGTAATACTAAGGATGATTCCTTCAAACAACACCATTGTTCCCAATGTAACAAGGATTGGAGAAACACCGATTTTTGATACAATCACTCCATTTAACAAACCACATAAGAGCCCTACGATAATTCCTACGATAATAGACGGAATGATTGGATATCCATGGCTTTGCATAATAGCAATAGTTACTCCTGATAATGCCGCAATGTATGTGATAGATAGATCAATACCACCTGTCACGATCACAATCATCATCGCAATGGCAAGTAATCCAAATTCCGGAAGCTGGAACATCATATTATTTAAATTATTATGGCCAAAGAACCCTGGTATAAAGAGACTCATTAGCACAAATACACTTAAAGCAATTAATCCTAAAATATTCTCTTTTGGTAATGATATCGCTTTCATTTTCTCACCCCTTTTTTAAGCTTCTACTTCGATCTTGGCTAACTTGTTTTGTGAGCGTTTATATTGAAGTTGATCAAAAGAAACGGCTAATAGAATAATGATTCCAGTAAATACTTTTTGCCAAAATGGATCAATTTGAGCTAAGATAAGACCGTTCTGAATAATACCTAACAACAACACTCCTAAAACTGTTCCCAAAATGGTGCCACGTCCACCCATAATGTTAGCTCCGCCTAGTACAACAGCAGCAATAACCATTAGCTCTAAACCAAGCATCCCATTTGGATCTACTGATTTTGTATATGCAGTTTGAGCAATTGCAGCAATCCCTGCTAAAAAGCCCATATATGAAAATACAAAAATTTGAACTTTATCGAAGTTTATCCCCACTCGTACCGCGGATTCTTTATTTCCACCAATAGCTAACACTTCGCGTCCGATTAATGTATATTTCAAGATGTACCATGTTAAAAAAGCAACAGCTGCAAAAATGAGAATAATAATTGATACGCCAAATATTTTTATATTTGCAAAGTTAATAAAAATTTGCGGAAAATTACTACTATTTAGATATACACCATTCGTTATATAGAGAACTAATCCATTGATTATACTCATCATCCCTAACGTTACAACAATTGCTGGAATCTTAATCTTCGATACTAACACTCCATTAAGAGCTCCTAGGAGAATTCCTAATAATGGTGCAACTAAAAATGCTAATAATAAGGAAATAAAATGATCCGGCATAATCATCATTAATTTGACTGTAATGACACAGACAGCACTTGTCACTGCAGCAACAGATACATCTATTCCCCCAGTAATGATAATTAACGTCATTCCTACCGCTAAAATACCGATGACTGAGTTTGCCTTTAAAACATCTAGAAGGTTATCTGCAGTAAGGAAAACTGGGCTTACAAAGGCTAATGTGATACAAAGTAATAACACAACGCCTACAATACTCATTTCTTTTGACTTTAAAAATGTTTTCATGCAATAACCCCCTGACTAACGGGCGTGTCCGTTTCTGTTGTAGCATTTTGAGAGCCGAACAAGGCGTAATTCATAATGTTTTCTTGCGTTGCTTCTTCAATATTTAATCCCCCTGCTATTTTCCCATGCCTCATGACTAAAATACGATCGCTTACCGCTAGTACCTCTGGTAATTCTGATGAAATTACAATAATACCCATTCCCTCAGCTGCGAGTTGTCGAAGTAATTTATGAATTTCTGTTTTTGCACCGATATCAATTCCGTTTGTTGGCTCATCAATGATTAATATTTGCGGTTTTGTAGAGAGCCATTTTCCAATGACTACTTTTTGCTGATTTCCTCCGGAAAGATCTCCTGCTGCTCTATGTGGAAGTGCAGGTCTCACATCAAGTGTTTCAACATAGTGATTGGCCAAGTCAATTTCTTTTTTACGTTTAATCAATCCAAGACGATCACGCAGCTGATGCAAAATTGGGAGAGAAATATTATTAATAATTGATTGCCCTAATATAAGACCTTGTGTTTTCCTACTCTCCGGTATATAAGCAATCTTGTGTTTCACAGCATCTACTGATGATTTAATTTGGACAGATTCACCGTTTAACTTCATTACCCCTGAATCCGGTCTGTTCATTCCGAAAATAGCTTGTGCAAGTTCTGTACGGCCTGAGCCAACTAATCCTGTAATACCTAGCACTTCTCCCGCTTTTAGTTCAAAGGAAATGTCCTTAAAATTTCCATCCTTCGATAGTTGATGAAGCTCTAGTAAAGTTTGGCCACCAGCTATTCTTTTTTGATTTTTTTCATACTGTACTTGTCTACCTACCATTAATGTAATTAATTTATCTTCATCTAGTTTAGTCGCAGGATAGCTACCTACATACTTCCCATCACGTAATACTGTAAATTGATCTGAAACCGTAAATAATTCTTTTAGTTTATGGCTGACGAAAATAATAGATATTCCTCTTTGTTTTAACTTATTAATTACCTTGTACAGTTTTTCAACTTCCCCAGTTGAAAGCGAAGAGGTCGGTTCATCCATAACAATTAATTTTGAATCAAACGCAAGTGCACGAGCGATTTCAATTAATTGTTGCTGGGCAATACTTAGTTTTTCCACTGGAGTGTGAACATCGACTTCAAAATCTAGTTCTTTAAGGGCTTTTTTTGCGATTGTTTCCATTTCGCTCCAATTTACTTTTTTCCATGGCTTTTTATTACTATCGCGTCCTATATAAATATTTTCCGCAACCGATAAATTAGAAAATAAACTCAAATCTTGATAAATAATAGATATACCTTTTAGTGTCGCATCGATTGGTTTATTAATCTGTGCTTCTTTTCCTTCAAAAAGGAAGTTCGCTCCTTCATCAGGTGTGTATATTCCAGCTAGTATTTTTATTAATGTCGATTTTCCCGCTCCGTTTTCTCCAATTAAAGCATGAACCTCTCCTTTTTTAATTTGGAGACTCACATCATCGAGTGCCTTTACACCAGGAAATGTTTTACTAATATTCGTCATTTCTAGTAAATATTTAGTCACTTTCACCCTCCGTTCTAGCTCTTGCAGCTTTATCTTAATTGTCTCGTCTGAAGACCGTAATAAGTAAGATTATGTTCTGCACAATATTCATTTATTTGATCCATTGTAGGTAATCCTGATTGCGCTCCTAATTTGGATACTTTAAGCGCTGCCACAATCGCCGCAAATCGCGCAGCTGATTCAAGACTTTCTCCATCTGCTAGCGCACATGCCAATGCCCCAGCATATGAATCACCAGCTCCAACCGTATCTACAGCTTTCACTGGAATCGCTTCAATAAAGATTGATTTGCCGTTTTCATATAGCAATGCGCCTTTATCAGCCATTTTGATCACACTATTTTTAACACCAAGATATTGATCAAAATATTTGCCTGCTTCGATGGCTGTTTTGATTGACGTTACATCAATTCCCGTTAGCTGTTTTGTTTCTTGCAGATTAGGTGTAATGATGTCCGCATAAAGCAAAGCTTGTTTTGTGACACCCTCTGCAGGAGCCGGATCCAAGATGATGAACATCCCTTTCCTTTTAGCTTCCATCATGGCACGAATAACCGCCGCTTCAGGAATTTCCATTTGTACTAGTAAAATTTTGCTGGTTTCTATTTGCGAAAAAGCCTTTTGAACATCATGCTCGTTTAAAGAATCATTAGCCCCTTTAACGACTAGCATTGTATTTTCAGCTGTCGCATCTACGGTAATAATGGCACATCCAGTTGATTCATCTTCAACTAGTTTTAAAAAAGAGGTCTCTATCTGATTCTCTTTAAAATTTTTCTCTATTTCTTTTCCGTATGAATCAAGACCGATCGAACCTATCATATTTACTGATTTTCCAAGCCGAGCACAAGCTGTTGCTTGATTAGCCCCTTTACCGCCACATAAGGTTTTCACACTATGTCCAAAAAGGGTTTCCCCATGTCCAGGATATCGATTTGTTAGAGCAACGATATCCATGTTGATGCTCCCTACAACCGTTATTTCAGCCATGTTTATCCCTCACATTTTTATACTTTTATTGACTTCGACATCTTCGATAAAATTTCGTAGTTTAGCAACCGCTAATGCTAATGGAAGGTCTGGCTTAAATAAACTAGAAGTTCCACAAACTAGCATATTAGCCCCATTCTTCAATACATTAGGAATAGTTTCATAGCCAATATTTCCATCTACTTGAATATCAATTTTGTATCCGTTTTCATTTATTAGATTTGTTAAATCTTTTAGCTTCTTGTTCATAAGTGGAACAAATTTTTGTCCCGCAAATCCAGGATTTACAGTCATCACCGTTATATAATCGACTACATCCAACACATACTCAATATCATGAATAGAAGTTGCAGGATTTATAGCTACTCCTGCCTTCAAACCTTTATCTTTTATTGTTTGTAATGTTCTTTGCAAATGATTCGTAGCTTCCGCATGAACAGATATCATGTCTGCACCTGATTCAATAAACAAATTTAAGTAATCTTCCGGCTTATCAACCATAAGATGTACATCGAAAGGTTTTTCTGTAAATTCTCTTAATCTCTTAATTAAATCCGGACCTAATGTAAAGTTCGGAACAAATTTCCCATCCATTACATCGATATGGAAAAAATCTACTCCTGCTTGATCTAGTTTTAAAACTGAATCTTGAAGATTCCCCATATCAGCACACATAAGTGAAGGACCGATCAATGCCATACGTACACTTCCTTTCATTACTTATTTGTTGACATCTTTTTCATTAGAATATGATAACTTATCAGTCAACCTTCTTGTTAATTTCACTATATAAAGAATGTAGCTTTATTACTAGGAGACAATATTCTGATTAGGGGGATATTGTTCGGATCATTAAAAAAAAGACCCTCATTGGAATAAAATCTCCAAAGAGTAGTCTTACTCTGCTTATTAATAGAGTTTATTATATCTCTCCCTATATTGGGATGGTGACTGATTTGTCCATTGTCTAAATAGTCGACTAAAATATTTCGTATCTTGGTAGCCTACATTTGTAGCTACATCATAAATTTTCAAATCAGTCTTTTCTAATAATTCCTTTGCCTTTTTTAATCTTGCATTTGTCACATAATTTAATACAGTTTCACCCGTCTGCGCTTTAAATATTTCACATAAATAAGTAGGGTTTAAGTATACGTTGTCCGCCAATTTCTTGATCGTAATATTTTCGCTCAAATGATGATTAACCCACGTTTTTACTTGATGAATCGGATCGGAATGACTGGAATTTATTTCTTTCATTTTCTTTACTAAACGGATCATCCAGGTCTTAATTCCATCCTTTAATTGAATTAAATTACTCGATTTTTTAGTTATTTTAAATGCCTCAATAAGCATGTTGATATCTTCAGCCAAACCATCATTTTCTACCCAATGGTTAATGCTACGGATACATAAATATTGTATAGATTCCTGAATTATTAAAGGTGATTTTAAAGTCTCCATTTCCTGGAAAAAATTAAAGAGAGCCTTTGACACATCAGCTTCATTTTTTTCTCCTAGCGCATTTACGATCTGCTCTGTATACTTATAGACCGAAGATGGCATAATCGATGGTTTTTCGCTTGAAAGATCGTTCAAAGTACTTAGTTGGAAAATCCTATTATTGCCTTCAATAATTCGAAATTGTATTAATGATAGTAATTGATCTCTCATCGTTGGCAAAAGTGATAAATCCTCAAATTCATTTCCGATTGCAATCGACGCTGTAAATTTCAAATATTGTCGAATTGTCTTTTTTAACTTTAATAAATATTCCTCAATTAAGTAGGAAAAAGATGAGTCAATTCTATTTATCTCCTTATCAAATAACAATAACCAAAAACTTAAATTATCATTCTTCCAGATCCAAGCATCAACCCCTTGATTGCTTAATTCATTTGCCATCGTCTCTTTAATAATATTCTCAACAGCAAAATGCCAAGTTCTAAGCTCTGATGATGAAACTTCATTCGCTTTTGTAAAAATTTGATCGATGTCGATATGGGCAAATTTATATCGCCCCTGAGGAAACTGGAAAACCCATTCCATTAACGAAATATCTGTTTCATCATTCCAGGTCACCTCACTTAAAAATTGAATTTGTTTGGAATAAGATAGTTGTGACGCCCTTTCTTGAATATCTCTCAATCTATCTTCTTCTTTTCGCTTTCGAATAATTTTTTCTTTTACATCATTTAGTTGTAATTGAAATTTTTCTCGATCAATTGGTTTTAAAATATAATCATTTGCCCCTTCGCGAATGGCTTCTTGTGCATATTTGAAATCATCAAAGCCACTAATAATCATCGAGAAAAAATCCTTCGATTCACTGTTTAATTTTTTAATGAGAGTTAAACCATCCATGATGGGCATTTGAACGTCTGTGATTAGTAAATCGATTGATTTAAACGTATTCACAATGGCATCATATGCTTCCTGTCCATCGGTAAACACGCCGATAACTTCCCACTCTTCTCCATTTGAGAGTACAAGTCTTTCGATTCCTTTTCTAATTCTTGGCTCGTCATCTACGATAACAGTTTTAATTATCCCCACTGTTAACTTCCCCTTTCGACATTACTCTATTTTAGGTTCGATGGTTTTGGGAATTCTCAGAAAGACTTCCGTTCCTTTCTCCACTTTACTTTTTAGTTGTAATCCATATTCCTCGCCAAACATCATCGCAATCCTAGCATGTACGTTAATAATCCCAAATCCGGAATCTCTGCTTTTCATTGGATCCGATACTAACAAATCTTTTATCCTTAATAATGTATTTTCTTCCATACCAGGCCCATTATCTCGGATAATAAATAAAATAACTGCCTTTCCATCTGGAGTGATTTCTTCAACCACTTCTATTTCAATCACTATTTCTTTTCTTTTCTCCAATCCGTATTTGATTGCGTTTTCAATAATTGGTTGCATAACAAACTTCGGAGTATAATACTTGATACTATTAATATCTTCATGAATATGAAAGGATAACCGGTCTTCAAATCTGAACTTTTGAATACTCAGATAGTCACGAATATGCTGAACTTCGCTGGAAATTAAAACAAGACTGTCTTTATTACTAATCGAAAATCTCATCATTCTCCCTAGCAATGCAATCATATGAACGCTCTGCTCTTGCTCGCCTTCCTCAACTGCCATTCCGATCGTTTCCAACGTATTGTACATAAAATGAGGGTTAATTTGAGACTGCAACGCATATAATTCAGCATTTTTTTGCCGAATTTCTCTCAAGTAATTTTTTTGAATCAATTCTCGTATTTTGAAAAGCATCGAGCGAAAACTTTTTGCCAGGATACCGACTTCATCACCAGAATGAATAGGAATTTCAACATTAAAATCTCCTGTCTCTACATCTTTCATGATATGACTCAATTGTTTAATCGGCCTTGTTACTGTCCATGCCAAAAGAATAGAAATAACAGTCGTGATACAAGCCATTATAATAAATATAACAACGGTTACATTTCTAACAATATCCGTTTGTTCCGTTAAATTTTTCTTCGGAATACTATGTCCTAAAATCCAAGAAAATTCTTTCCCCTCAGCTAAACTAATTAGTGTTTGTTGACCATTCACATTTGTACGGAAACTTCCATTTAAAAATGGAAATTCATTAATCTCTTCCATTGTTTTCCCTATTTTACCTGCATTTGTATGATAAAAAATCTTACCTTGTTTATCCATGAGCCACATTTCATTATTGTCTTTACTATTCAAGTCTTCTAGTACTTTCTCAAAAAAGCTCACATTCACAGCTAAGTATAAGGTGCCTAAATGTTCTCTATTATCAAAGTCTGTAATTTGTTTAACAAGTAATATATACGATGGATTATCTTTAAATGTTAAATTTATTTGATTGGATAACAACAAATCCATATTACCGACTTGAATCGTATCGTTTGCATAGGGAAATGACCCATCATCAAAACCGAATCCTTGATAGGATGTTCGAGTGCTAGCAAATAGGCGCTGATTTGAAATTAAAAATGCACCCAATATATTAGAATTATTTGAAGTAAGGTAAATACTAGATAAATAGTTTTGAACAATATACTTACCTCGAAGAAGCGATGATTTATTTTGTACACGATGATCCCTTAAAACTTCCATCACTTCACCAGAGCTATAAATAAGTTCAGGTAAATCTTCAAGTTTTCTAATTTCATTTTCTATATTTTGATTCGCTTGACTTAATAATTGAGGGACATATTCCCCAACCTGTCTCTCAATAGATTTTGAAAATTGGCTATATACGATGAATCCTAATATGGCCATTGGAATAACAGTTAATAATACGTACGTAATAATTAATTTGT
Organism: Metabacillus rhizolycopersici; assembly: GCF_020075705.1. The sequence continues at coordinate 8,725 of NZ_JAIQUM010000060.1, read as the reverse complement.
TTGATAATCTCAAATCATTTATTGATTTATTTTTAAAAATCATATTGATCAACATTTTCCTTTGTGATATCAATTGGTTGGCCCATGATTACCATATCGCCATCATATTCAATGACACCAATATTTCGAATTTGTTGTCCATTATATGGACTTTCATCATTTAGTAAGTTAGTAGCCAAACTAACAGTTAAGTATCCCAGTTTTTGAGGGCTCCACAGTGTTATCATTTGTGCAACTCCCTCTTGTAGAAAAGGCTTCATTAAAAGGGGCGACGATACACCGATCACTTTTATATCACCTATCTTTCCCTTATCTTTTACAACCTGTGCAGCTACAGGAGGATTGACTGTAGATACACCAATAATCCCTTTTAAATCCGGGTATTTATCTAAAATTTTTTGTGCCGTCATATAAGCTATATGAGGATCTTCATTTGTTGGTATCACTTCAACCAGTTCCATATTTGGATAATACTCAACATTTTGTTGTTCCATCCATTTTATCCAATCGTTTAAATTCGCTGCAGTGGACGAGCCAGTTAATATTACGTATTTTCCATTCTCATTTATTTCTGTTGCAAGCGCATCCATTAAATGTCTCCCTAATATTTCTGAGTTTACCATATTGACAAAAAAACTTCGGAATTCTGGGTTAGTATCTGAATCCCATGTAATCACTTCTATCCCCCTATTTCTTGCCTTTTGCAAAACACTTCCCAATTTTAAAGGATCGTTTGCAGCGACTGCAATGCCATCTACATTTCTTTCAATAAATTCGTCTATTATTTGGGCCTGCTCCTTCCAACTAGCAGAAGATGGTCCTTTATAAATAATATTTACCCCTAAATCTTTCCCAGCTTCTAAAGCTCCTTCTTTCACAGCGTTGAAATAAGGGATTCCCTCAATTTTAGGCACAATGCCAATCGTATACGGTTCATCCTTATGTGACTTTTTAGTTTCAATGGCTTTCTGTTTATGTACTTCACCCTTATATACAACTTCATACTCGGTAGATTTATTTCCAAGTACACTGCAACCACACAAAATAATAAGAATTAAAGGAAAAAGAAAACATTTCATTTTCACAATAATTCCCTCCCTTCATAAAACCAGATTCGTTGCTTAAAAGTCTGTTTACGTACTTAATCATTTACCATGATATTATGAGAGCGATTTCATTTAGAAGGAAATCGGGGAATAATCATTAGGATACAATGACTGGACAAAAGATGATATTTACAAAATAGGGAGAGGTTGCATGTGCTTTCATCAAACTGAATGCCGGCGAAAAAGCATACACAAACATATAAATAATAGTCATATCATCATATTTACTTCCTTGATAGTTAGCAATTTTCCCTAAATAGCTTGAATAAAAGTTACAGCAGCAATCGTATATCCAATCGAGTTTGACATAATGATTAACGAGAGCATGCAAACTAGCTCTGATCTGGAATTTACTTATTGTGAAGATGGACAATTTACAAAAGATATTGGTCCTGTCATTGATATTTATTGTCACACTAAAAAGATTAAAATAAAATTAGACAAGTACAGATAACTCGTTTCATTAATAGGTACTGAACTTGATTGAAATCTCTTCCACTCTGTTTGCCCAAAAAGTTGTCTCGTTCATCGACTCCTAATTTTTTCTGGCTTCTAACCATCGACCTTCATTTTGATCTTTGCCGCTGACTTGTATGTAACCAAATTTGCGAACATCCATTTTTTCACTCCTTTTCAAACCTTCTTTCCTATTATTCTATCAAAAACGTTCGTAAAACTACATTCAAAAATTAGAACGTTCAGAAAATGATTTAAAACATTAACGAACGTTAAAATTGATTGATTTTATAAATAAAAGATCCGTTCGGAAAAGTGTACTTAAACGAACACTAAATAATACGGACGTATCCCCTTCTTTTTAAAACCGTGGCAACATAGTGTTTCATGATAATAAAGTTGTTTAAAAAACGCCAATTATGCTATTCAACAATCGGGCCAGATTGTTGAATAAAACTTAGATTTTTAAACGACTTTATTGTTATATTTTTTAGTGTAGTGAAGTATCTTACATCAAAAATCAAACAAGCATAACCCCGTCCTAAATTTAGAACAGGGTTATGCTTGTTTGATCTTTTAAAATTAAATAACTTTATTGTCACTTTACACATAGCACTAAAAAATGAAGTGTACATAGTGGGGTTATTTCGCAGCTAGCAGAGTAAAAATCTTGCGACACGTTATATGCTGAGTTAAAAGTGGGTAATCCAACTAAAATAAGAACCTACTTTACACATTATATGACTAGTTAAAATAAGATATTGCCGTAACTAGTGAATATAATGTATATTATGTGATTAGTTAAAAAATAGAATGCTTAGTCCTTATTTGTACGAAAATCCCTTCATGTTACCCGGCTTTATTAAAAAAGTATTTAATTTTTCCTATAACTTTATATTTAGGCGTTGGTTGTCTATTGATTAGTAAAAGCAATTGTATAAATATAGCTGGCAGGAATGTTTTTTTGGAAGCTAAATACTTAGGTTCCCACGTACAAGCAAATTTACTTTTAAATTCTCTAAGACCTTTAAAATTATATAATGAATTTCCATGAAGATATACCATGCGAATAAGTTTTTCACTTATGAACGAATATTTACAATTTCCAACATTTGAGAGTGGTGCCATTCCTAAACTACATGTTTGATAATCTTTATCTTTTGCCCATTTAAAGATATGAATAAATAAAACATCCATTGTTCCATGAGGGCTATCAGAAGATTTTCTCATTAAGTCAATGCTAATTGTCTTTTTATAATCAGTTGCTAATGTTGCAAAAGCAATAATGTTCTTATCAGAATCAAATAAAAGGGCTATAGGGAAACGAGAAATATATTCTTCACTAAAAGAAACAACTGAAAATCCTTTTTCCTTCTTTTTTCCTAACCACGAATCCGAAATAGATTTAATCTCTGAAAGAAGTTCTTTAGAATAAGGTGGTTTGACAACAATAAATGTATAGGAATTTCGAGCAAATTTATTAAATCTTGTTCGTAATTTTGCACAACGTTTTCCTTCAAGAGAAAAGGTTTGGAGATTCACGATTCCTTCTTCTCCTAACTTCAGGAATCTATAACCTGTTTCATGATAATACTGCATGAATTGAGGGCTAATTTGGTAGAATATCGGTTTGAGTCCTTTACTTTCGCAATATTCATTAAATTCTTTAATAGCTCCTTGTATATATAATTCTTCACCGATTGGATCACCTAATACTACTAATTTATTAGCGATTCGTTTATATATAATTAATACTTTTTGCTGCCCGGCCCAATAAACTTCTTTATCTTGTAAGAAGATCAGATGAGATACATGATTTCCTCCATTTTCTTTTAAAAAAGAAATAACTTGATCCACATGAAGGTCTAAGTTACACATGACAGTCTTTCCCCCTGATAAAATTTGTCTATATTAAGATACCATAATAGAAGTTTGAAAAGTAGCAAAATTCTTCCCAATTAATGGTCACACTTCTAAGTATAGCCGAACTATAAATAGTTCGACCCTTTCTTATGCCTATTATTTAACTCTTTTACTATCATAAATTTTAGTAAAGAACTATTTGATTTCACTTAAAACTTCATTCTCTACTCACTAAAAAGGGATTACTTTTGCCCATAATAAGCAACCGGGCCGTGTTTTCTTAAATAGTGCTTATCAAGCAGAAATTGATCTATTAGATCTATTTGTGGATTCAACTGAAAATGTATGGAATGCCAGTTTGGCTACTTCATCTAGTACAACTGCATTATGAACAGCTTCATTTACATTCTTTCTTTTCCCTATAGAAATGCCCAATAAATGATACCTTATATTTCCATCATAATTGTTTGCAATTTCCTCGCTTTTATAATTATTCCAATTGCTGTTGACATAATTAAAATATGTTTCAGTTGAAAAATAACCTTTATTTAGTGGGGGAAGTTTCTTGTAGTATTTCCAACCAATCCCTTATCTTCGAATATTCTTGAAGATTACTACTAGGCATTATATAACTGGATAGGATACACTTAGTTGGACAATAAAAATAAGGGCAAGTAGAATAATACACAATAAGTGAGGAGAATCTACTATGCCCAGAAAAAGAAGAGGATGTATTTAGTTACAAAGCGATTAGTGAGGTTTAATTAAAATTTTAGTTTGATTTGGAAATATCTCATAAAGGATGAACATGTAATGGAATATATTGATCTTGAAGGTACAGCCGATAAAAATGGAATGACGTTTGAAGGTGATATATTCGAAGTTGAAGGTTATTACAAAAATGGTAAGGTTAAATTTAAAGTTGAGGAATATGAAGAAAAGAAATGGAATGAATTTAATCTTTTTGAAAAAATAGAAGATAAAATGGAAGAAATAAAATTTTTAAGAGGACTTACAGAAATACTTACTGGTTCAACAATGATCCTTTTATCATTATATTTATGTCTAGTTATTTTTGATGTATATCCTGTTCATTACATCTATTTTCTTTATTTTCTTTCATACTTAATTTCAATTTTGCATACTAAATTAACCGAAATAGGAAAATACCATTCAGCAGAACACATGGCGATTAACGCATATGAAAATAGTTTTAAGTTGACAATAGAAAACTTAAGCAAACAAAGTAGATATCATTCTCTATGTAGTACTAATTTTGCAACAGTTAGGAATTTTATTATGATTATAGGAATGATTTTTAACTTTGATTTTTTACTAATGTATTTTTTAGCTTATTCTTTAAGTCATGAAATTATCGACTTCCTCGATGATCATAAAAAAAGATTTGCTATTATTCATAAGATACTGGCATTTTTTCAAATTCCGTTATACACTTCAAAACCAAAAGACAAACATTTATATCTTGCTACAAAAACTTTGAACAAATTGATTAAGTTAGAGTCAAAGTAAAAGTTTACTTATATAGAAAATAAATATAACTAGAAATTACTTATCAAAAATAGAAAATAATAAAACACCTTGTAGTATAGAGAGATTGTATGAAATTGCTGAAATACTAGACATTGAACCTTATAGATTTTTAACAGATGTCACTATAGAAGATAAGGATTGGCTCACATCGTCACCAAAGACTTATTCCAGTTAAAAACCGGAATAGGTCTTTGATTGTGTTCAGATTATTTGAAGTTAGATGTGATCTTGTCTAGTTTTTAGAGTCATGGCAGCAAACGATAGTATCACCTACTAATTTCCTTTTTGAGTCATAAATTAATTTTTATGCAAATCGATAATAAATAAGTAAAAACGTACTTAAAACGAATAAAAAATTCAACGAAACAAATATCATTTGATCCATTCTGGTCTTATGTATTTTAATCGGAGGATGATAAAATGATACTCCTTCAATGATAAATATTAGCAAAACAATATGAATCATCGCATGACCTACAACCTCTGTATAACCAAAGATCATTGTCGTTAGTATAAAAAGAATTGTGACAACGACAGCCAATACGCGATTTAAGATTCCCACGACTAAAAGATATCCTACAACAAATTCTATAAATGCCGATAGAACGACAAATATCCCCGCCTCAAAGCCAAAGGTCGGAACATGGTGGTGATGGATGATATCAATTGTCATCGTCGGATAAACCCATTTTTCTACCGCAACCCAGCATAAGCTTAATCCAGTTCCTAAATATAAAAACGGAAAGCCAACTGTTTCAAACCTTGTTTTACCTACTAATAACACACCAATGATTGCTAAATAAAATCCATAGTCAAGCATATGAAACCAACCTGAATCACTCCATATTTGGATAAACAAGCCTAACATAAACAAAGCTGCTATTTTAGTTGCAATATGATGTGGAATCAATAAAAAAATGATAATGATCCACATCACTACTCTTTGCCATGTATTATGAATAGTGAATTCAGGAGCAAACATCGTCCCATACGAAACTTGCAGAATAAACGAAACCGCTGTCCCATATTTCAGCAATTGCCTAGAATATTTTCGGAAACTATCCAATTTCAAATCGATTTTAGAAGCAAATGGAATATCCATTACCCTCCCCATTACTTGTGACAAAACAGCTAATATAACTGCACACAGCACTGATATCGTAATGAAAAACGGTGATAATATCTCTTCAATGTTGACCTTTTCAGGTTCAACGCTGGCAAACCACTTTACATGGGCCTGGGCAATCATTGGAGGAATTAGTCCTGCTATAACAATCAGCCAAGTCAGCTTTCTTTTCATATATCGATACTCCTTTATTATTCGGTTTAGTTCATACATTTAGTATGTAGCTAATGAAAATTTATATGTTAGTAGAACACATAAGAAAAAGAAAAAAACTGACCCAAAATCGAGTCAGTCATAACGAACTTTCTTTTTAACTTGTAGTAACTTCACTAATACCGGGGCAAAATCATTGCTCCGCTCATTCAAAAATCAAATCAGTATCCTTGATGATAAAAATTTGAATCGACGATAACAAGGCTGGCCCATTAAACATATTGATCTCGACCGGAGCTCATACCAAATACCATAACTAATAGAGATATGATGATCATTGTCATAAGTGGAACTGTCCAAACATGAGCAAAATCATACAAATACCCAATAAACATTGGCCCCACTGCTGCGAGAATATAACCGATTGATTGTGCCATACCCGATAACTCTGCAGCTTGTCTTGCACTCCGAGCACGTAGTCCTATATAGCTTAGAGCTAATGGAAAGTATCCCCCCAATGCGATACCAATTAAAATAATGCTTGTAATCAAAATCGGATATGATGAGCCAAGGAGTAAACCTCCATAACCAGTGATTGAACATAGACCTAACCCGAATGCAAGCCATAGTTGAGAACGTAACCGTCCTGCGATGACAGGAATGAAGAAACTAGCCGGTAATCCCATGATTTGCGCAAAGGAAAGCAACCAGCCAGCTGTCTCCATACTTAAACCATGATCATGTAAGATTTCAGGTAACCAAGCGATCGTGACATAAAATAAAAATGATTGAAATCCCATAAATATCGCTATTTGCCAAGCAAGGGGTGAACGCCAGATTTGGTTATCACCGGAACGACCCTTTTTGATTTCCGTTTGATTTCCCTGATTATATTTGAGAAGATAAACCCAAATTAAGATAGCCATAACTGTTGGGACACCCCATACAAGTAAAGCCCCTTGCCATCCAAGGTTCAAACCATTCGCTAAAGGAACACTTACTCCCGATGCTAACGAAGCAACGACGCCCATAGAGGTTGAATAAACACTTGTCATTAAACTGAATTTCTTAGGGAATTTATCCTTTACTATGGCTGGTAAGAGAACATTCCCAACAGCTATTCCGATACCTATGAATAATGTTCCAGTAAAAAGAAAAAACACCATTGAGATGGAACGAATCCCGATACCGATTAAAAGAATACACAAACCAACTACGAGCAGCAACTCATTCGTCAAACGATTTGCAAGCTTCGGTACAACCGGCGACATGATGGCAAAAGCGAGTAATGGTAGACTCATTAACAGTCCCGCACTCCAATGCGCCAGTCCAACATCTTCCTGGATCATCCCAACTAATGGCCCTAATGAAGTAATCGCCGGCCTTAAATTAAACGCGACAAGAACAATCCCTGCAATAAGCAAAACTATGTATAATGATCTCGACTTATCATTTGACTTTCGCAATTCCACTAAATGAATCTCCCTTCACATAAACAAACTTCCTCCAATGTATCATAGTCATTTTGTTCATACAAAGAAAAGGTTGTACTTTACCTATATGATTTGTTTACCATTTAGTACAATTTTAATAGCACATTACAAGAATTTTATAAATTCATAAGCAATAAAAAAATGGATAAACACCCTAAAAAACATGTATAATTACAATCTTTTTGGGCATATCCTATAAGAACTATTGAGGAAAATGTATTGGAGGTTGTTATTCATGCATTTAAGTCAAGTTCTCGAAAAACGAATTATTTTTCAGCAGCACAAAAATTGGTATGTATTAGATGATGAATTTTCTTGGGACATTGAATCCTTATACGATACGATTTTTAAACACTTAGACTCACTCTTTACTATCCCTGTTATTTTCTGTTCGATACTCGATGCAAATAAAATCATTAGTGACTTAGGTGATGAAGAGGAAGAATATTTACGATTTGAATCAGCTATTTATTGGAGAGATTTAGGGATTATTTTCGTTTTTGTCTTTGATGAGTATATCCCATTAATTGAAATTCTGTTTCATGAATTTCGTCACGTAATGCAGGACCTCAATCCTGATTTTAGGCATCATTTCGAATCGGATAAAAAATTACCATATAAAGAGCGTATTACTGAGATTGACGCGTTTCAATTTGCGGCAGAGAAGACACAAGAATATTTACAGCTATCTTAGCAGTAAAAGAATCTCTACTACAAATAACGTCGAATCAGCTGGAATAATTTCTTTGTATTTTTTCACTAACATCACCGAAAAGAACCATCTATCAGATCAACGATAGATGGTTCTTACATTTCAACAAATAGTGTTCCATTAAACATTATAGTCGTTATAAAGCGAGACTTCCATCAGTGGGGGTTTTCCTTATCCCCCACTGATGGATAGCGAGACTTATCGGGCTTTTACGGGCAGTTATCCCCCACCTTCGCCTCTTTGTGATTCACTCAAGCTTAGAGGT
>NZ_JAIQUM010000059.1 GCF_020075705.1 Metabacillus rhizolycopersici | reverse complement strand
CTAGCAAAATCCCAAACAACATAACCACTACGACTGGTTGGCGAAGCAGACTAGTCGCTAGCTTGTCCATAGATGCTGAAAGCGAAAGCATTTGCAATGGTCTATTTCCTTTGATTACTGGCCAATAGTCACGTAATTTTGTTTCTGTCGTTTCCTCAGCTAGCCCATAATATTCTTTACGGTCTTTCTCTGAAATACCGATGACAGCTAAAATGGCAAATACTCCAGCAAGAATAAGTCCAAAACTATTTAATTCAGTAAATAAAGCCAAGTTAAATTCACCGTGTTTTGCCATTAGGTAAGATGAAACGAAAATTTGACCACCTGTAAACACACCTACATTATAAATCCCGTCAAAAATTGCATAAAGCGGACGTTGCTTTGGGTTATTCGTCAAAGCACTTTGCGCTGCTTTTGTCACACTCGTTTGAAGTGAATAACCAATTTTATTTATGACTAACATGGCAACAAAGAAAACTAATTGTAAAGAATCCGGTAATAAATGAGTGACACTGTATACAGCTATTATAGTACCTGCTGAAATGATATTACCTAAAATAATCAGCGGTCTGAATTTACCAAACTTTGATTCTGTTTTATCAATAATATAACCTATCGTTGGATCGATCAGTCCGTCAAATACGCGAGTCGCCATTAAAATTGTACTTATTAACATTACTGCGAGCCCAGCTATTCCTGTTGCGTAATAAGAGACAAACCCTAAAATAAACATATGAAGATTTGTTGATGTGTTATTTAATGTAAAAAAACCAACTTGCCATAATTTTGCTGTGTTATAGCTATAATCCTTTTCAACTGTTGAAGTTGACATATGCTCTCCCCTTTTCCTAAAATCCCTTTTTTGTAAACCCTTTCAAAATTCCGCCACAGCCTAACAGAACACGCTTACATTTATTTCGTATCTTACTCCCCCTGTTGACCTGTCAGACTAGCAAAAAGATACTTCCTTATTCCTTATTTCTTTTATTTTGTTTACCTTACTAACTATCTATTTATCATAATAATTGTAAACGCTTTATTTATCAACTCTTTTTTTATATTTTTAAGGACTTTTTTGCTAGACAACAAAAATAAGGCATAGAGTAATGGTATGAAACCATTACTCTATGCCTATTTATTCGAATATTCCGTCTTTTATTCTTAAATGAATTCCTAAAATTATCTAAGTTCACTAAAATAGTCAATTTTCACTTTTTAAAAGCTTATCACTTGCTATCGGTAACGTAATAACTTTTCCGCCTATTTGTACATGGATGGTATCTTGAAAGATAGCTTTTACAATGCCTTTTAAGGAGATTGTTGCATCAACAGTAATTGTATTTTTTGAATCAGCCGTCATACTACTCACGCCTTCCTAGTTAAATTATCATTGATTAATAAGTTGATAGTTTTTGTGGGAAACGACAGTTAATGGGGTTTCCACATTTATTCCTTCAGCATCGTTTTTGCTAATACTTACGATGACACTTTCCTCTCTTACTTTAACGACTTCACCAACAATAACTAATCCACTTCGTTCAAACAGGACCTTATCTCCTTCGTTTGCAATTTTATCTGCTGCCATTTTGTCATTACCCTCCATTTTTTCTTAAGACGATAACTTCTCCCTTTAGTTTAGGGGGATTACATAGGGAAGGAGAAGATCTTCAACATGAATGATAATACAAGTATTACACCTCCATGTTGATGTGTCAACAAATATGAACTTGAGTTCATGTTTGTTTATTTTATGTTATGATACTAATGAGGTGATACAATGTCTGTGCATGAAGATGAGTTACTAGTTGGAAAATATCCTTATGTACCAAAGCAGAAACGAGCACAGCAAAAAAGAAGTGCCTTGCTTGAAAGTGGGCGAGCTTTGTTTATCGAGAAAGGATATGAACAAACCAACGCAAAAGAGATTGCATCACATGCCGGTGTTGCAACAGGAACCTTTTACAGATACTTCTCTGATAAACGACAGCTAATGATGTCTCTACTTGAGGACCAAATGGAAAGCCTACTACCACCAGAGCCTATTTGGCCAAATGTTGATCCAGAAGCCTTTTTGGCAACACTTTTGGAACAACATTTCCAACGACTTGACAAGCTCGGATTGTATCGGGTATTACCTGAATTGTTACTAAAGGATGCTCAATTTGCTGAAATACTAGCTGAAGCAAAAAGAAAGATTCATACTAGAATTCATTTGAGTCTAATACACGCAAAGGAATTAGGGATTATCTGGGATGATTTAGATTTAGATACAGTATCCTGGGCCATCATGGTCTTATCTGAGAAAATACCAGAAAAACAACAAGAAAGTGGTAAACAATTAGATTATCATGATTTGTCTAAAATCATTTGTCGTTTTGTATTCCCTCCAGAAGTTCTAAAACAGTTAAAAAGCGAAGGGAAAAATTAAAAAAATCGATTAGAAGTACCATTCAATATAAACCGTTAAGAGAGGACTGCTAGCTTTTGAATACAGATTACATTGATCTAACTGATTTAAAAAATATAAAAGTTGAAATGATGAGATTTTTGATGGCGTATAAATTTGCATTAGATGAAATGAATACGAAAATACAAATTTTACAGGATGAATTCAATTATATTCATGACTATAGCCCAATAGAACATGGTCAACTACCCACCACTTAGCTAACACTTGAAGTGGGGCTTTTAAAAAGTCCTAGTTGTCTAGCCTAAGTCCTTCGAGGACTACGTTATCCTTCATGTAGAAACCTACGGATGATTCCCTAGTCTGTAGCTCTTTCGTGGCTCTCTAAACAGTTCTGAGGGGAAGGAACAGTGAACCACAATGTGAAGGTTGGATAACATTGGCGAAGGGAAACCACTCCTAGAAAGGAGGAACACTTGATGTTAGTGTTCGTACAAAATAAGCATGGAGAAGCACTTATGCCATGCAAACCACAAAAAGCAACGAAGTTACTCAAAAGTAAGAAAGCTAGGATGGTAAGCTACAAACCCTTTACGATACAACTTCTGTTTGGTAGTAGTGGCTACAAACAACCTATCAAGGTTGGTGTAGATCTAGGTGCAAAACATACGGGAGTAGCGGTTACTACCAATGACCAAGTACTTGCTAAAGGGGAAATAGAAGTACGTCAAGATAGTAAGAGTTTATTAGAAACAAGACGTACTTATCGAAGAAGTAGACGTAATCGTAAATGCCGTTATCGAAAACCACGTTTTGACAATCGTAAGCGACAAGAAACATGGCTACCACCTAGCATAAAAAGTCGATTATATAATACGTTTCACTGGATAGATACGTTTTTATCCCTTGTACCCTATTCTATGCTAACGATAGAGGGTGGTAAGTTCGATATTCAGAAAATGATAAACCCAGAGATTCAGGGAGAAGAATATCAGCAAGGACAAACACTTGGCTATCACGATGTAAGATATTTTGTCTTCGCAAGAGACCAATATACGTGTCAAGTGTGCAAGAAAAAAGGCGGTATTCTGAATACTCATCACATCGTATATCGTTCGCATGGAGGTAGCGATCGAGCCGATAACTTAATAACTGTATGTACGGATTGTCATACGCATGAAAATCATCAAATGGGTGCGATCCTGTGGAGATGGATGGTGGAAGGAAAGAAATTGCCTACTTTCAAAGAAGGTACGTTCATGAACATCTTCCGTAAACGAGTATTCACAAAGTACCCCCAAGCTAACATGACATATGGGTCAGTCACCACGCCACGAAGGAAAGAGCTCGGCTTAGACAAAACCCATGCCAATGATGCGATTGCGATAAGTGGGATTCAATCAATTAAGAGCAATGAGGCAATTCGTTTCAAAATCAAACAATTTCGTAAAAAGAAACGTTCTTTGCATGAAGCGACTGCAAGAAAAGGTCGTAAAACCAAGAATGTTACGAGCAAGCGTAATGGAAAAAATACGAAACAAGTCAAAGGATTTTATCTTAATGATCAAGTTCGAGTGTATGGAAAAGTTGGTTTCATCACTGGCTTTACAGGCACAAGCATGGCTTACATCAAAACAATAGATGATGAATATATTCAAAAGCCAAATAAGTCTTACAAACAAGTGAGTCTCAAAGACTGTGAGCTTCTATCACATAACAATAATTGGCAATTCGTTCAAAACCTTTAGGCCATCTCCTAACCGAAATTCATCCCCTCCCTATCGTTGGGCTGTGCCCTTCACACGCTTGAGGAAAGGGACTTCTTTCGGAATACTATTAAAAAGAATTGCCTTCTAACCCTTCAATCGATAAAAGAAAATATAAGAGATATTGTAGGAGTTAGAATTACTTGTTCGTTTATTTCCAATATTTACGAATTAAGTGAAATGCTCAAAACTCAGAAAGATCGAAACTTGGCAAAGTTGATAGAAACGAAAAAAGGTGTAAAGCAATGGATATTCCATCTCTTTACGCCTTTTTCGTATTTATAAAGTGAAGTAAGATTATTTAACAGCTGTTTCTTTTATTTGTGTATGTTCTAAATATTTTGAACGGTAATTTTTACCCCATTCATACATTGATTCAAGAATAGGCATTAATGAGTGGCCTTGATCAGTAAGTGAATATTCTACCTTTGGAGGAACAACTGGATATACTTCACGATGCACGATTAAATCTTCTTCGAGTTCCCTTAATTGATTGACAAGCATTCTCTGCGTTATTCCAGGTATTAATGCTTTCAATTCACTGAATCGTAACGTACCAACCTTTCCCAGATGCCACATGATCAACATCTTCCATTTCCCACCAATTACATTTAACGTCAATTCTTTCTCACAGTTAAATATTTTTTCATCGAATCGTCCCATGTCCATCACCTCAATCCTCATTATACCTCATAGTATACTTTTAGGCACTATATGTTCTTTTTGTATGTAGTTTGAACTTTATTCAATTCACACTTTCCTGTAACTTTGTGCAATCTGTATCTCCTTCTGGCTAAACTACAAATCCCCCCAAAATGGATGTACAAAAAAACCATAACCCATATGAATTAGGTTATGGCGCAAACTTTCATATCAAAACTATGAAAAGAATTAATCATATATTTCCCAAGCTGTTTTTAAAGACTCAACAATAAAATCTGCCACATCTTCGACCTCTTGGTTATCTGTTTTGATTTTTGAATGGTATAAAGAATAGATTTCTTGTCTTTCATAAAACAGGGTTTCAATCTCCTCTAAGGTTTTTCCTTGTAGAACGGGACGACTATCGATAAGTAAACTGATTCTTTCCTTCCAAGAATCCCACGATAAGTCTAGGAAAAATACAAGACAATTCGTTAAACAAATGTTTCGAATTTCTTCTTGTAAAAATGCTCCTCCACCAACTGAGATAATTTTCAAGCTTTGCTGAGAATAGTCACTAATCATGCTTTTTTCTTTTTCTCTAAACACTTTTTCGCCTACAGTTTTGAAAATCTCCGAAGTTGGCATATTATATTCCTTCTCAATTTCCTTATCTATATCAACGAAATCTCTATATAATTTTTTAGCTACTCGTTCTCCAATCGTGGTTTTACCGACGCCCATGAAACCTATAAAAACAATACTTTTTTCTCTAAGAGACATTTTATTTCTCATTAGCGAGCCTCTTTCGTTATTTTTTTTAATTTCTAAAAATGGGGTTTTATATAAACATGACTTATCAAGCTCAATGAAGATGTTGTCCCTTCACAACAAATGGTTAGTTGAACTTGTATAAGTCTTTGATAGACAGCATTCATCCTCAATTAGCCTTGACTAATTTATACCTTAAAGTGAGGGTTTTACTGCTTAATAGTCCCCAAAAATTATCTTAATGTTCAAAAATTAATACTTAAAATTATAGTATAGAATACACGTTTTGTAAAAAGGATTTCGTTCATTGCAGTATATTATAAAGCGTAAATGCGGTGAAGATTGTTACATTTTTGCTCAATCCCCAATCTTTTCCCAATGAATGAGCTTTTCCAACATAATAGACAAAAGCACGCCAGAAATAAACCCATTCGCAATTAAAGGTTGAAGATAAATTGGGAAGCTAGAAAACAACTCACTATCTAACGTCATGATACAAACACCCACTAACACTGGGATTGCTAAACGAAAGATTGTTTTGGATGTAAAGTTATAGCCGTTTAAGCTTTTTAATGATGTGCCAAATAATTGGATATAGGCAACAAATAAGACTGCATTCCCTACTGTAATCGGCAATGTCGCAAGTAGTGAACCTAATGCTGGAATAATTCCGAGCAGAATCATCAAGCCACCTCCGATAAGAAACGGTTTCTTAATAAGAATTTTTGTACTTTCCAAAAAGCCAATTGATGAAGCAAATGGTGCATATGAAATTAGACCAAATACTGGTGCAATTGCTGCGTATATTCCTGTTAATAAATATGAGCTTTTATATTGCCGATTCGTTGGTTTTTCATGATAAAGTTTCGATATTGCTACAATTGATGCAGAAGTATTACTCAAATTTATTAAGCATCCTAGAAATGTAATTACGATAATTCCCAGCTCTAAGTTGGGCTGACCAAGAGGAAATAAATGAATTGAACTCGTTTTACTAAGGTCAATTGCTTCTGTTGAAAACAAGAAAAAATAGCCAATCCATCCTATTACGATACCTAGTAATATCGAAAAGTTCCCTATTATTTTATTTCCTACGATATTTAGCAAGCTCACAAAAATGACAATTCCAAAAGAATAGAATGTAATCGGTAGATCTAGTATCCCATCTTCATTTATCTTTAACATTCCTCTAAAGAAAATGATAATCAGTTGAAACGTGAGGAGAAACAGATAAACACTCATCACCATTGGTGTAATGACTTTATGGATAAGAGGAAATAAATTACAAATCGATAAAAGAATCGTAAATGCTCCAGCTAGTAAAAGGCCTGTCGCTATCCCCCCTCCAATTTCCGGGAAACTCATACCTAGTGAAGAGGCCGAAGAACACAAATTTAGCACAAGGCCCCAAATCACACCTGAAGGACCTTCCATAATTGGATAGCGATGTCCAATAAACCCTTGGAGCATACAAGCCACACCAGTAAAAATAAACGAGCTTCGTTGGATCGCCGCAATTTCAGTTGGAGATAAATCAAAAGCAACTCCGATTGAGATTGGTACGACGACAACATTCGCAAAAATAAAAAACAACCATTGTAATGAAGCAAATGTTGTTAATGATATTCCTAATGTCGTTTTTACCATTTTCCACTTTTCCTCCTGTAAATTCATCCCGTTTTTAGCCGGAAAAACTACCTCAATCGCCAGACCTACACTCATCCGATTGATGCAAGCTGAATCCTTGTCAATTACACTAAGCACTAACAATAAGCCAAAAACTTATCCTTTCTTATCGAATTGTCCAGTAGGAAATTCTTAACCTTACTTTTTATTTATTTGATGTAAATATTGGTATTCAAAAGAAGGCACCCCCCTATTATAACGATTATTGTAGCGTATCAGTATCGATTAATTAACAAATCTGTCACAGCCCTTTTAATAATTCTATTGAAGCTTTCATCAAAATACCTTATAATGAAATCAAATAATAAATCGTATCTCCTAAAGGGGAGTAGCTTTAACAATAAAGTCGTCAATTCAGAAATTTCCATTTCTCGGCTTTATCGGCAACACATCGTTGTTAGCAAGACCTTTACCGAATGGTAAAGGTCTTTATCTTTTTATTAACCTTTACCGAATCAGGTAAAGGTTTTTTATGTGCAACTTTTATTTAGGGGAATGAAAAAGGAGAATTCAACGTGAAAAAACTTTCTTTCGTACAATTAATAGAAAAAAATAAAGAGGAACTTCTTAAAGATAAGAAACAGCTAGCAAAAATTGAAAAACGACTTGATCAAAAAATAGTTAACCAAAATAGAGGGGAAAAATAATGATACTGAGAAAATATATGTCACTATTAGGTGTAGGTTCTGCAAATATTGACCTAATTCTACCGAAGGAATCATATCAACGAGGAGAAGTGATTAACGGATATTTCACGATTACAGGAGGAACAATTGAACAACAATTAAAGCGAATTGATTGTGATTTAGTGATGCACGATCATGCTACTCGTCAAAAAGAGGTAATAGATACCACAACCATCTTGTCATCAAAACTTATTCAATCTGACGAATGCAATCATATCTCATTTTCATTCATGCTTCCCGAAAAGCTTTCGGCTTCATCAGAGGAAATATCCTATCATTTTAGAACAAGAATGACCTTTAATGAAGGTGTTGAAAGTAAAGATTTGGATATTATTCATGTAGTCTAGCCAGTAAGGAACAAAAGCGCAAGCACCCGTTCAGCGACGTATGAACTGGAGCACTCCGTATGAGATAAAAGAAAAACGAAGAGCGAATGCGATTCGATGTTGACTTAGCGTATAAGGAGGGTGAAGTTCACTAGTCGCTGGGCGCTTGCGCTGGATGTCGTGCGCTTAGCCACAGTACAAGAATTTTATAAATTCCTGGTAAGCAAAAAAGATACGAGGAGGATTCGTTTGTTTAACTATTTCAAAAGAATCAAATTCATCCTAAAGTTTTGGAGATTCATTCCATTCTTAAAAGAGTTCTTTTTTTCAAGGGAAGTAGCGGTGCAAAAAAAGGTAATCGGGCTATTATTAATACTCGCATATGCCCTCTTTCCTTTTGATTTAATCCCAGACTTTCTATCTCTCATTGGGATTGTAGATGATGTAGTGATTGCGACATTTGTTTTAGAAAGAATGATTAACATGGCTCCTGAGTCACTAAAGGATAAGTATAAGCTGAATTAACAAGCCTCATGTTCATACTTTAGCATCACCATCTAAAGCAAAACCTGTTTAACAATGGCCTTTGCTATTTACATTTCCAAAAACCAAAAACCTCCTATTTACGAAAATAGGAGGTTTTTATTATTATTTTTAAAAAGTACCATTATTCCTTAAGATGAAAAGGAACAGTAGTTACGATAACATCTCTTCTATAAAGAAGGATTGCACGAATCAGTAAACTGGACTGATTATGAAGAATATTATGCCAGCTTTTCTTAGGTATAAACTGCGGTATTAATACAGTTACCCGATAATTCGATTCACTGGCTTTATGTTCAACGATATCAATAAATTTAGTTAACGGCTGAATAATACTTCTATAGTGGGAATGTAGTGTCACTAATCGAACATCAGGCTGCCACTTTTTCCATTTTTCTTCAAAAGCTTTTTCATCTTTTCGCTCAAAGGACACATAAACTGCAATGATTTGATCAGCCGACAGTGATTTTGCATAGTTTAGAGAATTCTCAACCACGTGAGTAATTCCAGCTACAGGCACAATAATGACGTTTCCCTCTATAGGTGTAGCTGGTTCACAAGTTGTTATCCTTAGTTGGTTCCCTACCGCTTCATAATGGTTTTTAATTCTATGAAAAATAAAAACAAGCATTGGTAAAAAGATTAATACAGGCCATACCTGACCAAACTTGGTGATAAAGAATGTTAGCATGACTAGAAAACTAATTAATGCCCCAACTAAATTTACAATTAGTTTAACAATCCACCCTTTAGGTTTTTCACGAATCCATTTTACCAACATCCCTGTTTGAGATAATGTGAAGGGAATAAACACACCTACCGCATAAAGTGGTATTAATTGTTCCGTTTGGCCTTCAAAAGCAATGATTAACAGAATGGATGCGACTCCGAGAAAAATAATTCCATTTGAATACCCTAATCGATCACCTCTAATTGTAAACATTCTTGCAATATATTTATCTTTGGCAAGATTAAACGCAAGTAATGGAAAAGCGGAATACCCTGTATTCGCTGCAAGAACAAGAATCAATGCTGTTGTTCCTTGTATGAAAAAATACATGAAATTCCTTCCAAATGTTTCTGATGCAATTTGTGAGACCACCGTTTCTTCTACTTTTGGTGATATTCCAAAGTAATAAGCTAAATAAATGATCCCCGAAAATAATATGGCCAGTAATATACCCATGGCCATTAATGTTTTTGCAGCATTTTTAGGACCAGGATCTTTGAAGTTAGGAATAGCGTTAGAAATGGCTTCTACTCCGGTTAAAGCTGAACTCCCAGATGCAAAAGCTTTTAATAACAAAAATAAAGTGATACCTGTTACTGGTGTGCCAATAGGTGCATGTAAATCTGGTGAGACACTACCAGTAACAATATGATAAATCCCCACTCCAATAAGGATAAATAACGCTAACACAAATAGATAGACTGGATAAGCCAAAACAGTTGCTGACTCTGTTATTCCCCTTAAGTTTAAAATCGTTAAAAACATAACTAAGATACATGCAATCAATACATTATATGAATGTAAGTTTGGAAAAGCAGAAGTAATCGCATCCGTCCCTGCCGACACACTTACCGCCACGGTCAGTATATAGTCGACTAATAAGGACCCTCCTGCTATTAAACCTGGATTTACGCCAAGGTTTTCCTTCGAAACGACATATGCTCCTCCACCGTGTGGATAGGCAAAAATAATTTGCCTATAAGACAAAATAAGCGCCAATAAAAGAATTAACACTCCAATAGCAATCGGAATTGAGTACCAAAACGCAACCGTACTTATTGTAAATAAAACAAGTAAGATTTGTTCAGGTCCATAAGCAACTGACGATAATGCGTCAGAAGATAAAATAGCAAGAGCTTTCTTTTTATTAAGTTTTTGCTCTCCTAATTCTGTTGATTTTAGGGGCCGACCGATTAGAAACCTTTTTATTGCTGAAATCACTAGTGCACCACCATAACTATAAGATTTTTCTTTTATTTTCCGTGATAATGAAATGTAATCAGTAATTTTTACGAAAAAAAGTCCACAAGGCATAGTTAATAGCCCTGTGGACATTAGTTATGATGTCTCACCTGCTCCACCTTCCTCTCATAACGCTTACGGAGTTAGCTGTCGGGTTCAGGACAAAAGAGTATCCTTACCTAATAAAATAGGATTCACCCCAAGAGGATAAAAGATCCACACAAAAATGGGTCCCCCGTTCCTAAAGGATTAAGCGATTCGAAATATGAAACTGATGTTATCTTACTCCTATGATTATCATATGTAAATAGGTTAAAGGTTGTTGGTCTAATTATTTTTTTCAAAAAAAGCATGAGACGATATCATACTTATTTCCATTATGCGAAAAACCATGGAATTGAATAATATTCATTAAAAAGTTCAGAATATATATACTAAAGTGAAGATAGGTGGATTGTATGTCGAAGAAATCGAAACCCTTATTATCAGAAGAATTCTTAGATGAGATAGCTAGAGAGATTAACGAACTTTATGGTGAACCCAATAACGAACAAAAGGGAGATCTAAATGACACCGATGTATTAGAAAAATGAAATTCCCTTCCAATCTAACGCGGAGCACTTATCCATCATATACGTATTTTTTTCTAAAAAACCAAAAATACACAGAGGTTCACTACCCCTGTGTATCATTATCACAACATCTAACTAGAAGCTAAATTATCTTCCCTCTTTATCCTTACCTTCCTCACTAAAAACCCCATTCATGCCTTTTTTAAATTCATTTAACGCTTGCCCTGCAGCTCTTCCTAATTTAGGAAGCTTTGCCGGACCAAAAATAAGAAGGGCTACAATCACTATTAGGGCTATTTCGCCAAATCCTAAATTACTCATCTGCTCATCCCCTCCGTACTTTTATCTTCTAAACTTGCGGTTCATCCGAATATGTTCTTTTTTCTTTAAATGTTTTGATGACACCTTTTTTCTTCAGTTCCTTATGTTTCCACTCTACCCATAATTGAGCTGCAATGAAAATCGAAGAGTACGTTCCTACAATTAAGCCAATGAGTAAAGCAATTGAAAACGGGCGAATTGCCTCACTCCCCCAAATTAATATCGAAAGAACTGTGATTGCGACCATCATTACAGTGTTAACCGAACGGCCTAATGTTTGCCGTAAACTTGTATTAACCACTTCAACGAT
Source organism: Metabacillus rhizolycopersici (assembly GCF_020075705.1). The sequence continues at coordinate 22,673 of NZ_JAIQUM010000059.1, read as the reverse complement.
ATCTTCATATGTCTTCAAATACCTTCTTCGCTGCATATTTTCACGCATTCGGTCAAAGGTTACGATCGTATCATTTATAGAATAACCAACGACAGTCAAGAGCGCTGCAATGAAGGTAATATCCACCTCAAGACCTGTAACGCTAAAGAATGGAATGATGATAAATGTTGCATATAAAAGTGCGATTACGGCTGACACTGCCATCCGGAGTTCAAAACGAATCGTAACGAAAATAATCAAGCCGATAACAGAAATGAGGAGTGCATTCAAAGCATTTTTCGCCAGTTCTTTACCAACGGTCGGCGTCACACTACTTACATTTGGTTCTGAGCCTAGTTCCTTGCTAAAGTGACTCTTTAAAGTAGCGATTTCTGCTTTTGAAAGAATTCCTTTATATCGTGCAACAGCTATATTACTGTTTTCTCCTGATATGACAATATCATCTGTAGGTAATTCAAGCTTTTCGAGTTCTGTTGCCACAGTTTCCGTGCTAAGAGCATGATCAGCTAGCAACTCAACCCTTGTTCCACTCGTAAAGTCAATCCCAAGATTTAAACGAAATACAAACAAGCAGACAATTCCTAAAAGGAGGATGACTCCTGAGAAAGCAAAAAACTTTCTACGATGCTTAACAAAATCAAAACGATCAAACTTTGTTGGGAGATCAAGCGTATCGAAGCTTTCAGAAATAGGGTGAATTTCCTTTTTCTTCACGCCAAACCAGCTTGGTTTTTTATTAAAGATTTTACTATTTACCCAAAGACCCAGTAACCATCTTGAAAGATAAACGTTTGTCAAAAAGCTCCCTAGAATACCTATAATTAAACTTGTTGCAAATCCCTTTACAGAACTTGTCCCATAAAAGAAAAGAACTGCTGAAGCTAAAAGAGTCGTTAAATTGGCATCAGTAACTGCAGAAAACGAGCTTTGGTTCCCCGCTTTAAATGCAGCTTGGATTGATTTTCCTACCTTAATTTCCTCTCTTATTCGTTCATACGTGATGATATTTGCATCTACGGCCATACCAACACCTAAAATAAGTGCTGCTATACCTGGCAAGGTCAATACGACATTCATCCAATCAAAAATGAGAATTGTCAAATAGCTGTATACCGTTAACGTAATCGTGGCAATAAAGCCAGGAAATCTGTAATAAAAAATCATAAATAGAAAAACAGCTAATACTCCAATAATGCCCGCAAAAACAGTTTTGTCCATTGCTTGTTCACCAAATGAGGCTCCTACCGAAGTCGAGTAGATTTCATCAAGTTTAACAGGTAATGCACCAGCATTAAGGATGTCAGCTAAATTTTTCGCTTCTTCTAGTGAAAATTCCCCTACAATTGAAACAGTATTCTGATTGAAAACTTGACTCACAAATGGTGAAGAAATATATTTAGGATCTGCCTTAGCCGATTCTGCAATAAATGAATCCTTGCCTTCTTCATAATCAAGCCAAATAACTAATACGTTATTAGGAGTTAAATTAACGATTTCCTGTGTTACTTCTTTGAATTTTTCAGCACTTTTCAATTTAATTGAAACACTTGGTTTTCCATTCTCATCAAAGGTTTGTTCTGCCCCACCCTCTGCGAGATCAGCACCGTCCATCATTATCCGATCATTGAAATCACGAAAGGAAAGATTTGCTTCAGTTGATAAGATCTCTCTCGCTTCGTTTTGATCTTCAACACCTGCTAATTGGACACGGATGCGATTTTCACCTTCTATTTGTATGTTAGGCTCACTTACACCTAAAACATTTATACGTCGATCTAGAGCTTCTGCCGTAGCTGCTAGTGCCTTTTCATCAATAACTTGACCTTCTTTAGCAGGTTTAACCTCATAAAGAATTTCAAAGCCACCTTGCAAATCCAGGCCTAACTTAATATTACTTAAGGTGTCTTTTGATGTCGTTACCATCAAACTAGTAAAAACGATAAGAAAAATTAAGAAGGCGACAATTCGATTTTTTTTAACCATTTAATAAAATTCTCCTTACATTCACCAATGATATTTTTTTACTATAAGTATTTGATAGGGTAAATAATGCGAGATTATACGGACAGTTATCCCCTACTTCTCTTCCTTATTTCCTTGAATGATGAGGCAGGATTTTACTGCTCGTTATGATTGAAAGGACCTTATGTTCTAAGGATTCATCTTATTGCAATCATACACTTGATTAAATCTATTTTGATTCGATTAATTTGAATCTTTAACATGCATTTTTAATTATTACCCTGATTTTTGTCTATTTAATTAGCTATTATTTTAGGAAAGATAATTGGATTGGAATTTCTTCACAACAAAAAATGGCTTATCATGGGGAAGATATTCAGTATACAAATGTAAGAATTGATCATTTGTCATTGTATGTTTCGCACGATGAACATGACTACTAAATGTCCCTAGGGTCTTTGTTATTAGCAGTTCAAGAAATGATGCTGTTTTTACAATTTGGACTTTATGATCATTCATTTTTGGGGTAAATGATGGTTCTTCTACCTGAACAAAATGGGATTTGTCATTTAGATGTAGAACAGGTGAAATCAACATTAAATTAGCAATTAATAATGAAATACTCAATTGAAGCATGCTGTTCCACCTTTCCATCATTTTCTTAATCCCCGTTATTATACTATAAGTGAAAATAAAATCATATTAGCTTGCTATAATAACTCGATCATCCTTATGATATAAATTCTGTTAGGAAAAGAAAAGCGCCTTGATCAGCCTCAGGCAAATAAGACGCTCTTGAATAGAAGGTGTTTTTCACCTTCTATTCAAGAGGGGCTAGGACGCTTGCGCTGGACAATTCTCGAAGCCTAAAACTTATAAATTCTGATATCGCAAAAAAGCCACAGCACCTTTTGAAAAGGCCTGTGGCTTATGCAATCAGCTTACTTTGCAAATGCTTCCGTTAATACAGGAACAATTTGCTTTTTACGTGAAACAACACCTTTAAGAGTTGCTTGGTTGTTGTCTAGTTTTACATTAAAGGCTTGCTCTACTTTGCTTGCTTCATTACCAATTGCAACTGCAACTGAATCGTTTGTTAAGATATCTGTTACAACAAATAAGAAAAGATCTAAACCTTTTTCAGCGATAACCTTTGAAAGAGCTGCTTCAATGTCTGCCTTATGTACAAGAACATCGTTTGTATCAACAGCGTTTACTTGAGCAATTTCTACTTTACTTGATCCCATTGGGAATTCTTTTGCATCAAGTGAGATTAATTGCTCAACAGATTTATCGCTTAAATCTGCACCCGCTTTTAACATGTCTAAACCGTAAGTATCTGCATCTACACCAGCAATTTCAGCTAATTCCTTTGCCGCATCTACATCTTCTTGTGTGCATGTTGGAGATTTGAATAATAGCGAATCAGAAATAATTGCTGACAGCATTAATCCAGCAGTTTCTTTCTCAATTTGCACTCCATTTTCTTTATACAGTTTGTTAAGAATTGTCGCTGTACATCCAACAGGCTCAGCACGGTAATACAATGGGTCACTTGTTTCAAAGTTTGCAATACGGTGATGATCAATGACTTCAAGAACGCGAACTTCGTTAATGTCATCAGCACTTTGTTGACGTTCGTTGTGATCGACTAAAATAACTTCCTTCGCTTCACTAGCTACTTTTTCAACTAAACGTGGTGCATCCTTCTTAAAGTAGTTAAGGGCAAATTGTGTTTCACCATTTACCTCGCCTAAGCGTACTGCTTCAGCGTTTTGACCAATTTTGTTTTTTAATTCAGCATACGCAATAGCAGAACAGATTGTATCTGTATCCGGATTTTTATGACCAAAAACAAGTACTTTTTCCATAATTAATCTCCTTTATCCAATGAAATATACTCTATCATATCATATTTCTATCTTATAAAATAACCATCTAATGTGAAAAGATTAAATTTAATTTAATAAATTGATAGGAATACTCTGTTTAATGATTTTCTTGGCTATAAAATCTACATTTTTTTCACAACCAAAAAGCCAACCGACATCCTAAATTGTCGGCTGGCCTCTTGCAAACTGAAAATTTCCCCTATTCCGGAATTTTTTCGTATGCTAGCTTCATAATTATATCCTTGTGTTGAGGATATTGAGATAAAAGGTTGTCCTGGGTGAAAAGTTCAAAGTCTTGAAAATCAAAGCCTGGAGAAACCATACAACCCACAAGAGAAAATGTATTCTCTTCCATAACAGACGACCCAAAGATTGAATTTTTCGGAACTAGCGCTTGGGGTACTTCCCCTTTGTCTAGGTTTATCCCTAATTTAATTTCTTCATAGTCTCCATTTTCATGAATGATATGAATCGTTAATGGACTTCCAGCGTGATAATACCATAATTCATCTGATTTCAATCGATGAAAATGGGATACATCTTTAGACGTTAATAGAAAGTAAATACTTGTATAAAGTTTCCGCTCGCCCTCAAAGTTCACAGATAATTCTTGATCTGATGTACGCTCCGAAGATTCGAACGTTCTTTTATAATATCCTCCCTCTGGATGAGGCTCTAGTCCAAGTGTTGCTACCCAATGTTGTGGGTCATTTATTTTCATCATACTATTCCTCTCTATCAAACAAAGTGTATTTAAAGATTACCAAACGAATAAGCCAACAACCATAGCTGTTAAACTAGATACTAAAATACCACTTACTAGTAATAACCATGTATGATCCGCAATAAATTTGGTTTTTTTATCACCAAATAAAGATTTCATTGTTCCAAGAATAATACCGATTGTCGCGAAGTTACAAAATGAAACAAGAAATGTTGAAATAACCGCTTCCGTATGAGCATTTAAGCTAGAGATGATGGTACTTAAATTAGTCATGGCAACAAATTCGTTTAAGACAATTTTCACGCCCATTAATTGACCAATTGTAAAAATTTGCGATACTTCAACCCCCATGAAAAAGCTTATTGGTGAAAAGATTACGCCAAAAATATTCTCAAGTGTAAGCTGATCATGTATTAATCCTAAGAATGTGTTAGCAGCTGTAATAAGGGACACAAATCCAATTAGCATGACCGCAATAATTAATGCCAATTTACCACCTGTTAGCATACTAGTAGAAATCATATCAAAGAAATTTCCTTTTTCAGATTTAGGTGGTGAATAAACAATATCTTCTTCTTTTGTCACAGTATAAGGATTGATTAAAGATGTAATAATTAATGTCCCGATTGCATTCAAAGGAATCGCAGTTAACACGTATTTCGGATCTAATATTTGTAGATATCCACCGAGCATTCCCGCACTTACGCAAGACATACTAATCATAGCAACCGTTAATAGTCGCTTATCATCCATTCGATTCAATTGATCGCGTGTAACCGCCAATGCCTCATTATTTCCTAAAAACATAACTTGTATTGCATAAAAACTCTCAAATCGAGGAGTTTTCGTTATTTTAGAAAATACCCAGCCGAACCCATTAATAATTGCTGGTAAAATACCGAAGTAAGTTAATATATCAAAAAAGACCACGACGAAAATAATTGGCATCAACACATTCATGAAAAACGTGAAAGTTGAGCCATCAAGAGGTGCAAAGTTACCAAATACAAAATTTATCCCAGTCATAGAACTGTTGATTAACCATAGGAAGAAATCAGAAATTAACGTAATTACTTTTCCTCCAATATCAGTCGACAACATAAACCAAGTAGTCGCTAGTTGGATAACAAACAAGATGATAATTGGCTTAAATGCGATCTGTTTTTTATTAAATGATAAAAGTAAACTAAGGCCTAATACTAATAAAATCCCAATAACATTAATAATAAAATACATAATTGTTTTTACTCCTTTGTCATGTTCATAAACTGACAATTATTTGATTTCAAAAAACGTATGTAAAAACCACGTTGTTTTACCTGTAAAAAATTCTTTACTATTCGAGCATCTCTTCCATTATTTTCCTTATATAATGACAAAAAATAGTTCTTTCAATCCTTCCATTTCATTTCATGTAGCTTTGTTATCTAAATCAATATACTTTACTACAAAAATAAAAAAACCAAGAAATGTTGCACACTACTAAATGAGTGAGCAATATTTCTTTGGTCCCAATTTTTACCGACCTATTTCGTTTAGGCAGATCAAGCATAAGTATATCGCTACCCATAGTCAAATCCTTAATGGGGATTCGGTAGAAACTTGCAGGCCATATCCCTGCGATTATATGAGTGAAAACTATTATTTTTTTTTGAACCCTTGAATTATAACAACGATCTTTCCATTTGAAAAGATATTTCAATATAATTAATAATTATTAAAGAAGAAAAACTTGTTACTGTACTATGCCTCCACTCATTTAATCTTTTGGGACACCCCTTTTTTTGTAAAATCCTTAGATTGAATAGAGTGGATTCAGACGACGTATAAATCGGTATATATTATATACGTAAAGAAAAAGTGTCAAATTCTCGAGTGAATTTGACACTTTTTCTTTACGCTCTTGTAAAATGAATTGTTACCCATTCTTTTGTTTGAGTCTTCTCTTTAATTAAAAATCCACCAATCTGGAATTGTTCAATTAATTGGTCAATATGCCATTCTACAAGTCCTGAGATGATGAAGTCATTACTATTTTTTAAAAGGTCATGTTTCTTCAGAATACTCATCGTTTCATTAGCGCCAATATTAATCAAGATATAATCATACATATCATCAATCGTATAATCTCCAGTTATTAAATCCGCTTGTACAACTTCAAGATCATTCGTTAGATTATTTAGTTCCGCATTATGATAAAGCTCTCGAGCTACCTCCTCATAATCCACAGCAACAACCTTTTCAGCACCTTTAAGTGAAGCCGCAATTGTTAACATACCTGAGCCAGTACCAAGGTCAAGTACACTTTTCCCGGTAAGATCTTTTTCTAAAATCATTCGCAAACAGCCTTGTGTTGTTTCATGGAGTCCAGTACCAAACGCGGCTAATGGGTCAAATTTTAGGATGTTTTTATCCTGATATTGATTTTGTGAATTTGGATAGACAATGATCCATCCATTTCCTAAATCAATATCTTCAAACTCGTAAGACTGCTCCCATACTGTATCATTGTGTGAAGTATAGGTAATCTCATTCCGTGAAATGGAAAGAGTCGTTTCTAGTAATGAATAATAAGCTTCAGGTAAGTTTTCTACCTCTAAATCACTTGCATAAATTTTCAAATCCACGTGCTGATCTTCTTTTTCTTCATATCCATACCCATTTTGAACTTTAATAATTTCAATAGGGGATTCATAGTACAAATGGTAAATCCCAGCAGCATTTAAGTCGTCTGTATATTGGTCCACCTGTTTATAAGGGATGTTTATTGTAAATTCATGTAACATTGTTTGATTCCTCTCTGCATGTAATTGCTAGCAATATGATAATTTGTCTCTACACAGTTTATTATAGATTGAAATGGGATAGCAAATTGTTTTTAATTTTTATTTAGGTTTGGACCGGTAATCGTGAAGGATTATCGTAGTTGCTGTTTAGTACCTGCTAGATTGCACTCAGGAATTCCACATATAGGGGGATTTTTCCGCCAAGCCTCGGATTTCAACCCCAAGGAGTTTTTACTCTTCGCATAGATTGAACCACTTTTCGGGAGAATTGAACCAGTTTACTCTTTATTTGAACCACTTTTATTCTTTTTTGAACCAACTCTTCTTTTCTTTCCAGCTGCTTTTTCCGCCAAGCCTAAAAAATGCCACCATCTTCAACTATTAACTTTAATAAAAAAAGCAAAGCCATAACTTCAGCTTTGCTTTTTTCTATTATTCATTTTTTACAGCCTGCACGCTTGTAATGGACAATCCTCACAGTGGCAGATTTGACGGAGACCCGCTAGATTATATATCGTTATGTATCCTTTTTCATAGTGAATGAGCCCATCTCTTTTTAATTGATTGATCATTCGCGTTACAGTTTCTCTTGGTGTACAAATTAAATTAGCGATTTCATCGTGGGTGAATTTTCTTGTAACCTTCCAAATATCACCTTCTCGGATTCCATATGTGTTGGTCAACCGAATAAGGACAGATGCAAGCGCCCCATTTTTACCAAAAAACATTAAATCACGAAGCTTTGTTTGTGTGAGCTGCTGGGCAAGACGAATCCATTTTGTAAATTCGAGTGAAATGTCACGATTCTGCCAAAGTAGTTCCTCGATATGAACCTTTTCGATCACCCCAACAACCGAATCGTCCATAGCTTTTGCACTCTCCATCACACCATGTTTTTCACTAGACATATAGTCTCCGAACATATCATCAGCTTCAAAATAATTTAATGTCAGTATCTTTCCATCCTCAGTACACTTATATAATTTGACCGTGCCTTCTACAATATAATAAAGATGATCAACAACATCCCCCACATGAAATAAATGTTCTCCACTTTTCACATGTACTTTCTTCATTTTTTGCTTAAGCAAATTAATGCTTTTAGGAGAAAATGGATGTGTATTTACAACTTTTTTATTCATCCTCGATAGAATAGTTGCTGTCAATTGCATCGCCTCGTCATTTCTTTTTCTAATTAACAATGAACTCATTTTATATCTGAAGATTCGTTAAATCAATGATTAAAAGAGGTATTTTGTGGAAATATATATAATTTTTATAGCGCGTGTTGAAATTAAACATTTTGAACACTTAAAAACGGACCCTATCAAAGGTCCGTTTTCATGTCTCTTATTCTTTTGTTTCTTCTGTTGCAACTGGTTCTTTTTCATCTTCACTTAAATAATTTTTTATGTCATATTCTTCTTCTTTCTTATCTAACCATGTTGGATATTCAGTAGCAATTTTTTGATCGAATAATAAGCCTTCAATTTGTTCTTTGCTATCCTTAAAGTTTGCTTCAGAAGCTTCCTGAATTTCATTTACTTTAATAATATGATAACCAAATTGAGACTTAACTGGCTCACTGATTTCGCCAACTTTCATTGAAAAAGCTACTTCTTCAAATTCTGGAACCATTGCTCCTTCACCAAAGAATCCTAGCTCTCCACCTGATTGTGCTGATCCATCTTTTGAATATTCCTTCGCTAATTCTGCAAAGTCTTCACCTTTATCTAGCTTAGCTTTTACTTCTTTTGCTGTTTTCTCATCATCTACTAAGATGTGACTTGCATTAACTTCCTTCGCTTTTGCAAATGATTCTTTGTTTTCATCAAAATATGTTTGCATTTCTTCTTCTGTAATTTTAATTTGCGGTTTCAGTAGCTTTTCAATTTCAAGATTTGTTTTCATATCTTTTTCTAAAAGTTCCTGTGTTAACCCACTTTGCATAAGTGTTTGATCAAATGCTGTTTGTCCACCATATGCTTCGACTAGATTTTTCATTTCTTCATCAATTTCTTTCTGTGTAACAGAAACGCCTTCTTTTTTAACCTCTTGTTCAATTAAGCTTTGCGTAATAAGAGTATCTACTGCTTTTTCACCATTTTGATCGACGAAATATGTATATAGATCATCCTTTGTAATCGACTCACTTCCAACCTTTCCTACAGCTTCGCTTCTGGTTGAAATAAAAATGAATACAGCGATTGCCACTACTACAAGGGCAGCAAGAATAATAAGTGTCTTTTTACTAGCCAATATTTTCTCCATCAGTTTATGTCTCCTCAATTATGTGTCTTTTCTGTTTGTTAATAACTTCTTCTATCTTATCAAAAAAATATGAATAAACTATTAACAAATGAAAAAATAATAAAAAATTTACAAACATACAGTGAAACTTCCATATGTAGGTTGTTTATAACCCGTTTATTGGGAATAAACTCGATTAACTGCTCTTAATCGGTAGCGAAATTGTAAACTTTGTTCCTATATTTTGTTCACTTATAACATCAATCTTCCCTTCGTGTAGCTCTACTAAACGTTTAACAATTGAAAGACCTAAACCAAATTCACCAAATTGGTTACTTTTCCTTGAGATATCAGCTTTATAAAATCTTCGCCACACAGCTTCCACCTCATGCTTGTCCATACCTATTCCAGTATCTATAATCTCAATGATTGTCTTTTCGTCTGTCTGATATCCACGAAGTGAAACTGAGCCTTGATTTGTAAATTGGATGCTATTCTTTGTAATGTTTATTAAGATTTGAATAAGTCGATCATAGTCAGCGAATACCATACTTTGTTCATCAACATCAATGATAAGTTCAATTTTTTTCTGCTCTGCTTGAAGGAGCAAGTGATCCTTAATCACTTCTAATACCTCTTTTACCTGTATTCTCTCTTTACTAAGTTTGACTTGATTTGATCGAATCCGTTCATAATCTAAATTTTCATTTACAAGTCGAATAAGCCGTTTGGTTTCTTGACTAACTAACTGAATTCCTTTTTCTTTTTCATTCTCTTCAATCATATTATTTTTGAGCCCTTCAATCACACCGCTTATTGTCGTTAATGGAGTTCTGAGCTCATGTGAAACATCAGCGATAAATTGTCTACGGCGTTTCTCGAGATTATCAATTTCTTCATTTGAGGATTTTAATTGATCAACCATTTCGTTAAAATCATTTGCCATTTCTGCAATTTCATCAAAATTAGATGCTGGAATATAAGCATTATAATCGCCCTGAGCTATTTTTGAAGTCGCTTTTCTTATTTTTTGAATCCGACTCACATGAACTTTTGAAAGAATCCAACTTAGCAAAAATGACACGGATAGTGTGATGATAATTGCATAAAGTAAAAATTGATTCATTTCGGTAATAATTTCACGAGATCCGCTAATAGGAGAAATGAGTAAAATCCCTCCAACTAACTCTCCATTGCCCATATAAGGAAGAGCTACTAACGAAACATCTTGGTCAAGCCATTTTATGTTATGCTTCGTTACAATCTTTTCTCCAAGGGAAAGCCACTTCCATCCTTCTTCTGTTATTCTTGTTTGTGGTGAGCTAGTTGAAACTGGATAAACAACTCTACCCATTTGATCAAAAATGCTAAAATTTATATTCTGCGAGCTTAAAACATGTTGGTACTGACTGAAAACAAACTCCTGTCCTGTTCGGTCAAAGTCATTTAAAATCGTTTCACCATACTCGGTTAATTCTTTCACTTTATTCTCATACACCATATTTTCTACAAAATGTGCAAATAATAGACTTACTATAATAAAGGCAATAATTAATATACTGATATGGCTGAAAAACTGCTGATAGATATATTTAATTCTCATTTCCTATATCCGATTCATCAAATTTATACCCCACACCCCAAACAGTATGAAAGAAAGGGTGCGTAGGTGATTCAATTTTCTTTCTTAAACGTTTAATATGGACATCAACGGTACGTTCATCCCCATAAAATGAAAAGCCCCAAACTCGTTCCAGCAACTGTTCCCTTGTAAAAACCTGTCGTGGATTTTCTACAAAACAATAGAGTAAATCAAATTCTTTAGGTGTTAGATTCGTTATCTTTCTATCTTGTAAATAAACCTCTCTTGTTGATTTACTAATTTTAAAATTCTCAGTTTGCAAAAAATCAAGATTACCTGCCTTCTGATCTTGCTCGACTAGTTGGTAACGGCGACTCACCGCTTTAATCCTTGCCATTAGAGCTAACGGACTAAACGGCTTTGTTACATAATCATCTGCACCCATTTCAAGTCCTAAAACTTGGTCAGACTCACTATCCTTTGCTGTCAGCATAATGATTGGAATCGAGCTTTTTTCTTCTCTTATTTTACGACAAAGAGTAACGCCATCCATCCTAGGAAGCATCCAGTCTAGAATAATTACATCCCATTCATTTCTTTTATATCTCTCATACCCCTCGAGACCATCATGAACAAATTCACCCGTAATTCCTTCTTTTGAAAAAAACATTTCAATCATCGTGCAGACACTTGGATTATCTTCAATGACTAGAACTTTCATTTTCCACCTATATCCTTTTCTGATCTCTTTCATGAATAATTGTAAATAAACAATGAAGTTTAATCAATTTTATCCTTTTCTGCAAAAATGGACAAGAAAAGCGCAAGCGCCTTGATCAGCCCCGACAAGCATAAGCCACTCTTGAATAGAAGGTGTTTTTTACCTTCAATTCAAGAGTGGCTTATGACCTCGAGGGGCTAGGCGCTGGAGCTGGACAATTCTCGAAGCCACAACTTATAAATGCTGATATTACAAATAAAACCAGCCTATGTTCAAGGCTGGTCTTGATAAATAAGTAAGAGTTAAAGCTCTCGAGTCCTATGCCTATTTTCTTCCTTACGAATTAGGTAGAAAATAACTCTTATACTTATATACTATTAATATTTGTAAAACTAAAAAAGACCCCTAAAAAGGAGTCTTTTATATGAGCTGCTTATGCAGCGATATACTTATTTTTGTACGTTAGCAGCTTGTGGTCCACGAGCGCCTTGTTCTACTTCAAAAGTAACTGTTTGGCCTTCTTCTAAAGTTTTGAAACCTTCGCCTTGGATTGCAGAGAAGTGTACGAATACATCGTCTTGTCCTTCTACTTCGATAAATCCGAAACCTTTTTCTGAATTAAACCATTTTACTTTACCTTCTAACATTGCTTTTCCTCCTGTGTGGAATAAATAAGTCCACATTGTATTACTATTCTTGCTAGACAACGATCATTCAAGCGGAACACTTTAAAGCATTTTCCATCTTACATCCTTATCCGAACAAAAATAATTAACTAGATTATAGCATCTATCATTATTGAAATCAATAAACAAAGATAATTTTGTAAACATTTTCATTATTAATATACACGCTCAAAATGCTCAACAATTGGAAAGGGATTATAAAAATGATGTAATAATTGTTTCCAATTTTGATATTTATTAGATTGTCTAAATCCAATTGTATGATCTTCTAAGTTTTCCCACTGAACTAAAAGAATATATTTCCCTTGAACTTCTAAGCAACGATGGAGATCATGTGTAATGTACCCATCCATACTTGAAATAATCGTTGAGGCATCTTTAAATGCCTGTTCAAATTCTCCCTCTTGTCCTTTTTTCACGCTTAACATTGCAGCCTCCAAGATCATAGCGCTTCCACCTTTCACTGAAGATTATTGGTCAAATTTTCATATTTAAAAAGAATTATATATTATTTTTATAGTCTAAACAGATGCAATTAAAATTTTTCTCTTATTATTGCCTTTTTTTCATTAATTGTAGACTATGACAAGAAATCCCATTAAACATTTCTAACCTCCTGTTATGAACCATACACTGTACTATACCTAACACCAAAGGAGCGAGTTTATGATTTTAATAGGTAACAATGTGCAAAGTGGTCTACAATTAAAATCCCCCAAATTTACGGCTGAAGAAAACGAAATAATCGAACGATTACATCAATATCAGGAAGTATATACCTTTTTTAATATTGATCATTTACATTTTGATCTTCATTTACGAATGGCAATCATACAGGCTGCACGAGATTTATTTGCAAGTAAAGCAAAGTTCGCTGTTTTTCAAAAAGCTCACTGTAATGAGCGTTTTTGGAGATTAACTCACCAGGGAGGCTTTAAGCTTAGAGAAGGAATTCTACCTTCAGATGCGATTCGTGATATTTTTCAAAACGGTCCTTTATATGGCTTTGAATGTGCAACATCAATCGTGATTGTTTTTTACAAAGCAGTCCTCGACACGATAAATTTGGAGCAATTTAATCGAATTTATCGAGGGATGTATTTAAGGGATTGGCAAACAGATGACGATCTTCCGATTCATACACGCAGAGGAAATGATTACTTACCCGGTGACTGTTTGTACTTTAATAACCCTCAGTTTGACCCTAATAAACCACAGTGGCGTGGTGAAAATGCGATAGATTTAGGGAATAGCTTATACTACGGTCATGGGATTGGCATTAAAAATGCAGAAGGAATAATTGAACATTTAAATAAACGTCGAAAACCAGACGCAACTGAATCTGCCTATCTTTTATCCCAAGTGACTAGACTAGATGACAATTATCTCTATCAGTTCGCAAATGGTACTCATCAACGGAGTGCTACCCCACAGTTTATTACTACAAATACGGTTGTCGGTAGGGTTGGTCACCACTCATTTTATGGATAGTGCCCAAAGATTAAAAACGATTGAAAAATATAATAGCTCTCAATTCATAAAGCGAGACTTCCATCAGTGGGGTTTTCCTCATCCCCACTGATGGATAGCGAGACTTATCGGGCTTTTACGGGCAGTTATCCCCCACCTTCGCTTCTTTGTGATTCATTCAAGCTTAGAGGTGGGGGTATTACTGCCCGTTAATGCGGGATAAAATGTATTTTCATTAAAGAGCCTAGAAGGCGAAATCTACCTAATCACAGCTAGCGTTTTTGACCTAGCTGTGTTTTCAATGCTATTGAACTACCACTAGCTCAATAAGTCTTGATCATCATTTATCATTCTCCAGAACCTTGGAAGTTTTTTACTAGAAGTGTACATACTAATTAGAGTAGATTCAAATATACTGGTTAGTTACGATTCTTCTCAATTCGTTACTTATAATTTTTTGAATGATTATGATCCAGCCGAGGCTATAGGAAAGCGATGAACAGGTGAATATCAGTAACGAAGAAGTCCTAACCAAAATAAACCTTATAATGAAAAAAGAGGGGAGCGTAGTGTATGGCAAAATCAAATAATACTATCATCCATTGGTTCAGATGGCCACTTCCTTACCGAATAACACTCATTGTCCTTCTTATTATCCTAGTTTTCGGTGAAATTATTTCAATCGTAGAGCCTAATGAATTCCCGACAACCTTCGATGGGATTTGGTGGGCACTCGTTACCGTTTCAACAGTTGGGTTTGGTGATTATGTTCCGAGGACCTATCTCGGTAAAGGTATTGGCATTATCATGATTCTTGTCGGCGCTAGTTTTGTCACCGCCTATTTTGCAACGATTTCTGCAGCAGCTATCAAAAGACAAAATTCGTACGTAGCAGGAGACGTAGCTTTTACGGGTAAGAATCACGTCGTCATAATCGGTTGGAATGCAAAGGCAAATGAAATGATCGAATCCCTCCACTTGGTTAAACCCCATAAACAAATTGTCTTAATTGATGATTCTTTAAAAGGGGCACCGCTTATCGAAAATGTTCATTTTGTACGAGGTAATCCTTCAATCGATCAAACTTTACAAAAGGCAAATATTATAGCAGCAGATGCAGCGATTATTACTGCGGATCAACATAAAAATGAGCACGATGCAGATATGAATTCGATCCTCGTTCTATTAACGTTAAAAGGAGTAAACCCGAATTTATATTGTGTCATTGAAATATTAACTGAACAGCAGGCAAACAATGCAAGCAGAGCTGGGGCAGATGAAATCATAAAATCCTATAAACTGACCAGCCACTTTATGATGAGTAGTTACTTAGCAAAAAATGGGTTGTCACAAATTTATTCAGAGCTTAACCCAGCAAACGGGAATCTATTCCAAGTACTACCAGTAGCCGATAAACTAGTGGGGAAAACATTCAAAGATGCTAGCCACGAACTTCTTGAAAGCGAATCTATTTTAATTGGCATTAAAAGAGAGGAAGACACGAAATTGAATCCACCTCTTTCTTATAAAATAAGTGCTCAGGATTCATTAATTGTTTTTACACATTAATTGAATAAGTCCCTTCCGTTTCCTTACAAGCTCCTTCCCTTATTATTCTATTTCTCAGGGAAGGTAGCAGCTTTTCTCTCTGGTTTCTGATTCTGATGAATTGTTACGTCGGAATTCCCTCTGTTCTCCACCTACTCACATCATCCAATCTACCGAGATACCGTTACTATTTTTAAATATAACAGGGACTGACAATGAGTCAGTCCCTGTTATTCGCCGATTATTTATCTAAACGCTTTTCTAGTTCAGCTTTTTTCTCTTCAAATCCTGGCTTACCAAGAAGCGCGAACATGTTTACTTTGTATGCTTCAACACCTGGTTGGTCAAATGGGTTTACTCCTAGTAAGTATCCGCTCATCGCGCATGCTTTTTCGAAGAAATACACTAAATAACCAAATGTATACTCGTCCATCGCCGGAATTGATACGACTAGGTTTGGAACTCCACCATCTGTATGAGCTAGCATTGTACCTTGGAATGCTTTTTTATTAACAAAATCAACTGATTTACCAGCTAAGTAATTTAAGCCATCTAAATCATTTGCTTCTTCTTCAACAGTCAACTCGTGACGTGGTGTTTCTACATTAATAACTGTTTCAAAAATGTCACGACGTCCTTCTTGAACATATTGACCTAATGAATGCAAATCTGTTGAGAAGTTTGCAGAAGAAGGATAGATTCCTTTTTGGTCCTTCCCTTCACTTTCACCGAATAATTGCTTCCACCATTCTGAGAAATATTGAAGTCCCGGCTCATAGTTAATAAGCATTTCAATTGTTTTCCCTTTATTGTATAGAACATTACGGACTACAGCATATTGGTACGCTTGGTTTTCCTCTAACTCAGCCTTACCGAAGTCTTCGCTTGCAGCTTGAGCACCTTTCATCATCGCCTCGATATCAACACCTGTTACAGCAATCGGTAATAAACCTACTGCAGTTAAAACAGAATAACGTCCACCAACATCATCAGGGATAACGAATGATTCGTATCCTTCTTCTGTTGCAAGTGTTTTTAATGCACCGCGTGCTTTATCCGTTGTTGCGAAAATACGATGTTTCGCTTCAGCTTCTCCATATTTCTCAATTAGAAGCTTTCTAAAAATACGGAATGCAAGTGCTGGCTCAGTAGTTGTACCTGATTTAGAAATAACATTAATAGAGAAATCTTTACCTTCAAGTAAATCATAAAGATCCTTCATATATGTAGAACTGATATTGTTTCCTACGAAAATAACTTGTGGAGTCTTTCTTTGCTCTTTCGATAATGCATTGTAGAAGGAATGATTAAGCATTTCAATCGCAGCACGGGCTCCTAAATATGAACCACCAATTCCAATTACTAGAAGTATGTCAGAATCAGATTTAATTTTTTCAGCACTTTTTTGAATACGCGCAAACTCTTCTTTATCATAGTTTGTCGGAAGGTCTACCCAACCTAAATAGTCGCTTCCAGCACCTGTTTGCTCATGAATTGATTGATGTGCAACTTTTACAAAGTCACGTAAGTATGTAATTTCGTGTTCATTAAAAAAAGTTAATGCATTTGAATAGTCAAAACGCACATGTGTCATACCTTTTACCTCCAGAATTTTCATTATTATTTTAACTACTATCACTTTATCTAAACTATTGATGTAAATCAAGCAAAGTTCGTAAAGTAATCGTAAATAATTTTAATTTTTTAATTTTTCATTTTAATCAAAAAATAATTATTAATTAACAGTTACTGTTACTCTACGTCCTGTTAAGAAAGACTTTGCTTATCTCCATAAGCAAAGTTTTTCTTGTAAGCTGGCAGACTTACGTTTACGTGTACGGAGTATTTTCTTATAAAGAAGCAGTCAAAATAGACGTTACATCTTCTTTATTAAGTACTTTAAAGCGACCAAATTCTCCAAACGCCATCGCTTTATCTGCCATGAGATCAATTTTTTCTTCACCAATATGATAGTCTTTCAAACGACTTGGTGCACCAATGCTATTCCAAAATTGACGAAGTTTATCAATACCTTCTAAAGCAATTGTTTTGTCATCTTTTCCGCTCGGGTCCACATGAAAGACGTTCACAGCTAATTGTACATATCTAGACACATTTTCATTTAGTGTATGTTTCATCCAGTTTGGGAATAAAATCGCTAATCCACCACCATGTGGTATATCATAAACTGCTGAAACCGCATGTTCAATGTTATGACTCGCCCAGTCCCCTTGGTAACCCATTGATAGTTGACCATTCAGTGCAATCGTTCCTGAATAGAGAATAGTTTCACGAAGCTCATAATTCTCTAAGTCCTCGATTAACTTAGGGGCCGTTTCAATGACCGTTTTTAATAGTGATTCACAAAAACGATCCTGTAAAGGTGTATTTTTCGTATGATGAAAATAATGCTCAAAAACATGTGACATCATATCCACCATTCCATAAACCGTTTGATCCTTTGGAACAGTAAATGTATTGACTGGATCTAAAATGGAAAATAGCGGGAATGTAACAGGACTTCCCCATCCATATTTTTCTTTCGTTTCCCAATTTGTAATAACAGAACCAGCATTCATTTCAGAACCTGTAGCCGCTAATGTTAACACGGTCCCAAACGGTAAGGCGTCAGTAGGAATATGCTTTTTCGTGACAATATCCCATGCATCACCATCATATTTTGCACCGGCTGCAATCGCCTTCGTACAATCGATTACACTTCCGCCACCGACAGCTAAAAGAAACTCAATCTTTTCGTTCTTACAAATTTCAACACCGCGATGAACAGTAGACAATCTCGGGTTTGGTTCAACCCCAGATAATTCAAATAGTTGAATATCATTTTTCTCAAGAAGGTTAACAACTTGGTCATAGAGACCATTTCTTTTAATGCTGCCTCCCCCATAAACAAAAAGAACTCTCTTACCATATTTCAGAACTTCATTTGCTAATTGATCTACCTGCCCTTTTCCAAAGATTAGCCTTGTAGGGTTATAATATGTAAAATTATCCATTTCATTTTCGCCTCCATAATTAGATTATGTACATTTCAAAATTTATTGTAAAGAAAAGTGAATTTACCGATATTTCCCTTATTAAATTTTCTTATTTATCACATCCTACTAATGTAGCCATTAACAACTAGGGAGGTTGCACTATGAGTGGGATTCAGCGTCTAGCACTACTATTTACGATAATTGGAGCAATAAACTGGGGGCTTATCGGATTTTTTGGTTTCAATTTAGTAGCAACAATTTTTGGTGATGGTTCAGCACTAACACGCATCATTTATGGCATCGTTGGTATAGCTGGTTTAATCAATCTTGGTCTCCTCTTTAAGCCTTCAGCAGAAGTTTCCAGAGAGCCACGTCCAGAACTTAGATAATAACAAAAGCGGAAGCGCCTTGATCAGCCCCGACAGGCATAAGACGCGCATGAATAGAAGGTGTTTTTTGCCTTCAATTCAAAATTGGCTTAGACCACATAGGGGCTAGGGTTGGACAATTCTCGAAGACAAAACTTAGAAATTCTGATATTAATATCAAAAAGGGCTAACAAACTTGTTTAGCCCTTTTCATTTACTGATTAATGGAGAATAACATGATTGTCCGCTATTTTGCCCGACAGACTTAAGGACTTGACAATAACTTTTTTTGAGCTTTTTAGGTGTATTAGTTTAGAGACAAAAAAAGGGACGGCACTCAATGTGTCGACCCTTCTTTTCATTCATTATTTTTTAACTTCTTCGCGTTTTGATTGCTCAATCCACTCTTCAAGTTTTTCTTTTAATGTGTTAAATCCTTGTGGAGCTTCTGTTTCAGTTTTAACAGTTGCTTGACGTTTTTTCGGTTTTTTAGGCGCTTCTTTCTTTTCTTCAACAGGTGCTTCTTGAGTTGCACGAATTGACAGGCTAATTTTTCCAGATTTATCGTCAATTGAAAGTACTTTAATTTGTACTTCATCGTTTAATTTTAAATGTTCGTTTACATCTTTAACAAAACCATGAGTGATTTCTGAAATGTGAACGAGTCCTTGAGTTTCTTCATCAAGTGCTACGAACGCACCGTATGGTTGAATTCCTGTAACTTTTCCTGTATGCACACTACCAATTTCGTATTTTGTTGTCATGATAACACTCCTAATTTCTTATATTTAAATGTCTACTTATACGCAATATAAAATTATATCACAGTATTGTACTTATTTAAAGGAAAATTATACTCTTCATTATTAGTATACCCCAAAAAACATTGATAGAAGTCGTTGCTTTTTAATGCTGATGATTAACAACTTTTGGGTAACCATTTTCAAGTTTCATATGCATGACTATCGTTTCACCATTTTCTTTAATCAAAAGCTGATTGATTTCCTCACCATTCTGTTCATAATTAGTGCTAACCTTTACAACATCATTGGAAAGTGCTTGATAGTCCACTGTAGCTTGTTGCATCTCTTTTACAAATTGCTCTTGATTAGGGAGTTCTGAATCCGTTCCATTGTATGAAAGTTGATAAGCTGTATCGTAATCACCTTTTTCCACTGCATACATATAAATTCTCGCTACCGACATTTCAACTGTATTCCCACCTAGCCCATAAAAAAGAGTCAGATCACCACGCGCTTTGAATTCCTCATATCTAACAATCATCTCATCAGAAATTGGTAATAAATAGGTGTATGTTGAATATTCTTCCGATTGAGGCTTTAAGACTTTAGGTAATTCAATAACTTCAGCTCTTAATTCATCCGTTAAGATAAATTGCGTTTCCTCTAGCTTTTGAACATATCTACTCACAATTTTCGCTGTTTCCGAATATTCATTTTCATTCAGTAACGCTTCAAAATTCGCTTTTACTTCATTTGAAATTTCCCCATCTTCGGTTACAATCCTTGTGTTATTTGTTCCTTTTAAATAGACATCAATGTACATGCGGTACTGTTCCTTAATCTGGTCAATTTTTAGAAAAGAGGGATAATTTAATACGAAACTTTCCATTTCGAGTAATCGTTCACCAAGCTCCTTATGGCTACTAGTCAGTGCCCCGTCCATTAATCGTGTTTTCTCTGACTCCAATTTCAAATAAAGTTTCGCATCATCACCTAAAGAGTCTGCTAATTGATTATATATATTTGTATAATCTGGTTTAAAATTTACATACCCTTCTCCTTCATGATAGAAATAATAGCCATTTTTCCTTAACGTCTTAATGAGCTCTAAATAATCGGGATCTCCTGTTAATTCATTTCCGTTGTTTAATTCGTTGACATAGGCTGTTATATCAGTAATCGTATGTTGATTCCTTTCATATAACGGTATCCACTGCTCATGAAATCGCTCGTGTAGCATGTTTAATTTATCGATATAACCAAATAATTGGTTGTTTTTGATCGTTTCACCAGATTTTGCTGCATTCTCCAATAGTTCAAACTCTTCATCAGGCATTGAAACCCTTAAGGTAATAATCTCATTTACCCTCTCCATATATGTTGTAAGCTCCGTTTGTGATGCATAATTTTTTCTTTGTTCAAACTTTTCAACAGCTTTTTTAGCTTCCTGTACAAATCCATATTGCTGGGCATCCTCAGATTGTAATTCTTCTTTTAGTTCACCAAGCTTTCTTTCGTAGTGACCACGAATTTCCTTTATAGCCATTTCAATTTCAGCTTCTGTTACAGTTTGATTGATTGTATCTTCCGTAGGTGCCTTACCACTATTTGTTAAATTGTTGGTTTGTGAAAGTAGTTGCATCGCTAAAATTCCACCAAGTAGAAGTACGCCAATAAACGATGCTACATAAGGAAGCTGGAAAGACATACGTTTTTTAGTTGGTTTTTCGTTTTGTTTTACTACTTCCATTATTTTTTCAGTTGAAGAAACTGTCGGTATTTGCTCGTAGGAATTTTTTAATTTGCGCATTCGTTCTTCAAATACTTTGTTATCGATGGTGGCCACCTTCTTCCTCGTTAAGATTATCTATCGCTTTCTTTAGCATTGTCTTCCCACGTAATATTCTTGTTTTTACAGTTGATAGAGTAATTGACATAATTTCAGCGATTTCTTCATATTTCTTTTCATGAAAGTAAAATAATACAATAGGAATACGATATTTTTCATTAAGTTTTTGAATGGCTAGATGAAGAACTCGATCTTCTTCATTTCTAATCACCTCCGACTCAATTTCAGGGTAATCATTCCGAAAGTCTTGTTGTATTTTAAAAACCTTTTGAAGGTTCGATTGTCGTTTCCTAGCAAAATCTCGAGTTACATTAAGCGTAATTTTATATAACCATGTTGAAAATTTCGCTTTAGAAAATTGATCAATAAAGCGATATACACGGATAAATACTTCTTGAGTAATATCCTCAATTTCGTCATGTCTGTTTCCCAATTGATAGGCAAATTTCTCAACGACCGGATAGTGAAGTTCAACAAGCTGTCCAAATGCATTCATGTCTCCTTCCTTTGCCTTACCTATTAACTCTTCTTCAGTCATTTTTTACTCCCCTCCTTCTTCTATTTTTCGCTGATTAACAGATATTACCCCTCACTTTAAAACTTAGAGGTATTGAAGAGAATAGAAAAAAATGAAGTTCAACGAACAATCAGTCATTCCCTTTGATGGATGTTTCACCTTATAAAACGGGACATATCAAATATTTGTTTCAAATTCTATTTAATTTTGGTGTTACCATTAAGTGAGAATTCCCTTAATCTTTGCGGGCATTTATACCTTACTTATCCTCTTTGACTCTCTTGGATTTTTTTCTAGGATGTTTTCTAAATAATTGTTGTTTTTTGATGAGGGAAAAGCCCAAATCAAGGAAAAAGAGCAAAAGCGGGCAACTTTAATGGGTTTATGTGACCAATTTCTGAAATTTGGAGCCTCAGCGGGCAACTTTAATGGAGTTTCGTGACCAACTTTTGAAATTTGGAGCCTCAGCGGGCAACTTTAACGGAGTTTCGTGACCGTTTTCTGAAATTTGGAGCCTCAGCGGGCAACTTTAACGGAGTTTCGTGACCGTTTTCTGAAATTTGGAGCCTCAGCGGGCAA
>NZ_JAIQUM010000058.1 GCF_020075705.1 Metabacillus rhizolycopersici | reverse complement strand
GATAACTCTGTAGCATTCCAAGCAGCTTGCGATCTAGTATTTAAAGGTTATGATCAGCCAAGTGGATATACAGAGCCGATATTGCACCGCAGACGGATCGAAGCAAAGGCGAAATTTGCAGTAAAACGATAAATTAACATGCAGGGGCATGCTAGTCATTTATATATAATGAAAAACATTAGAGAAGTTATAAATAATCATAAGGATCTTGAATTAAAATAATAATCATCAAAAAGTCGATTCCTTAACGTACAGGAAATCGACTTTTTTAACTTGATATTTTATTAGGTGTAAAATTGCCGATATGTTGGTGGTGCTTAATAAGGTTAAAATTAAAGAAGTATTGGTCACTCCTTCGCCAAATATCATGATATGAAAATGGGGAATCTGCGATGACGAAAACAAAATGGACATTGATTCTGTTAGGTGCAATGAACTTGATGCTTATCATCATGTATCTAACAGACTATTTTATTCTTTTCTTAAAACCAATAGGTTATGTGATTCCTTTAGCGATTAATATTATTGTTTTAGCCGTAATCGGCTTTCGTTCTTCCCGTTATCATAATTTATGGACAATCGTAGGCTTGATCCTAAGTATTCCAATTTTGCTGATACATGGTTTTTTAGTATGGTTAGCGGATTATAGCTATACGAAGATCGATTCTCCCCATAATCAGCAATCGCTCGTAATAGAATACCGTCACTTTACGCTAGGTGAAACGACATATTTTTATAATTTTTATAAGACAAGGTTCGGTTTTATTGGTAAGCTTCTTGATGATCAATCGATTAGAATGATGGTTCAAGGCATAGATCATCCGGTTGGATTGGGTGCGGAGGATGCTTTAGGATTAGCCGGAGAAAAATGGATTACCAAAAATATCGTTCGTTTCTCGACATGGCAAGGAATGAAAGAGGTACATTTGAATCTCTCTCAATCATTAGTGAATGCAGCAGATATCGAAGCTTTCATTGATATGGCAGAGAATAAAGTGAGCGGTCAAACAATCACGGTAAATGGCAACCGTTTAGAAATAGGC
This sequence comes from Metabacillus rhizolycopersici, assembly GCF_020075705.1. The sequence continues at coordinate 33,914 of NZ_JAIQUM010000058.1, read as the reverse complement.
TATGACGAATTATCCGGTCAAAGCTGGATTGAAGTGTCTAGTGATTATGATGAGGGGGCAATACCTAGACAGCAATGCTCCCGTGTCGTACCAAATGAAGAACGCGGGTATTATATGTTAGAAGAATGTACACATCAATGGGAATATCCTTTGTATCCTATGACAGAAAGTAGGTAACTTAGCTTATTCAAAAAACGGGCGCGTTTATCTAGGAACTCGTCTTTTCGTGTATTGAGCCAGATTATAGAGTAACATTCATTGCGCTAACTAGGAGCTGAAGCATGATTGTTATCATAAATATTAGTATTTAAATGTTTTACTTTGGAGGTATTTAACTTGGAAATTAGGAAAGCAAGTAAAGAGGATATAAAGGGCGTATCAAGGGTTTATGTTGATAGTTGGAGGAATACTTATCGTGGTCTAGTACCTAATGATTATTTGGACACATTATCGTACGAAGAGGCAGAAAAAAAGTGGATTGATTTTTTAAGTAATGAAAATGAACCTTTTATTTACATTGCAATTAATGATGCAGGGAAAGTTATAGGTTTTGCATCAGGTAAAAGCATTGATGAGAAAAATTTTGATGGAGAATTATATTCACTTTATCTCTTACAGGAATCTAGAGGATTAGGTATAGGAAGGCAGCTGGTTTCAGTTATTGCCAAGCATTTTAAAGAAAAAGTTATTTATTCTATGATGGTTTGGGTAATGAAACAAAATAAACCTGGACTTGGTTTTTATGAACGTATGGGAGGAAAAGAATATATTCATAGGACTAGTATGTTTGGAGGAGCCATAGTAGAGGATGTTGCGTATGGCTGGAAGGATATTTCAGAATTATGTATTGAGTAAGAGCAAAAAAGATTTACACATGTGGCTTTATAAAGTGTTTTTTTCAAATTTCATACTTTCGTTATTCAAGAATAGGGCGCGTTTGTTAAACAAGAAGTAAAAGGGTGATACATATTATAGATAACTAATATGTACCACGCTTTATTTTTTATGACTTTTTATATTTTAGGTCTTGATAATTCGATAAACCATTGAGATAGCATTCCGAACACATATATCTTATTTATTTGCTTCTTAATTCAACTGTAGCTTTGAATAAAGTTTCATTAAATCATTTTGTATTCCTCTAATTCTCTCAACTGAAGAAATAATTCATAATAAAAATTCAGAAAATAAAAAATAATTGAAAAACTAGTCGTTTTTGAATACTATATAATCAATTATGACTAGGGGGTTTTGGTATGAATTTGAAAGATAACGCTTACATTATTTTAGATCAAATATTAAGACATTCGTTTGATGAAATTTTTATTGCTGATGCTAAGGGGAATATTCTCTATACTAGGCAAATTACAGAAAGCTTATTTGGAATTCCACATGAGAAAATAATTCATCAGAATGTTTTTCATTTAGAAAAACAAGGTGTTTTTTCCCCATCTGTTACTGTAAATGTGTTGAAAAATAAAACAGAAGAAACCCTTATTCAAGAAACAAGGAACAAAAGAAAGCTGATTATCTCGGGATATCCAATTTTTGATGAGCGAAATACAATGATCGGAGCCATCAGTTTTTCCAGAGATATTACGGAATTTGAATATCTCAAAAAGGAAAATGAACAAGTGGCAAAGGTCATCCAGCAATATCGAGAAGAAATAGCAGAGCTGAAAACAAAAGCAACGCAGCCTTTTTTCTTTAAAAATAGCAAAATGGAAAAGGTGCTTGACGTACTATCAAAAGTGGCAAGCTTAGGCATTACCGTGCTGCTGGAAGGAGAGTCAGGTGTTGGTAAAAGTCGCTTCGCACATATGATTCACCATCTTTCATCAAGAAGAAATGAACCGTTTATTGAAATAAACTGCGGTGCCATAGCTGAATCCCTGATTGAATCTGAATTGTTTGGTTATGAGGATGGAGCCTTCACAGGTGCAAGAAAGGGAGGAAAAAAAGGATATTTTGAAAGTGCCGGCGGAGGAACCCTTTTTCTGGATGAAATTGGTGAGCTCCCAATGAATCTTCAGGTGAAATTATTATCCGTTTTACAAAATCACTCATTTATGAGAGTCGGCGGAAGCAAAAGAATTGAGATGAAATGCAGAATTGTTTGTGCTACCAATCAAAATTTGGAAGAAATGATTCAGAAGAAAACGTTTAGAGAGGATCTGTATTATCGCATTAACGTCGTTAATTTGACAATTCCACCCCTAAGAGAGCGCAGGGAGGAAATGATTCCATTAATTTATGAAATAACGGAAGAATTCAATACAAAGTACGGAATGGATAAGCATTTTTCACCGGAGATGATAGCTTGGCTCAGCAGGCAGGATTGGCCGGGAAACGTCAGGGAATTGCGTAACTTTATAGAGAAAGCAGTTGTAACGACAGAGGCAAAAGAAATCGACCTTGAGATCGTTGAAGATACGACAAACGGAGAGCCATCCAAAAAGGCGCAAGATATGACGTTGAATGAATACTTGGAAAGCGTAGAAAAAGAGTTTTTTATACAGATGTACAAGAAATATCCTAGTAGCGTTAAATTGAGTAAAAAATTAGGAATTAGTCAATCAACCGCAAATCGAAAAATACGAAAATATGTTGACGAGTTGTAGTCAATTTTGACTAACCCAGCCTGTTTTTTGTTGATTTTTAGCTTGGCACGAACCTTGCATATAAAAAGGGTGAAGGCAAAAACAGCAAAAGGTGGGATTGAACAAATGTAAATGAGATTGAAATAAGTCAAAGCCAACAGCGATTAAAAAACAAAGTAGGGATCACCATTAACAATGAAAAGTCCCCCCTGCTTAACGTCAGTAAAAGGAGGTTTGAAAGCGCTTTAAGTATTTTGTTCGAAAACATTCTTTGCAAACTATGTTATGTTTTGGCTTTCTACGAGCTCTCCAGCCTAATAGATTTTTTATAGAGGAGGAATATGATGGGGGAAAAAAGTCATGGCGCGAATCAATTTATTGTCGGCATCGTGCTTGCTGTCCTTACATTTTGGCTGTTTGCCCAATCGATGATTAATATTATCCCGGTCATCCAAAAGGATTTAGGGATTTCATTGGGAATGTTAAATATTGCTACGAGTTTAACTTCTTTATTTTCTGGTCTTTTTATTGTTTTGGCTGGTGGGCTTTCTGATCGGATGGGGCGCAAGAGGTTAACTTATATCGGGCTGATGCTGAGCATTGTCGGTTGTTTGTTGATTATTGTTTCACAAAACGCCACATTATTAATCATCGGCCGTGTGGTTCAAGGGATTTCAGCTGCTTGTATTATGCCTGCAACAATTGCACTTATTAAGGCAGCCTTTGACGGTAAAGACAGACAGCGCGCCCTTAGTTATTGGTCCTTCGGATCATGGGGAGGTGGCGGTTTAACCGCATTAGTCGGTGGTGCGATTGCCACCTATATGGGCTGGAGATGGATCTTTGTCGTGTCCATCGGTATTGCACTATTATCGATGTTATTGCTAAAGAACATTCAAGAGAGCAAAGCAGATGAGCAACGAAAAGAGAAATTTGATTTCACCGGCTTTTTTCTCTTTATTATCGCCATGCTGATGATCAATATTATTGTGACACGCGGCCAAGATTTTGGATGGACAAGTCCGTTAACACTCAGTCTTATTGGTGGTGCATTGGTCACGATGATAATCTTCTTTACTGTTGAACGAAAAAAGAAAAATCAATTTATTGAATTTTCCCTTTTCAAAACAAAAGCGTACACGGGAGCTGTTGTATCAAACTTCTTGCAAAATGGAATTGCAGCCACCATCGTTGTCGCCATTACGTATGTTCAATTGGCACGAGGATTTACCCCTTTTCAAACAGGATTGCTCACCATCGGAAACATCATTGCAGTCGTTGTGATGATTCGGGTTGGGGAGAAAATGCTTCAAAAAATGGGGGCAAGAAAGCCAATGCTTTTAGCTACTTTCATAGCCTCATTGGGTATGAGTATGACAGCCATGACATTTTTATCGGATTTAATATATATCATTGTCGTATTTATCGGCTTTTTAATTGCTGGGGTTGGCATTGGCATGTATGCAACACCATCAATCGATACATCAATCGTGAATATTTCCGATGACAAAGTGGGAATAGCTTCGGGAATTTATAAGATGGCAAGCTCACTGGGATACTCCTTTGGAATCGCGATTTCGACAGCCGTGTATGGTGTGCTGGCGGCAGTAGGCAGTACTCACGTTGCCGCTGCAATCGGGATTTTGGTCAATATAGCCTTTGCAATTCCGGCATTGATTTTCGTATCGAAAACCATTCAACCGGATGAAGGCTTGGAAAGACCTGTACAGGCTATCAAGGTGGATGAAAAGTTGGTTGTTCAGCAGGATTAACTTTTAAAAGAATGATCATTTAAGAAGTTTTGGCACGAAAATTGCATATTTAATTTAGTGAAAATGAAGATTCAAGGGGAGGAAAAAATAATGATAAACCGTGATGAAAAACAAATTTTAAACCTACCATTTACAGGAATTTGCACTTTTGGAAAATACCCAATATGCCCTGATCTTGATCAATTGGATGCCGATGTAGCAGTGATCGGAGTACCTAATGATATGGGGACACAATGGAAATCCGGAGCAAGAATGGGTCCAAGAGGAATTCGTGAAGGATCTACATTATACAGTTTCGGACTTGATGGTGCCTATGATATTGAAAATGATATTATGTATCTTGGCCCTGATTGGAAAGTTGTCGATTGTGGCGATGTTGACATGGTTCATGGGGATCTTATGCAATGTCATGAAAACACTGAAGAGGCGATTCGAAAAATTGTGTCCAAAGGCGCTATGCCGGTCGTATTAGGTGGCGATCATTCCATCACAGCGGCAATTGGTAAAGGCTTGGAAGAAGTGGGACCGTTTCATGTGATTCAAATAGATGCCCATTTAGACTGGGCTGATCACCGTTCTGGTATGCGTTATGGTCACGGAAGTTGTATTCGCCGTTTGTCTGAGCTGGCCCATGTACAAAAAATATTCCAGTTTGGCATCCGTGGTATTAGCAGCAGTAAAAAAGAGGACGTTGATGCTGCTAGAGAATACGGAAGCGTCATTTTATCACCGCGCCAAATGAGAAAAGTAGGTCTGGAACAAGTGTTGGAACATATTCCGGCAGGTGAAAAATATTATGTAACCATTGATATTGATGGTATCGATCCTTCCATAGCGCCTGGAACGGGAACACCATCTCCTGGTGGCCTGCTTTATGATGAAGTGAATGAGTTATTGGCAGGAATCGCAAAAAGGGGCGAAGTAATTGGTTTTGATTTAGTTGAGGTTGCTCCTCCTTATGATCCTACCGGTATGACCGGACAAGTAGCTGCCCGTATCTCATTGGATTTACTGAGCTATGTTTTAAAAGAAAAAGAGAAAAATAGGGAAAAGGAAAAAACTTTTTCTTCTCAGGCATAAAACTAAAGGGCTGCACTATATAGTTAACGGGTTCCGTTATGAGGTGCAAAAAGGTTTTTAGTACAGTGAAAAACACAACAAATAGCAATTAAATTGGACAACAAAACGGCAGCGATTTCGCTGCCGTTTTAACATTATTAGTAGTAAGAACCGACAAAATACCAGTTCTTGTCCATCTTATCTATTTCTTTGAAGTCTCCATCAAATGCTTTTTTAGAAGGTTTTTGGTCATTCGGTGTATATATGCGCTAGCTTGTGGAAGAGAGGGGGGAATCTGATCTGTAAAAAACAAAAGCGTTGGAGCTGGATTTCGTACGCTTATCCACAGTACAAGAATTTTATAGTACGCTATAACAGAACAAAATTGAATAAACTACTTTGGTTTATGACACAAGTAGGAGCAAAATGTTTGTCAAAACCAATAGGTTCAGGTCCATTGCGTTTATTATAAGCAATCACAGCTTGATGTCCCATTCGGTGAATTTGTGTATAAATGGGTTAGTATATTTAGGATCAGATTTCTGGATATTTAGGTTTTCTCCTTATATTTGGAGGATTCTACAACTGATTTTGTAACTCTTTCAATCCCTCCTTTTATATATTAAATCCTACTTTATCCAAGTGCTTCTTCCGCTATCCTTTAATTAAACAATATCCACTCATTAGTTAGAGAAGGAGAATTGGGTTAATAATATTTAAGGGTAGTTGACAAAAGGTAATACATGCATTAATATTATCTCGAATTCAATATATATAAATTAAATATATCTCGATTAAATATATTTTAATTGTAGATATTAGACCTGGGGTAATAAAGTAATGAATTTACTTTAAAAGAAAAGCTGCAGCGAAACACAACCAGGAAATCAGGTTTTAATTTAATTTTGGAGGTTTTATGTAATGGATTTAAAAAGAGAAGTAGGAGCACTTATTATACGTGTAGTACTAGGTGTAATATTTTTTATTCATGGGTTAGTTAAGTTTCAAGACGGCATTGAGAATACTGTAGGATGGTTTAGTAGCATTGGGTTACCAGGATTTTTAGCATATGGAGTTGCTACAATTGAATTAGTTGGTGGGATATTTTTAATTATTGGATTAGGAACCAAAATAATTTCTCTTTTATTAGCAATTCTGATGATTGGAGCAACACTTAAAGTAAAGCTTGCAATTGGTTTCTTAGGTAATGGTCAAATGGCAGGTTACGAGCTAGATTTAGCATTGTTAGCAATGGCATTATACCTTGTTATAGGTGGAAGTAAGTGGTTATCAGTATCTAAATTATTTTCTAATAACAAAGGCGACATAGGTTCTATTAATAGAGTAGCTTAATTTCTAAGTTATTTCTTAATTTTAAAAGATTAATTTTTTACTAATATTATAGCTAGAAAGATTAGGTGATAAGAAGTGGGATTTTTAAAAAACTTATTTAACAATAAAGAAAAAAATACAAATATAGAGGAGAATAAAACAATGTCAAAAGTATTATTTATCAAAGCAAACGACCGTCCAGCGGACCAAGCAATTAGTTCAAAAATGTACGAAACATTTTTAAATACTTTTAAAGAAGCTAATCTAAATGCAGAAATTACTGAACTAGATCTTTTTAATCTTAATCTTCCATACTTCGGAAATACAGCTATTACTGGCGGATACAAACGTAGCCAAGGTTTAGAGTTAACAGCTGAAGAAGCAAAAGCTGCAGATGTAGTTGAACAATACTTAAACCAATTTTTAGCTGCTGAAAAAGTAGTATTTGCTTTTCCATTGTGGAATTTCACAGTTCCTGCTCCACTAGTAACGTATATTTCTTACCTTTCTCAAGCAGGAAAAACATTTAAATATACAGAACAAGGCCCAGTTGGACTAGCAGGTGACAAAAAAGTTGCTGTATTAAGTGCACGTGGCTCAGATTACTCTTCTGAACCAATGGCTTCTATGGAGATGGCTGTTAACTATGTAACAACTATCCTTGGTTTCTGGGGTATTACAAATCCTGAAACAGTGGTAATTGAAGGACATAATCAGTATACTGATCGCTCACAAGAAATCATTGCCGACGGTTTGGAAAACGTTGCAAAAGTTGCTGCAAAATTCTAATTGAATTAGGTAAAAAACTAGCATGGATCATGCTGGTTCAGCTTGTAGGCATGACCTGGATTTCAGGATGTCTACAAGCTTTTTTTATAAAATAAATAATTAAACTAGAGCTTAATAATCTTTGTTTAAAAGTAAGGAGCACATTTATTGACAATACAAAATTATTTCACTAATAAACTCAGGTAGTATGAACGTTTAACTTGTAAAAGTTCATACTACCTGAATCTTGTGGGGTCTTCCTTTGTTGTGAGTAAGCATCATGATCTATTTGGAGGAATCTATATTTTTGTTGGATATAGGACGTTCTCAAATTTAATAAAAGGACTAAGGAAAAAATGCGATCAAAAATAAAAGTAATAGGCATGCATCAAAATTAATCATTAAAAGATCGCAGGACTCACTATTGAGCAAAGGAGGTCACTTTATTGTTTTATATCAAAGTGTTTGTTGATCTTTTGGCAAGTTTTGAGAAGGGCAGTCACTAGTTTTTGCTCATTGCCATAAAAACGAGTTGCTGGGAGTGGTATAGAGACAGCACTGATATTTTTCATACCATCAAAAACAACTGCGCCTACCGCACAAATGCCATGAATGTGCTCTTCTCTGGTAAAAGCAACACCTTCTTTTCGAACTATTTCTAACTCTTTTAACAGTTCATCACGATTCGTCATCGTTTTATCTGTGTACTTTGTTAATTGATCCGGCAACAGCTTTTCAACCTCAGTGATAGGTAGTGAGGCGAGTATAGCTTTTCCATTTGCCGTGCAATGTAAAGGAAAAGCTGCTCCGGGTTGTGAAGTCGCTTGTAATGGATGCGGAGCGATAATTTGATCCACAAAAAGGACCTTTCCATTATCTAAAACTGAGAGGTCAACCGTTTCATTTACTTCATTCGATAATTGAATTAAAAATGGTCTAATTTCTTCTCTAAGGTCACTATGAACGGCAGCAGCAAGCATCGCAATCTCAGGACCAAGACGGATTCCGCCGGATGCAGAAGCTTGTGTGACGAAATTTTCCTGTTCTAGTGTTTGAACAATTCTTTGCACGGTTGACCGTGCTAATCCCACTTCTTTTGCAATCTGCGATAGGCTTAATCCTTTTGGATGATCTCTAAGAGACCTCAGTATGTTAGCCGCACGAGATATAACTTGAACGTTAGATGTCTTATTTTGCTCTTGTTTATCGTTATTCAAAAGTATTTACTCCTTCCACCTTCTATACCAATAGGGTTTTTCTGAAGTATTGATAGGGCATATAAAATTTGTGTTTGCGATCAAATGTGGAAAAATCAAATTTTAAGGTCCTTTTCAACGATTGAACCAATGTGTTTACTCTTATTTTCAATCATAACTGATTATTGTATAAAGAAAAACAATTTAATTGACAAAGGTTTTATCCACTAATTATACTTAAATTAACCAAATTACGATACAAGTGTACCACATTGTGGTTGAAATTACATTTTAATTATTGCATACAATTCATCTAAAGTTTTAGTTATCGAGATTTTTTGAAAACATTATCTAGGATTGAGTCTAGAAGATTCGACTGTTCCATTATATTTTTCATTGTTTTTAAATTAGAGGAGGATCGAAATGAGTATCATAAAGATTGGCGTAATCGGAGTAGGAAATATAGGCAGTTCACATGTTGAATTACTACATAAAGGACAAATCGAAGGAGCAACATTAACGGCTGTTTGCAGTCGAAATGAAAGACGAATGGAATGGATAAAAAATTATACACAAGGAGATGTGAAAATTTTTCGGGATGAAGAAACCTTTTTTAATGAATCAGGAATTGATGCCGTTCTGATTGCGACACCGCATTACAGTCATCCAGAACTAGCAAAAAAAGCCTTTGCGAATGGGATGCACGTCCTCATTGAGAAACCTGCAGGGGTTTATACAAAAAATGTGTTGGAAATGAACGAAGCAGCTAAAGCTAGTGGTAAAGTATTTGGTATCATGTATAACCAAAGAGCGAATCCCCTTTATCGAAAATTACGGGATCTTATTCTTTCAGGAGAACTTGGTGAGATTAAACGAACAAATTTGATTGTGACTGATACTTACCGTTCACAAAGTTATTATGATTCAAGTAAATGGAGAGCCACATGGAAAGGTGAAGGTGGCGGTGTTCTATTAAATCAGGCACTTCACCAATTAGATATTTGGCAGTGGACGACAGGGGATATGCCAAAACGGATTCATGCAGTGTCTAGTGTAGGAAAGTACCATGATATTGAGGTTGAAGATGATGTAACAGCATATGTCGAATATGATAATGGGGCGACGGGTATATTTATTACTTCGACAGGAGAAGTACCAGGAACGAATCGCTTTGAGATCATTGGAGATCGCGGGAAAATCGTTGTTGAAAATGAAGAACTTACCTTCTACCAATTAACACAATCAGAACGTGAATTTAATAAGACGTACAGAGGTGGTTTCGGTAAGCCTGAATGGAAGAAAATTGATATTCCTGTAAAATGTGAAAATGCGAATCATGCAAGTATTATTCAAAACTGGATTGATTCAATTCGTAAAGGTTCACCTTTACTTGCGCCAGGAGAAGACGGGGTAAAGGCATTAGAAATTGCAAATGCCATGTACTTATCTTCTTGGTTAAAGGAAGCGGTCGCATTGCCTATCGACCCAGATTATTATTTTGAGAAATTACAAGAAAAGATTAATACTTCTACATTTGAGAAAAAGAATGTAACGAACACTACATTGGATGTAAAAGGGACTCATTAATACTTAAATAAGAAACGAGGATCATACTTTTGCACATACAAAATAATTCTTCAGAAAAATTATGGACAAAATATTTTATTCTAACGTTCATTTACTCTTTAGCTACATCGATTGCAAACAATATGTTACTGACAGGAATTCCGCTATACGCTATTCATCTTGGCGGGAATAATTCCATCTCAGGTTTGCTGTTTGGTCTTTTCATGCTTGTAGCTATTTTATCCCGTCCGCTTTTCGGGAAATTAATAGATGAGAAAAGCAGAAGGATGATACTGATTATTGGTGGTGTTCTATCGGTTTTTCTTAGCTTGTCCTATGTATTCGCTATTTCGATCGGTCTATTGCTGTTATTAAGAGGGATCCATGGAATTGGATTCAGTGCAACGACAAATTCTTCGGGCACGATTATTTCTGATATTGTTCCAAAAAGCAGATTAGCTGAAGGAATCGGTTTTTTCGGTTTATCGAATACTCTTGCTACTGCTATTGGTCCAGCTTTAAGTCTGTTTCTTATCAATCAATATAACTATCAGTTGCTCTTTATCGTTGCTTCTTTTATCGGATTAATCGCGCTGTTCTGTAGCCTTTTTGTTAATTATGAGAAAAAGAGAGCTGTGCCTGATCATCATTTACAGGATCGTAAAGTGAAAAGAAAACTCACTGATATTATGTATGAAAAAACAGCATTACCAACAGCCCTCGTTACGATCTTTATTTTTGTTGCAATGGGCGCAACTTTGACCTTTCTACCAACATATGCTCTATCATTAGGGATAGAAGATATTGGATTATATTTTACAGTCTATTCGTTTGCTCTCTTGTTTACGAGAATTGCAGGTGGGAAATTGGCTGATAAATACAGTGCAACATTAGTAATCATCCCAGGTATGATCATGATGGCTTTATCATTTGTCATATTGGCTTATGCAACATCATTAACAGGTTTTCTCATTTCAGGAGTTTTATATGGCTTAGGCTTAGGTGCGGTTGATCCTACATTAAATGCCGTAATGATTAGACTTTGCCCTGTGGATAGAAGAGGTGCAGGGAATTCGACTTTATTTATTGCGAAAGACATAGGTGGCGGTTTAGGTGCAGTCATTTTAGGATTCGTTTCGCTGAGTGAAGGTTTTAGACCCGTTTATCTTTATTGTGCCTTAAGTATTATCATAGGGATAATTGCTTATCATTTCATCCTGCGAAAACAGATAAACCGCATAAAGAAAGCTGATGGCGGAATGCAGCAAAGTGCATAATTTAAACTACCAATTCTAGGTAGTAGATCCCGATGGGAATTGGATCGAGTTTATGGAGATGCATCCAGATTCATTACATATGAGAAGTTAATGATTAGCCAAAGAGATTGGGTACTTAAATGGCACCCAATCTTTTTTATTACCATAATTATTGTAAGTATAGATAAAAAACTTGGTAATTTATAAATTTTTAGATTCCTTTTCATTGTTCACAAAGAAGTTCTCTACTGCAAGAAATTGATTACTGCTTAAAACTAGATATAATGACATAGCAAACAAAGCCAATGTAAATTCAAAACCTCCAGTAAAACCGCTTTTAATCTTTACACTAACCATTGCTCCAACCATAATGACGGAAAAAGTGGCTGCTATTATTTTAGTACCTATCCCAAGAAATATAAGAATTCCACCAACTAACTCAATGATACTTACTGGATATGCTAAAATTCCAGGTAAACCATTTCCTTCAAAAAATACTACAGAATTTCCAATGCCATCTTGAAACTTTTTGAGTCCATGTACAAAAAAGATTCCTCCTACTACCAATCTAATAATTAAAGATCCTAATCCTAAATTTTGCAAACTAACTTCCTCGTTTATTTTTAGATATTTCTTATCATTAATGAAAATTGTGCTTAAGATAAAGTACCATAACAGAACCAATCTAATATCAACTGTTAAACTAATGAACATGTTGAAATATTAAGGTCTTATATGTATTGTAAGAAATGTTTAACCATATATTTAAGTGTAAACTCTGTGCTTTTTCAAATAAATGGGTATTATTAATTATTTTGAATTGATAATATTTTAATTAAGAATAATTGACATTATTGTTGTAGTGTAATATATTTATCTCATATTCAAGATATATTAATTAAAGATTATATAATTAATAATATATGAAAGGTGGTAGTATTTTTAATAGTTAAATTTTTGAAAAAAGATTTAAAAGAAATAATATTAATTATTATATGATAGATTGATTAAGATTGAGCCTGGGGGAAGGATTAATGCTAAAGCAACTTCAGAAGCTAGAAAAAATAGATCATGAATGTGTTGAGCTTATGCGAATAGCTAAAGAAATGGGTATATCTATTCAGGATATTAGAGAATTTCTAGGAATGGCATATATTGGTAAGTAGACAAAGTTTTGAAGATCCTTTATTTAGGGAGTGTGATTGTCAAATATGGTTACCTTATATACATCGCCAAGTTGTAGTTCTTGTCGTAAAGCAAAAGCTTGGCTTGAGAAATATGAAATTGCTTATATAGAAAAAAATATTGCTTCTGAACAGTTGACGATTGAGGATATTAAGGGAATTCTTCGTATGACAGAAGATGGAACAGATGAAATTATTTCAGAAAGATCGAATACATTTCAAGAATTGAAAATAGATATGGATTCTCTTTCGCTTCAAGAATTATATCAAACAATCATAGATCATCCAGGGTTATTACGAAGACCGCTAATCCTTGATGAAAAAAGGTTACAAGTGGGATTTAATGAAGAAGAAATTCGCAGATTTTTACCTCGAAAAGTTCGTTGCTTCCAGCGTCGTGAAGCTAAAAGAATGGTCAACTAATTCACTCAGAACTGTTCAATTTATTCAATAAAAGGACGCATTTTATGTAAAAAGTGCGTCTTTCCATATGTATTAAACCGATTTACGTCTTAGTGGATGTAAAATATTTCAGGATATTAAGAGTCTCCGCGTTATTTTTTATGAAAAAAATCCCTAAGGTTATTGACACAAAAGAAAAAAGGTATTATTATTATCTCATATTCAAGATATTAGAATTCGAGATATAAGATATAAAAGCATTTGTCAGGAGGTGTTTCAATGGAAGGGAAATGTACAAACCAGGCTTATCTGGAATTGATGCAAACATCCAAAGCCATTCAGGATTGTATTAAGATGGAAATGATGAATAATAAGATCAATATTACAGAGTTCTCTGTATTAGAGGTTCTTTATCTTAAGGGGAAGCAAACGATTCAGCAGATTGGTAAAAGCATACTCATTTCTAGTGGGTCTATGACTTATGTAATAGACAAATTAGAACAGAAGGGCTTCATAAATCGAATTGACTGTCCTAATGATCGACGTGTCATACATGTGGTTTTAACTGAAGATGGAATGAACTTAATGGAGAAAATCATGCCTAAACATCGAGATTTGATTCATAACATGTTTGGTGATTTAACTGATCAAGAGTCACAAACAATGGTTAAACTTTTGAAAAAAGTAAGTAAAAGAGTATAAACATAAATTTTTCACACTAATATCTCGAATTCGAGATAAAAACAAGGAGAATGAAAAAAATGATAGATATTGGTTTATTATTAATTAGATTGGTAATTGGTCTCTTATTCATAGGTCACGGTACACAGAAACTATTTGGTTGGTTTGGCGGTTATGGATTAAAAGGAACAGGAGATTGGATGGACTCACTTGGTTTAAAGCCTGGTATGACTATGGCGCTCCTTGCGGGATTAACAGAACTAATTGGCGGAATTTTATTAGTTTTAGGGCTGCTTACACCTCTTGCTGGTCTGATGATTGCAGCAACAATGGTAATGGCAATCGTAAAGGTGCATGGTCCAAATGGGTTATGGTCAACACAAAATGGTTATGAGTATAATTTGACCTTGCTAGCGGTAGCCATCGGTATAGCTTTAATAGGTCCTGGTCAGTATGCTTTAGATGCCTTTTTGTTCTAATATACCTCGAATTTGAGATTATCGAAATGATTAGGATATGTTATTTATAGTTATTGGTCCAGTAATTACAGAAAATTAAAGAAGGCTGCAAATGGATAATATAAGGTATCCAGTAAAAAAGAAAACCTAGTGGGTTTAACAAGCCTGTTAGAAAATTTGCCACCTATATTTAGCATGAAAATATTACTAAAATTTATCCCACCTTAACGGGCAGTAAAACTCCCACTTCAAGATTCGTGAGAAGCAAAGAAGATGATTGGGAGATAACTGCCCGTAAAGATCCGATAAGTCTCACTAACCATCAGTGGGGGATGAAGAAAACCTCCACTGATGGAAGTCTCACTTTATAAAAATAGGAGTGGAAAAATTGAGTAAAAAAACAATGGGAATTCATCATATCACAGCAATCGTCGGTCATCCACAAGAGAATGTAGATTTTTATGCAGGTGTTTTAGGATTACGTTTAGTTAAAAAAACGGTGAATTTTGATGACCCTGGTACTTATCACCTTTATTTCGGTAATGAAGGCGGAAAACCAGGAACAATCATTACATTTTTTCCTTGGGCTAATGCGTATCAAGGAAAAATTGGTGATGGTCAAGTTGGAGTCACTTCATATGTTGTTCCAAAAGGAGCTATGGGATTTTGGGAAAAAAGACTTGAAAAGTTCAATGTACCTTTTACAAAAATGGAACGCTTTGGGGAGCAATATTTAGAATTCGATGATCCTCATGGACTTCATTTGGAAATTGTTGAGAGAGAAGAAGGAGAAGTGAACACTTGGCATTTTGGAGATGTTACACCTGATGTAGCAATAAAAGGCTTTGGCGGAGCAACATTATTGTCAAAACAACCAGAAAAAACAGCTGAACTATTAGAAAAAATAATGGGGCTTGAGCAAGTCGGTAAAGAAGGAGATTTTATTCGCTTCCGTTCTTCTAGTGATATAGGAAATATCATTGATTTAAAATTAACAACAATCGGCGGTGGGCGAATGGGTGTAGGAACAGTACACCATATTGCGTGGAGAGCTCAGGATGATCAAGACCAACTAGATTGGAAAAAGTATATCGAAGGTTATGGTTATGGTGTCACACCTGTTCAGGATCGAAACTATTTTAATGCGATTTACTTTAGAGAGCATGGGGAAATTCTTTTTGAAATCGCAACTGATCCACCAGGGTTCGCTCATGATGAATCTCAAGAGACAATGGGAGAAAAATTGATGCTACCGGATCAATATGAATCACAGCGAGATCAAATTGAACGATTGGTTCTTCCGGTTGAAGTTAGAGAATTAGATTAATTAATGTAAGGACCTAAACTTAGGTGAAATGGGGGGTAAAGAATGCAGAAAACAGCAGGTATTCACCATATAACCGCAATGGTTAACGATGCCCAAAGAAATATTGATTTCTATGCAGGGGTGCTTGGGTTAAGACTTATTAAAAAAACAATCAATTTCGATCGTCCAGAAGTATATCATCTTTATTTTGGGAATGATTCTGGTGATCCAGGAACTGTCATCACATTCTTTCCATGGGCTAAACAGTTAAAAGGCCGCGTCGGTATGGGCCAAGTAGGAGTGATTAGTTTTATCATTCCAAAAGATTCGATTCAGTTTTGGGAGAATCGCTTGAAAAGATTTGAAGTGAAATTCTTGCAATCAGTACGTTTTGGAGAAAAGTATTTGACCTTCCAAGATCCAGATGGTATCGAACTAGAACTTATCGAGAGAAAAGAAGGACCTATCAATCATTGGAGTTTTGGAGAAATCCACTCTGACGTTGCGATTAAAGGTTTTGGTGGTGCGCTGTTACTTTCCGCACAGCCTAATCAAACGGCAGATGTGCTTGAAAATATAATGGGACTCGAATGCATAGGGCAAGAAGATGGCTTCCTGAGATTTAAATCGGAAGCAGAGCTTGGACATACAATTGATATTAAGCTAACCCCTTCAGTTCGTGGGTTGATGGGGGCTGGAACGGTTCATCATATTGCTTGGAGAGCCAAGGATGAAGAAGATCTTCTAAGATGGAGAAGCCTGCTTCAAAGCAAGGGATATCATCCAACAGAGATTCGCGATCGAAATTACTTTAAAGCTCTTTATTTCCATGAAGCAGGAGGCATTCTTTTTGAAATCGCGACTGACCCACCTGGCTTTACTGTTGATGAACCAATAGATCAGCTTGGAGAAAAACTTATGTTACCTTCATGGTTCGAGGAAAAACGAAAAGAATTAGAAGAGATCTTACCTCCAATTGAGGTCAGAGTTTTGGAAGGGGATAAATAATGAAACATATTTTTTAAAAAGGGAAGGATTCTGCAAAACCAACTTTATTATTACTCCATGACACTGGTGGAAATGAATTAGATTTATTGCCGCTTGCTGGAAGAATTGACGATAAAGCTTCGATATTAAGTGTACGAGGAAATGTCCTTGAAAATGGAATGCCTCGTTTCTTCCGCCGTATATCAGAAGGTGTGTTTGATGAAGAAGATCTGATCTTTAGAACAAAAGAATTGAATCAGTTTCTTGATGAAGCAGCTGAAAAGTATGACTTTGACAGAGAAAATATTATTGCGATTGGTTACTCAAATGGAGCCAATATAGCTGCTAGTTTATTATTTCACTATCAAAATGCATTAAAGGGAGCTATTCTTCATCACCCGATGGTACCGAGAAAAGGGATTGAACTTCCTGATTTGTCAGGGAAATCCGTGTTTATTGCTGCTGGGACAAACGATCCAATCTGTTCCCCGATGGAATAGACTGAACTCCAATCCTTATTGGAAAAGGCGAATACAAATGTTGAACTTCATTGGGGAAATAGGGGTCTTCAATTGACTATGAATGAAGTTGAGGCTGCGGCACTCTGGTATCGTAAGCTCTTTTAATCGATCCAATCAGTGGCTATGGCTTAATGGAAAGAATGACTTCAGCTACGGTTATTTATTATAACCAAGCATTTGTATTTTTGTTTTAGAATGAGGAATTTTTAGTAGCGAATGAGGGGAATTTATTACAGGTGCATCATTAGATTTGGGAAAGATGAACCAATTTGTTTTACCCAGAACAAGATAATTGACAATGAATAATAAATACCTTAACATTATATTGAATTAAAGATATTTTATTTAAAAATATTTTAATTAAATATTAAAAAATGGAGGAATACTTGTTATGACAAATACGTTGAAAACAGATTTTTACACTGCACTTAAAGAAAGACGTTCTTATTACGGAATCAATAAAGATGTAAAAGTATCGGATGAAAAAATTAAAGAAATTGTAGAATTTGCTGTGAAATATACTCCATCGGCTTTCAATTCTCAAACTGCACGTCTTGTTGTATTATCAGGAGAAGCACATAATAAATTATGGGACATTACAACTGAAACATTAAGAAAAGTAGTTGGGGATGGAGATTTTTCAGGAACTCAACAAAAAATGGATTCTTTTAAAGCAGGTTATGGAACAGTATTATTCTTTGAAGATGAAGCGGTAGTTAAATCACTTCAAGAACAGTTTGCTCCTTATGCTGATAACTTCCCAATTTGGTCAAACCAAGCATCAGGTATGCATCAATTAGTTGTATGGGCAGCATTGGAAGCAGAGGGACTAGGAGCATCTTTACAACACTATAATCCACTAATTGATGATGAAGTGAAAAAAGAATGGAACATCCCTGGAAATTGGAAACTAATTGCACAAATGCCATTCGGTAATCCAACAGCTGCACCAGGTGAAAAAGAATTCCAACCACTTGAAGATCGTGTGAAATTTTACAAGTAATGTATAGCTTTATAAAGATGTTAAACCAGTTTCCTATATTGGAGCTGGTTTTTTAACAATAAATTTTAAAAACAGGGCAATGATAAGTTTATCCGAAACAGTTAAATACATCGATTATCGTATGTCTCTATGAGACTTTTGAAAGTATTAGAAGGAGAAGCTAATATGAAAAATTTTATGTATGAAGCTCAAGCGACTAGGGTTATCTTCGGGGCTGGAGTAAGAAAAGAAGTGCATGCTGAACTAAAAAAGATTGGTGTCAAACGAGCGCTGGTTATCTCTTCACCAGGACAAAAAGAGCTTGCTATGAAAATCTCACGTTTACTAGGTGACCTATGCGCGGATATCCATGCAAACGCGGTTCAGCATGTGCCAATGGAGACGGTCGAAAAATCAGTTGAATTGGTAAGAGAGCTGAATATAGATAGTCTTGTTCCAGTTGGAGGGGGATCCTCCATCGGTCTAGCCAAAGCAATTGCTTTAAACACTTCTCTTCCAATTGTGGCTATTCCTACTACATACGCAGGATCGGAAATGACGCCAATTTGGGGGATAACGGAAAATGGACTAAAGAAAACAGGGAAAGATTTTGTCGTTAAGCCAAAGTCGGTCATCTATGATCCAGAACTGACGGTTAAGTTACCTGCTCGAGTTTCTGTAACAAGCGGATTAAACGCAATGGCTCATTGTGTAGAAGGACTGTACCGATTATTTCCCTACTTGCTGAAGAGGGAATTCGTGCACTTCATTCAAGTTTACCGTCAATTTTAGTTGACCAGAATGATATAGAGGCCCGCTCCAAGGCTCTTTACGGGTGTTGGTTAGCTGGTACGGTTTTAGGATCTGTAGGCATGGCGATACACCACAAGCTATGTCACGTATTGGGAGGAAGCTACAACCTTCCACATGCAGAAACCCATTCTGTCATTTTACCCTATGCACTCTGGTACAATGCTGCTTATGCACCGGACGCGGTTCAAGCAATTGCAAGGTCACTTGGAACGGATAAAGATGCCGTGGCTGAGACTCTTTTTGATCTGAGTACTTCCTTAGGTGCTCCGACATCATTAGCTGAAATTGGAATGAAGGAGACAGATTTGGATCAGGCCGCAGAACTAGCTACAAAAAATGCTTATTATAATCCTCGTCCAATTGATCAAAAAACGATTCGACGATTACTTGATTATGCTTTCATGGGTAAACGACCTATTGGAGGATTTCATTTTTAAGCTTGGATATGTAATCGATGCTTTGTAAAGGGGATTGAAGAGTGTAGAATTATTCAATCAATTAAAAACACGTTTCCTTTTTTCCTTTAATAACTTTAGAAAATTCAACAAATTATACTGAGAATCTACCATCATCAAGCATATTTAATGCATCTTTTATATCGTAAAAGTATGATAAAGAGGTTCACTAAAATACGGAGGTCGAGAATTATGAGTTCAAAATATACACCACTATTCCAGCCAATTACTTTGCGGAGCGGAATTCAATTAGATAATCGTGTCGTTATGGCACCGATGACCACTTTTTCTTCAAATCCAGACGGTACTGTTTCAGATGAGGAAGTAGCATACTATAGTCGCCGTTCAAATGGAGTCGGAATGGTTGTAACAGCTTGTGCGTATGTCACACCTAATGGAAAAGGATTTCAAGGTGAATTTGGAAGCGATCGCGATGACTTGATTCCAAGCTTACGCAGAATAGCTTCTGCAATTAAAGAACAAGGAGCAAAAGCAGTTCTGCAAATTTTCCATGGTGGTAGGATGTGTCCGCCAGAGTTAGTTCCAGATGGAGAAATTGTAAGTGCTAGTGCTGTTCCGGCAGAACAAGGCGTAGTATCAGATCAAGTTCCTCGTGCTTTGACTGAGACAGAAATTCAATCAATTATTCGTGATTTTGGCGAATCTACCCGAAGAGCGATCGAAGCTGGATTTGATGGGGTTGAAATACATGGCGCTAATGGATATTTAATTCAGCAGTTCTTTTCACCACATTCCAACCGACGTGAAGATCAATACGGTGGCAGTTTGGAAAAAAGATTATCATTTCCAATTGCTGTTGTAGATGAAGTGAAAAAGGCAGTGGCTGAACATGCAAAAGAACCATTCCTCATTGGATATAGATTCTCACCAGAGGAGCCTGAAACACCTGGAATTACAATGGCGGATACTCTTGCATTAGTGGATGTTTTGGCAAGTAAAGAGCTTGATTACCTTCACGTTTCCTTAATGGAGTTCTGGTCAACTCCAAGACGCGGTGTTGAAGATTCCCGTTCTCGCCTTGAAATTATTCAGGAAAGAGTTGGGGAAAGTGTTCCAGTTATTGGTGTAGGCTCAATCTACACAGCAGACGATGCTTTAAAAGCTATTCAAAGTGGTGTTTCAATGATTGCAATCGGACGAGGGCTCATTATTGATCCTGATTGGGTTGAAAAAGTTAAGCAGGGAAAAGAGTCTGAAATTGAAATAAAACTAAAGAAAGACGCCGGGTCTCGTCTTGTGGTGCCAAATCCTCTTTGGCAAGTGATTGTCAACACACCTGGATGGTTTCCAATTGAAGATTAGAATGAAGATAACCAAAGAATCAACGACAAGGGGCTTGTATCTTACGATAGACAACTTAAGAAAGATTCATTTTATTTTTATAAAGTAAGGTGGAATAAAGAAGACCCTTTTTTACCTGTATTAGACTAAAGATTAATCAAATAGAAATTTTATTTTAATCAATTTTTAAAAAGTGATTGAAGATTGGAGGATAATCCGATAGAATGAAAGAAATCAAAAGACTATGTGTAACTGGCGAAACGCGGATAACCGTGGGGGAGCACATAGTGTCGTAGCCGTTCGCCTGGGCAGAGGTAAGGGAAGTATCCCTTACCTCTTTCTGTTTATAAGGAGAGGATTTTATATTTTTTAGTGAATTTTTGTGAGTATGGCAAGTTCTTTTGCTTGAAAGTCCATCATTCGTTATGAATTTAAAAACATTCTTTGATAAAAAGGGAGAAATCAAGATGAGCACAATAACTTTAGAAAAAGTAAAAACAATTAAAACCTTAAATAATATTGCAGAAATCGGGCTTAATGTATTCAATAAGGATAATTTTACAGTTGACAATAAGAGTGAAAACCCTGATGCGATTGTTCTTCGCAGTTATAACATGCATACTATGGAATTTGCCGATAATTTAAAAGCAATCGCACGAGCAGGAGCGGGAGTCAATAATATTCCTGTCGACAAATGTACAGAGCAAGGAATTGTTGTTTTTAATACTCCTGGCGCTAATGCTAATGCTGTGAAGGAAATGGTCCTAACAACATTAATGGCTTCATCTCGTAACCTTTTTGCTGGTGTGGCTTGGGCTAAGACGTTAGAAGGGGAAGGCGAACAAATTCCTAAGCTTGTAGAAGCAGGAAAGAAGCAATTTGTTGGAACAGAAATTAAAGGGAAAACTCTAGGTGTTATCGGTTTGGGGGCAATCGGTGCTCGTGTAGCGAATGATGCGCTAGGTCTAGACATGGACGTTATTGGATTTGACCCGTTCATCTCTGTCGATACTGCATGGAGCTTGTCACGCAAAGTACAACGCGCTATGACGATTGAACAGTTATTTGCTAACTCTGATTATATTACTATACACGTTCCGTATACTGAAAATACAAAAGGGATGTTCAACCAAGAAACATTCAGCATCATGAAGCCTGGTGTTCATATTTTAAATTTCTCACGTGGTGAGCTTGTGAATGAAACGGATATGGAAGCTGCACTTGCAAGTGGAAAAGTTGGTCAGTATATTACAGACTTCCCGAATGAAAAAGTGTTGAAAATGAAAAATGTCGTTCCAATCCCACACCTTGGTGCCTCTACGCAAGAATCAGAGGAAAACTGTGCCATTATGGCGGCTCGTCAGGTGAAGGAATTTCTAGAAACAGGAAACATCAAAAACTCAGTGAATTTTCCCAATGCCTCCCTTCCTTATACAGGAAAGCGACGTGTGGCGGCTTTTCACCAAAACGTTCCAAACATGGTTGGACAAATCACACAGACTTTATCAAGCCTTAATTTAAACATCGCTGATATGGTTAACAGAAGCCGAGGAGAATACGCCTATACGATGATTGACATTGATAACGAAGTAGATAGCTATATCATTCCTCAATTAGAGGAAAAAATTAAACAAATCGAGGGCATTGTGACAACTCGTATCATTTAAGCATACATGAATCGATCAGGAAGAGAACTAGGAAACACTACCTGATGACTAACGGGTTATATAGTTGATCTCGAAGCGATGATAAACTGGATTTGCAGAGGATTAATAAAATAAAAGATGTCAGTTATGAAATAACTATTGTATATAATAGACCAATAGAAAATGTGATGATTCAGTATCAATATTTGGGTCTATCATTCGTGAAATCAATTTCGATTAATTAAGTAATTCCTTCTGCACATAACAGGTGCTTAGAACAGCATACAAAATAATTTGTTGTGATAAATGAGATCATATGTAGGTCAAAAAAGGATAGATGTAACAGGGATTCTTCACTGTTCATCTATCCTTTTCTTTTATATAATATGTGTCAATATATTTAACTACAAAGTTATAAAGTTTTTTGATTTTTTTCTTGACTTTCAATATAAAATGTTAGGCTGCTTTTTTACTATGTTCTATCATTGTATTTGGTTTACGATTGACTAGATGGATGCTGAATGTAATGAAGAGGAGTCCGATAACAAGGTTTATCGTGAAAGGCTCGCTCAAGAATAATGTTCCTGCAAAGACAGAGAGTAGTGGAACAAGAAATGTATACGCTGCTACCTTACTAGCGTCCCCAGAGTTAACAAGCGTAAAGTAAATAATCCAACTAACGGCTATGCCTAGAATACTTCCAAAGATTAAACCGAATAAGTATGGGGGATTCCAAATTATGTTGGACCAACTCTCTACCCCCGAGCCGATACCAGTTAGGACAATCCCTCCAATCAAACATTGAAAGGCAGTAAGCCACATTAAATTTACCCGGTAACTAACTTTCTTAATATATACAGTACCAAGTGCCCAACTAAGTCCCGAGATTAAGGCTAATATGACACCTGTAATAGCTATATGACCGGAGAAACCTCCGGCACTAACAATTGAAACACCTAAGAATCCGATAATTAATCCGGTCACTTTTACGATAGTCATCCGTTCTCCTAGCCATAACCAGGCAAATAGACCAACAAGCACAGGCTGGAGATAAACAATAACCGAGAATAGTCCCGAGGGAATATACGTAAGCCCGACAGTTTGTACTCCATAAAACAAGATCACATTGAACATGGATGCTATTAAATAAATAGGCCAGTTTTCTTTCCAACGAATTTGTTTCCATTTTGGAGCTAGAAGAATTACTAACAGTAATCCGCCAAAAAGAGTACGCATTCCAGCAAATAGAAGGGGGGGAGTATATCCTAAGGCAATTTTGTATATGGGCCATGATGCTCCCCATAATACTACGAGAATAGTAATTAAGCTAATCGTTTTAGTGCGTGACAGTTCTTTCATGTTTTCTCTTCTTTCAAATTGAATTTATCCTGATAACAGTACATTACTTTTTAAATCATGTCTTTAATCTATATAGATTTCCAAATGATGACTTCACATCTATTCATTAGATGCTATCAAATTATAATTAGTAAAAAATATAATGTCAATTATAAAGGTAACGATTTCAGATATATCGGGACCTTTCATTCTCTCCCTTTTTATATGTTGTTATTATTTAATTCATTTAAAGAAAATAAAGAAATACAATTAGAGTAAAGTGAATCTAAAGTTGAGGATATGGAAGTGAATATAGCTATATTGACTAATGCGGAAGATCCAAAATTAGAAGAATTGTCAATAATTGATGTGAAAAAAATGATGGAATTCCACAACTGAAAAGAAGTATAAATAGGTTAATGCTCCATAAATTTTTCTTTTTTTATTATAGAACCTTAATATTAGTTTTCCAAAAGCCCCTTTTTTCATTCCTAACATTAAAAATATATAGGACATAATGTTTTCAATCATTAGAGATATGGGAAATTATTCCTTGCGTTCACCTATTAATACTGATAAATTGATACAGGATGTAAAGTATTTGTTCTGCTATTTTAGGGCATGATAAAAGCGAGGTGATGAAATGGCCACTGCAAAAATTGGTGATGTAATTTCCTTTAAACGGGAGGGTAAATCCCATGAAGGTGTCGTTTCAGGTATTAGGGAAAATTCCGTTATGGTTCAATACGGCTTTTCAAAAGTAAAAGATGAACCACTGATAACGATTGTGAATCATAAAAATTACAAATTAACAAAATCAAAAAGTTGATTGAATTGCTTTTGATAGTTTTTCCGTTTGGAATATAAAACGTAAACATCTCTATCCAGCAAACCAACACAATAGTGAAGAATACTAAGGAAATATCCCTTTCGATTTGAAGGGATATTTTTAGTTATGAATGAACTTTTTAGAACCAAACTAAGAGCTATTTTTTGTCACTTTTGTCAGTGAAAAATGAAAGTTTGGACAAAAAAATAACCTTCAAATGAAGGTTTGTCTGTACATACCTGTTCTATTAATGTTCGATAAGCCATGTTTTGTACCTTTGTACTTCAAACGGTTTTAACCTTGTACTTAGGTGGTAATCATCTATCTACAGAGAAGCAAAGCATCTCTGTCCTTCCCTCCGTTCAATTCCTTTGGGAAGATTCCCCTACCAAAGTTTGGGTTTCTCGCTCGTGGGGTTTACCGCGTTCCATCTTAAAGGTTTCCCTATAAGCTTCGTCACTGTGGCACTTTCAGGGATACTCAGCCATATCTCAAATGAGACTTAGGCGTTTTTTCCCGCCATCAATTCAGCTTTATGCGCCAAATTGCCCTAGCTTATGAATTCGCTAGGCACGATCACTACAGGCATCTCAGCACTGTGCGAGCATGGACTTTCCTCTGGCAACAACAAATGTTGCAGCGATTACCAGAACATTAATTCAGTTAGTGTACAATAAATATTATAACTAATGTTATGATGTAATAACAAACGTAATTATTGGTAATATATCATTCGGAAAAAATTGTAAAAGTTCATAGGCAAACGATTTTAATTTTGTACATAGTCTAATGAAGACACTAGATTAATTTAGATAAGGAGAATGGACGTGGAAAATATTGTAAGTACAGAATGGCTTGCTAGTGAAATGGAAAGGAAAAATAAAGAGCTGGTCATAGTAGATACACGATTTAATTTGAGCAATCCTGAGGAAGGATATAAACAGTATTTAGAGGGACATTTACCTGGTGCCGTTTATGTTGACCTCGAAAAACATCTTTCAGCGCAAATTGATAAACATGGCGGGCGTCATCCATTACCCGATGTAAACATATTGGCAAAAAAGCTTGGAGAACTCGGAATAAGCAATGATTCCAAAGTCGTTATTTATGACGATCAAGGTGGGATGATCGCTTCCAGGCTTTGGTGGCTGTTACATTACATAGGAGTATCTGATCCAGCTGTATTGGATGGAGGATGGAAAAAATGGACAAGTGAAAACAAATTAATTACGAATGTTACCTCTCAGCCTTCACCGAAAACTTTACTTCCACTAATAAATAATGATTGGAAATGGGTAGATCATTTAGAAGTTAAGAAAAAGCTTAATCATCCAGATACAATCTTAATCGACTCTAGAGAGAACCCGCGTTATCTTGGTGAATTCGAACCGATTGATTCCGTAGCAGGCCATATACCAAGTGCAAAAAATTATGTTTGGAAGAACGTTTTGAACGAAGAGGGAAGATGGAAGGAAAGAGAAGAGCTAATCACTCATTTTTCTGAAGTTCCATTATCTAAAGAAGTAATTGTTTATTGTGGATCTGGAGTTTCAGCATGTCCGAACATTTTGGCTCTTAAAGAAGCAGGATACTCAAATGTAAAATTATACGCTGGGAGCTGGAGCGATTGGATTTCGTATCCAACAAATCCTGTTGCAGTAGAGAATGAAAGAGAAGAAGATAAGTAGGTTAACAAACGGTTTAGGCGCATTCCTCTCATTAATGGAATAGCGCTTTTTTATTATTTGAGCCAAATAAAATGGAGAAAGTATGAAGGATACATGGAGAAATTTCATCGGAACAATCAAAGAAGAATCTGTGTTTAATGAACCAGCCTCTGCAGAAGATATTGAAAACATCGATTACAAGTTCAATATTGGTGATTAGTAGTACTCTTGAGGATGAACTGGTGCATCACACAAGAAATCATAAGCAAATGGTTGCAAGCCAGTAGGATAAGCTACAAACGATTTTCAACCGAATTGATGATCTCATATCACTTAATGCCTTCTCAACAAGAAGCTTTTACGACCATATCGAAAAAGAAAATAAAGACACCATTGATACGGTCAATCAGCTTGATCATGACTTAAAATCAGAATACATGTTGTCAGAAGGTGACAAGCGATATGTCACAGCTCTTTTTCAGCAATTGATTGAAGCATCTCGTAAGGGCAATATGATCTCACCAATCCATTTGAACTCAGAAGCCTACAAAGTAAGCGAGGTTTATCTATTAAACTCACGAAAACCATCATACTATGACAAAAAAACAAAATGAAATCAACAATAAAGTAAATTATAGTAAATTAAAGAAAAAAACAGTAAGTTATTCTTTACAAAAACAAAAAATTAAAATAAAATTAAATAAATTACAGAAAATTCAGTTAATTTCAAAAATAGGATGTGTGAAATATATGATTACTACAAAAAGAATAGAAATCCTAGCGAATTTTATTGAGGAAAATAGAACCGTTAGTATTCAAGAAATAGTTGATAAATTAAATATTTCCGCTGTTACTGCTAGAAAGGATGTAGAGTATCTTGAAGAACATACTCCTAATATTAAAAAGGTAAGAGGTGGAGCTGTTTGGCAAGAAAATGAAAGCGTTACCATAAGGAAGAATGGAAACACTTCGAAAGATTACTTAAACAATCGGTTTCTTAAACAAAGTATGACCAATCAAAATAATAAAAAACAGATAGCTTTAACAGCCTCATCCTTATTGCGAAATGGAGATAGTATTTTGATTGATGCGGGTTCTACTATGTATGAATTTGCTAAGAGTATAAGCCCTAATATAACGATTACGGCATTTATTACAGCTATGAATATTGCAGAGGTATTAGAGGGGATGGAGAATATTACAAAAATCATATTGGGAGGAGTGTTTAGGTCTAAAACGACTACTATGGTAAGTTCTATGATGGAGCAAATAATATCGACTATATTTGTAGATAAACTTTTTATTGCAGCATCAGGACTTTCCTACTCACATGGCTTTACTTGTAACGATATTTTAGAAGCAGATGTGAAAAAACAACTACTTAAATCTGCAAAAGAAGTTTATTGGTTGGTTGATTCATCCAAAATAGAAAAGATTAGCTCGTTTCAAATTGCTCAATTCGATTCATCACATACTATTATCACCGATGATAAGATAGACCCTGAAAATCAAAAGCAACTCGAAAAAATGATGAACGTTCTCATTGCATAATAAGTAGGAAGGTGAAGTATGAATATTTTTGTTGCGCAATCTGGAGGCCCAACGCCTGTTATTAATTCTACATTATATGGAGTACTTGCTCAATCACTAGAGCTTGATGAGATAAAGAACGTGATCGCATCTGTAGATGGCTTAGAAGGTATTTTGAGGAATAATATTATCCATTTAACCAATAAAATTGACTTAATAAAAAATGCAAAGGAGCAACCTGGAGCCATTTTAGGCGGATCCAGATATGAACTAACGAATGCAGATTTAGAAAAAATCGTAGATAAATTACTGGAACTTTCTATTAATGTCTTTTGCTACATAGGAGGAAATGGTTCCTCAAGAACAATAAATAAAGTTCATGAGATTTGTAAATCACGAAATTTGGATATTAGATGTATTTTTATTCCGAAAACAGTAGATAACGACATTTTTGGAACTGATCACACTCCCGGTTATATAAGCGCAGCAAAATTCTTATTGCATTCATTAAAACAGTTAGAAGCAGATATTAGGTCAAATAGCTTCCCCCCACAAATTGAAATAATGGAAGTTATGGGAGGGAATGCGGGGTGGCTAATTGGGGCAAGTGCGATTAGGAAAAAACACAAGAATGACTTTCCGCAATTAGTCTATTTACCTGAAAGAGAAACAACAATAGAAGAAATTTTATCTGATATCCAATCAGCAATGAAAGAAAATACGAATATCTTAATCATGGTCTCCGATCATATGAAACTTACATCCTTTACTTCTGAGATTAATCATCATAATCCACGACAAAAGTATAACGGTGGTATAAGTTATCGACTAGCTCAAGAAATTCAGAAACATTTAGAGATCAAAACAAGTATTACAATCCCAAATAAATTATATAGAAGTTCTATGAACTTGGTTTCTCATCAGGATTTACAAGAAGCTGAAATAATAGGGAAGGAGGCAATTAGGACTGCTTTAAAAGGGGAAACCGGGAAGATGATCGGGATTGAAAGGACTTCCAGTAACCCCTATGAATACAAATTAATACGGGTTGATTTATCTGAAATTTCTGGAAAAGAGAGGGTGATGCCTTCAGATTTTTGGGACTCAAGAAATTTTATGCCAACGGATAAATTTAAAAACTATTTACTACCATTGCTAGAAAAAGAGATCAATATGGATTCTAATTATTTAACGACTGAAAGTTTATATTAGGATGGGGGATTTTGATGAAAAAGTTTAAGTTATTCACATTACTCAGTGTTTTATTACTTATGCTATCAGCTTGCGGACCTCCTTCGACAGCATCTACATCAGAGGATACAAATGAGAATAACACAACTACTAAAGATGGAAAAACACAAATCCATTGGCTCCAGCATTGGGTGAATGAACAAGGTCCAGATAAAATCAATGAAGTCAAAAAAGCATTTGAGGCGAAACATCCTGATATTGAATTAATCATTGATGACCTTCCATTCGCACAAGAACATGATAAAATTTTGTCCTTAGATTTAGCAGGTAATCCACCGGACATTATTACGGCATCAGGAGCTTGGTTAACTGAATTTGCAGACGCCGGTATCATTGAACCAATCGATGATCGATTAGCTACATTACCAGAAGACATGAAAAAAGAAATAGAAGGACCAATGATGCTTCCTTATAAAGGGAACATATACGGTATGCCGATCACGAATGGGAATATTGCATTGTTCTATAATAAAAAGTTGCTGGATGAAGCTGGAGTGGAAGTTCCTACTACATGGGATGAATTTATGGAAGCATCTATTAAACTAACAGATCCGAGTAAAAATCGCTATGCCTTAACTGGGAATCTAGCTGCTGAGCCTCCAACTGTCATCACTTATGAAGTTATGCCCTTCATATTACAAGCTGGTGGAAAAATCTTAGAAAATAATAAAGCCGTATTTAATTCTCCTGAAGGTGTTAAAGCTTTAAATTATTTGAAAGATTTAATGGTAACAAATAAGGTAAGCACTCCAGGTGAACTAAGTGCAGGTGAAAAGGAAAAAAGAGCAAATTTCTCTTCTGGAAATGTTGCTTTCATGTTTGAAGGTCCATGGGGTGTAAACATACAGAAAAATTTAAATCCAGACTTGGACTTTGGGGTTGCACCATTACCAAAAGGGGAACAAACAGGAACCATCGCGCAAGGATCTGTTTTAGCACTTAGTTCAAAGGGGAAGAACAAAGACGCTGCATGGAAGTTTATTGAATTCATGGGTAGTGCTGAGGGACAGCTTTTATGGGATAAAGCGACAAATTTCTTTCCTTATAACACAGAAACCATGAATGATCCATATTTCAGAGAGGATCCTTATTTGAAGGTGTTTGTTGAGGAATTTGAAACATTTGATCGTGTAGAAGTTGTTGATCATTATTTACCAAATGCTGTGGATTTGAGAAAGCAATTTACCATTGAAATCCAAAACTTCATAACTGGTAAGAAGACGGCTGAGGAAGCATTAGATGATGCAGCTGCTTACTGGAATGAAGTTCTTGAAAAAAATAAATAATAGACGAACAAAAGCGGAAGCGCCTTGATCAGCCTCGGGAAAATAAGACGGTTTTGAATAGAAGGTGTTTTTTAACCTTCAATTCAAAAGTGGCTTAGACCCAAGAGGCAGTCAAGAACGCGACGTCCTGTCGCATTGACTGCACTTGCACGTCCTGTGCTTCGGGGCCGGACGCTTGCGCTGGATGCCATGCGCTTATCCACAGTACAAGAATTTTATAGTTTCTTAAACGATTAAAAATCAAGGGCTCACTTCGAGCCTTTGATTTTATGGAGGAATACAATGAAAAATAACCATGTGAGGAATGATTTAATAGATTACTTTAGAAAAGTGTCGTTTATTCTACCTGCCATAACATTACTTCTCTTGTTAACGGCTTATCCTTTATATCAGGTTATTTTAATGAGCTTTTATGACTATACCGACAAAGCAAATCCAGTATTTTCAGGAATAAAAAACTATGCAGAATTTATTGTTGACCCCATGTTTTGGAATGCATTGAAAAACACAGTTATTTTTACAGTGATTAGTGTTTTCTCTGGACTCACAATTGGTTTAACTTTTGCTTTACTTTTAAATCAACAAATCAACACGAAATTTAGGGCTATCTTTAGGTCTATTTTAATGTTTCCTTGGTTAACATCTTCAACGGTCGTTGCCGCCATTTTTATGTTACTATTTAATCCTTTTGGATTAGTAAATAAAATGTTAAGTGGACTAGGATTTACTGAAATTTCCCAAACGGCATGGTTAGGTGATGAAAAAACAGCATTACTAGCCGTAATTGTAGCGAATATTTGGAGAGGTTTTCCTTTTATGATGTTAATGCTATTAGCCGGTTTACAAACAATATCAAATGATTTATATGAAGCTGCAGATATTGATGGAGCAGGATTTTTTAAGAAATTAATCTATATTACTATACCTCAATTAAAAAATATTATTTTGACGTTAGGTATCCTAGAGTTTATTTGGAATTTCAGATCGTTTGATTTAGTCTTCCTTATGACTGGTGGCGGTCCAATGAATAGCACGGAAATTCTGTCAACATATATTTATCATCATGCTTTTAGAACGTTAGATTTTGGATACGCTTCTGCCACAGCTCTATTTATGCTCCTGATTATGGTAGCCTTATCATTTTTCTATTTAAAATCTTCAATCAAGAAGGAGGGAGAATAAATTGTTAAGGAAGAAAAATTTTTCTGTGTACTTATCATTAATCGTATTAGGAAGCATCGCCATGATACCTATTTTTTGGATGATTAGCATTGCATTTCGGACGAACCCTGAAGTGTTTGCATCACCCTTAAAATTATTACCCCCAACGTTTACTTTAGATGCATTTCAAACCGTTTTTGAAAACAAAGAATTAATTCGCCTATTTGTTAATAGTTATATTATTGCTTTATCCGTAACATTTATATGTATAATATGTGCAGCTATGGCGGGTTATGGTTTTTCTCGGTTTAATTTTAAAGGGAAAAGCTCAGCCTTAATCTATATTTTACTAACTCAGATGTTTCCAATGGTCCTTTTAGTTATTCCATACTTTCTATTTATTACAAGGGTGGGTCTATATAATACCTATTTGGCCTTAATTTTAGCATATACATCTTTCGCTCTGCCATTCTCTATCATGATGATGAGGGATTTTATAAATACGATTCCTAAAGAATTGGATGAGGCAGCGAAAATAGATGGCTGTGGTCCTCTAAAATCATTTTTTTATATAATATTACCTCCATGCTTGCCGGGATTAATAGCGACCGGAGTCTACACTTTTATTCTTGCTTGGAATGAGTTTCTATTCGCTGTTGTCCTAACAAATTCTATTAACGTTAGACCACTTACCATTGGAATTGGGATGTTGATTGGTGAGTTTACAACAGAATGGAATGCATTAATGGCTTTATCTTTTATGGCAAGTGCACCATTAATCATCGTGTTTTTATTTATTCAAAAATATTTCCTGCAAGGACTTACTGCAGGGAGTGTTAAATAAGAAAGAGGGATCTTACTCCTAAAAAGTTTGTTTACAACTTTAATAAAGAATGTTCACTGTCACTGGTTAGGGTTATATAAGAAGAATCTGCTCTTAGATATGTTGGTTTTGAGGTATGTAAATGATTGTAGTCGCACAATTCAATACATAAAAAAGCTTGGAAGTTAAGTAATTTACACACAACCAAGCTTTTTTCCTATCATAATTAATAATTTCTTCAAATAAAACCACTCAGCTTATTAATTTTTAGAACTCCCAAAAAAATATGGATTTAATCAAAAAGACAAATAACAATCGTTACGATTCAAGTTATAGAAGATAATCCCTAATTAAGTGAATAACCTGAACAATTAATATGAACCTCTATCTAAATAAATTGTATCACTTTCACCAAATATCCCTTCAAAATATAAATCCTAATAGTCACTATTTACGTCTTGCGTTGCTTTTTTGTTAGAAGATGTATTTTAATGTACGATATAAATCGTAATCATTTTGTTTGGTCTTTAATTTCTATTATTAAAAACGATAAAATAAAGATGGAAGCTTCAAAGACAAGTAAATATATGAATGAATATATTATAGGAGATTGCTATTCTTCAGCGGGGTGGTTAAAGGAGCTTGCGCAAGGGCATGTAATCAGCATACTCTGAAACGGAGGAATATGGAATCTTATCATTTGTTTATTAGTACTTAAAAAATTTTGAAGAAAGCTTTTAAAAATTTTACAAAAAACTTACTCCATTAGGCGATTTACATTTTGGCAAAGAAATAATACATATATTTAGATAGAGCGAGAATTGTTATTTAACAAACTACTTTAAAAATTTAGAAAATTTGGTACTATTATATATAATGAAATTTCAGTTAAGTATTAAACTGAAATCTATTAGATGTAAGATATAGGTCATTTTAAAAGGGGATACAAAATGTTGAACACAAAATACTTAGATTTACTGGATCAAAAATATGATAGTGAAGAAAAAGTAGTCACTGAAATTATTAATCTTGAAGCCATTCTTAATCTGCCAAAGGGGACAGAGCATTTTGTCAGTGATTTACACGGGGAGTATCAAGCCTTTCAGCACGTACTGAGAAATGGCTCGGGGAAGGTAAAAGAGAAAATTAAAGACCTTTTTGTAGAGGTTTTATCTGAACAAGAAATAAATGAATTTTCGGCATTAGTTTATTATCCTGAAGAAAAAATACAGTTAATTAAAAATAACTTTGACAATGAAACAGATTTATACCTATGGTACACAGAAATCATTGAGCGTATGATGAAGCTCATTTCTTATGCCTCCTCTAAATATACACGCTCGAAATTACGGAAAGCATTGCCTAGTCAGTTTGTTTATATTATAGAGGAGTTACTATACAAAACGGACGATTTCCAAAATAGGGAACCTTATTATTCAAAAATTGTCCAGCAAGTTATTTCCCTTGGTCAAGCAGATAAGCTCATTATAGGTCTTGCTTATACGACTCAGAGATTGGTTGTTGACCATCTTCATGTCGTAGGGGATATTTATGATCGCGGACCTGAGCCTGATAAAATTATGGAAGCTCTCATCAACTATCATTCCGTTGATATACAGTGGGGAAATCATGATGTTCTTTGGATAGGTGCCTTTGCCGGGTCAAAGGTTTGTCTCGCCAATATTATTCGAATCTGTGCGAGATACAATAATTTGGATATTATTGAAGATGTGTATGGAATCA
>NZ_JAIQUM010000057.1 GCF_020075705.1 Metabacillus rhizolycopersici | reverse complement strand
AAAAATGCGTTTCTGATGGCGATTATCAACAAACCAAAGGCGTTCGTAGTGAACAAGTCATTCCAACAGGGAAGCTATTTGGATTTAGAAAATTTGATAAGATTCAATACAAAGGAGAAGAATATTTTATTAAAGGACGTATGAGCAGCGGTTATGCTATTTTAATGGATATTGAAGGACATAAGGTAGATTTAAAGCCAATCCCAAAGTTTTCTAAGATGCAGAGAGTGAGTGCCAGAAAATCATGGATTACCATACAAAAAACCATTCCAATTTTTTACTTATGTGTCATCTGATATTTGTTTGTAAATATCGAAAAAAGTTGTTAATCCAACTTGGAAATGATGTGAAACAACTTATGCACGATATAGCCAATAGATACCATTTTAGAATAGTCGAAATGGAAGTAGATAAGGATCATATCCATTTGCTTATTCAGTATGAGCCTAAGATGAGTATTCTTGAAATTGTGAGACTACTCAAGCAAATGACTACGTTTCATATTTGGAAACAACATGAAAAGTATCTTTCTAAACATTTTTGGAAGGAACAAACCTTTTGGAGCGACGGATATTTCGCTTGTTCCATTGGAAATGTCAGCAAAGAGATGATTCAAAAATATATTCACGAACAAGGATGAAAACCGTGGGCTTACATCCACGAACCTAAAGGTATCGTGGTTTTACGCCCACAGATATAAATCTATTAAGTCAATTCTTTAATATAGGAGTTATGCTTAATCTTTCTAATATGATCACCGTAGGTTTTTGCTAAGTACGCTCCTCCGATAACACCAGCATCATTACCTAATGTAGCAAGTACTAACATCGTACTAATTCGAACTGTTGAAAAAGTATACTGATTAAAGTAGTGATTTAATGGGGCTAATAACGCATTACCTGCTGCAGATACCCCACCACCAATCACAATTTTTTCAGGGTTTAATAGGCTACCAATATTGGCCAACGCTACACCTAAATACTTTGTTACATTTTCTACAATCTCTTCTGCTAGCTGATCTCCCTCGTGTAATGCATCGAATACATCTTTTGCTGTTAATTGGTTTCTCTTTTCATACCATTCTTTTAGCTTGCTATCTCTTTTTGTCTTACGAACTGCTTCTATCGCTAGACGGGAAATCCCAGATGCGGATGCAACTGTTTCTAAACATCCCTTTTTCCCACAATTACAAGTAAAACCATCATTCATGACTGACACAATGTGCCCTATTTCACCGCCAGCACCTTTTACACCATGAACAATGTTACCATCCATAATTACACCGCCGCCAATACCAGTGCCAAGAGTGACACAAATCATATTTTTCGTTCCTTTTCCTGCGCCTTTCCACATTTCACCGATAGCAGCAACATTTGCATCATTATCAACGACAACTGGGATCCCTGTCTCTTTTTCAAGAATTTCTTTTACTTGTGTTTCTCCCCATCCTAGATTTACACATTGATACACCAAACCAGTTTCAAAGTTAACGGGACCAGGAACACCTATTCCAATGCCAATTAATTGCTCGCGTTCTATCTTTAGTTCTTTCACTTTTTCACTTATAGAATTTACGATATTTAATAGAATATACTTTCCAGAATCGCGTTTATCAGTTTCAATTTCCCATTTGTTTAGAAAATGGCCGTTTTCATCAATAAATGCTAGCTTTGTGCTCGTACCACCTAAATCCACCCCAATTAAAACATTCGTCATCATGACGCTCCTCCCTTTTATGAATGGTTTAACAACCTATTTCTTTTTTTAGTTCTTACAAAACTTTAACAATATAACTTAACGTTTATAAAGCGAGACTTCCATCAGTGGGGGTTTTCCTTATCTCCCACTGATGGATAGCGAGACTTACCTTAGCTTTTACGGGCAGTTATCCTCCACCTTCGCTTCTTTGTGATTCATTCAAGCTCAGAGGTGGGGGTATTACTGCCCGTTAATGCGGGATAAATATGAGAAATAGCCAAGGTTTTTCTAAAAAACGCTTGGCTATTTCTTATATCAAAATTGTTCCATGCTTGACGAGAAATCTTCTTTTCATTTATTCTATGCCTCTAGCGAATGCGAAGCTCTGTTTCTGTATCGAAGAAGTGAGCTTTGTTCATATCTAAAGCTAATGCTAATTGCTGGCCTGGTTTTACTTCCGTACGAGCATCCACACGCGCTACAAAACTTTGACCACTAATTTGTGAGTAAATCATTGTTTCAGCGCCCATTAATTCTGCTACGTCTACTTTGACATTTACTGTTGTGGCTTGTGATGAATCAATAAACACAGGCTCATCATGTAAGTCTTCTGGGCGAATGCCTAAAATGACTTCTTTATTCACATAGCCTTGATCACGTAATACCTTCATTTTCCCTTCCGGCACTACAATGTTTAGTTGACCAATTTGGATGACGCCATCTTTCAACGTCCCTTTAAAGAAGTTCATCGAAGGAGAGCCAATAAAGCCACCAACAAATACGTTTTCCGGTTTTTCATACACTTCTTTTGGTGCACCTACTTGTTGAACAATCCCATCTTTCATGACGACAAGGCGAGAGGCCATCGTCATCGCTTCTGTTTGGTCATGTGTGACATAAATAGTTGTCGTTTGTAGTCTTTGGTGTAATTTAGCAATTTCAGAGCGCATTTGCACACGAAGTTTTGCATCTAAGTTTGATAACGGCTCGTCCATTAAAAATACTTTTGCATCTCGGACAATCGCACGACCTAAAGCAACACGTTGCCGTTGCCCACCTGAAAGAGCTTTTGGTTTACGCTTCAAATATTGCTCTAACCCAAGAATATTAGCAGCATCTTGTACACGGCGATCGATTTCATCTTTTGGAAATTTACGTAGTTTTAAACCGAATGCCATGTTGTCATATACGCTCATGTGGGGATATAATGCGTAGTTTTGAAAGACCATCGCAATGTCGCGATCTTTTGGTGCTACGTCATTGACACGTTTGCCATCGATATAGAAATCACCTTTTGAGATTTCTTCAAGACCTGCAACCATACGAAGAGTAGTCGATTTTCCACACCCTGATGGGCCTACGAAGACAATAAATTCTTTATCTTGAATATGAAGATTAAAATCCTCCACTGCTGTAACATTTTTATCATAAATTTTATAAATATTTTCTAAGCGTAACTCAGCCATTGAATTTTCCCCCTTTATATGAAAGCGATTTCTTTTTTGGTGCAGTTAAAAACTTTTGGTACCTGCCGTATTCCTACTACACCCACCATGGCTGTAAAGGGGCTTCTTCAATCAACACTGACTTTAAGTTTGTTACTGCGCGATTAAACCCTTCTTCAATCGACATAATCGGATCTTCATGTTCGATGCTAACAACATAGTCATAACCATACGTACGAAGGGCGCTCATCATGTCAGACCATTCTTTCAAGCTATGTCCGCAACCAACCGACCGGAATGACCATGCTCTTGTTCTTACTTCTCCATATGGCTGCATATCTGTTAACCCATACATGTTCACATTCTCCTGGTCGATGTATGTATCCTTAGCATGAAAATGGTGGATAGCATTTTCCTTTGCTAAAATTTTAATGGCAGCTACTGGATCAATCCCTTGCCACCATAAATGACTCGGATCTAAATTGGCACCGATCGCATCAGAGGTTTCTTCTCGTAACTTTAACAAAGTATACGGTGTATGGACTAGAAAACCACCATGAAGTTCAAGTCCAATTTTAACATTATGCTCCTTCGCAAAATTCCCTACTTCTTTCCAATATGGGATGAGTTTTTCCTCCCACTGCCATGTTAAAACATCCCCATATTCATTCGGCCATGGGGTAACAGGCCAATTCGGATACTTAGCTCCTTCATGATCTCCAGCTGTTCCTGAAAAGCAGTTAACAACCGGCACTTCTAACAATGATGCTAGTTTAATTGTTTTTAAGAGCGTATCGTGAGACTCACCTGCAAATGATGTTTCGGGTGAAATCGGGTTACCATGACAACTGAAGGCACTAATCATTAGCCCACGATCTCGAACTTTTTGAAGATATTGTTTGCGCGATTCTTCGCTTGCTAATAAGGCATCTAAATCGCAATGGCTATTACCTGGATAGCCTCCTGTTCCAATCTCAACTGCGTGCAGCCCTGCATTTTTTACAGTATCGAGCATCTCTTCGAATGTTTTTTCAGCAAATAATACGGTAAATACGCCTAATTTCATTTTCGTGCCCCTTCCCCTTGTATAGAATCATGACTTTCATAGATGGCTTCAATAATTTGTGATACTTGAAGGGCCCCTTCAGGCTGAACAATAAGTGGAACCTTCTCGAGGCAAGCATCTATAAAGTTTTTTGCCTGCGGCATTGCAGGGTCTTCGTGACCAGGGAGCCATGCCGGTTCACTGTTTAACAACATTCCATTTTTTGTTGTATACATTTCAAAAGGAAAAACGTTTAAACCACCGTCAACGCCTGAAATGCTAACATGCTCTTTGTCGTCTTTTATATTCGCTGCCCAGGATGTTTCAAATAACATGGAAGCACCATTTTCAAATTTAATATAAGCTGTTACATGATCATCGACATTAAATGTCTCATGATCATATGCCCCCCATAAATTTACTTGATTTGGCGTTTTGCTTAATCGATTATACGTACTCCCATATATAGCAATGGGTTTGGGATTTCCCATTAACCAAAGGGCTAGATCAAGAAGATGACATCCGTAGTCAATTAAGCTTCCGCCTCCTTGAAGCTCTTTATTGGTAAAAACACCCCAGCCTGGCACTTTGCGGCGTCTTAACGCTTGAACTCTTGCCACAAGTGGCGTACCGACTTCCTGCATCGCGCTTTTTGCTGCTTGAGATTCTTTCATGAAACGATAATGATAGGCAATCGCAAGGACTTTATTCGCTTTTTTTGAGGCAGAAATCATAGCTTCGCATTCTTTCACACTAAGGGCCATTGGTTTTTCACACATTACATGAATTCCAGCCTCAAATGCGGCAGTTGATATTTCAGCATGGAACTTATTTGGAGTACAAATACATACGGCATCCACATGGGAAAAGAGGTTTTGGTAATCCTTGAACACATAAGGAATATTGTATGTTTCGGCTACTTCTTTCGCCCGGTCGAGATTCACATCGCTTAGAGCCGTAATTGTACACTGGTCACTTAACTCAAGAAAGGCAGGGATATGGCGTGTTTGTGCAATACCGCCAACACCAATTATCCCAATTCGTAGTTTAGTCACAATTACATCGCCTGCACTTTTATAATTTTTCTTGTTTCATTCGATTCGATCGCGGCTAAAATAACCTCTAAAGATTTCATACCTTCTTCACCGCTAACTGGTGGCTCTTGATCATTAAGAACGGAATCCACAAACTTCTCCACTACAAATGAGTTATTTTGCCCGCCCTCATCATTAGACTGAATTTTTCCAAGCTGATAGTTTACGATTTCACCGTTTGCATATTGTACGATTAGTGAATTAATTGGATCATCTTCTAAACGTAGAATGGCCTTTTCTCCATAAATAATCGTTGAATTATCTTCCTTACTTACATAAGCCCAGCTTGCAGCAAGTGTACCGATGATACCGCTTTCTGTTTTTAAGACACAAACAGCATTGTCATCCACATCCGCGAAGTCTTTCGCACTTGTTTCAACAAATGCTCCTACTTCTGTAATTTCTTCCCCAAGTATAAACCTGAGTAAATCTGCTTTATGAACGCCTAAATCACCCATTGCACCAATAAAGGCCTTTTCCTTTTGAAAAAACCAACCCTCTTTTCCTTCGACACTCCATTGTTCTGGTCCACCATGGCCAAATGCGGTACGAAAACTGTAAATTTTACCAATTTCTCCACTATGAATTAGCTGACGTGCTTTTTGATGAGACGATACAAAGCGTTGATTATGACCGATCATTAATTTTTTACCACTTCTTTTAGCAGCTGAAATCATTGCTTCAGCTTCTTCTTTAGAAGTTGCCAACGGTTTTTCACAAAGAACATGTACTCCTGTATCTAAAGCTGCAATTGAAATAGGGGCATGAAGATAATTTGGTGTACATACACTTACTGCATCCACTTCCCCACTACGCAATAAATCTTCATAGCTAGTGTAAGCCGTAACTTCGTATTTTCCCGCTACTTCTTTTGCACGTTCTGCATTGATGTCACATACGGCAACAAGCTGAACATTCTTATTCGCAACATATTCTGGCAAATGACGATGCTGTGCAATACTTCCGCAACCGATCACTCCGACTCTTAGCTTTTTCATAATTATTCCCCCTATATTCCTTTAATTTCTTCTAGTGGTGTGGCATTTCCATAGACAGGTCTGTTTCGTTTTACAGGCTTAGCCCAGTTAACTGCATTCCTAATTACACGTTGAATTTGTTGATTATGGTACGTCGGATATGTTTCATGCCCAGGTCTGAAATAAAACACCTTACCGTTCCCACGTCTATAGGTGCAGCCGCTTCGGAATACTTCGCCACCTTCAAACCAGCTTGTGAAAATAAGCTCATCAGGTTCAGGGATATCAAAATGCTCTCCATACATTTCTTCTTTTTCTAATTCAATATACTCTGCTATGCCTTCTGTTATCGGATGGCTCGGGCTTACCACCCAAAGACGTTCTTTTTCATCAGCTTCTCTCCACTTCAAGTCACAGCTCGTACCCATTAACGCTTTAAAAATTTTCGAGAAGTGGCCAGAATGAAGAACAATAAGTCCCATGCCATCCAGGACACGCTGCTGTACTTTTTGGACAATTTCATCCTTTACTTCTTCATGAGCAAGATGCCCCCACCAAATTAATACATCCGTGTTATTTAGCACATCATCTGTTAAACCATGTTCCGGCTCATCCAGAGTAGCTGTTCCTGCTTCAAATCCTTCTAATTTTAAAAAATCAGCAATCGCACCATGGATGCCGTTTGGATATATATCTCTAACAACCGGATTTTTTTGTTCATGACGATTTTCATTCCATACCGTTACTTTCAACATTATCTATTCACTCCTTATTAAAGTTAATCTCCTTATCTTTATTTTAGAGAATGTTCGAATTAATGAAACTGCTTACATTGACCAGTAGGGTGGAAAATATTGAACTAACAGGATGTGCGGTATTCATTGGGAGTAACTCCCTCAATCCTTTTAAAGACTTTGCGGAAATATTTGTCATCTTGATACCCTATCATTTCGGCAATTTCGTAAATTTTTAATTGACTGTTTTTTAGTAATGTTTTCGCCTTGTTCATACGAATCTTCACTACATAGTCTGATATATTTACATTAAATTCTTGTTTGAATTTCCTTGAGATATATTCTCTACTTAAATAGAATTGCTCCGCTATCTCTTGGAGCTTTACATCTCTATTGCAGTTCTCTTGAAGATACGTTTCAATTTCGTAAATGATGTTAGTATTTTTCTTTCCTGAGCCCCGTTTCACTTTCTTCAAAAAGAGTGAGATTTCCCGTTTTTTCCTCTCGATATATTTTTCGAATTGAAAGGAACCGTTTTGATCAAAGTAAGGATCAATTTGTTTTTCAACTTTTTCTACCACAGAGAACGATAATTGATATTTCTTAAGCCATCGATTACATATGACCTGATATTCCTTTTCAAAGTTTAACAAAAGCTTTAACGATAAAAATCTACTTTCTTTCAATTCCTTCGTCACTCTTTCAATCATTTCCTCAAATGCTCCTATTTCACCAGCTTGCACAGCTAGTTCTATTTCAGAAGCATACCCCATTAAATTGGGTAAAGCTGTTTCTGACTTAATTTCTTGTAAATAGACTCTTTCACCTTTTTCGTCCAATATATTACTGTTTAAAATAACGTGTTTTGCACGGCTATAGGATTCTAATAGTTCAGAAATCTTATTAACAGATTCTCCTAAAGCAATCGGACAAGATATGTTAAACGTCTTTCTCAACTGTTTATACATACTTTTAAGTAATTCTTCGATCTGCTCGATTTTTTTCCAAAAGATGATAATAATTTCACCTTTATTTGATAAATAGCGAAAGCCTGTCCCACATTCATTCTCAGTCAATATTTCATTAATAACGTTCAATATCGTGAAATATGCTAGATTTCGATCTCCATGAAATTCACCAATTGTCTTCCCGCTTACTTTCACAAGTGCTACCGTATAGGACTGAGAAACTTGAAAACCAAATTCTTCATACAAATTTTCCTTCATTGACTCATTGTTCATTAATTGGGTTAGCATTCGATCACGATAAGCAGGTTTCATTTTATTGATTAATTGAGAGCTACTTTTATTTTTCTTACGAATTGCTTCTTCCTTTTTCCATTCAGCTAAGGCATGTTCCAACGTCGTATTCAGGATTTCCGGATCAATTGGCTTTAACAGATAATCTACACTGCCATAGTGAATAGCCTTTCTCATATAGTGGTAATCATCATATCCGGTTAACACGACCGTCTTGCAATATGGATAATGTTCTTTCATCCATTCTAAAAGTTGAATGCCGTCCATTTTCGGCATCTTCATATCCGTAAAAATAATTTCAGGTTGAAACTTTTGTATGAAGTTAATAGCTTCTGCACCGTTCTCTGCTTCATAAATGGTTTCAATCCCGAACTTTTCCCATTCTCCAAGTAACATAATTCCTTCACGAACATGTTTTTCATCATCAACAAGTAATACTTTCATGAAGGGTTCACCTCCTTGCTCATTTCCTTAGGCATCACGATGGTAACTGTGAATCCACTATCTTCATTACTGTTAACGGACATTTTCACCTGATTACTGTAGTAAATCTGCAAACGATCATAAATATTTTTTAAGCCGATCGCTTCTCTCTGCATTCCGTCTTCTCGAATACCTTCAAACAATTCCTTTTGAATATCTCTTAATTCCTCACTAGTTGCACCTTTTCCATTATCTTTTACAGTTAGATAAATGCTATCATTTTGTTGCAAATAAGCCTCAATCTGAATAATTGATTTCCCCTCCTGCTGATCAAACCCATGCTTAAAACAATTTTCAACAAGAGGCTGCAAAATCATTTTTGGTACATGGATATCTTCTACTTCCTTTTGAATCTTCAGTTCAAATTCAAACCGCTCATCGAATCGTTGTTTCTGTAAAGTTAAATAAGATGTAACATGCTGTATCTCTGCTGTAAGTGGGACAATATCTTCTTTCATATTCATACTGTATCGCATAATTTTTGATAAAGCAGTTAATAACGAATAGACTGGAACTGCTTTATGCTTTAACGCCAAAGTACCGATGGATTGAAGAGCATTATAAAGAAAATGCGGATTAACCTGTGATTGCAATACCCTCAGTTGTGACGATTTATTTTCAACTTCTAATTTATATTTTCTCTGGATCAAATCATTGATTTTAGCAAGCATTAATTTAAAATGCCTACCTAGCATGCCAAATTCATCGTTGCCAAGCGAGTCAAAATTAGCTTGAAATTTCCCCTGTTCAACCTGTTTCATATTTGCGATCAATACTTTAATCGGAGCAGTAAACTTAAATGAGATGACCAATGTCGCAAACAGAACAATAACAAGGGAGATAAGACCAACTAATATGTTTGTTAAAACCGTTTCTCTAGCACCTTGGTAAAGTGAATCATAAGGAATTCTCTTAACAATATACCAGTCTTTAAATGAGTCGGTGAACTTCTCATAAACAATAATTCCTGAAAAATCCGTATCCTTCCATCCCATACTTTTGCTTGATTCTGACGTCCGTTTCACTTGCTGAAACCACTGCTGTTTATTCTCTGTTCCAATTAACTTTTCTTCTGACGAATAAACGATCAAGCCTTCTTCATTTATCAGATAAAAATCTTCTGTTTCTTTTAAATATAAGCGATCAGCTATTGCACTTAATTTTGATAGATTAATATCTATTGATAAAAAAGCTAAAGGGTGATCTGATGGAATGTCTCGTATGACATTATGGAAGCTTAATACATCCTTTTTTTGTGAATTTGGAATAAGAGATAAATTGTTATAACTATAGATTTCATGTGGCGGTTCAATCACTGTAAAATTAGTAGATTGACTTAATTGAAAATAGTATGGATGGGAATTGACATTATCATACTTTCCTCGCTCACTTAACATTGAATGATAGATCGCATAAGAGTCTTTTCCTTTATGAATATAAAGATGCATTTGTTCAATTTCAGGCCTTGTATTAAATAAATAAACAAGTATTCTTTTTACTTCTTCTTGATTTTTAACTATATCATTGGATACCCCATCTCTAAGCGAATTCATTAGTGGAGTATACCGATAAATTGTCGTCGTCATATACGCCAAATCTTGTAAGTATGTTGAAATGTCTTCTTTCCCATCTTCAATCACATCATGAGTTGTTGAAACAAAATGCTGATTGAGTGAGTCGGTCGTTTGATAATACGTAATTATAATTGCTGCCCCAAAAGGGAAAATGGTTGCGACCATTAGAAAGATAATTAATTTTTTGCGAATACTCCATCCCATATGTTGTGGTTAGTTTTCCATTGTATATAAAATTCTAATTTTTTAACTAACCAACCCTCTCCTTCATCAAGATATTTTCCTTAAAATTTCATCTATAATTTTCTGAATAAATTATATCACGCTAGTATAGCATATTTTTGGGAATCTTTTTACATAAAAAATGTCCCATATATCGATAAGTCTATTTTTTGTCTGTTCAATATTTTCCACCCTAATGGTCAATGTAAGCAGTTTCATAATTTTCGTCATTCATTAAAATAAGGTAGTAGGAGGTGCAGTCAGATGAATAATGAAAATAAGGTAGAAA
This sequence comes from Metabacillus rhizolycopersici, assembly GCF_020075705.1. The sequence continues at coordinate 24,689 of NZ_JAIQUM010000057.1, read as the reverse complement.
ATATTGATTTGCCGTTTGTAAATCATCAGAAAAGCACAAAAATTACTAATTCGGTATCTTTAATGAAAAACAGAAAGTTAAGAAAAGCAGGGTTATTTGCTCTTTTTGTCGGACCGGTCTTTTTAGCATTTTCGATGATCGTCCTGATTCCTTTCTTTACTGGAGTTTATTACGCCTTTACAGATTGGAATGGGATAACAGGCGCTGTAAACTGGGTTGGTTTAGACAATTTTAAATACTTGTTTACCGAGGACAAGCAGTTTCAAGCGTCGTTCCTACTTACAATGAAATATACGTTTGTAGCCATTGTTCTAACTAATTTAATTGGTTTTGGGTTAGCTATCCTCGTTACACAAATGCTGAAAACTAGAAACATTTTACGTACAGTATTTTTCTTACCCAATTTGATCGGTGGTCTTTTACTAGGATTTATTTGGCAATTTATTTTCATTAAAGGTTTTTCCTCAATTGGACAATTAACTGGCATCTCTCTTTTCAACCTACCATGGTTAGGGGACGCCAATACGGGCTTCTGGGGAATTGTTATTGTCAGTGTTTGGCAAGGGGCAGGCTATATCATGCTCATCTATTTAGCAGCATTACAGAATGTACCTCAAGATATCGTTGAAGCAGCCAAAATTGACGGTGCAAATCGATGGCAGATTCTTCGTCATATTACAATGCCAATGGTAGCACCAGCCGTAACCATCTGTTTATTCTTAACGATAGCTTCTTCATTCAAAGTCTTTGATGTTAACCTGGCACTAACCAATGGTGGTCCATTTAAATCAACAGAAATGTTAGCGCTTAATATTTATACAGAAGCATTCGTAAATAATCGCTATGGTCTTGGTGAAGCAAAGGCGTTAATCTTCTTCCTTGTTGTAGCAGCGATTACTGTCATTCAAGTTACGATTACAAAGAAGAAGGAGATTGAATCATAATGGGAAACAAGTACACAGGAAAAATATTTACTGTTGAAATCTTAGCCATCCTGATAGGTCTCATCTTTTTAATTCCATTCTATTATGTTGTTTCAAATTCATTAAAATCATTTTCGGAAATTTTAACCAACACATCATCCTTGCCATCTGTCTTACAGTTTCAGAACTATGTAAATGCTTTCGAGCAATTGAATTATTTAAAAGTATTCACAAACTCGCTTATTGTCACAATAGCTAGTAACATTGTTCTCGTTGTCTTTTGTTCAATGGCAGCCTACATGTTAGTAAGAACAAAAAAAAGGATTAGCAATGTGATTTTTATGCTTTTTGTTGCAGCAATGGTTATCCCATTTCAATCGATCATGATTCCGCTTGTAAAAACAGCTGGTACCTTGGGACTTTTAAACAGCATTTGGGGTCTTGTCATCATGTATTTAGGATTTGGCTCCGGAATAACTATTTTCTTGTATCATGGTTTTATCAAAGGAATACCTGTTGAGCTTGAAGAAGCGGCGATTATCGATGGATGCACACCATTTGGCGTCTTCTGGAAAATTGTATTTCCACTGTTGAAGCCGATTACGGTAACGATCATTATCTTAAACAGCTTATGGATTTGGAATGACTTCCTATTACCATCACTTGTGCTTCAAGACCCTGAGTTAAGAACGATTCCATTAGCAACGTTTTTCTTCTTTGGACAGTATACAAAACAATGGGATTTGGCACTAGCAGCATTAGTTCTTGGCATCATTCCGTTATTAATCTTTTTCTTCTCAATGCAAAAACACATTATTAAGGGGATTACTAGCGGATCGATTAAATAATGCCTGCTTATCAGACAACAACTATTAAAGGTCGTAGTTAGCACCGATCATTTTTCAAAAAAACAATTACACGCAGGAGGAGAAAAATATGTCATTAAAAATAAAAAGATTTTCACTCGCGGCTGGTATCCTATCGGCATCACTACTTCTTACAACAGCTTGCTCAAACAATACGTCTGGAGATAACAAAAGCGATGGCAGTAAGGATGAGAAAATAGTTATAGATCTATTTCAAGGAAAAGTTGAAATTGCCGACCAATTAAAGGCATTAACGGATCAATATACGAAGGAGAATCCGAACGTTACATTTGATATCCAAACTGTCGGTGGTGGTGCCGATGGTGCCGCAGCACTGAAAGCGAAATTTGCTTCGGGAAGCGCACCCGATCTCTTTACTAGTGAAGGCTATCAAAATGCTCAAACTTGGAAAGATAAATTAGAAGATTTGTCAGATCAACCATGGGTAGAGGATGCACTTGAAAACACATTAACCCCAATGACAATCGATGGAAAAGTTTATGGACAACCTATTAACCTTGAAGGCTATGGTTTCACTTACAACAAAGATTTATTTAAGAAAGCCGGTATTACAGAGCTCCCTACAACATTTTCTGAGTTAGAGGCAGCAGCTAAAAAGCTGAAGGCTGCTGGGATTACTCCTTTTGCAGTCGGATATAGTGAGTGGTGGGTATTAGGGAATCACGGTCTGAGCATTCCGTTTGCTTACCAGGAAGATCCGGATGCATTTATCAAGGAATTAAAAGAGGGTACAGCTAAAATTGATGGAAATGAGCATTTCAATCAGTACTTTAACTTATTAGACTTAACGATTAAATATGGCAACAAAAATCCATTAACAACCGACTATAATACACAGGTTACACTATTTGCTACAGGTGAGACTGCTATGATTCAGCAAGGAAACTGGATACAACCAATGCTTGATAAACTTACTCCGGATATGAATGTTGGTATTCTTCCAATGCCTCTTAGTGATGATCCGGCAGTAGCCAATAAATTAGCAATCGACGTTCCGAGTAACTGGGTCATTCACAACGGAGCACCTGATGCAGACAAGAAAGCTGCTAAAGATTTCTTAAATTGGATGGTCACATCTGAAGAAGGTAAAAGAGCGCTAACAGAAGACTTTAAGTATATCCCTGCCTTTAAATCGATTAAAGCAGAAGGTGTAGGGCCATTAGGTGAAGAAATTGCTAAATATTCACAAGCGGGAAAAACATATTCTTGGCAATTTATGAAATACCCAGAAGGTGGAGGTCAGGAGTTTGGTGCAACTTTGCAATCGTATGTTGGAGGCCAGCTCTCTAAGGAAGAGACTATGAAAGCTCTTGATAGCAACTGGGCTAAATTTAACAAATAACATTTCGTTACGTTAAGGTTCTTCCTTGAAAAGGGAGAGCCTTTTCTTCATCCTTTCACCTCTTTATATTGGGAATTTTACAAAATTAATATTAATTTCTTCCCACAATAAAGAAAGAGCGCAATTCTTACTTCAGAAATGCGTCGGATTATTGAATAAGCAGAGAATTCCTTTTTATTGTTCGCTTTAAAGTTTATTGTCTGTTGGTTCATTTTTTTTCTAACTAGTATTACTTGATTAACATCTTATTAAAAACTAATTTTGATAGATTTTTTGTACTTCATATTTATATTCATGATACTGCCAGGTTTCCTTGTGTGCATTTCTCTAGGAAGGTCTTCACCATCCGCAACTAAGATTACACCTTTCTAAGGAAATGATTCCATTACAAACTTTTGTAACTTGCTGCCTATCCCTTCCGAAAAAACTCATCAACAGTTAAGTTATCAATTTCTGACGTTTCCCTGGCAACAAAGACATCTGCTTTATTTGCTAAATTCCCCACTCTATTTTTATTGTAAATTTTCATGTCCTACCTTCAACAAATATTACTTTCCATATTTCAGCTCTATAAAATCATTCAACAATCGGGACCTAAAAGAACAAAAGCGCAAGCGCCTTGATCAGCCTCAGGCTTAGACCCAAGAGGGGCCGGACGCTTGCGCTGGATGTCGTGCGCGTATCCACAGTACAAGAATTTTATAGCTTCCTATAAAATGAAAATAAGCGCTAATCCTTATTACAGGAAAGCGCCTGATTATGGAAAATGAATTAAATTAAACCCAAAAGTTATAGACAGATAAATACGAAAATCAAACTATCTAACCTTGTTTCTCCATCCAAAGAATCAACTATAGACCGGTTCTTTTCTATTTAGACCAAGCGTCTGTGCTGTTGAAGAATGAATTTCTTGGAAAATCTCTGGGTTTTCTGTTAGTGACACACCATAAGAAGGAATCATTTCTTTTATTTTCGGTTCCCACTCTTTCATATGTTGTGGGAAGCATTTTTCTAATACCTCAAGCATAACGTGAACGGCAGTAGAAGCACCCGGAGAAGCACCGAGCAATGCAGCTATCGAGCCATCAGCGGCACTAACAACTTCCGTACCAAATTGAAGTGTTCCCCTGCCTTCAGCATCAGTATCTTTGATAACTTGCACACGTTGACCTGCTACCACTATATCCCAATCCTCAGCTTTGGCACTCGGAATAAACTCGCGTAATTCTTCCATCCGCTTTTCATTCGATAACATAACTTGCTGGATTAGGTATTTTGTCAATGCCATCTCTTTTACGCCTGCCGCCAACATAGTGATGACATTATTCGGTTTTACGGAACCAATCAAATCAAAATTCGAACCAGTTTTTAGGAACTTTGGTGAGAATCCGGCAAATGGTCCAAACAGCAATGTTTTTTTATTGTCGATATATCTTGAATCAAGATGCGGAACAGACATTGGAGGAGCCCCAACCTTAGCTTTACCGTATACTTTTGCATGATGCTCCGCTACAACTTCCGGATTGTTACATACCATAAATAGTCCGCTTACCGGGAACCCGCCAATATGTTTTGACTCAGGAATACCCGTTTTTTGTAGTAAAGGCAGACTTCCGCCCCCACCGCCAATAAAGACGAATTTTGCAGTATGGTATTCGATTTTTCTACTATCGATATCATGCACTTTCACTTCCCACGAACCGTCGCTAGTTCGTTTAATATCCTCAACACTATGCTTGTAGTTTATCTCGACGTTTTTACTCTTTAAATGGTCAAACAACATGCGTGCTAAAGCACCAAAGTTAACATCCGTCCCAGAGTCAATTTTTGTTGCCGCTATCGGCTCATTCGATGTGCGACCATCCATGATAAGCGGAATCCATTCCTTCAGTTTTTCAGGGTCATCGGAAAATTCCATCCCTTGAAACAGGGGATTGTTTAACAGTGCTTCAAAACGTTTTTTCAAAAACGTTACATTTTCTTCCCCTTGTACTAAACTCATATGAGGTATTGGCATGATAAAGTCCTGCGGATTACGAATCAGATTGCTGTTTACAAGATAAGACCAAAACTGTCTCGAAAGCTGAAACTGTTCATTAATTTTTATAGCTTTGCTAATATCTATCGATCCGTCAGATTTTTCGGATGTATAGTTAAGCTCGCACAATGCAGCATGGCCCGTACCCGCATTATTCCATTCGTTAGAGCTTTCTTCTCCTGCGTTTGCGAGTTTCTCAAACACTTTGATTTCCCATTCAGGTGCTAACTCTTTCAGTATTGACCCCAAAGTCGCACTCATGACTCCGGCACCAATTAAGATAACATCTGTTTTTTTCAGTATGTTACTCATTGTACCCTTCCTTATCTCCTATATTTGCAAAAAAGAATAAGCACTCCTGCTTAGATGTCACAAAAAGCAAGACGCCTCCTAGGAACACACCTTTTCTGTCTTAATAATAACCATAGTATAGTCTATAATAATTATTTATAGACTATACTATCTACTATTATCTGATAATTATAAACCATTTTAGGCTGGTAAAAAAGTGAGAAGTTCATCCATAAGGCGCTAGGAACACACAAAAACTAAAGCCAAAACTTTAGCTTCTTGCAGGGGGTAAGGCTTTAGTTTGCCGTTACTTGTGGTATGGTTGATAGATAGAGAGCACAAGAAAACTTTAGTTAATCTATTCAAAAGGGCCAAACCGTGCAATCTTTTATAAACATCGTGACTTTATTTCAAATCCCAAATAGGAATTTTAATGTACATTTTTTCTTCACATAAAAAAGAAATCCACCAAAAATTTTTGGATAGGGTTCTTATGGTGTAATATTTGCTTCACCTGTAACGATAAAGCTTAGTTTCAGACATTCTTATTATTTCCAAGCTTTCTTTTAACTTAAAACAGCCATGTAGCTTATTCAAAATACACATAGGAATCTCCCTATGCTTTTTTACCTAGCATTTTATTTGTAATCTTGTACCCAATAAAAACAGCTCCAGTTGTAATGATAAAATTAACCACGATCATCACAAGCTTTTGAGTTAAATCAGGAAACACTTATTTGCAGTAACGATACGATCATATAAAAGATGATTGCACATTTTCCCCATGTTTATTCCAAAATCCACTCATATTCTAACTTCCTTTTTATTTAAGATATCTGTATGTTTTTCAAGCCAATATTTCCGTCTAAATATATGTAAAAAAATTGCCGATATAAACAAAAAAAAAAATGGAATCCCTACTAACCAAAAAAGCCCAATCCTGAAATTGGATTGGGGCTTACCTGTTCAAGTTTTTTATGGATATTGTTGATTAGCAATATTTAAGATAGTTCACAACCTTTTTGTCTTTCAACAATCCTGTACAGTAACAATAAAGTCATTTAATTTTGAAGTGTCAAACTCGCATAAAACCGTTCTAAATTCAGATCAAATAAAAAATAAGTTGTTTAATTCCGATCGTAACAAGAAGATAAATTCGCAAATAACGGTAATAAAGTTGTTTATAATGTTAATGTTCAAACGACTTTATTGCCATTCAACAACATATTGCTATTTTGTTATAAGAAGATTTTTGATAGATCGTGATGAGTTGGTCTAATTTCCGACTGCAATAAATGGTCTCACGACTATTTAAGCCAGTTGTTTTAACAATCTGAATCAATTCTCTTCTCAGTTGATCGATTCTGTATTCTAATTCATCTAACTCTATAAAGATCATACACCCCCCTTAATCACTCACCCATTATCTTAAATTAGTTATTAACAAAATCCTTTCTCTGATCCACAGATCGATGAAGACTTATATTTATTTAATCTTTTCGCTTACACATGTACTATTAAACAACTTTATTGTTATTTTTAAATTTCTTTATTTGTCATAAAACAAATAATAAATACGATGTTTTTAAACCAGGTTTATACAAAAGCAGCTTGTTGTTCTTCTGCTAGGGCTAATAGACTCTTTTTGATTTCTTCTACATTTACATGCTTTTGCGAAACACCCGTTTCCATTGCAGCGTCAGCAACTGCTGCGGCTACATAGGCAGCCACTCTGCGGTCAAATGGATCTGGGATGACATAATCGATATGAAGGTCTTCCTCTGCAATTAATCCAGCAATCGCATAAACAGCCGCTAGCTTCATTTCTTCATTGATCTCTTTTGCATGAGCATCTAAAGCTCCACGAAAAATGCCAGGGAATGCGAGTACGTTATTGACCTGGTTCGGAAAATCAGAACGTCCTGTTCCTACTACCAGTGCTCCCGCTTCTTTTGCCTCCTGTGGCATAATTTCTGGTACCGGATTAGCCATGGCGAAAATGATTGAATCATGATTCATGGAACGCACCATTTCTTTCGTAACGGCACCTGCAGCTGATACCCCTACAAATACATCTGCTCCCACAAGCGCATCTGCTAATGTCCCTTGTTTTTGCTCTCTATTGGTAATGCGGGCCATTTCCTCTTTAAATGGATTCATTCCCACTGGGCGGCCTTCGTAAATGATTCCTTTTGTATCACATAAAATGACATCTTTTACACCCATATGAAGAAGTAGCTTAACAATCGCCACTCCTGCAGCACCCGCCCCGTTTGCTACAACACGAATATCTTCAATCCTTTTGTTAGCTAATTTTAAAGCGTTTATTAACCCCGCAGCGGTTACAATGGCTGTGCCATGCTGGTCATCGTGAAAAATCGGGATATTACAAGCTTTTCGTAAGCGATCCTCAATCTCAAAACACTGTGGTGCCGCAATATCTTCTAAGTTGACTCCGCCAAACGTCGGCTCTAATAATTTGACAACTTCCACAATTTTATCTGGGTCAGTTGTATCCAGACAAATAGGAAATGCATCCACATCAGCAAATGATTTGAATAACAATGCTTTCCCTTCCATAACCGGCATGGCAGCTTTCGGGCCAATGTTTCCAAGGCCAAGTACAGCTGTTCCGTCTGAAACAACCGCAACAAGATTCCCCTTCATGGTGTAGTCATATACTTTGCTTTCATCTTTGTGAATGTCTATGCAGGGCTCTGCTACGCCTGGTGAATAAGCCAGGCTTAAATCTTTTGCATTGCGTACTGCAACTTTCGAGTGAACACCAAGCTTTCCTTGTTTTTCCTTATGCATCTTTAATGCTTCTTCACGTAAAGTGGACATCTCCTGTCTCTCCTTTTATTCAATTTAATAGATATTTATTTTCACAAAAGAGGTAAGAAATCTTCGTACCTCCCGGGAAAGAACTCAAATTGCAACTAAAGCCGTTTCATATTAGACAATTGTCTCTAGCTGCTTTTGAGAGACACGATACGTTTGGGCAACACCAGATTTAATGGCAGCTTCGGAAACAGCCTCCGCCACTCTTGACGCCACACGTTTATCCAAAGCGTTTGGAATAATATATTCTGCGTTCAATTCTCTATCTGAAACAAGCTCCGCTATGGCGTATGCAGCAGCGAGTTTCATTTCCTCTGTAATGTCTGTAGCCCGTACATCGAGAGCACCGCGGAAAATCCCTGGAAATGCGAGTACGTTGTTGACCTGATTCGGATAATCGGAACGACCGGTCCCTACGACAGCTGCTCCCGCTGCCAGTGCCTCTTCCGGATAAATTTCCGGTGTTGGATTAGCCAGTGCTAACACGACCGCATCCTTATTCATTTTCTGGACCATGTCGCCAGTCAACGCTCCTGGTCCAGAAACACCAATAAATACATCTGCCCCTTCAATCGCCTCTTCTAATGTTCCACGCATTTTTTGTAGATTTGTTACTTCCGCGATCGCAGCTTGCCTGCTATTCATCCACTCTTCTCCCGGGCAAAGAATGCCTTCGAGGCTTACAAGCGTAATATCTTTTAAGCCTGATGTTAATAGCAATTTAGCAATCGCAATTCCGGCTGATCCTGCTCCGTTAAGAACAAGTTTAATCTTACCTGCCTTCTTTTTCACAAGTCTCAAAGCATTTAAGAGAGCCGCTAATACAACAATCGCCGTTCCATGCTGATCGTCGTGGAATACAGGAATATTCAGCTCCTTTTTAAGACGCTCTTCGATTTCAAAGCAACGTGGTGCTGCAATGTCTTCCAGGTTAATCCCGCCAAACGTTGGCTCCAGTGCTTTAACCACTTGAACGATCTCGTCTGCATCTTTTGTATCGAGGCAAAGAGGGAAAGCATCTACTCCTGCAAACTGCTTGAACAATACAGCTTTTCCCTCCATTACCGGCATGGCTGCAGCTGGGCCGATATCTCCTAATCCTAATACCGCTGTTCCATCCGTAATAACTGCAACCAGGTTGCTCCGAGCTGTTTGTTCATAGGAAGCTTCGTTGTTTTCAGCAATGACCTTGCAAGACTCCGCTACGCCTGGTGTATAGGCAAGGCTTAAATCATAAGCCGAATTGATTTCTACTTTGCTCACGATTTCAAATTTCCCTGTAAGTTGCTTATGCAGTTGTAATGCCTTTTCCCTAATCTTCGTTTCGTTCATTGTTAAAATCTCCTTTATGACTAGCCTTTCATATACATCGCTTTGTTTTGTTCATTCATTCGCTTTTTAACTTAACAGCTTCATTAACAACGTTGCCAATATAACCGTGGAAGCACCGCCAAGCCTTGTCGCTACCTGTGCAAACGGCATTAATGACATACGGTTGGAAGCCGACAAAATCGCTACATCCCCCGTTCCGCCTAAACCGCTGTGACAGCCTGTTACAATCGCAGCATCAACCGGATGCATTTTCATGAATTTTCCGACAATATAGCCTGTTCCTACCATTGCAACCACGACAGCGGCGCAAATCACCACATAAGCCGGCGTCACAATTTTCACTACATCTTCCAACGGAATATAAAGAAGTCCTAAACCGACCATAAGCGGCCAGGTTAAGCTTGTAGAGACGAATTTATACAAATGATATGCTCCCTGCTCCATTTTGACCGGCATTAATTTAAGACACTTGACCAATGTTGCAGCTACAATCATCAGAACCGGTCCTGGAATACCAAGGAATTTATGGGCAAGTCCGCCGAAAATGAAGAAACTGCAAGCGATAAGTAAACCTGCTCCCATTAACGAAAAGTCAACAGGCTTGTTGATGTTTGTTTCTTCTTTGATGCCATCTCCGCCCTTTGTTTTGACTAATACGCCATTTCCTGTAAGCTCTGGTTTTCTCTCACCCAAGTTTTTCATTAAGCCTGCACAAATAATTGCGATAATATTTCCGATAACCGCTGCGGGAATCATCTGGGATACGAATGATTCAGCAGACTCCCCTAGAATTTGAGAGTATGCTAGTGATAACGGCAGAATACCTTCTCCGATTCCTCCCCCAATAATCGGCACAACGATATAAAAGAACGTGTGCTTCATCTCATATCCAAAAAGTGATCCCACCAATACACCTACAACAACAGAGGCAATGGTTCCAAGAACAAGCGGAATAAACATTCTTGTAAACCCTTGAACTAATACTTTGCGATTCATACCAAGAATACTGCCCGCAACTAGACACGAAATATAAAGATAAAGAAAGTTGGACGTTTTCATTAATGTTGTGACCGCTTCCACCGCAGCCGGATTAAACAGGTTATAAAACATTAGAATCGACGGGACTAAAAGCGCTAAAATAGCCGGTCCCCCAATGTCTTTTAAAATAGGAATTTTCATACCGATGTCTCCGAGTAACATTCCCATCACCATGATGACCGCAAAACCGCCGATCATGTCTGGCGGGAGCTGATTGTATACAGATGCAGCATAAACAATAGCCGCTAGTACTAAATAAAGAGGTAATGGAATAACCCCTACCTTCAATTGATTGAATCGAGATAAAAATCCTTTTTTCTCTTCCATTTGCTCCACATAGGGAAGCGCTTGCAATTTTTTCGCTGGTTCCATTTCTCTGACCTCCTATCTTCTTGTACCCTTATGTTAGTAGTTTTGTAGAAATATGAATAGTTTATTTAACTTATGTAAGTGTTTTTGTAATTAAAAAAAGTAAGCAGCCAATTGGTTGCTTACAAATAATGTTTAATTACATTGCCTTTGGCATTATTGAATTCGTGCTGATAAACCGGTCTTCCTACCATCCCATAAACCACTTTAACATCAAGCACCTCAATATCTTTTAAAAATCTCAGGTATTTCCTCACTGAAACCCTTGAAATTCCCGTACGGCTTACCACATCTTCTGTTGAAAAAGGGGCTGTTTTTATGTCCGTGATTACATTCCAAATCATCTTTAATGTATCTTGTGTCAACCCTTTAGGCAATCCCTCGGGGAGACGTTTTTCTTCTTTACGTAAAATCTGCTGATCTAATTCCTCTTGGTTGAGTACATGCTGATTTTGAATAAATGCCGCTTTTTCTCGATAAGCGGACAACGCCGCATTAAAACGTTCAAATTCAAATGGCTTGATTAAATAATCAACTGCTCCCAACCTCAAAGCTTTCTGTATTCTTTCAATATCGGAAGCCGCGGAGATAACAATGACATCTATCTCTTTTTCATTCTCCCGGATATATGAAAGTAAAGCTAAACCATTTTCCCCCGGCATAAAAATGTCCAATAAAAGTATATCGATTCTTTGCTCCTCTAGCACACCCATTGCTTGATCTACTGAAGAACATACAGTCACCAACTCAAAGCCTCCGACTTGTTCCAAATAACGTTTATTAAACTCTGCGACCATTGGATCGTCTTCTACAATCATTACACGAATCATTTTACATCACCTTTACTTTTGTATGGTATGTAAACAACAAACGTAGTACCTTGCCCTTCTATAGAGGAAATTTCCAGTTCGCCGGCCAGCTTTTCAAGCCTCTCCTTCACCAAATGTAAGCCTAACCCCCTATCCTCTCCTTTTGTCGAAAAGCCTTTTTGAAAGATGTTGTTTTGCATTTGCTCACTCATGCCCATTCCTGTATCTTTAACCTCGAATGTCAATATTTCATCTAAGTAATCCAACTGGACTTCAATTCGTTTGGATGAACTGTTTTCAACCGCTTCTAGAGCGTTATCAATGAGATTTCCAATAATGGTAATCAACTCATGTGTAATGCCTGCTTCTTCTAGTTCAGGCAATGGGAATTCTGATGCTATCACAAGCTCAGCTCCCGTTTCCCTCGCATAGCTCAGCTTCCCGATTAAAAAACCTGCCAGCACGGGATCTTTTATTTTTCTTGCAATAAAACCTATTTCATTTTTACGGTTGTCGACAATCTCGCTTATATAAGTGGCGAGCTTATCATAATAGCGCATGTGAACCATCCCAAGAATGACATGAAGTTTATTCATGAATTCATGGGACTGCGCTCGAAGTGCCTCGGCATATAAACGGACGCCTGTCAGCTGCTCAGCCAGCTGACGGATTTCCGTTTTGTCCCGAAATGTCGCCACAGCGCCGACAATTTTGTTGTCTACAAATACCGGGACGCGATTGACCAGCAAAACAACATCCTTTAAGCTTTGTTCTTCATCCAATTCAGCTTGTCCAGTTTGCAATACTCTACTTAACCTTGAGGTAACTATAGTTGCATCTATCTTCTTTCCAACAGGATTTTCATCTAAACCCGCTTTTTGCAAAAGCAATAATGCTGCCTTATTTACAAGAGTAATTCTTGAATCCTGATCTACTGCTATAATCCCCTCACGTACTGATTGTAACATGGCACTTCGCTCCTCAAGCAGCCTTGCAATCGCAATAGGCTCAAGCCCAAATAAAATTCTCTTAATATACCTTGCCAAAATGACTGCTCCCATAATTCCCGTTAAGATACCAAAGATCGTTCCTGCATATATATTCTCATGACTTCTCTCAACGGCTTCATTGACCTTATCAAGAGAAATGCCCACCGCTACCGCTCCTACCTGCTTTCCATTCGCATCGAATACCGGCGTGAAAGAACGCAAAGAATGGCCTAATGTACCTTTTGAAATCGAGACATGCTCTTTTCCTTTTAAAACCGCTTCCTCATCTCCCCCAACAAATCTCTTTCCTATCTTATTGGGATCGGGATGGGATTTACGAATTCCCTTCATATCCATTACTACAACAAATTGTACATTTGTCACAGATTGTATGTCGCTAGCAAATCTTTGTAATTCTCTTTCGTCTTCCGGGTTGCTCAATGCTTCTATCACAAGTGGTGAACGTGCCATCATTCGGGATGCATTTCCCGCTTTTTCAGCCTGACTGTCTTCAATGCTCTCAGCCACAGTTTGACTGATAAGCAAATCAGTGATTAATAGCGAAAGAACTACTACAGCGCACACAAAAATTGTGATAGTCGCCTGCAAACTCCATTTTCCCTTTTTCATCTCTTCACCTCAATGGCGTTTTCTTTGTCTGCCTCATTTTCTTTCACAAGCTTCCCTTTCCATACCTTTCGCTCCTGAGTTTTTATAGTCAGGAAGCAATGCGTCGATTGCTTTTCCCCTTTGCCAATATTTATTCAAGTATTATTCCATGGCTTATAATTAGAGAGTTCCCCTTGTCCACGATTTTCTTTCAAGTACTGAACAATTCTCGAAGCTTAAACTTAGAAATTCTGACACTAAAAAAACACATGTTTGAATACATTTATTGTAATCGAAGACGTGTGCTTTTTAAACGACTTTATATGATGAAACACTCGTGTGCATTGACAAGAAAGTTTTATGCATTTGGAACCTCAAATACGTATTACACTGTCCTCAAATCTAGGCGGTGTAAACATAAAGTTGTTTAAAAATTATTTTCTACTTTCATTCGATGATGTTTAGTAATCACTTGAAGACAAAAACCTATCCAGAGTGAGCTATGCTCAAAAGGAAATACTGGTTGTATAAGTATCTGATTACAACCCTTGTACAATTAACAGCGGCCTTACAACAAAACGAAACTGAGTGCAGGAAAATGACTCAAACTAGAGAAGAATGGATAAGTGGTCTTTCTCATGATTTAAAAACACCGCTGTCCTCCATAGGCGGTTGTGCTCAAATACTTGAATCTGAAGACTACTTATGGACGAAAAAGGAGACAAGAGAGTTTGCAGGAATCATAGCTGAAAAATACTGATTCCATTCCAAAAGAATAACCCACACTTCGAATAAAGTTTGATCAAATTAATACTGATAATGAATAAAAGGAAAGAGCATGTTTTGAAAAAATTTGATCATTTCTCTGATATTCCCTCCATTAAATATCCGTATTATGGAAGTATCCCCCTTTCTATTGCATAAAATCTCCGTACCATGAAACGACTAGATCCTAAAAACACTTAATAATCTGTTTTAGATAAATATTTTCAATAAAGAAATCAAAGAATAAGTTCATCATAAAGTAGGAGCGTATCCAATGAAAAAAATTTTGTTCAATACCATTCTTTTCTTAATTCCTTTATTCTGCTTTCAAGTAAATGTAGATGCATCCACTCAAAATCGAGAAGCATATGAAAAAACAGGGCGTGTTATTTGGGAAGTAAACACAAAGGAAAAGTTAGTTGCCCTTACTTTCGATGATGGACCTCACCCTGTTCTGACCCCACAAATACTTGATATATTGGCAAAGCATGATGCGAAAGCTACCTTTTTTGTAGCTGGCAATAAAGTAGTTAGATTTCCTGATCTTTTAAAAAGAGAAGTGAACGAGGGGCACGAAATTGCTAATCATACTTTCCATCATCTTTATGGAAATATAGCCTCGGCAAAACTATCATCCGAATTAGATGAAACAGATAAAATAATTAAGCAATTCACTGATTTAAAACCAGCACTTTATCGGCCTGTAGGAGGTTTTTATAATGATGTAATTATCAATACAGCTTTAAAACATGATAAAACGGTCGTATTATGGTCATGGGATCAAGATTCCCGTGATTGGACAAATCCTCCGGCAAATCAAATATCTAGTTATATAAAAAAGGGAGTAAAGCCAGGCAATATCATTCTTTTTCATGATTGGTATGGTAGTGAATATACTCAAACCAGTTCGACAGTTAAAGCATTAGATAACATTTTGGACTATTTAGACAAGAATGGGTATAAAAGTGTAACTGTATCTGAATTGCTCTACCATTCAACACAGCTAATTCCAGAATCTTCTGGAATCTCCCCTTAAAGAAAGGAAAAAATGATCGCATTGATTGAATGTTTTAAATGTATTTTTTTCATAATTTGTCAAATAAGAAATACCTTACTCTAGATAGATTTTGTAAAAAGACAATAAAGTTATTTAATTCTAAAAGCTCAAACAAGCATAACCCCGTTCTAAATTTAGGACGGGGTTAAAAATATAGTTGTTTATTCAACAATAGCGCCCGATTGTTGAATAACATGACTGGCGTTTTTTAAACAACTTTATTATCTCTGTACAAATCCACACTATTACAACCTATTCCCTACTCCACCGTAACACTCTTCGCAAGATTACGTGGCTTATCAACATCACAATCACGATGTAGTGCTGCATAGTAAGAGATCAATTGTAATGGAACTACTGCTGCAAGCGGTGAAAGTTGTTCATGAATGCTTGGAAGGACAAAACGATCGTCCTCTTCTTCAAGACCTTTCATCGAAATAATACAAGGATTAGCTCCACGTGATACTACTTCTTTGACATTTCCGCGAATGCTTAGGTTTACATGCTCTTGAGTAGCTAATGCAATAATTGGAGTACCATTTTCAATTAATGCAATTGTACCGTGCTTAAGCTCTCCACCTGCAAAACCTTCTGCTTGAATATAAGAGATTTCTTTTAGTTTTAATGCCCCTTCAAGTCCTACGTAGTAATCGACAGAACGACCGATGAAGAATGCATTACGCGTAGTTGAAAAGTACTCTTTTGCGATAGCTTCCATTTCTTCCTTTTGATCACACAGAACTTCCATTGCATTTGCAACGATTCCTAGCTCTTTCGTTAAGTCAAATTCTAAAGAAAGTCCTTTTCCGTAAGCTGCTACAGCTGCAAGAATAGAAAGAACTGCTAATTGTGCTGTATATGCCTTTGTCGACGCAACAGCGATTTCAGGGCCTGCGTGCAATAGTAGCGTATAATCCGCTTCACGAGATAAAGTTGATCCTGGAACATTCGTAATTGTTAATGCTTTATGTCCAAGCTCTTTAATTTGAACAAGAACAGAACGACTATCTGCTGTTTCACCGCTTTGTGAAATAAAGATGAATAATGGTTTTTCAGAAAGCAATGGCATATTGTAAGAGAATTCACTTGCAATATGAACTTCTACAGGAATCTTCGCCCAATTTTCAATAAATTGTTTTCCGATTAATCCGGCATGGTAACTAGTACCTGCAGCAATGATATAGATTCTGTCAGCTGCATTAACTGCGTTGACAATATTTTCGTCAACAGTTAATCCACCATTTTCATTACGATATTTCTCAATAATTCTTCTTGTTACTAAAGGCTGCTCATCGATTTCTTTCAACATGTAATGAGGATATGTTCCTTTTTCAATATCGCTTGCATCAAGTTCTGCTTTATAAGGTGCACGTTCAATTACGTTCCCTTGTAAATCTTTTATTGTAACCGAATTACGTTCAACAAAAACCATTTCTTTGTCCATAATTTCAACAAATTGGTCAGTTACTTGTAGCATTGCCATTGCATCAGATGCAACAACATTAAAGCCATCATTTCCTAATCCAATCAGCAGTGGACTTTTGTTTTTTGCGACATAAATCATTTCTGGATTTTGCTCATCCAATAGCGCAATCGCATATGAGCCTTTTAAGACTGATAACGTTTGACGGAACGCTTCTTCAATCCCTAATCCTTTTGCTACAAATTTTTCAATAACTTGAACAATTACTTCTGTATCTGTCTCACTTTTCAGTTCAACACCTTGTAAATATTCACGTGCTAAAATAGCATAGTTCTCAATAACGCCGTTATGCACAAGTGTAAATCTACTTGATGTGCTCTGATGTGGATGTGCGTTCGTTTTGCTAGGTACACCATGTGTTGCCCATCTAGTATGTCCAATTCCTATTGATGCCTCTACATTAAAGTCAACACCTTCACGTAACTCAGCAATACGACCTTTTTCTTTAAAAATATGGATTCCATCCTGATTTAGCGTAGCAATACCTGCAGAGTCATATCCACGGTATTCTAACTTTTCTAAACCCTTCAATAAAATTTCCTTAGAATCCAAATTTCCAATATATCCTACTATTCCGCACATATTCGTTTCCTCCCATAGTGTAACTAGGGACAAGAAGTCAATTCCGGAGACATTCATTGTCCCCTCACACATGTTTTTATTTTTTGGAAGGCTACGCTTTTCCCTTTGTTCAAAAAGTTACCTCTTTGGTTTAAGGAAAAACTTACGGCTGTAACCAATCAGCCGGGAGGCATCCGCCGAAATTTCGATAACCTCCATCCTCGTCAACTAAGCTAGTTTCGACCACTTAGTTCAGGCGCTTTAAATTGCAAAACCTTTTTTACTGCTCCTTTCTATATTATGACCAAACACACAATGACAATGATACAACACTTCTAAAGAAACCGTCAATCACATCTTTCAAAGTGGTCGGCTCCTATTTAAGCGTTATAAAGTAAGTATATGTAAAATTGTCCACTTATGCTATTAAAAAGGCGGGATTTAACCCGCCTTCCGTCTATTCTAGACCCATTTCTTGCTTTACTACTTCTACAATCCGTCCAACAAATTCACGACATTGCTCTTCCGTTGGAGCTTCTGCCATGACACGAACTAATGGCTCTGTACCAGAAGGTCGAACTAAGATACGTCCATTACCGTTCATTTCCTGTTCGACAGCATCAATCACTGCTTTTACTTTTACATTTTCAGTAACCTTATACTTATCTGTTACTTTTACGTTAATAAGCAACTGTGGGAATTTTTTCATTTCACCAGCTAGTTCTGATAACTTTTTCCCTGTAAGCTTCATAATGTTTACTAGTTGTAAACCAGTTAGCAGTCCATCACCAGTTGTATTATAATCAAGGAAAATAATATGACCTGACTGTTCACCACCAAGGTTATAGTCATTTTTCTTCATTTCCTCCACCACATAACGATCGCCTACAGCTGTTGGAATACTGTTAATTTTATGTTCTTCTAACCCTTTATAAAAACCAAGGTTACTCATAACCGTTGAAACAACTGTATTCTTCTTTAATCTACCTTCACTATTTAAAAATCTTGCACAGATATACATAATTTGGTCACCATCAACGATATCACCATTTTCATCAACAGCAATCAAGCGATCACCATCTCCATCAAATGCCAGACCGATATCTGCATTTTTCTCCTTTAGATAGGCTGCCAAAGCTTCTGGATGTGTTGAACCAACACCTTCATTGATATTTAACCCGTTTGGCGTTGTACCCATCGTTGAAACATCTGCATCTAAATCCGCAAACAAATGTGTAGCAAGTGAAGATGTTGCACCATGAGCACAATCTAATGCGACATGAATACCAGTAAAGTCTTCATCAACTGTTTGTTTCAAAAATTGAAGGTATTTTTGCCCACCTTCGAAATAATCATTTACCTGTCCCAACTCTTTACCAACAGGTCTTGGTAACGTATCTTCTTCTTGGTCCATCAGGCTTTCTATTTCAAATTCTTGCTCATCTGATAATTTAAAACCATCTGGACCAAAGTATTTAATTCCATTATCTTGTACAGGGTTGTGTGATGCAGAAATCATGACACCAGCTTGTGCACCAAGCGCTTTTGTTAAATACGCGACACCAGGAGTAGAGATTACTCCTAAACGCATAACTTCGGCGCCAATCGATAGGAGGCCCGCTACAAGAGCACCTTCTAGCATATGACCTGAAATTCGGGTATCACGGCCAATGATTACTTTAGGTCTCTCCTGATCCTTCGTTAAAACATATCCACCAAATCGGCCAATTTTAAAGGCTAATTCAGGTGTTAATTCACTATTAGCTACTCCTCGTACGCCATCTGTACCAAAATACTTTCCCATTGGTTTCGCTCCTTTATCTCATTCGCCTTATGAGGCTGAAGAAATTTTCACTTTTACTTTTTCTTGTTGTAATGACCATGTAATATTTTGTGGACCATTTACTTCAACATTTACTTCTTGTTCACCATCACTGAGGTCTGTAAGATTTATATATAATTCTATATCTTCTGGTTTTATATCCTCAATAACACTCGGTGCTCCGTAAACTTTCACATCAAGTGATCCCGTTTCTGGGTTCACAAATTCTAAAATCTTTCCTTCAGATAAACCAACTTGCGTTACTGTCTTATCTGTAAACAACTTCTCTTCTTGTTTCTCAATATCAACCTCAATTTCCAGTTTTTCAGGATTTACTTTCGTAGCTCCCTCTGGTATAGGAACATCTACTTCCAAAACAGTATCTTCTTTAATTTTACTAAGGTCTACTTTTACCCCATCGATGAATTCGAGCTTATCTAAAATATCTAATGGACCATAGACAGTAATTTCATTTGGTTTTGGTTCGATACTAAAAACACTTAAACCTTGTCCAAGCTCACCTTCTCGAGTAATTTTAAACGGCAATACTTTACTTGGACTTTTAATCGGCACAGTGATATCAACAACAGATGGTTCCACTTCAACCGGTAAAACATTTCCATCTCTATCATAGATCGTAATCAGAGATTCCTTATTCATTGTTTCTTTTATATTTTCTAAACTCACTGTAGCCCGCGCACTCAGTATTTTATCGATCACATCTTTAGATGCGGTCACACGAATGCTATTTGGGTTTACAATTGGTTGATCAGGTGTGTAACCTTCTTTTATCTTATCCTCATTGAGTAAATCAACTTTAACTGGGAAATCCTTAGCTACCTTCTCTTCAATTGAAACTGTGATAGCTGAGGGAGTTATACTAGCCTTTAAGTCTTCAGATAGATTTTTATATTTTAGATTAACTCGATGAGTTCCAATTGATAAGTTTGTTAAATCTGCGTAGATTTCAAAATCCTTCAGCTGGCGCGCCTTTGTTAACGAACTTGTTGCACCTTCCAACGTAACATTTACTGCCTCAGGCACTCCTGTAACAACCAGATTTTCCTGATCAAAATATGTAACAACAGGTACATCTGTGACAATTGCCTTATCCGCTACAGGTGATTGCGTTAACGGTGTCGGTGGCTTATTAACGGAAGAGCCGGATTCAATATTAACAATTGCGTATAACATTAATGCCAAAAATAAAGCAAAAACCCTCATTACCCAACGGTTATCGATCAACTTATCCATTTTTTCTTCCCCTCCATTGCCAACGGTTTGAGGAAACAGCTTTAATTGGTGATTGTAGCTCCCTTTGAAGAACTTCCCGTAACTCATCTTGAGTCAGATCCCGATGAATCTCACTATTACGAGCAGCAGAAATATTTCCTGTCTCTTCTGATACAATAATAGTTAAACTATCTGTAACCTCGCTAATACCTAAAGCAGCACGATGGCGCGTTCCAAGCTCCTTAGAGATAAACGGGCTTTCTGATAACGGGAGATAGCACGCTGCTGCTGCTATTTGATTTCGTTGAATAACAACTGCCCCATCATGCAGAGGTGTGTTAGGAATAAAAATATTAATCAATAATTCAGAAGAAATCATTGAATTTAATGGTATCCCTGTTTCTATGTAATCGCTCATTCCTGTTTCTTTTTCAATTGACATTAATGCGCCAATCCGACGCTTAGCCATGTATTCAGTTGCCTTCACAATTGCCTCAATAGTTATCTCTGTGTCTTCTTCTCCTTGGGCACCACCTCTGGAAAAGAATCGTCCTCTACCTAGCTGTTCTAATGCTCTCCGCACCTCAGGTTGGAAAATAATAATAATGGCTAGAAATCCCCATGTCAGGGCTTGGTCCATAATCCACTGTAAGGTACTTAATCCTAAGTATTGACTTAACATACGGACTACAACTATAACTGTAATTCCTTTTAATAGCTGTACAGCCTTCGTTCCCCTTACAACCATTATCAATTTATATATAACAAACCACACAAGGAGAATATCAACAGCTATGCCGAGGTAATGCAATAATGGTAAATCCACATTTTCCATTCACTCGACCTCCATGGTTCCACTTCTTTTTACGTAAACAAAAGCATATGAACTTCAATCAGCCTCAGGCAATAAAATACCCAAAAATAGAAGGTGTGCTTGATCTTCTATTCATGTGTAACTAGACTCAAGAAGCAATTAAATCTGCGATGTAAACATCTTCACTGCACTTGCACGGCCTTTACAATGTAAGACCAGGGAGCTTATAATCAAAGCGCTTAGTCCATAATAAGATTATTATCATCTATTTTTAGAGAAAATAAAAATAATTTGTGTAATAACCACATTATTATACACTCCCTGCATTAAAATGTAAAAAGGCCACCGCAGAGATGACCTTCTTTTTAACCAAAAACAGCTAAGACTTCATGAGAAAGAGATTTTAAATGGTACCATAGCCACTCAAATAACTCATCAACTTCCTTAATCTCTCCCGTTACATGACCTGCAGATGCCATATACTTTTCTCCATTAATAACTGTTACGTCCCCTTCGATTGTTCCCTCAATCATTATTTCCCCGTTTTTCACCGTTACATCACCTTTTACAACTTCACCTTCTGGAACGGTTACCTTACTGTTCTCAACAACTAAATTAGATTGTTTCGAAACACTAAAGTTTTGATCCTCATTCCACGCTGAAAAGAGGCTTCCTGTCATGAGAAGAAGAAATAAAGAGGCAGCCGCCAGTAGTGGATGACCTTTAAACCAACGCTTCCAGGAAACTGTCCGCTTTTCCTTTGGAAGACCCTCCATAACTGCATGAGTAAAATCATTTGGAGCTTGAAGATGGGAAGTACTTTTAACAAGTGCAACGGCTTTTTCAAGCTCATAAAAGTGCCGGTAACATTCCTCACAAGTGTGAAGATGCTCTTTGACCCTTTTTTCCTCAACACTGGATAATTCATGATCCATATATTCATGCAAAAGCTGAACAAATTCTGAAGAACAGCTCATAGTAACTCACCTCATTATAAATGCCTTAATTGTTTTCTGAGTGCTTCTCTCCCTCTGTGAATTCGAGTTTTAACTGTACCTATTGGAATATCTAAAATGTCGCCTATTTCTTTTAAAGATAATTCATCAATATATTTTAAAACGATCACAGTCCGATATTTATCTGGAAGCTTTAAAATTCCCTGTTGAATCGTCGCTTGTAACTCCATCGTTTCAAGCTCATCCTCAGGAAGTGCTCCTTCTGCAGATACTTGAGAGTACATAGTTAAACCATCTGTTCCTGATACCTCTGCATCAAGATAATAATCTGGTTTCTTTTTTCGAATTCTATCAATTGAGAGATTCGTTGCAATCCGATATAACCACGTCGAAAACTTTTTACTCATATCATATGTGTGAATATTAACAAATGCCCTAATAAAGGCCTCTTGTGCAATGTCCTCTGCTTCATGTGCATTACCAAGCATTCGATAGCATAGTTGATAGATTTTATCTTTATATAAATCAACTATTTCAGCAAAAGCATTTTGGTCTCCCTTTTTAACTTGCTTTATACGCTTCTTTATCATCGTTTCCATTTATCATACCTCCGCACTCTGCGGGTCTCTTTATATACGGATAGATTTTCAATTGGTTTCATTTTTTATATATAAAATAAAACATAAATAAAGCACCATTACATTTGGTGATGAATATATCTAACCATCTTTTCCTCACATAGAATATTTTAACAAATTTTAGGTGTCTTTAGGTGGTTATTTTATATTCTACTTATTTTTGGATAGATTTATTGGCGAAAATCTAAAATGTAACCACAATGACCCAATCTAAAAATACAGAATCACGTATCGGGACAGGACAATGGATTAAAAAGGCTACTTTCACAAACTTTATTACCATTTAAACTCTATGCAAATTCTACTTCTCTATAGATATAAAAAAGCCATAAACTTCCGTCTATGGCTTTTTTATATCTATTCTTATTAAAATGATGGAGCCTAGCGGGATCGAACCGCTGACCTCCTGCGTGCAAGGCAGGCGCTCTCCCAGCTGAGCTAAGGCCCCAGTATTTATTATGGAGCGGAAGACGGGATTCGAACCCGCGACCCCCACCTTGGCAAGGTGGTGTTCTACCACTGAACTACTTCCGCAAATGATGAGCCATGAAGGACTCGAACCTTCGACCCTCTGATTAAAAGTCAGATGCTCTACCAACTGAGCTAATGGCTCATTGCTTTAATAAATTTTAAAAAATATGGCTGGGCTAGCTGGATTTGAACCAACGCATGTCGCAGTCAAAGTGCGATGCCTTACCGCTTGGCTATAGCCCAATAAATAAGTGACTAGAATTACTAAAAGAGATTATGTGAAATAACGTCTTCCACTAAGTATAACTATTATAAACAGATCATAGTGAAAATATCCGTAATAAACCCCTAAACAAAATCAAAGATAAACAAATTATAAAATGGATTCCCATTTCTTCGTTTATCTACATCGTTTTATGCAAATGGTGGAGGGGGGCAGATTCGAACTGCCGAACCCGAAGGAGCGGATTTACAGTCCGCCGCGTTTAGCCACTTCGCTACCCCTCCATATGTGTGAAACAGTGCCGGCGAGAGGACTTGAACCCCCAACCTACTGATTACAAGTCAGTTGCTCTACCAATTGAGCTACACCGGCATAATTAAAAATCCAAAAAAATATGGTGGAGGATGACGGGATCGAACCGCCGACCCTCTGCTTGTAAGGCAGATGCTCTCCCAGCTGAGCTAATCCTCCGAAGCACAGGATGTGCAAGTACATGTGTTGCGATTGACGTTGCGTACTTAACATGCCATCATTACTTGGTGACCCGTACGGGATTCGAACCCGTGTTACCGCCGTGAAAGGGCGGTGTCTTAACCGCTTGACCAACGGGCCAAAAATGTACAATAATAATCTTTTTTAAGCTTCCAACCGGGCTCGAACCGGTGACCTCTTCCTTACCATGGAAGTACTCTACCAACTGAGCTATGGAAGCATTGGCTCCGCAGGTAGGACTCGAACCTACGACCGATCGGTTAACAGCCGATAGCTCTACCACTGAGCTACTGCGGAACAATATAATAGCCTGGCAACGTCCTACTCTCACAGGGGGAAACCCCCAACTACCATCGGCGCTGAAGAGCTTAACTTCCGTGTTCGGCATGGGAACGGGTGTGACCTCTTCGCCATCATTACCAGACAATTATGACAAAAACTATTATACTATTTTCAAGGAATATTTCAAGTGTTTTTTAAAACTTTTTATATTCCCTCAAAACTAGATAACGATTCACAATTCAATTCACTGAGTTTACGCTTTTTACTGTGTCCAGCTACAGAAGCCAAATACTCCGAAAATTTCACAATCTCGTGCGAAGTCAAAGTACGACTTCTTCTCGATTGCTCCAATTTCCTCCGTATTTAAACGGGCTTCTTTCGCTTTTCGTTTTGGTTAAGTCCTCGATCGATTAGTATCAGTCAG
>NZ_JAIQUM010000056.1 GCF_020075705.1 Metabacillus rhizolycopersici | reverse complement strand
TCTTTTCGTTCCGAGCTTCTAGGCCGTCCCAAAAATCGGTTCCGATTTCTTTAAAGCTATGGAGCGATTTTTCGATAGGGTTCAACTTAGCAAATTCTGCTTCTTCCCTTTTCCTTGCTTCGATTTCTGCTTCAATTTCTGCTTGTTGTTTTCGTACCTCTTCTTGGTTCTTTTTAAAAGCCAGATAATCAATTGTTTGTTGCTCAGCCTGTCCTTTTAATTGGTAAACCTCACTAGCTCTATAGGCTTCTGAGTTGAAATGGATCGGTGATATCGTATTTCCCTGGCGAGTTGCTTCGGTTAATTGCTGAAAAAGAGCTGTGACATAACGCTCGTCACCTTCTGATAACATATATTCTGATTTTAAATCATGATCAAGCTCATTGACCGCATCAATAGTATCTTTTCGGTCTTTATCTACTTTTTCGATATGGTCATCAAAGCTACTTGTTGAGAAAATGTTTAGTGGAACGAGGTCATCAATTCTGTTAAAAATCCTTTGCAGCTCATCTTGCTGGCTCCCAACCATTTCCTTATTGTTTCTGATGTGATGCACTAGTTCATCCTCCAGAAAAGGAAGGTGAACAACTGTATTTCCCGATAGATCCTTCTCTTCCGTACTCCCTGAAATTCCGTTTAGAAAAGCGATTTGTCGATCAATCAGACGAAGCCAGGCTTCTACAACATCGATTTGCGCTTGGTAAAAGCCTTTGATCGCATCAGCTCCCTTGCCTTTGAACTGATCATCTAGATTCACGATGTCATTGCATTTTCTTTTTACCTGTTCCAGCTTTTCTCTTAATTCTTTGTACTCGTGCGATCTAGTTTCCATTGTATGTAAGAGTGTTTTTGTATCTAATACCTTCACAATCGAATGATTCAACTCCTAATGGCTTCTATTATCCCATGATTTTCCTGCTTACTAGGATTGAGAAATTCCATATATCAATATTGAGATTCATTTTTGGTTTTTCTACTATTTACCAATATCATAGATTGTAGACTTAGTACATACATAAAACTAGATTACCGATAAAAACAAAACTATTTACCTGCAAAATGAAATTTCTATAGGATGAAACGATTAAAAATCAGTAGAATGAAATGGAGATGAAAAAAGCAACGAGACACTTCTTCTTGCTTTCTTTCGTCAATTAAAAAACTATTCACGAATTCTGTGAATAGCTGAATGACACAACCTAAACGTTACTTTTTGATTGATCTACTTGATAATTTTTCAATCGCAGGAAGATCTGCCGGTGCCCAGTCTAATGATGTCAACTCATCTGGTGACAGCCATTTCATTGATGCATGCTCAGTCAAAACTGGCTTTCCACTAGTGAGCTCGCAATAAAATGTTGTCAAATGAACAATGCCAAAATCATATTCATAAACGGTATGCTCAATTTGATCACCAATCTCGATTCCGCACTGCATTTCTTCGACAATTTCACGTCGCAATGCCTCTTGTAGTGACTCCCCTTCTTCTATCTTCCCGCCTGGAAATTCCCATTTGAGAGGCAATGCTTTATCTGCTCCTCTTTGAGCACAGAGGATTTTTCCCTTTTCAATGATAACCGCTCCGATGACATAAATATTCTTTTTCATGATATCCTCCTAGTAGCAGAAGCAACCGAATACCTGCCTGTTATTTTTGATGAATTGAAAAATGATATCTTGCAAATTAAATATTTCTTATCATTTTCGTCGGATTTTCACCTACAATCGTATTAGCCGAAACATCCTTCATCACAACAGAACCAGCAGCAACAATCGAAATTATGATACATTCGAGGCATTAATTTTTATCTTTATTTAATTTCTCATTCCAGCCTTACAAAATGTCATCTCACCTAATTCTCGTTCTTGTCAAGGTTGCACTAGAAAGCTTTAAAATACAAAGTGAGTTGCAATTTTCACAAATGCTTCTTCAAGATTTAATAAAGCTCTTTCATCAAAATCGAATTTGGGATGATGATGAGGATAGTGGGTTGCTTCATCATCATTTCGTGATCCCACCTTAAAATAAGTTCCTGGTTTTTCCAAAAGGAAATAAGAAAAGTCTTCAGCTCCCATAGTAGGTTCTAATTCGAAAATACTCTCTTCAGAAAATTGTTCCATTAGCAATGTTCTAATGATTTCTGTTTCTTCTGGATGATTATACAAAGCTGGATAACCATTCAAATAATCAATGGTATACGTTGCACCAAATGCAGATGTAATCCCCTCGACAATGCCGTAGATTTGTTTTTCGATCTGTTTTCGAATAGTACGATCAAATGTACGAACTGTCCCTTCTAAAATCGCTTTGTCCGCAATGATATTAAAAGCGCTTCCTGATTGAAACACACCAATTGTCACAACCGCTGATTGTAACGGACTAACACCACGACTGACAATCTTTTGTATTGAACTAACAATTTCACTGCCAATCACAATGGAATCAACGGCATCTTGGGGTCTTGCGCCATGACCGCCTTTCCCTTGAATATGAATCGCGAATTTATCTACCGCAGCCATTTTATATCCTTCACCAACAGATAGTTTTCCTAATGGCGTTTTAGAATCTAAATGGGCGCCAAAAACATAATCCACACCATCTAAAACCCCATCTTCAATCATAAACTTTGCACCACCTGGTGGCGTTTCTTCTGATGGTTGAAAAATAAAAATAACCTTCCCTTTGAGCTGTTGACGAAACTGACTTAACGCTTTAGCTGTCCCCAATAAAGCAGCAGTGTGGCCATCATGACCGCATGCATGCATGACTCCCGGATTTTGTGATTTATAAGAAACCTCTTTTTCATCTTGGATTGGCAAGGCATCAAAATCTGCTCTTAAGGCGATCGTTTTTCCTACATGATCCCCTTCTAAAATGCCAATCAAACCATGCCCGCCTATATTTGTTTTTACTTCTAATCCAAAACTAAGCAGCTTCTCTCTAATAAACTCGGCTGTCTTCACTTCTTTAAATGATAATTCTGGATTTTGATGCATAAATCTTCGCCAACTAACCACATCATTGTAAGAATTTTTTAATGTTTCCTCTATATCCTTCAATAAAATTTCATGCGTTGCCATCTTCTTTTCCCCCCTTGGGTTTATATAAAGAACTGTCCCTCTGTTCCTGAGTAGCTACTGTAAGCTAATTGTTCGCTTGTCTTTACATAGCATTTCTAACTTTCCAAAAAGGGCGAAACTGTATCCCATCACTGGAGTAACGGGTGTTAGTTTCGCAATTCATCAAACACTCTCCCTATTCTCTAATACATTCTTTTTTCTGGTATGACTCCTCTAACACCACCACGTGGCTCCTCGATATCCCCTCTATATCGAGGAATTAAGTGAACATGAACATGGAAAATCGTCTGTCCTGCTACTTCACCACAATTAATTCCAACATTATAGCCATCAGGCTGATACTGCTGATCTAATAATTCTTTTCCTTTGAAGAGTATTTCATCAATTGCTTGTCTTTCCTCTGATGTTAGATCAAAATATTGCTCAACATGACGTTTTGAGATGATAAGTAAGTGCCCTTTATTTACGGGGTATTTGTCAAAAATAGCAAAGGCTACTTCATTTTCTATCTCGTATTCGTTTATTAAACAGAATGGACAACTCATTTTTGAGCCTCCTATGTATTGTAGATTACTATGTTTTAAATCTTTCCAATTAAAGCTTAACTCCCTCTAACTGGTCTTATAAAATAGCATTTTCATAAATAATTGTACCTAAAAAGCTAATCTATTCCAAATGTGTATTTAGCAATCAAAAAATTCTGTTTATGGCAGTATATTTTATAAGTGGAAAAAGAGCCTGAATGTACAAGAAATGCATAAAATCTTGCATATTTTAGGCTCTTTCATTGTATTCCCTATTGTATTAAAGCTACCCTTTAGTGTAAGTACATCTTTTCACATTTAATCTAAATCAAACTCAAACTTAAAACCTGCAAGTTTAGCTTATCAAATACGTTTCATGAAGTCCTTTTTCGTTGGGCACCTGAAACTGGACATAGTTTAAAAAATCCAGTTGCAACAATATATTATATCTTCTAGTTTGAATACCCTCTTTTTAACTTTAGTAATGAAAATAAGCCAACACTATGCAACTCTGTATAAAAAGCTGCATAATATCGGCTCTAAGAATTTTATATGTTATAGAAGATTAGCTTTTCGTTACATTAACAGAGCCTTCCTAATTAAAAATGATAGGAAAAGTAAATATAACGAAAGCTGCCCAAAGTCCGTAGACCGGCAAATACTTAGTAACGGCATCTTGGATAGTTGAAGGTCCGGATTTGTTTTGTAGAAAACGCATATAGGAGAGCATAATCCAAATTAGATTTGCCCAGATAAGTATGTTTACTCCTAAAACAGCAAGTCTATTAGGTGTAATCCCATAAGAAGAAAGTCTGAACACGATGGCTGACAAAGCCACACTGTCAATGATAAGCGCAAGAACAATTAAGGCAAAATTTATATAATCTGAAATGTTCTTTTTCTTGTCTGAGTCGCTCTCGGTAATGGAAAATATGGTAACGGCCAATACACCAAGGAGTATTCCGTTGAAGGCTATCAGGAAATTGCGGTCCAAGAATGGATTTTTTCCGACCCATATAACCGTTATAAGATAGACCAACAATGTGACCAGGACAAGAGGACTAAAAATTTTAGCTATATATGGTGTAATATTCCTAGCAAGTTTAAGATTCATTGATACCAGGTATGCAGCCACAATAGCGAGAGCGGCAGCACCAAATAAAACGACATTACTAAAATAGAAGTCTTCTATATCCAAGCCAACAAAGCTAAATAACCGCATGGTTAATGCTGCTAGTACCATTCCGCTAACTGCCATGCTGGCGTAGAGAATACCATATTCCAAATTAAATTTAATATAGGCTAATCTTGTACTGCCTTTTGAATATTCATTTCCTGTAAATGCAAGCCCTACCAATCCCCATAAGAATATGGGAAGGTGTAAATAAGCAAGGATAATACTGTCTTTATAATTTAATGGCAGCATATTAAGATAAAACCCGGAAATTAGGAACAACGCTGCAAGGGAATAAATAACACTTTTTTTCGGAGTATTATTGTAAACAAAATAGGCAGCAATAAAGGGAATTATACCAAAAGCCAGGTTAATTGGAGCAATTGCTTCCTGTTCGACAAAATGGAAAATGATCCTGGTGCTTATCCCTGCCAGAATGGCTAAAATGCTCATGAATAAGAAACCTTTTTGAAGCAAGAGAGATTTTTCTGTATTTACCGTCTCCTTAAAATGCAATCTTTCATACCAAACACCAAGAACCTGAGAATCAGGATTTTGTTCCCATGCGTGTGAGAATGACTTTTTAAAAGCTTTCGGGTCTTTTCTATACATTCTCTCCAGCTCATGAGGATTAGCAATATTTTCAATAATCAAATTGTTAATGTCCATAGTTATACCTCTCCTAATAATTGTTATATTAAGTTTCCTCCACAATGTTTAACGTATTCCGACAGAAGTCCCCTTTCTCAAGGAATGCGAAGGGCGTAGCCCAATGAGTAGGGAGGGGATGAATGTCGGTTGGCTTTAGCCAAAACGTTTATTTTTTCGAACGTTTGTGCTACACTGAAGTCAAACATGCTCTTTGAAAACTGAAGATATGAGGTTTCGACAGGAAGAACGCTCTGTCGTGTAAAATCTTCAAGCCAGCAAAGAACTAGCCAACGTGCTAATTTTGTAGGGCAAGGTCGTGTCCGAATTCAAGCCTGTGGAGACTGTGTAAGACTTGTTAGATCATTCTGATAAGCAATGGTCATTGAATCAGGAAGCCCCTTCTTCAACGTAGTAAGGAGGGGTCGTTCACCTGTCTTCGTCACTTTTGTATTCTAAAATATCTCCAGGCTGACATTCTAAAGCCTTACAAATTGCCTCTAAAGTGGATAATCGAATCGCTTTTGCCTTTCCATTTTTCAATATAGAAAGGTTCGCCATTGTTATTCCAACCCTCTGCGAAAGTTCTGTTACGCTCATTTTCCTTTTTGCTAACATCACATCAATATTGATTATAATTGCCATTGTTATTCACCTCAGACCGTTAAATCATTTTCTGATTTGATAGTAATTGCTTCTTGTAAAAGTTTTTGGAGAACAGCCGCAAAGACTGCGATAACCATCGAAGCAAAAGGAACAACCAATCCGACAAAGATAACTCCTGGTGCGTCGTCTACTTCCGCAAAGATATAGAAGAGCGGCCAAACTAGCACATGCAAAATACTGATTGTGATGGCACAGTATTTGATTTTCTTTAAAGCTTTTACAGATAAATCGGAGAAAGCTTTATTTTTGTCAATATAGCGTAAGAGTTTGAAAGCCTGATACAAAGCAAAGTAAAAAGGTATCGCCGATGCATCAAAAGCGATGAAAACGAGATATTTTATAAAAGCAAACTCTGGAAGCAATTTTGCTGCAAGATTCGCCATCTCAGGCACCAAAAAGATGCACAGAGCAAGAACTGGGACTCCTAAAAGAATAACAGCTATTTTTAAAAACAACGTTGTTACTTTTTCCATAAAAAGCACCTCACTTATTTATTCTGATTTTGATTTTAATATATATTTTATCGTTTCGCAATAAATTATTATTAATTTGGATAACATTTTTATTGTAGGTTTTGTTTTAAGCAAAAATAAAAAGCATTCCTCATTAAAAGGGATGCTCTATAACCTTAAATCATTAAAGTACTTTCACAAGCACTTATACCAAGCACAAATAAAAGTCTTCCGAAATCTTCTAGTTCGTTGAAGCCGAAAAGTGGAAGTTCCCAATTGTTAAAGATATTATTATAACCGATTAAAACAAATATTACAGGAAACAAAAAATAATAGAACTTATTGATACTTTTTGGCAAATGTATTTCCATATGATTCCTCCCCCTGAAAGAATAGCTTTTTAACGGTCTTTTGCAATAAAAACATAGACCTGCTCCTTGCTAATATCTCCATATGTAGACGCATCACCACGCTTATGAGGTTTTTGAACGTCTATTTTCTATTTGTCTTTTCCGGAGTATAAAAAATAAGCCTCATCCATTTCTACAACACCTGAAAATTGTTCGGAATCCACTTAGTATCAATAATATTTAACAAAGCCTAATAAAAAATAGTTTCTTCTCATTTTGAAAATGATAATTAATGACTTGCCTTCCGCTCAAAATGATAATGCAGCCTATACTCACAAACCTCCTTCGTCCAATTAAAAAGAGTCTCTTCCTCGTCCTTTTCAATATGTACGTTAGGCGTAAACTCATTTTGTTCAAAGGAGATCATTCCTTTTGAACTGCCGCTCCATTTCGTCATCGGCATCTTTATGATCAAATTACTCACTTTTTCTTCATCATATTCCCAAAGTCTTTTCGATTCCTTATCAGAAAAATCAATCCGTTTTCGATATTCCTTTTCTGTTAAGTATTGATGAAAAAATGGTGCTACTTCCTGTGGTGTAATTAGTTTTGCCCATTGTGATGGACCTCGTTTCAGCATCGCTAATAGGACAACCATCTTATAGCTTTTCACCATGCCTGTTTTCTCAACTTCAGCTAGCCAATCCTTATGCTTCATAAATACTCGGCTTTCATGCTCCTTTAGCTCTTCTGCCCAATCGAGAAAACTGATATATGACCTAAATTCCTGCCGATATTGAATTGAATCTGCCTGTCCTTTTAAATGGAGCTCAAGATATGTCGGTCTTCTGCCAATCTCTTGCTTTAAATCAAGATAAGATTGGAGAAGCTTTTCCTTTCTTGGCTGACGCTTTTTCGCCATTTCCTTCAACAGATTAACGACATGTAGCTCAAGATCGATTACACAGCTGTTTGGTACCGTGGGAACGATTGCTTTTGCTGCTTTACCTTCTTGTGCCTCCGTATTAAATAAACTTAATTTGATATCTGCGTTGCGATAGTTTCCGATCAAATCAATAATGACACAATGCTCTTTTTCTGGATGTAAGCGTAGACCCCGACCAATTTGTTGCGTAAAAACTGTAAGGGATTCTGTTGGTCTGACAAAAAGAAGTGTATCAACCGCAGGGATATCAACACCTTCATTAAACAAATCAACCGTAAAAATCGCATCAATCTTACCTTTATCTATCAGTGTAATAACATCTTCCCTACGATACTCTGTTTGCTTTGACGTTAAGCTAATCGTTTGATATCCGTTCTGATTAAAATAGCTCGATAAGAAGGCTGCCTGTCGAATAGACGAACAAAACACAATGGTTCTCGTTTTCTTATATTTCTTCCATGAAGATAAAATCTTGTCGGCCATTTCATCCTTTAACTGCGCTTGGAGCAATTCTTCCTCATCATAACCAGTGCCTAACCATGTCAGCTGACTATAATCCGTTTCATCATAAACACCGTAGTAATGAAAAGGTGCTAGCCACTCCTGTTTAATCGCCTCTAAAAAATCGATCCGATAAGCAACATTTCCATCACAAATAGAATAAACATCTTTATTGTCATTTCGCTCTGGTGTTGCGGTGATTCCTAATAGAAATGTCGGTTGAAAAAAGTCGAGGACACGTTGATATGAAGTTGCTGCTGCATGATGGAATTCATCAATGATGATTAAATCAAACTCATTTGGCTGAAAAATCTTTAAATGCTGATCCAGGCTTAGTGTATAGATAGACGCAAAAAGACAATCTGCCTCTGCTTCCTTTTGCTTTCCATTGTAAATCCCAAACGTACGATGTTTCATAATCGAAGAAAAGAATTTTTTCGCCTGCAAAAGAATCTCTTCTCGATGAGCAATAAATAGAATCCGTTTGAACCTTTGTGCAAAAAAGCCTGCTAAATAGGTTTTTCCTAAACCAGTCGCCATTACAACAAGAGCAGACATATATCCTTCCTCAACCGTTTTTTCTAACTCCGCCAATGCGTCAATTTGCGCAAATCGCGGCTTAATTTCCCCGTATCCCTCTGATTTCTCATGAATTTCTAGCTCTTCTTTTCGAACAGGTTCGATCCCTGGGAGCATTAATTCAATCTCTTCTAGCTGTGACCATTTTCTCGCAAGATTTGGGTGTTTCTGATGATAGACCTCATATTTTTCATGATAGGCTTTGATGCTTTCCTCATTAATCGTGATTGTTTGGTCATGGTACATGAGCTTTGTAAATTGATCTAAGGCTTCCTGAAATATCTCCTGATCATTTTCAATCGCAACATTCCATTCTACACCACTCGTTAGCGCCGATTTCGATAAATTAGAAGAACCTATGACGAGATGACCTTCTTTTTCAAGATGAAAAAGATAAGCCTTAGGATGAAAAGAAACACCATTACTATTCCACAAACGGATCTCCATTTTTTCATGAATAGAATGTAATTTCCTCAAAGCCTCCGGTTGGGTAATATATAAATAATCACCCGTACAAATCTTAATATCCGCACCTCGATCAGCCGCTCGCTTTAAAGGCTTCTGTAATAGCTCCACCCCTGACTTCATCACAAATGATGTTAAAATACAAATGGTGGATGCTTGCTCAATTTTTTCTACTAAATGAGTAACCAAATGACTCGTGATTAATTCAACCTTACTCATCCTCAACCTCAATTAAATAAATTTTTTCTTTAAAACCGCCACGTTGATCCGCTTTCTTTTTTCGAATCTCTTCTATTTCGTTCAGTGAAGATCCGTGATACTCTGCCAAAGAATGAATGATTTCAAGAACATCTGCCAGCTCCTCAAGTGAGCTAGCCGTATCCTTCGCTTCCACATATTCCTCTAATTCTTCAAAGCCTTTTTCCTGTAATGCTTTTATGTATTCTTCATTTGATAGAATCCTTGTTGTATATTTCTTTCCTGTTTTTTCAATAATTTCAGGAATTTTGTCTCGTACAAGCTTGTTGTAAACTGGCATAAATGACTCTCCCTACTTTAATACATTCTTTTTTCTGGTATGACCCCTCTTACACCACCACGTGGCTCATCGATATCCCCTTTATATCTAGGAATCAAGTGAACATGGACATGAAAAATCGTCTGTCCTGCCTCTTCACCACAGTTAATTCCGATATTATAGCCATCAGGCTGATGCTGTTGGTCCAATAATTCCTTTCCCTTGAAAAGTAAATCATCAATTGCTTGTCTTTCCTCTAATGTGAGATCAAAGTATTGCTCAACATGACGTTTGGGGATGATAAGTAAGTGCCCTTTATTTACGGGGTATTTATCAAAAAAGGCATAGGCTAATTTGTTTTCAAGTACGGTTTCGTTTATTGTACAAAAAATGCATTTCATTCTTTTCCCCTTCTATCAATCAAAAATAGTTGATTTCTTTTTAACAATTATTCGCTTTAAAAATTCACTTTAAATTCACATGCTAGTTTTAATGAAGACCACCCCTTAGCTTGTCCCGCACTAAATTTTACTCTTAATGATAGTTCCTCATGGTTATCATTCCATCTTAAAGTTGTCTGTATTGGACTAGGGTACTTCGGAAATACGGTAATCATACTATTAACATTACCGTGTTCCAAAACAACGCTATCATTCTGTTTATAGAATGTAATGACTATCATTGAACTACCAAGAAGTGCTTTAACACCTTTACGTAATTGTCCCTGGTTAGCTTCACTCAATCTTTGACCTAAAACTGCTGATACTTCTTTTAGACTTTGTTTATGATCAATTACCTCATATAAAAACTTCTCTCTTACCTCATTAACCACTTTAGTAAGAGATCCAATATCAAAATATTGCTCACTTAAAATTTGACCAATTCCAGGATTTTTCGCAGTAATTTTATTTGTTTTTCTTGTTAAAGCCTTTAATGATATAGCTTCCTCAATATATTTGTTGTCAACTATTAATATTAGCTTTAGATCACTAGTATCAAGTCTATCTTTAATATAATTATTAGGTACTAACTGAATACCATCAATTATATACTGGCTATATTTCTTTCCAAGGTATTCAAATAGTTTTTTAATAGTAATTTCTGAGGCCTCTTTTAAATTTAATAAATCACTATGTGATATTACTGGTGAATATTTTTCTAAAATGATTTGAAATTCTTGTGGCTCTATTTGATTTATTTCTGGCTTTGTTTTAAGAATTTGATAATAAACCATGGCTTCATTACATTTCCCCACAGCGTTACTAATATTTTGAGATTTTGTCTTGTTATGTCCATTTATGATTTCCTCAAACTTCAATAAGGTACTATTGTTAAATTCCAAAATATTTTTTCCAGTAGGAAACTGTTCATAACTTGTTGCTAATTTAATTGAGGAAATAGGACTACTCTCAAATTTAAATCTAAAAAGTAATGACTCTTCATCACATCTGATTCCTATAGAGTAATTTCCTTTTTTATAAATCTTAATGCCATTTTTAAAATTTATATCACTTTTAAATTCTTCCGCACGCAAACATTTGTTCTTTTTAATATATCGGGTTATAATATTAGTACTATCATCCATTAATAATACTTTAAAGGCATTCCTAATTCCTGGTTTCCCTTTATTGAATTCGTCTTTCATTAATTGAAAACAGTACTCTCTCAGGTTGAACAGAAAACTTTGACGGAAAGGCTCAATCTCATTTGTAAACTTTGGAAGTAGCTTTTTACTTTTTTCTTAATTTCTTGTATATTATCATAGGTAGTTTTCTTTTCCCTTATATCAACTACTAATTTCAAAAAATTGTAATATTCATTCTTAAAGAAATCATTAAAATAAAGTTGTAATTCTTCCGAAAGAAAATATTTTTTAAGGAAACTTAGTGCTCCTAAGTTTTTGGGCTGTATAGAAGCATTTCCTTTAATGTAGAAAAGGTTTACTTTGACTTCTTCGTTACTATGAAGACGTCAACAAAGATCAGGATTAAAATCAGGTTTTTCAGTTTCAAATTTATTTATAATGCTTTTAATATTTGGATAGAGCGTCACAATATAATCAACAGTTTCCCTGGTTGTTTCAGAGTATTTATTTATTGGTTCACTATTAATAAAGTTATTTAAAGCTGCAGAAACATCAACTACATGTTGATAGCCAATTCTACGAGATATTTTCATCAATTTCACTCCTATTAAAAAATATTTTAACTCATTTTTGGGAAATATTACACAGAATAATAAATACTGACCTTTTTTGATTATTAATGTTAAAATAATCAAGAGTCTCGGAGGTGCTTGTATGAAGATTGAAGATAGAGGTAGAGCGAAATACCGACCATTAAAAGATTATGATATTGATAAAGTAAAACTTTTACTAATAGATAAAATAAAACATGAACAAGAAATGGTACATGCCATGGCTAATGAAGATGAAATGGCAGAAATAGATCGAGATTTTAATAAAATTAACTTAGTGAGTTTGTTTTCTGGATGTGGTGGTTTAGATTTTGGCGTTGAATTAGCTGGATTAGACGCAGTAATAGGAAAACAAAAAACTAATCTTGCCTTATCTAGACAAGAGAATATAAATAAATTTAGACATGAAAGTATTTTTCATACTATATACTCAGTTGATATGTTTAAGGAAGCAAATCAAACCTATAAACTTAACTTTCCAGATTCTGTAGTGCAAACAGAAAAGGACATTAAAAAAATAAAGGTTTTTCCAAACTGCGATATTGTTTTAGGCGGCTTTCCTTGCCCTGGATTTAGTGAAGCAGGTCCTAGATTAATTGATGATGAACGGAATTTTTTGTATATCCACTTTATCCGCTGCTTAATACAAACTAAGCCCGCATTTTTTATTGCGGAAAATGTTAAAGGTATGTTAACACTAGGAAAAGGTGAAGTAATCAAGCAGATTATTCAGGATTTTGAATCTGCCGGATATAAAGTTAAATATAAACTTGTTAACGCAAGGGACTATGGTGTGCCACAACTTCGAGAACGTGTATTTATTATAGGAGTTAGAGAAGACATTGACTTTGAATATGAATTTCCTACTCCTACACATGGTAATAATGACAACCAAAAACCATATATCACATTAAGGGATGCTATTGGAGATTTAGAAGCAGATCCAGGAGAATGGTATGAAGGAAGCTTTTCATCTATTTACCTCTCCCGCAATCGAAAAAAGCAATGGAACGAACAAAGCTTCACAATTCAAGCTTCTGGTAGACAAGCGCCATTACACCCAGGTGGTAAACCAATGAGAAAAGTTGGACCTGACAAATGGGAATTACCCGGTGGTGAAGAGTCCCATAGAAGACTTTCAATAAAAGAAATAGCACGAATTCAAACATTCCCTGATTGGTTTAAATTTTCGGATGGAAATCAAACTATCAGTATTAATGGCAGATTAAATAAAATATATAAACAAATTGGAAATGCAGTCCCTGTTGAACTTGCTCGAGCTATAGCCTATCCTATTGCAGAGTGGAGTTTAAAAAATATGGAGTCAGTAATAGAAAAGAGAATAAATTCACAACAACTTGAATTCTTTGAATCTATAGATAGGTAGATTTAAGGGCTAAATAATTTTTAATAAGAACTATCCCCTTAGATAATGTTCTAAATTTCTTCATATTATCTAGGGGGATTTATTTATATTCATTATTCGTAAAGTTTGGAGAAGAATTATAATCTTGGTTTTTATATAACAATTCTGTAGTAGCTTCTTACATGTTGAGTGTTCGCCGGAGTTGGAATGTCTTTAGTTAAGTCGAAAACTCGTAACCTTCACCTGTTTCTATTTCAAGTTCAGATTTGAAAAATGTGGCTCTTTTAACCACTATAATAAAAAAATGTAAAATTAATAACCATCAAGGAGGAGATTAGTTTTATTGATGCTGCTGAAAATAAAGAATATTATCATCCCCTTGCTACTTCTAGTTTAACGTATGCACGGTGCAATGCAGAACTTGAAATGCTGATTCTAAACTCTCTCTAAGTCAATCTTATGGAGTTACGTTTTCTCCTCTACTTCTGCTTTCATAATTTTCTTTCAACTCTGCATATAATAATTTGAAATCTGGCACTTCAAATTTCCCATAAATTGCTTCAATACATCAAATAGCTCCAATTTCTCTTCAATTCTTCCTTTATATGTTTTCCTATAGGATGTACGAATAGCATAGGCTTCCTCATTTTTTGCGCAAGATACAAACATTACCGCCACCTCTTTACATTCAGGGCTAGACTTTACCTGTATACCTTCAGATCCCTCTCACAAAAGACAGCCTCATCCTTCTCTACTCAAGTGAGGATTTCTTCTTCGGCTACGAGACTTTAAAGTGAAAAATTATCGGGAGGATTTGAACAATCCAAGTTGTGTGACTGCGGAGCACAAAAAAACCCAGCACTTTAAAGTGCTGAGTTCACATATAACGTCAAATTTTAATTTTCTTTCAGAAAATTCTAAATGCCTTGTTGTTTTGTATAAATCTTTGTTAACAACTTCTCGCTGAAACAATTATCATTTGTGTCGGCGGATAAATTATAGATGCTAAAAAAGCCCCCTTCTGGGATTTGGTGCCTACTAGGCTTTAACCCCCTAACCTTATAAGTATTATTTGAAGTAGACCTTATTTTTAACAAGTAGGTACCGTTTCCTGAAGTCCTCAGGCTTTCGAATTGCCCTCTAATATCTAGACTCCAATTTAAATGGGGGCTTGCTTCTCTCTTTTCCCAATAAGTATTACATATTGGTCTAAATTCGCAAAACCGACAATGTTCAGGCGCTGGATTAGCTAAATTTTTTTGCAATTCAAAAAAATTATCAATCCCTAAAATTAAATCATTAATTTGATAAAACATTTCTTTTGCTTCATTTAATACCTTTATACATTCATCTTTGTTGTATTTAATAGAATGTATAGCTCCATTAAAACCGTAAATTTTAAGGGCTAATGGCCACTCATTTAAATTTTCGTAAAGTAATGCCGCATAAAGGAGCATTTGATATTTATATTCCTTTTTAATCTCTAGATTATTATTATCAATAATTGATCCTGTCTTAAAATCAATTATTTCATAACCTGAATTCGTAAATATGATTTTGTCTACATAACCTCCGACAATACTGTCACCAGTCTCAAACCATCTTTCAATTCTTGTAGTCGATTTATTTTTAAACTCCAATCTCCCACCGGCTATCAAACCAGACGCTTCTTTAAATAACAACCTTTTTTTGAGTTCATACCGACTGACAGACTTACTCAAAGGAACCAAGTATTCCTCCATTTCCCCTAATAAATGCTTCTCTACCTCTGTTATTGAAGCTAACCATTCATTCTCAAAGTCTTTTACTTTAGTTATTTTTCCTAGCCCAACCTCCTGAAGAAATTGATGAGCTGCAATGCCAAAATAGATATTAGGCGAGGATGGGAGTAATTTTTCTATCCTATTGGTTATCAATACTTCCCTTAAACTGCAACAAACCATTCCAAAATAACGACTGGGTGAAATCCTTTTTAGGGGACCCACGCTGACTGACGATGGCAAATCACCACCAGACTTGATCATCCTTCTCATCCACTGTTCCCCCTAATTCCTCATGGCACCACCCTGGACGTCTTACTAGATTAAAAGTGTCTAAAAAGTCTATCGAATCCAAATC
This sequence comes from Metabacillus rhizolycopersici, assembly GCF_020075705.1. The sequence goes on along the minus strand of NZ_JAIQUM010000056.1, from coordinate 20,121 downwards.
TGCTCCTGTAGCTACAACTGCATCGGCAAGAACACCATGAGGATTTGAAAAATTCCATAATGGGTGTATGATAATGATTTTGCGGTTTCCTGCTTTTATTCCAGGAATGCCTGCCCATTTTGTAGTCTCATAGTTGAAATAGGAAGAAAACTGATCAGCTAACACTTCCGCTAATTGCAGCCATCCCTTTAATTCAGGCGTAGAAAAATCTCCATCAATTCCACATTGATAAGCTGAATCGAACATGCTCCTTAAATAAGCAAGCCCCAAACGCCAATCCAATAATCCGTGATACTGCATATTTCTATAATTCATAAGGCAACTATAGCATGCAGTATTGCATTGATGTCTTTCGCTAGTTAAATAATTTATAAAAGACTGTTTACCAGTTGGGGAAACGATGCCTTCTAATACGTCTGTCCAGTTATTCTCAAGCCAACGCACAAAACCTGCCCCATTTGGTAACCGGTCACTCAGGATAATTTCACCGACAAAACTTCCGTCACCAATATCTGACCTTAAACATTGGGAAATCTCAATTTCATCAGCATCTATATCCAGTTTTTCCGCCACCACCGAACGGAGTAAAAACGCTGCAGAATATAAGGATGCTTTTGCAGTTACACTAATAGGGTCAAAATTTAATCCCTTATTATCAGAAATAGGTTTAATACGCAATAAGTCCGTTGTTTTCGCACTAGCAATTCCTATACATTCATTCGTAATAAAATCTTGATCACTGACGTACTTATAATCCTCTAGAATCCATTGCCCTTTAAAGGTGAAATATTTCTTATCACTCCCACTAGGTGTTTTTGTATGGTTAGTAGTAATAAGTCCACCCTTAAATAAGCTTCTCCCGTTATCATTAATCCTCCATACACGCCCATCACTACTAAAACATATTTGGACATTAGTTCCTTTTACTCTATTAAAATTAACGTGTTTTCCTTCCGCAATACTCGAAGGAGCCCCTGAAATGACCCTATCTTCTTCTCTAGCATCTCTTCCCTTGGAAAAGTCAGTTCTAAATGCTAGAGGAATAGCTACGTTATAAACTCTAAATTTCTCCCCCTTGCTAATAGAACAGTTAGAACATTCTTCTAAGTCTTGGTCGACCTTCATATATCCACAATTAATACAGTGCGCAATTTGGTATCTACTCTGTTGTGGCAATGCATCTTCTTCCGCAGGCTGCCATTTCCCTTCTCTCTTCAATAGTGGGGCAGTAAAACCAATAGCTGTATGAATTGCTTTATCTTTTGTTTTCTGAGCTCCAGGTGCAAATTCACTGATTGCCAGTTCAATATCACGGTCAATTGTTAATGGATTATTAGATTCATCAAAACCATGATATAAAAGTCTTGTACGTGTCGGCATGCCAAACATTGGTAATTTAGCACCTTCCGCAAGGCATTCAGCCAAGCCTTTCCCTACTAGTTCCGAATTAGCTGAACACTCATCGATTTCTTGTATTAAATTAGCTTGAAAATAATTCAGATAATTTTTGACGTAATCTTCCTCAGCATGCCAAGGAGGAAGTAAACAAGTGATTATATCTTTAATTGCTTCGGAATTAGACTGGAGCCAGTCATAAATCTTATTTTTATAATTATCCCAGTTAGATTTATACCCAAATTCCCCATGACTGTCAGGCGGATCGCTTGGTCCATCCCACCATCGTACACCAATTTCTCTAAAGGCTTGTCTTAAACACTCTTTTACTAAAAGCCTCTTAATAATTGGCGGCTGTTCAATAGTAACAAATGGTACAGGTGGTGGATCTCCGGTTATCGCAGATGGATTCTCAAAATAATGGTCGTCATGGCTTCTTCCTCCACGGCAAAGTGTCAATACATAGGAAAAAGCTTGACCACGTCTCCCAGCACGCCCTACTCTCTGTTGGTAATTAAAACGCATTGGAGGCATATTAGCCAGCATTACGGATTGTAGACTACCAATATCCACACCCACTTCCATAGTTGTCGTTACACTAAGAATGTCAATCTCGTCTACGTCCTTAATATTATTACTACCTTCAGTATTCATTAAAATTCCTCGGAATAAACGTTGTCTTGCTCCCTGATCATCGGTTTGAGCAGTTAACTCTTCGGAATGTAATCGGATAGGCGATCTTTCATCTGTTGCCATGTGCGCTAAGTAGTTCCGCTTCATTAAATTACGGCACGTTCCTTTGTGTTCATCTTGTAGTTCTGAATTGCAATTTGTACAAATGCCGGCGGACTTATGAAGGTGCGGTCGTTTACATTTTGGACATTCCCAATAAGAATCTCCTTCCGCAGCTACCTTTATTTTAAGATTATCTGTTGAAATAATCGCACCACTATGCCCAGAGTTTATTAATATCTGTAAGACTTTTTCTCCAACTACTTTATGATCGCTCGAAGGAAGACCTAATCTCTCGCATACCTTACTGATATAATTCTTAATTGAACTTTTTGCATTTTTATACTCGACCCAGCTATCTAAAGGATAATCTGATCCATCATGTCGGTAAAGATCACCAAGTATTCTAAGTGTTGAATTACATATTTGTCTTAATATCACTGGATCAATTTGAAGTGTACTGGATATAGAATCGATTAATGTTTCTTCAAAACGAATAATAGGATATCCTAGACCAGATGATTCAAAGCCAAAATATAGTCTGCTAAATAATAGTTCACATAACTCTTTACGAATTTTATCACGAATTTGATTTTTGAATCTATCTGTATCAGGTGGAAGGTTACTTAGCCACTTCTTCTTTTCAAAATCAAAAAGATCCGTCCAACGATGTTCTTGTTGCCCCCACCAAAATGATTGGTTCTTTATATCGTTTCCAGCAGGATTAACCCCTAATCCTATTAGCCTAGATATTATTCTCCCACAATCATCTGTGGATGATGGATAAATTAACTCACTACAGGATACTATTAATGTTTCCTTCTTTTTTCGGATACGTTCTAATTCCGCTAATGCTTCGTCATAATGTCTCCTGAACGCTGAAGGTGGAACCTCTTTTGTTTGTTCTAATAACTCACGAATTTTTTGTTCAGCCATTGGATAGGCACTAATGTATCTGTTAGCAACAGGAGATAAACATTCTCCTGCTTCTAATTCTTCTAAAAGTTGTGACTCACCTAATGTTGCCAAACGGAGTTCATCAACGACAACTTCTCTAAAAAGATCTTTATAGTGATTACGTTCTACTCCATTTGATATTTGTGCTGCATCTTCCCTGCTATCGGAAAAAACAACTAACTTTTTATCACTTATTTCTGAAAGTTGATAGAATAGTTCCTTTGATAAGATCTGGCTGACCTTTGAGAAACCTGTACGAAACCCACGTATTGGACTAGTCAAATATTTCCTTTTAGAATAGTCGGCGTTACAGCAAGGACAGATAGACGGTAACGATTTAAACTCCTCTGTGTCATCGCTATCAAGTATAAAACTATACCCTTTAATATTGTTTGTAGGATCCTCTACCGCCGGTACATGTGTTAGTTCAACTGTACCTGTAAAAGTACTAAGACTCGCAGGTTTCCATTCACCTTTCGCCTTTCCCCATTCTTTTTTTCTTTTAAGTTGGTTCCAAGTACGTACTTCCTTGTTCAACTCTTCTCCCTCTATAACTGGCCAAAAAATTGCATATTCTTCGTAATTTCTTTGTTCAACCATACTTTTCTTGTTACGGTCTGGAATGCCTTCGATATCTGGAGAAGTTATAAGCATTTCAAATTTTCCATTTTGTAGCTTTAATCGGTTCCCCCCATAGAATACTGTTCCACATTGTTCACAATATAAAAGCTCCAGAATCCGACTACCTTTTTCATCAATAATGCTAGGTTTTGAGAATAACTTTCCTACGGATCTCGTTATATCGATATTCTCTCTATTTGTGGATGCCCAAAGCCCCTCGATATTGCGGAAAAACCAATGGAAACGGAAAGAAGGTAAACTGCTGCTATCGGGGGTATCACAAAGAGTTCGTGCCTTAAATAAGCCACTTACAGCCTTTTTTCTAGTCTGTTCATCAATACTTGTCCCAAATAGTTTCTTCGCAAAGTCATCAATTGAAACAGCTCGTATCTTATCCCCAATTTTACAAGCATTTAACATTGTATTTGCTAATTTTAAATTATCCGACTCTAATATTTTTCTTAACGCTGAAGCTCCAGATAGTTTACTGCCTAACCCAGATAATAGGTTGTTTATTGCTATTTCGTTATTCTCTTCGTATTCGTCGTTAAACTGAATAAACGGTCTGTATGGCAGAAAAGATTCACTTTCTTTAGGAAGCTGTTCAGGTGTTCCAGGTATAATCTCAAATTTTTCTCCTTCAATTCCAAAAAAGTCTTTTAGAAATTTACGGCTATCCACATTCTCGGGTTCTAGCGATGCGCTTGATGCTAAAATACGTAACTGGGGATGATCAGGTTTTAGATCTAAACGCTTCAATAATAGTTTTAATAGATAAGAAACTTCTGCACCTGATGTACCTCGATATAAGTGTAATTCATCAATAATTAAATGAAATACGTTTTCTTTGCTTTCTTTGAGCCACTTTTTTGTCTCTTCGAATATTCCATTATCAACTTCTCGCATCATCATAATACTCAACATAGAATTATTAGTAATTAGGATATCCGGCGGAAAATCCTGCATGTCCCAACGGGAGCGCATTTCTGCCCCATCTAACCTCGGGAAAAAGAACGGAATTTCATTTTTATTTTTACTTGTCTCTACAGCAGCATATTTGAGAGCAGCAACACTGGTATCATCCATTTCTCTCATCTTTTTAGCTAACTCTTCTATTTTGTCCCTTTTCGGATTCCTGGATTTTGTATATTCATGCCCTGCTACTGGAGTCATACCATTATATCTACCAAAGTAAAATTTATTTCCATTAAGATGCGAATCATAAAACAGTTTTGCTTGATCAGAGTCTAATGCTTTCCTCAATCGTGTTAATTGATCCTCTACTAATGCATTCATAGGATATAATATGAGTGCACGAACACCAGATTTTCTTTTTTCATGACTTCTTTGAGGTACACGGTAAGATCTAGTCAATGGACTTGTTTTACCTGGCGGATCACACTGATTCTGCCAATCTCTATTTTTCCACCAATCATTTACATGGGGTTCTGGAGAGTCGGTTGCTTCCCACTTTTTTGCTTCTTTAGCCAAATACGCAAAGAGAGGAAGCAGGAATGATTCGGTCTTGCCTGAACCGGTACCAGATGTTATTACACAATGTTTTGATGACAATGCTTCCTTTAGCATTCGTGCTTGGTGAGTATATAAAGGGAGTTCCGGATTAAAAAGACCACAATGTACCAAGTTTTTAAATAACTCTATTTCTTCAAAGGTTAAGTAAGGAAGATCCTTCTCTGTCAAATCTTTTACCCTCTTGTTTGAACTTCTATATCTTGGCAAGGGTTCAATCCATGGATCCTGAGCAAGGACTCCCGGACTTAAAAGTAATTGTTCTCTTTCCTTCTCAAGTGAAGGATATCTAGTGCCAAACGCGGTTTTTACATATCTAATAAAATTGTGCTGTATTTCCTCAAAAGCTTCTATTGGACTAGCCATTTATCTTCCCCCTACTATAGATTAGTCTCTAATAAATCTAAACCTAATTTTTTTGATATCTCTAACGCTATAAACTCTGTAACCCCCTCATAAACCGTAATATTCGTTTCCCTAGGCAAATATCCTATTTGCTTACGAATTGCTTTCTTACGAGGGAGAAACCCAGTGCAAAGAGTAGCTGCCCTTGCTAACTGTTTAGGTAATGGCATTGTTGAAGGTATTGCAAATCTCTGCTTTACTTGATCAAATAAAAGCATCCTAGATTTATGGTTATTTAAGATGACATACCTACCCCATCCTCTGTCAATTGTTGCTGCTGCATTACCATTCCAAATCCATGTGTATTGTTGTTGTGAAATAGGATTTTTATATTTTACTAACTTAATCTCATCTGAACATTCAAATTGTCTAAAATATAACCTTTCATAGCAGAAAACTGCCTTTTTCCAATTTGGCTCAACTAATTCACTATACACAAGAGATTTACTAATATCATTAACACTGGGTGATGCAATTGATAGGCACCATGAAGCAGGTATTTCTAAATTTCCCTCAATTCCTATTCTTTCGGTAACTTGTTTTAAAATTCCAATACTTTTAGCTTCAATACAAATGGTCTGCGGGAAGAGAGGATTCTTCACTGAGAGATGATCTGATAGTATAACACTAACCTTATCAGAATTTTTATTCACTAATTTCATTAAACGTTTTAACATTTTTTCAGATCTGCCACCAGCTAAGACTATTCTAGGTAATCCCCTACTAGGTAGTAAAGCAAAGGAAGGTGGACAAATATATATTTTTCGATTAGAATAATCTACTTCACAATGACCTAATGCTTCTAAATCTCTTAGTACATCATTGTGAGAATATAATAGGCGTTGTTGTTCATCCTCATTAAACCTATGTTTTAGAAGAGTATCATAGACTTCTCTAAACTTCTCTAATTTAATGCTGCCTATTACGCTTAAAACAGTAAGAATATCATCAAACACGTTTTGCCACCTCTAAGTAACTTTCCCACAATTCATACAAAGGGGGAAATTCTGGTTTTTCTATAGCTTTTTTCATTTTGCACATTACTGTTTTCCAATACCTTAAATCTTTTTGGTTGCCAACTTCTTTATTTATCTGACACTCTGTCAGCTTTTTTGTAGAGGCGAAATTTACCTTCCACTTTCTCCTTCTTACTTTCCATATTGCCCAAATAGGTTCCCACTCTAATTTGGCTACTGCTTTACCTTGCCAGTGATAAATCTGACCAGGGTGTTGTCCAATGAATATAATCTCATTCGATAGATATGTTGGTAGCGGGTACTGCTTATCAGGTGGAATTATATCTGTATTATAAACATTCACCCCAATATTCATTGGTTCCCGACACTCATCATGCAATCCTATTGTTTCTATAAAACTTTCTTTATTACGTATAGAAATTTTAGAATTAGTGATTTTAAAATTTATTCTTCTAATTTCATTTCCTTGGTCTAAAACTCTAACGGTTAATGTTCTGTCCAACGGCAAATTTCCAATGAGTTCCCAATGCTGAGACTCCTTGTTATATGGAAGTGGTTCATCGTTTAATAGAACAACTTCATTTCCTTTATTATTTTCAAGCAGAATCTTAGGAGGAGCTGCTCTAAAAAAAGTGTTGCCCTTTCCCAGACGAAGACCATCTACAAGACGTATTCTAATTTCGCTAGCTAGAGTTAATTCCGTAATACCTATACAAGACTCATGGGGATTACTTCCATGAAACAAAGACCAACCATTTGGCACACCCGTATAATTAATTTCACCGAAAGTTTCACAAGAATTTTGACCCCATTCTATAATTGTATTAATATAAGAGTTACAGCATAGTAATATAAATCTAGAACCCTGTTCAATACGTGCAGTTTCGACTAAATTAGGAAGACCATATTTCTGCCCTTCAATAAAAACCCGTACAGGCGTGCCTTTTAATGAGGATTCCCATCTATTCTCTAAATCTTCAATCTGTTCTCCGTTCAGCCAATTAAAATTGGTTGAATCCAAAATCAAACCATCTTTACCCTTAAGCTCTGTAGACCAATTATCAATACTCCGTCTACAATTAAATAAACTTAAATCGCCTCTTCTTTGGAAAACTAACAATTCACTAGGAATTTCATTCTGTGAATTAATCCTAAAACTAAAAGTTGCCTTTCTTGTTACTTTATTTAAATTTAAACAAATCCTTATCCTAGATTTAACAAATGAATCTGAGTCTACAAAATCCTCTGGCAAAGATCCGTCCCACTCGTTTAATTCCTCATTCACTAATTCCAATAGGGCTTGCTGCAAATGTTCATTTTTATCTTCTCCATTTAGCAGCCTTACAGTTTTCTTCGTCAGGACATCTTGACCATGCTCCAATAACGTTCTATTTATTGTGTCAGCATCAGGAGAGTCTGAGGAGATGATACCTGCTCTATTAAATATTAAAAGGAGATCTTTTCGTTCCTTGCTAGATATAATAGTTTGCGAGAGAGGTAACCCAACGTGTCTCCATTTACCTCTTATCCTTACCTTGAAACGACCTAACTCCTCAAGCCTATCTTCCACACTCCACTTTTCCAAATCCTTCCACAAGCTAATCATCCTATCAAAATAGGGATACTGCCCTGACACCTCATTTTCTCCTAATAATGTACGTAGCTTTGGATAATAAGCGATTTTTGAGTAATGTTCATCTTCTACATAGCCAGCTAATATAAAAAGAGCCAAGTAGCCTATATATGGTGGATATCTTAATTTTTTTCTAAATCTCCAATCTTCATATGTCTGAAATGCCTTGCGGCAAATCCCATGGTTTCTGTGCGTATTTACCCATGAAGGTCCCTCGTTAATAGATGAAATAAAACCATTCAAGTCCTCACCAATTTTACTTCCTATTTCGTTAATTAAACTTTCATCTACAAATAAAAGAACTTCCCGTCCAGCCATTGCCTCATTAAAGAAGTAGTTGGCAATTAAGTTGTTCCATTTCAAATATGACATTTTCTCCCCCAAACAAAAATCTTTAATGAAAAATCACTTAATAAGCACTAATTTTCTAGATATAAATATCTATTAATCTTTCTTTCATATGTAACTTTTTAACTAGCAAATATAGTGCTATATTATTACTTATTCTATTATATAATAATATCACTTTATGCAAAATGAATGAAGGATTTAAACATGACTTTAAGGAGGGTAACTTATCTTATGACAGCAGGATATGCAATTATTACAGAAAATGATGAATCTAGATGGAATAACACAATAGGTATTTAGCATCATTTCCCGATGAAGTATAAAAATATTTTAAAAGAAGGGACAGATATAATTTATTATAAAAGGAGTATAAAAAAACTATGTATAGGGAAAAGAGACTTACAATTAAACCTCATTACTTTGGTGTCGCAAAAATAGGTACAGTCTCAGTTGATGACAAGAACCCAAAACGATACTTTGCACAAATTTTAAACTTTATCCCCTTTAATAAGCCAGTATTAATTAAGGATAAAGTCGGCAACTACTATGAGCATATACCAGAAAGTATAAAAAAATATTGGTATGATGGGGACAGAACGATAAATAAGTCTATTTTCTCAAACATAGTCAGTTTGACTAAATTAAAAATTGAAGAGCTAACGGCTGTACTTCATCAAGGATTCGCTGGTTTCTTAATGTGTTATCTTCAATATTCATAATATCGACTAATTGATTTAATGAAAGCATCACATCAACAAAAAGAGTATTTGATTGAAAACCAAGTAATTGTTTTATTCCCCGGACAGTTTATTACTGGCCGTCATTCACTTGAAGAGGATTACAATCGAGAACTTCAAAAGAAGTATCGTGTCTCTGGGAAGACACTTTGGCGATGGTTAAAAGTTCTGGAATCACAAGGATTTGTTTCTATTAAGTCAACCAATAAATATAGCATCATCACTATTTTAAACTGGATTATGTACCAAAAGAATGACCATCGGTTATCCAACAATAGCCCAAACATCAATCAAGAGATAACAACAGTGTCAACCACTTATGATTAAATGAGCTTGTTCATATTTATTATTTGAGCCCGAGAGAGTGTGTGTTATATGAGTTTATTTGAGGCTTGTGAGCGTTCTGAGAGGCGGCTTTAATATAATAATTTAAGAGGAATGAGAGCCTCTGTGGACTTTTGGAGAGTGTTTCTGAGGATATATTGACTACCTTTACACCAATCATTGACCCTCTCTCTCAAGAGCCATAGAGAGCCACTAGAAAAGTGTAATAGTTATGTCAGGAAAAAAGTTTATTAGATAGACTGTAAGAATGGCTGTGAGTGTGTTTAGAGTGGCTAGAATGGAGTAATATAGCTGAGTATGTTTCCCACAGATTGATAGATAGTATAGCTATTAAGACCATAAAATAAAAGAACTCTGTTCAAATTGTGTGTTGTTGTTCTTTAAACTATTATCTTCATATAACAGTTTCCAAAAAAACTCATCCCAATAAACTGGAATGAGCATTGATGAATATCTTATTATGAATTTAATTCTTATTTAAATAATTTTTTCATATAAAAACTTAATAATTGGACGAACCATTTTTTCAGCTAGTAAGACTGGCACTGCATTGCCAATTTGTTTGTATTGTTCATTAAGTTTATGGTTATTCGTAACGTTTTCCTTATTACCATTTGAAAACTCGAACCAGTTAGGAAAAGATTGAATACGGGCAACTTCGCGAACTGATAAACGACGATTAAAATTACCTTGAAACTCCCAAAAGTCTTTTCCGTTTTTTTTCATAGGTTCGCCGTGAGGGTGCATGGGAGCTTGTCTACCACTCGCTTGAATAGTAAAGCTTTGCTCGTCCCAGTTCTTTTTACGATTACGGCTCATATACATACTTGAAAACGAACCTTCGTAAACATCTTTAGCATCCAAAGGCAAATCGCTAATCGTATCTTTCAAAGTGACATACGGAAGTTTCCCTTCTCCATGTGTTGGTTCGGGAACTTCGTATTCAAAACCATATTTTTCACGAATATCATTGCGGATTCCGACAATAAATACTCGTTCACGAAGTTGTGGAACACCATAATCGCGAGAATTTACTAAATGGGCAGTAACATAATAACCCGCAGCTTTAAAGTCCTCTATCATTTGGCTAAGAACTTGTCCTCTAGCCATTGTCATAAGACCTTTTACATTTTCAGCAACAAAAAACTCGGGTGTACTTTGCACTAAGGCACGAATGTAATGGACGTATAGAAAGTTCCGTGGATCATCGAGTAATCGAGGACCGGAACTGCTAAAACCGGGACATGGAAATCCGCCGAGCATAAGATTACAGCTCGGAAATTCTGCTACTTTACGAATATCCTTTGCAACTTTAGTAACAGTCGGAGCAAAGTTATTAACGTAAGTCATATTTGCTGATGTAAACATATCATTTGAATAAACAAAATTGCATTTTACTTTACTACGCAATTTCAAATATTCTTCTTTATTTTCAAAAGCTCTGTATGCTTTTTCTTCTCCAAATTGAACGACCATACTTGAAAGTTCTACGCCCAAATCTAAGCCGCCCGCACCCGAGAACAACGAAACAATATTCGTTTCTCCTTCGGCGAAATGAAGTTTTTTTATCATTTCTTTTTCTTCTAAACTATCTTGTTCAGTGATATTAGTTTGAACAAGTTCGTTTTCTTCAAGAATTTTCTCGAACAAAACATTTTGTACTTCTTCGGGCGTGAAAGTAAGCGAAGACACAAAAGTTCTTTTTTCTCTTTCAGCAATTACCATAAGAAATCACTCCTTTTCAATATATAGTATCTTAGCATAATAGCTTGAGTTTGGCCAGTCTTTATTTCTATGAGAAAATAGAGAAAATAGAGAAAATAAACAGAAGGAGAAATGAAATGGCACAATCACCTACAACAAATGTTTTAGTGGCTTTAAAGAACATTCTCGATAGGAATTCAAGTATTCTCACACCAATTTTTCGGTCAAACGGTTCAGTAAATGCAGCTGGAGATAGCCTTGAATATTTCGTGAAGGATATGTTTTGCACAGGTGCTAGTCAATACCAGTACGAACACGAAAAAATGATCAAGTACAATGAATATCTTAGTTGGACAGGTAACTCCTCTAACTTCCCCGATTTTATTGTTAAAGGTGGAGTTGGTGTTGAGCCAAAGAAACTAAATAATCAGAGCTATTCTTCTCTAGCGTTAAACAGTTCTTATCCAAAGGATTATATCTATCCCGATAGTCAGAACTTACCTAGAGAGATTAACGAGGAAGAGTGGGATAGAAAAGAGGTCATTTACGTTGCTGGGAATTTAAACACTCAAAACAACAAACTTCTTTCACTTTGGTTTGCTTACGGAAATACAATGGTAGCTGACCGCTCTACCTATTTAAGTCTAATTGACGAGATTAGGGAGGCAGTAGCAAGTACAAACGCTACATTGATTGGTTCTAGGGAATTGGCTCGTGCCAAGGGAATTGACCCACTAAAACTATCAAACCTTCGAGTTCGAGGAATGTATGAATTAGAACACCCACATAAAGTATTTAGTGACTATATTTCACGAGATGATATTCCTACTGACGCAACAAAAATATTTGTAGTTATGCTAACTGATGATTACATTGCACTTGAAGAACAACCCGATTTTTCTACACATTTCGCTAGTGGAAAACTGAAAAAAACTGAAATATATATTCCAAACCCAAATAACCCGAGTGAAAATCTCGAGGCAGTTTTATTCGAAGGTTGGACTGATTAATAAATATAGGTAGATAATTAGTGGTTGACTTTCGGTTCTTCAAATTACTGAATGTGAGCGAAGGAGGAGAGCAATTGGACATAGTTATTCCCTACTTTCAAAGATAAAAAACAATTATCAATGAAAATAGAGAATAACTTGACATACTGAACGTTCGCTCAGAGTTTGAGTTTCTTGTATCACCTTGTTTAGCTATTGCTTTTCAGCACCACATAACTCATTTAATTTCTGCCCTAATGTTTGTTGTCGTTATGTGTTCCAGCCTCCATAGAGGCTCAGAAATCCACCTACACTGTTAATGGTCGCAATCACCTACAATCACTCACCATGAACAAGGAAAAGGCTGAGATTAAACTCAGAGTGAAGGAGCGTTTTATTTGCATTGGGAACGCTGAACCCTGACCATATTTAACAAGTTAGTGGGCAACCTCGCCTTACCTTGTCCTAAAAAAGACAAGAGGAAACTAGACCTCTTGAGTCTATTTTTTAAAAATGTTAAAATAGACAAGAAGCTGATAAGGATTTCTGTATTCAGTTTTATGTGTTGAAGTTTTGAGTCTCTTGCTACCAACAAGGGACTTTTCTTTATGTTAAAAATAACTACGTAAACTTTCTACTAATTCATGGCTATCTATATTCAAATACTGAATAGTAACGGCTAAATTACTTTAAATATAGATTATCCATAAATCTTCTAAATTCTAACAGTTCGTCTTTCCTGCGTTCTTTAAAGTGTAGGATATCCTCTAAAGAAACCTCTGGTGATGGAATAGGTAAACATTCATATAATTCAACTTCTAAGTTTCTTGTTAATTCACTAGATTCTTTATTCAAAATCAATTCTCTATTTGGTTGTGCAAGTGACCAATATCCTTTTTCTAACTCATTATTATTTTTAAATGCAGCCACTTGAATTCTCGAAAACAGATCACCATCTCCCCCATTGGAAGAAAGCACTATAAAATTTGACCTTTTCAGTACCCCAACATCTTTTAAATATTCGATTTCTGGCGTTTCACCAAAAGAAATAAAATTATTATCAGGAAAATCAATTTTATCCCAATAAAGTAAATATTATCTTAATTTTATGGGATCTATATCCAAATTAGATATATATAAACTGCCGTCATTTCCTACCTCATATTCTGGTGAAAAAACTAATCCTCTCATCATTAAAAACTCCCCCCTTTTCTACCTATACTTCGACAAAAAAAGAGATTATCCTGGAACAAAATTAATTATTCATTTACGTTGGAATTGGGTCCAATTATTAAATATCTTCTCATTTAAAGCTAATAGAATCTATGTTTCTAAAAGACTCATTTGCTTGTGCTGTATCTACCCTTGGAAATTCAAATGGGGCATTTATCATTTTGCCTTTTTCAACTAAATTCAAAAAGGCATTGTTGTCAAACCCCTTCGGCGCATTAATATGAAATTCATTTCCACTTTTAAATTTAATATTCACATTATTAGTCATTAATATATTCATCCTTTCTAGTGGTCTATTAACATAGATAGACATTCAGAGGATATTTTATACATCTTCATAACCTATTTTAAATAATTTCGGTAAAAACAAAAAAGACCTTCGTGGTCTTAGTTTTATGTCATATTAAAATCAAAAACGACAAAATAAAAAGAGCCCCGAATGGACTCTTTTTGTAGCATATCTTTGTCTAACTTTTATTCAAACTTGCCTTCGTTATACTTATTTAACAAATTCTCCTGAACAAATTGCCTGCATTCAGAAGACAGAGATGACCTTTGATAATGAATCAGATCTCCATATGGTATACCGTTCAGGAATTTAACTTCTCCTTCAAATTCCTTCTCTAAAACTGCATCATAGCCAGCTACTTTCACAAAAGTAGTTTTATGTTCAGTTATTTTAAAATCAACCACACTTAAAATGTGATGGTGTTTTTCTTGCATATTGTGGTCCTCCTTAACTAGTGGTAATTACATCAAAAGCTTTTAAGAAGGAGATGTCAAGTAGCTTAGACATAAAAAAGTCACCGATTGGCGACTCTAGACAAATCGTATTAAATTGTATTAATCTCTTCAGAAAGACATTTCAAACTACTATTTAAATAGAATTCTTTATCTTCACAGTCAATCTCTTTTATATAATTTAAAACCTTTTCAATAAAATTTATATCATCGTACCCTAAATCTTCTCTATGTTTATTGAAAGCTTTACTGAATTCCATAATACTCATTTGCAAGTTACCTAGTAACTCACTAAAATGCTGAAAAATTTGCTTATTACCTACTAAAGAATTAAATATTGCGTTAAAATCCGTTTCTACATTCGCTTCAGAAATATACCTTTTTCCTAAATCTAATATGTTTCGATCTAGTATTTTCTTTAAGTGTTCATCAGTGTATTTTTCCAAGTACGCTCTTTCTTGAATCTCTAATAAATTTTTTTCGAAATAATCTTGTAAACTATTATTACTTTCTACAATGCTACTTTGAACATTAGATAAAATACTCATTTCATTTGATTTAAAACTTTTATCTCTATACTCCTCAAGATATGTAATCAAATCATTAAGATATTGATTTATAATAGGATGATTTTCCATTTCCTTTAGCTGCACAGATTTTCTATAATGATTTACCTCATTGATTGCTAGTTTAGATAATTGCTCTACAAACGCCACTTTAGTAACAGAGCTATAAGTAGCCCCAAATACATAGTTAAATATCAAAAGACCATTCTTTTCATCATTTAAAAACTTTTGAAATGTATTTAAATCAACAAATGTATCTTCATACTCTTTTTGGAAAGTTTTTATCTTTATAAATTTCCTTTTTATCTTCCACTTTTCTATTAAAGTTCCACTTATAAAACCCATTAAATTTCCTATTAAAGGTTTAACTATAAATGAAATATTCACCATTCTTCTCTACACCCTTTCTAAACTTAGCACCTAATATCCTTAACAAATTTTAACTATTTGAACATAGTATTTTGAATTGCAAGTATATAAATAATTTGAAAATATACTTTAATCTGATCTAGATTTAGAGTAAACTTTTCCCACAAGACATTCTACCAATTTCGATACTTTTCATAAATTTTCACAACTAAGTTCCCCTCCTTATCAAACATTGTAATAGTATTATTTTTAGTGATACTTCTCTTTAGAGAGAACGGTGATCAATTTAGTATTAAAAAAATTGCGAAAGCTGCAGTCATGTTTATCATGTTCTTCAGCCTTGTTTAAATTCAATTAGTTTGATTTAAAACCTATTTAACCTTTCTTGAAAAATAAAATAGACTTGCCACAAGTCCTAAGCCTTGTTAATTATCTATTCATACCGCATGTGTGGAGTGTATGTGTCAACACAAGGGATGTACTGGGTTTGTGCAAAATAGTTATTATCATTCAAAAAGCATCCAATCAGCTAATGCTGATTGGATGCTTTTTGAATGTTTAGAAATACTTTTGACAATCATACTCCAAAAAATTTAAATGTAGAGCAACACATGGCATATATCAACTTAAAACGATTCTTTATAAGTACTAATACTAAAGTTAATATTAGTACCCATTCTTTCAAGAATACGTTTTTTTTGAAAAAAAATCGTTGTTTACATAAAAAATTAATAATATCTATAAAAAATCGTTGTTTATATCTAGAGTTCTGTGTAAGATGGTAATAATAGTTCAGAAATGAAGGTGAGTTTATGACAGAATATTTATCATTAATTAGTACTGTATATGCACAAGGGGATCGCGTTGTCTATAATTTATCGATGCCATTTGATATGGTAGCGAGTTATATTCAACCTACTGAAGCAAGAGAAGAGTTAGAGGACGGAAATATTTCCGTAAACTACCTATCAGATATTGAAAATCGTTTTAGAAAAAAAGGGCATGTTCAGGCGATTAAAGAGTATATTTTAGAAAATAAGCATAATTTTATTTTACCGAATGTGACATTGTTGACAGAAAAGGCGTTTAAAATTAAACCGTTACGACCAACTTGGGATGAATTGAATGAAATTTGCGGAGAACAAATTTCAGAAGTGCAATTACAAGATTCATTAATCTCCATTTTAGAAAGAGTGGGCGGTTCAATTTGTGTCGAAGTATTAATTCCGATTGATTATTTTGAAAAAACACGGCATTCAAAGGCGATTATTACGATTGGGGACGGAAACCATCGTGTTCAAGCAATTAAAGAGCTAATTCAAGAGGGATATATTGATTTAGCTCATATGAACATTGGTATTTCAATTTTTGTAGAGCGCTTTGAAATGGAACGCAAAAAAATATTCGTGTTGCTCAATAGTTCATTACCGGTACAACCATCTGTTAAAAGCTTCTTAATGGTAGATGATTTACTATCAAACGCAGTAAAAGAATTGATCGGATTTGAAAATACAAGATTTCTTATTAAACAATTAAATGAGCGTGATGATCGAAAATATATTGGGTTTGAACCATTAGATAGCGTAAGCACGAATTCTAAAAACATTCTATCGTTTAATATTTTGAAAAATATGGTTGGCTTTATGACCGTGAATAGTACGAATCATAATATTTTTGCGAAGAAATTTGGAGATAATAATGAAGCGTATCGAAATATGCTCCATGAATGTCGTGTTTATTTAGAGGCAGTATTTGACGTTGTTTTACCGTATCAATTAGTACAAGGAAATTTAGAGAATATTCCAGATTTTAAAAAGGAATATATTTCTTTATCCGGCGCTGGATTGTACTTAATTGCACATGTGGCGTATGAAGCGAAGCAAAAAGGGTATGATTTGCTACAGGTCGTCCAACTGTTAGCCACTTTAGATTGGAAGCGTGTGAATAATGGGCAACCAAATCCATTCTTTGTTGGTAGCGTGTTGAATGATAAAGGGACAGTTTCCAATACACGTACCGCATTAAAAGCAGGTGTTGATAAAATTATGGAGTATGTCGACGGACAAATGGCAGCTCGTTAAAAAATAAAAATGCGTACATGTTGGGACTGTCCCCTCCAGGTGAGACAAACAACCAGTTGTCGGTATTTCACCAATGACTGGTTGTTTAGTTTATAAGGAGTGTAACATTTTTAATAGGGTATTATCGTTTTTCATTTGATTACTTTGGCAAAATGTTCCATGATATATAACCTAAAATGGTACAGTCGTTATTTATTGATTTCAAGTGATACCATAATCTAAATGGCTTGTTTATTGATTATATCTAAATTATACTATTTATTTTTGGATATGTATTTGGGACACTGCTAGCTATTAACATACCGTTTCCTAAATCTGGTTCTTAATTGTTCCAATAGGGTGTACTCAAATGATACAAAAAGGTCAACATCTCCCTCCTCCACTACTTGTTTCAGAAAGACTTTAATAATTTCACTATAGTTCTCATTTCAATTTGATTAAAATGACAATTAGCTTGAATTCTTTAATTTCTAATGTAGTGAAGTATATTCAGATTAATACATAGGGTTTAAAGGAGAGATTACATAAGGACGTTGTAAGTCTGAATACAATTTATAAAATTACACAATATTTACAAAAACTCAATAATAACTCAACCCTCATATGATTCAATAGTCTTAGAAAACACATAGGAGGTTTTTATTATGCAGAAAACATACACATCCACAGGAGAAGAAGAATTTATCAATGGAGTAGTCAAAGCTATATTGATAAATGACACATCAAAACTACATATTTTAGTAAATAATAATGGATTTATAAAATACATAACTTATCCCAATAACCATCATTTCGATGACATAGTTGATAATTACGGCAGACCTGTAAAAATGTTATGTGTAGTTAGTGAAAAACTTATAACTGATTTTCATTACAAAGCTGGAAACGATGATCTTTCAAAAGGATGGGCAAAGAGAGCAGTTAAAAGTGTTATTGATCATGGTAAAGAAGTTTCTAAAAGCTATTATGAAAATGACTATAAGGAATTTAGGAAAAATGTTAAGAGTCAAAGGATCGTAGTACCTGAAGAAGATTAAAAAATGACCCTCTCCTTTATTGTGGAGAGGGTTTAAGTACTATTCCTACTTTACAGGTTCTGGTAGAATATTTTTAATTTCCTCTTCGGTGTTTTCTAATCCTTCTAACCACAACTCAATTAATTTAATAATTATTCAATAGTTTGATCATCACTATGGAAACTAAAACGAATTCGATGAAAGATATAGCCGTAAGTGTTTATAAATATTCCAATTGATTCGTGTGGATCACAAGTAAAATATCCAATATGTCCTTCTGTTATTAATTGATCTTGATCATAAATATAAAACATCCGTTTATAATCATTTGTTTTTAACCATTTTTACTTTTTTATTATAATGGCTCAATAAGTTTTCGAGAAAAGTTCGATGTCAAAAGGATCTATTCCTTCTTGGATTCTCTTAATCAATAACATAGCATTATTATGTTCAGTTGCTTTTTTTTCCAGAACGCTACGAACCGGGATTAATTTTTGAAACGTATCCCATACTTACGCGACTAAACTACATAACTACTTACAAACGTCAGTTCCTATCTAGGAAAGGACTGCTATTTCTTTATTCTTATGTACTCTAAAAAGCATAGTAACCTTTAAATGTTGCTGCCATTGTAGCATACCTTTATCATTCTTATTAATTCTTAATAGTACAATTTACGCTGGTTTATCCCTAACCACAAAGTTATAAATAAATTCCAGTTACTAGGAATTAAAATACTGTCCACAGTACGTTAAAACATTTTCACATAGTGGTCATTTCGTTTATTATTGTAACATCGTTCAGTAAAGCGATGCAGAAAAAATACTGTTCCCTTACTCTCATTTCCACCCCAACTTCTTAAAATACCCCGCTATAGCCGGAAAACTCATAAACTCCTTCCTCATGTCCCGAAACGAAATCACCCCATTCCCTCTTACAAGCTCGAAGCCCAGCGAATATTCGTGACAATTCAATGGGACATGACGAAATGTTTCAGTATAGAATTGGATTGCCTTTTGCCCGCTCTCAGCAAAAATAAACACAAAATCACTCTGGTTCATCTTCAGTGAGTAGATACCAACCTTATGAAAACCTAACACATTGTTTTCAATCAATTCCGCTACTTTCTGATGATCTGCTTGATCAAAGTCTATTTCAGATATATTATCATCCAATGAAATTCTCCCCTCTTCTAGTAAATGGTGGATATAATGGGCCAATGATGATTCTTCAAAACGTATAGAATCCAGGTAAAGATCTTTCACAAACACGTGATAACACCTCGATATGAGAATTTTTTCACCTTTGGTCTTCGTTCTTTCGGTTATTCAAGGGTCATTCTCTGTTCCTTTTGCTCCTCAATCTTTCCTGTATACTCGTTGTAATTCACTGTGATGGTTCCAACTGGACCATTTCGGTTTTTCGAAACAATGATTTCAAGGGACCGATCCTGAGAGTCCTTGTCATAATACGCTTCACGATATAAGAACAAAATGACATCGGCGTCCTGTTCAACACTGCCCGATTCTCGAATATCTGACATCATTGGTCGTTTATTGGCTCTTGATTCCACCGATCGATTTAGCTGCGCCAGACAAATAACTGGGCAATGAAAATCCTTCGCCATCGTTTTGAGAGATTTGGATATTTCCGTAACTTGTAAATGGGAATTTCCTCCGTAAAGTTCACCAGAACGGATGAGTGTTAAGTAATCGATAAAAAGAATCGGTTTTTTGTTT
>NZ_JAIQUM010000055.1 GCF_020075705.1 Metabacillus rhizolycopersici | reverse complement strand
ATTAATCGCTTTTAGCTTAATCTCTTTTGTATAGGTTGTTCTAATTTTCCCCATGAAAAAATCCCCTCCATAGAAAACAGTACAATCCTTTCTTTTTACTGTCCACTATAAGGGGATAATAACAATTCGAAGATCCTTTTTTCATGCCTATAAGACACTTTATGTTAACTAGGTTTGTATACAGTATTCATGTGATCCTTAAGGGTTTTTTGAACTAAAGTAATAGATCAGTTTAACCAAAAGTTGACAACTTTGTTATATAATTAAACTTAAAAATTATATTGGATTTAGGTGTTGAATAATGGAAATTAAAATTTTGAAGCCAACAGATGCTGAAAATTATCGTCGCATTAGACTAGAGGCTTTACAAAATAGTCCTGAAGCATTTGCTTCAAGCTATGAAGAAGAAAAAGACCAACCTGTTGAAAAATATAAGAATAATTTTCAATCGAAAGACTCGTTTACTTTTGGGGCTTTTGAAAGTGGCAAACTTGTTGGAGTTGTTACTTTAGTTAAAGAAAAGTTATATAAACTAAGACATAGAGCAAATATCATAGCAATGTATGTTACTTCAGGAAAACGTGGATTCGGCATAGGGAAAGCTTTATTGTCAGAAGCAATCAAAAAAGCGAATTGTTTAGAAGGAATTGAGCAAGTTTATTTAACTGTTGTTACAACGAATGAGTCAGCAAAAAGACTTTATTCATCAATAGGTTTTGAGGCATTCGGATCAGAGAAAAGAGCTCTAAAATTAGATAATACATATTTTGATGAAGAGCATATGGTTTTGTTTCTTGGATAATATGTTCTTAAATTAAACTAAGGGTGCTTAATTGAACACGCAGCTAAAAGGATCTTCCATCGAAGATCCTTTTCATGTACCGATAACATCGCTTATGGTGACTAGAATTGTTAACTATATGTGAATAAAAAACCAATTTATACAATCAAAAGTAAGCATTTACAATAACTTTGTAAACGCTTAATAAAACTTTAACAAATAAACTATATAATTTGGAAAACAACACGATGTGGGGGGGGGATAACTTATGGCTATAGGAGGCTATCTTATGAATTTAGAAAACTTAACAAATGAGGAATTGCTGAAGAACTATGAAAGATTAGCTAAAAGGCCTCAAGATTACTTGACTGACGAAGAAGCTGAATATAAAGAAAAGATAAAAGAGGAACTTTTAAAAAGGAACGGTTAATAAACAGTCCAAATATTATATGCAATATAAAAGAATCTTCGTTTGAGGATCCTTTTGATGTCTGAGAAACGCTCTACAACGAAACGAGATACAAAAAAGCCTTATAACTGTTCATTCAATTTAAAATACAGAAGGTCCTAATTAATAAAAATCAAGTCATATCCTAAAGAATGTGATGCTGGGTTAACCCAGCCTATCTGTCTTCAGGAAGGATCTAATCCGATTTAAAACTAATATACTCTTCATCTATAAAATCAGAAGGTTCATTATTTGTTTGAGGTTAAAAGCTATTTGAAAACCTAAACGAAAGTTGGAACTTAACTTATATTTACACGTAAAACATTAGTGTAAACCTATGTCTAAACTATAGTACTGCCCTCTAGGATTAGTGACAGGGTTACTGCTATGAACCGCAAAGTAATTCTTTAAATAATCCGAATGCCAGTGTTCCTATAACCAAGGGTAAAGTAGGAATTCTTCATATTACCAAAAACCACTGTTTTTGTAATTTTCCTTATAACTATACGGCTCGTTGATACCACAGTTTTTATGGTTTACCATAAAACATTACCAAAAGTCTTATCAAATACCTTTACCATAATGCTGTGTTTATTTATCGATTATGTTTACTTTGCGGTCTAGAACAAGAACCCTGTCATCAAGCCTATTAGCTGGTTTAATCGAATATTGCAATTGCGAGTTTTAATCAAACTTTATTAAGTTCTACAACCTACCTTAAAAGTAGGGAGCTCATCACGCTGATTCAGCAACTATATTTATTTGTATTTATCCATCCAATTATGAATGATACTTCTCACATTTCCGGTACTTTCCTTAACATCCTCAAAGATCATAGCAAGAAGAGCAAACCATGAAATTTCTTCATGATACGGATTATTCTTATTAATGTATTTCAGTACCTGTTTTAATTCTTTCATTCGCTCCTCATCTATGTGATTGTGAAGATACGTTTTCACAAACGCATTCAGAAGGTTCGTATTCCGGATACTAGCATCTAACAGTAGAGCTGTAGCTTTTGATGGCGTTACATCTAGAGCACAAGATAAAGAAAAGATATTTTCATAGGAAGTTTGTGTAAAACGGATAGTGATTCGTTCATTTTTCCCTGATTGATATTTCTTTTGTAACGATTCCTTCCCCCAATCCCCAAAATAAACCGTATTTAAGAACTGAAAATCCCTTCTAAAATATCTGGAAAGATACTCAATGACTTTTCTCGATTGCAAACCTTTCTCACATAAAATTTCCGCAACATCTTTTACAGGTGTATTAGTGATATAGGACAAGCGATATATACAATCTTTGAGATTGATAGAAATTGTCGGTTTGACGTCTCTTTTTTTATCAGTACGAACCTTTCTTATTTTCGTTCCCAATACCTCTTCCCTTTGCATTGCTATCCCTCTTTTCCGAATTTCGTTTAGGACACTGTCCTCGTGTCCTAGATATATTTCCATGTATATGGAGGATGGGGAAGGGTTATGTTTAAAAACTCTTTAATGTGTTCATACTATTTATAAGAATAATAGAAGAGGAGAAAAAGGATGAAAATGACGAAAGATGAAGCAAAGGCTTTGGCAAAAAGAGGCATTGAGGTAAGTAAGAAATACAGCATTCCATTAAAAATAAAAAAGAAGAAAGAGGCATAATTATCTGTTTCATATTTTACCTTTTTGATCTTTGGACAACGTCCAAAGATTTTTCATTTCATACATTTACCTCTCCTCCACTCCCATTTTAAAACCTTAATCATAACGAAATTAATTTTCACTCTGCTTAGGCTGCTGGATGACCATCTCTTTTTTTGAGGACTCTTCCACTCTTGCTGCTAGAGTTTGAATATAAGATTCTGTCAGTTTAGCAGGATAGTATCCAATCCTTTCGCGGACTAGGTTTTCAAGAACGAAGCATTTCCGAGTGGCCTTATCATATTCTCTAAAACTGTATTCCTCAGCTTCTGTAAACTCATCTGCCCCCTCATTCATCGCTCTAATAAAGATGAACCGTTGCTTGTAAATGTCAGCTCGTTCCTTTCTAGCCAATTTTAAAAGGAACAGCAGCTCAACCGTTGAATAACCCATAAGCTCAGGCGTACTTTTGTTCAGATCAGACAGAGATGGCTGTGAAGACGGTAAAAGGTTTTTCCGCTTTCCATTTTCCTGAACATCTTCGTTTTTTAACTTCATCTTACAAAATGAGCAATAGCACTCATCCATATCAACAAATGTAACAGGGCTTCCACAATATGCGCAGGTCTTCATCCAGTATCATCCTTTCCTCTTACATTCAGTATAGCAATGCCATCAAAATAATTGAGTCGGTTAGATCCATTCACTTTCAGCCCCACGAAAGGGAAACCATTTTTAAGCAGTCTCCATTTCTTTAAGTGGTTGTCTACGCAGAACTTCAATGACCTGATGGCTGCACTTCACAATATCGCTCCCAATCTGTTTCATGATATCGATGTCTTGACTCCATCCAGCAATGTAACCAAAACTATATGTTCCTGTATCACAGCCGAAGTGATTCATAACCACATATGCTACAGCCTCAGCTTGAGCTTCTTTGATCCGACTTCCTTCTTTCTCAAACTTCGCACCTATTGCATATAATAAATAATGACTGTATTCATGAATCAACGTTTTTAATTGCTGATTGGTGCTTCTACCTTCATGAATTGCGATGTAATTTTCGACCAGGTGATAATATCCGTTCGCTTCTCCTGTATCTTTAAAGATGATTGGGATTTCAATTTTCTCAATCCATTCCTGAAGCAATGACTTCTCCTGTTCCCCTCCTCCTTCAAGCATTTTCACATCTGGGGTTGGAACCTCTTTCCCCTCAGTTTGAGAAAGGTCAAACACATTAACATATCGGAACCCGTACAATACCTTTTTTGCATTCTCCTGCTCTTTTTTTCCTTCATTTTCTTCCTCTTTCTGTTTACGGATAAGTGGAGCTAAAATCTTAATAGCCTTTTCTCCCTTCATGACGAATCTTCCATCCTTTTTCCATTCGTTAAACCCTTTTATAAATGAAGCTTTTGGACTCTGCATGTAGATTAAAATCGTATTATGAAAACTGTATGTATGAAATCCAGTCAGAAATTTCAGCCATTCCTGAAACTTTTCACTTGTCATTACCTCTTGAATCCCTTGATCTAATTGATTTTTGATTTCATCTAATCCTTTATTTTTGGCCATTTGTTTTTCCTCCCTTGTTCTTGCGCTGTGAGCGATTCATTTCCTCAAAAGGGATTATTTTTCGCCCTTTTGACGTGGAGAACGAACAAGGAGTATAGACAGACGGTCAAGGGAATAGCACAAAAAGTTATTTGATGTTGCGTAGCGTATTTAATCAAAAAACTTTTTTGCCCCTTGATTGGCTTTCTATCCGACTTAGCTTCCAGCAGGTTGAGGGCGTTAGCCTAGGAGGCTCAGCCTGCTGAAAGGTTAGCTCGGATTGCGATCTTGTACGATTCGCAGCGCAAAAGGGTGGAAAAACCAAGATAAAAAGCAGCCGGAGGCTGCTATCCTTTTAGTCCTTATTCATTTATCTTTTGACGATCTTCGGCTCGTTCGGTACGGCGGCTTGCCGTAAATGGAACAGGAACCTACGGAATGTAGGCTAGCGTTATCAAGACCTAAATCTTAAAAGTCATAAAAAATAAAGGGTAATTCATATTAGTCATGTATAATATGTATTACTCTTTTTTATTATTGTTCAGCAATCGAACCCGATTGCTGAAGATCATTAATAGAAAATGGTCATCTAAAATTTAAAAAGGGAACTTCCATTAAAGCCTCCGTTTGTTTATGATCTGGTTATTCAGATTCCTTAATAATAATTCCATCTTTATCATAATACTTATAGTTCCTAAATGTATATTCGTTTTTATCGGTTTGTGGTAAATCAGCCCAAGTTACAGTTGCTTTATTCGGGATAAATTCCCGTTCAAATTTTTGCTCATTTATATCTACTTGCATTTTAGCTATATCATTTTCATTATTGGTTACAAACATTATTTTATGAGGAAAAGAATGGAAAGAACTAAATGTCTCATTCTCTCTAACTTCTAAATGTCTCCATGCATAGTTACCTTTCTTATTTTCAGTAAACTCTATATAGCCTGGTCTATTATTAGCTAAAAACGCTACAATTCTTAGATCATCAAAATCTTTTATCTTCAAGATTTCAATTGATTTATGTTCATATCCCTCAATAGAATTAATTACTTTAACTATAGACGCTTCATCATTCCTATATAACTGTTTGATACCATTAAAATAAAAAGTTAAAATTGCAACAACCAATATTCCAAAAGTAACAAACAATAGTTTCCTACTTTTCATCAAGCACCTCCTCTCTGTTAAGCCACCTTATTTATAGACTTATTCAATAATCCTGCCCGATTGCTCAATACCAATTATTTCAAAACCAAGTGTTCAACTCAATCTTTTTTCCGCAAAAAAAGAAGCTTACCTTATTACGGATAAGCGCCAGATTACGGAATAAGAATAACATTATTACTTTGTCTGCCTATTTTATATAAAGCAACTTGTGGACATGAAGAAAGGGTATTCGGATATTCCAAGCGAAGATCCTTTTTTCTTTTTATACTGCCAATTCAACTAGTGGTTTCAGTATGATTGGTGCATCTTTCTTCAATATTTTAGCAAATTATCGCTGCTTAAAAAGAAAGTCAGTTAAGAATCTATATGTCTTTTTTAATTAAATCCAATCTTTGTACCAACCAAAAATTTTGAAGATTAGGGAACATAATTTATTTCTTGATTTTGTTAACCTTGTTTTTCACATGATTAAACACAACAGTTGAATCCCAGACATTTAGTCCAAAGTAGCCTTCCTTATAGGCTTGATCGTTTATATCAATGACAAGCTTGTCATCTAAATAAGCCTTAATGTTATCGTCTGCTGTCACTACTTTAAGATGATAGATTTCATTTGTTTGCAGTTTAAGATTTCCATCATTGTTATAGGATGCAAGGTCATGGCCAACACCATTTAAAAATTTGATTAGTTTGACGACATTATTTTTCACATCAACATTAAAAGCATACGCGTTTTTCCCTTCTGAATCTGAGCGAAAAACCAATGATCCAGCGCCAACTAAGTTTCCAACTGTATCCTTATTAGGATCTTTCGGATGTGAGTCCGTATCAAGAATTTTTATGTCTGCTTGGTATTTAAAATTGCTTCCTGCTTCATTTGATATAATGAAGGCATCCCCACTGCTTTGACCCTGTTTTCCAGCAATTGTATCTGCCCAGTTGCCATTTATAGTTTTCCAGCCATTTAAGGTTGATTGAAAGCCGCTTTTTTTCCAGATACTTTCTACTGGATAGATATTCAAAGATTTCAATGCAACATTGCCGTCCTTACTATAAATCTTTACTCCGTTGCTTGTTGGACTTGGGAAGATTTGATCGGTAATAACCGTTTCTCCATTGTTTCCAAATACTTCTACAGCAGAACGATCGACAAAAATATGCATCTTAACCGTTCCATCTGACACAGGTAGAGGACCTTTGTGCATGTTTACGACATTGGTGCCGTAATCAAAGCTATCAGAGTTCGTACGGTCAACAAATAATTGCTGGTTCGCAACGTCATAACCTATTTTTGTAAACTCATCAGTAGAACCCTTGCGAACTTCAAAACCAAATTCAGACGCAGTTGAGCTAGAGACATCAAATTCAGCAATCATTTCAAAGATATCTCCTGAAAAATCATCTAGTAGATCACTTTCATTTGAAATCACTTTATTTTCAAAAGATACTTTTTGACTATTGTCACGAATCGAATCGATCGAAACCGGCGTTTGTTTTAAACGCATTCCTTCTTCTGTTTGAGTAAGCTCCATCTTACGAGGCAGGCTCATTGAACTTCTCCAAGTTGAAGTTGGTGTATTGTTGGCGTATTGCCAGTTACTCATCCATCCTAACCAATATTTTTCACTATTCTCCCCCTCAATTCCACTCCATTCAACTGCTGCGTAGTAATCAGCTCCATAATCTGTCCATAATACCTGATCAGTCGGATTCTCATTTTTGAACGTTTTTCCGTCAAAACTGCCGACAAAATACTGCATACCAGACCCACCAGCTGGTGCTCCATCATTTATACTTACTTGCAGCACCCATTTTGTTTTTGTTGGATCGCCATCAATTGGCAATTCAACTAAAGCAGGACATTCCCAAATCCCACCGTTGCTACCGTTTGTAGAAGGTATCCATTCTCCTGAAACAGCAGTCCATTCTGTAAGAGTTCCGCTTTGCTTAACTTCACCTTCCACAGGTTCTTTAGCAATATTGTCAACTTCTGCTGGCATAGAACCTTCATTATAAACATGAACATCATCAACATTTATATGACCCCAGCCCCCTAAAGCTTGGTCAACCACTTTTATATAGAGCACTTCACCGATATATTCAGACGCATCCCATACGTATTTGTTATACTTTTCTTCATTAAATTTTGTATTCGCCTGACGAATTAATTCTTTGTTATCAGAGGCTCTCACTAATGAAACATAGCGGTTATTAATGTCGTTGCCACCGCCTAGTAAGAAATTAATTTCACCTGTTCCACCTAACTTAAAGTAAGAGGAATGCAGCTCACCTGTAGCATCGTCTCCATTATGAAGATCCGAAAATCCCCATAGATGATAATTCCCTTCATGACCAAATTGCCCTCCCCAATAGGATGCTGCAGTTGTCACATGGTCATTAGTAAATGCATTACCTCCTGCTGCTTTCCAACCAGTTAAATCCCCTGTTTCGAAATCATGATTCATGAGTTCCTTCTCGTTTGTTACGATATTCTTATTCAATTGAACATCTTGAAAAATCGTTGAGGAATTCCAAGTGTTCAAGCCTACATAACCAGATGAAAATGCTGCGTCATTTATGTCATGAATGAGCTTTTGATCTAGATATACTTTTATGTTTTCGCCGTACGTTTTAACTTGTAAATGGTAGGTCTGATCTGTATCAAGATTTACTGCTTTTTCCGTTATGACTGAAACCTTTCCATTTTCAATTTTCATTAGTTTCATCGTATCATTCAGCACATCAATATTTGCAAAATAACCATTCTTTGCATCAGCATCTGCTCGGAAAACGAGTGCTCCAGCACCATTTCCTCCTTTATCTCCAGAAATCGTGAGATCTGCTTCATAAATTAAGTTCTGAGACGTGTTGCCGCTCATGATAAAAGCGTCATCCGTGGAGCTCCCGCTTTTCCCATCCAACGTATCTTCCCATGAGCCATTTACTACCTTCCATTTAGACATGTTCGTCACAAAATTTGATTTATTTTCAAATTCTACATTTCGAAAAGCAGCGGTAGAATTCCAAGCTGACAAGCCGTAGTAACCGTTTTCAAATGTCAGATCATTTGCTTCAATAACAGGTTGATCATTAACGGCAACTTTTATTTGATCTAAATCCATATCTATCTTTACTTGATAAGTCTTTGAGGTTTCTAGAGTGAAAGGTTTCCGAGCAATTTCTTTCGTTACGCCCTCTTCATTTTTACTTAATGTGACAACATCATTTTTTGCATCTAGGTTGGCCACATATCCATTCTTTGCACTCTTGTCAGCATGAAAAACTAGGCCGCCCGCTCCTTCTCGCCCATTCTTTTCGTTAAGGGTGATATTGCCCTCATAGCTAAACGATCCGCCTGATTGTTCAGACATTGCATAAGAGGTACGATCAAGACTATTTGCTTGGATCCCGCCATCTGGACCAAATTCACTAGCAAACTCCCAGTCTTTTAAATTGGGTGACGTATAAAACATGACTTTATTCTTTGCTGCTAATGACATCACCCACTGGTTTGAATCTTTATGCCAAAAAACCTTCGGATCACGCCAATCCGGTATTGGCGGATTAGGCATAACAGGATTACCTTCATATTTTTCCCACGTTCTTCCTTTATCAAGACTATATGCAAGACTTTGGACTTGGCCTTTTTCCCCCGAATGAGTAAAAATGGCAACCATCGCTTCCTTTCCAAATCCTGCTGTATTGTTCCAATCGATTACAGCACTTCCTGAGAAAGTGTCACCGTTTTCATCAGGTGATAAGGCAATCGGCAAATGCTCCCAATGAACAAGGTCTTTACTTACAGCATGCCCCCAATGCATCGGTCCCCATGTCGTTCCATATGGATGATGCTGATAAAATAAATGATATTCACCTTCATAATAAACCATGCCATTTGGGTCATTCATCCAGTTTGCTTCAGGGGAAAAATGAAATTGATTACGATAAGTTTCATTGTAATACTCAGAATCTCCTGCAAAAACAGAGGTTAATGGAAAGCAAAGGACAATGAAGCAGATTAGAAATACAGAAATCTCCCTTTTAATAATGGACATTTTCAGAAAAACCCCTTTACATATTAATCACAAGGTGAAATTTATGCTGCACTGCTTCCTCTTAAACGATCCAATAAAACGGCTGCGACAATCACACCGCCTTTTACAACTAACTGCCAATAATAATTCACATCCATAAGAGTCAAACCATTGCTAATCACACCCATGATTAAAACCCCGATGATCGTTCCTTGTATTCTGCCCTTTCCTCCAGTCAAGCTAGTTCCGCCTAAAATAACCGCAGCAATGGCATCCAATTCATACATTTGTCCTGCAGTTGGCTGGCCAGAATACAATCTTCCTGCTAATACAACACCGCCCAAACCCGCTAATAAACCGCTAATGGAATACACATTTATTAATGACTTTTCCACCTTGATCCCAGTTAAGCGCGCAGCTTCTTCGTTTCCGCCAATTGCATAAATATGTCGGCCAAACATTGTGTACTTCAGGACAAAAAACATCACAACATACACTAAAAGCATGATATAGATCGGAGTAGGCACTCCAAAAATAGCCCCGCCGCCAATGAATTTAAAGGTTTCATTTTGCAAAACAATTGGATAGCCGCCACTTATTACATAAGCAAGACCACGAACATACGTAAAGCTTCCTAATGTCACGATAAATGATGGCAACTTCGTTTTTGCCGTAAAAAAGCCATTAATAAGTCCAACTGCATAACCTACTGCTGCACCTGATAACATTGCAATAATTGGGTTAACTCCTGCAGCAGAAACCATAACAGAGATAACACCAGACAGAGCAACTGTTGAACCAACTGATAAATCGATACCACCGGTTAATATGACGATCGTCATTCCTGCGGCCAATATCGCAATAATGGAAACCTGCTTCAATACATTTAACATATTGGCCGTATCCAAAAAGTTAGGTGCAGTGAACGAAAGGACAACACCTAATAATAGTAGAATCATAATCATGCCTAAACGATTCCATAAAGCATGAAGGGTTTTTCCTACCTCTAAGCTCTGCGATGGTGAAGCGGATTGAATATTTGCTTTCATTTTCCATTACTCCCCTCTAGTAGCTAAGTACATAATTTTTTCCTGTGTAGCTTCTTCTCTCGAAAGTTCCCCTGTTAATCTTCCTTCACACATGACAAGGATTCGATCACTGATTCCTAGTACTTCCGGCAGCTCTGATGAAATCACCAATACAGCTAAGCCTTCATCCGCAAGCTTTGAGACAATTTTGTGTATTTCAGTTTTTGCCCCAATATCAACGCCCCGAGTTGGTTCATCAAGTAGTAAAACCTTTGGTGCAATGGACAACCATTTAGCAATGACTACTTTTTGTTGATTACCTCCGCTTAGGTTTGAGACCTGCTGTTCTGGAGAGGCAATTTTTATATTTAAGTCTTTTATAAACTGGTCGGCACTTGCATTAACCTGTTTCCAACGAACAATTCCTGACTTGGAATGCTTTTTTAATTCTGCCATTAAAAGATTCTCTTTTACTGACATCGATAAAAATAATCCTTGTTCCTTTCGACTTTCAGGCACATGGGCAATTCCATTTTCAATCGCATCGATTGGTGATTTTATATTAACAGTCTTGCCATCTACGATTATTCCCCCGCTTTTCAGCTCTGATGCACCAAATAGAGCCCTAACCAGCTCTGTTCGACCTGCACCTACAAGTCCTGCTAAACCAACAATTTCACCAGGGTAAATTTTAAACGAAACTTCTTTTACAATGGTATGATCAGAAACATTTTTCAGCTCTAGAACAGGGGCAGCCCCATATGATACTGTTTTCTCAGATCCTTTCTTACGATTAAATAAATCTTTTAAATCACGACCTACCATTAGCTTTACAAGGTGGTCGGGATTTGTCTCTTCAATCGGACCGCTTGCAATCCATTCGCCATCACGTAATACAGTGAATCGATTCGAAATCTTAAAGATTTCATCCATCCTATGAGAAATATAAACGATCGCAACTCCTTGTTTTTTTAAATCACCAATAATTTGAAACAGCTTTGTAATCTCTTTATCTGTTAGCGAGGCTGTAGGTTCATCCATGATCAGAACCTCTGCCTTAAAGGATAATGCTCGTGCAATCTCGACCATTTGTTGTTGGGCGACACTCAAGGTTGAAACCAGTTGACGGGGATTTAGATTAGATCCCATAGAATCGAGCACTTTTTGTGCACGTTCATGGACATCCTCCCATTTGACCATTCCTAATCGATTTCTTGGAAAAGGTGAACCCATTAAAATATTTTCACTGATTGTAAGATTAGGAGAGAGGTTTAACTCCTGGTGGATAACACTGATCCCTCTGTTCCTTGCATCAACAGGATCCTTCCATGCTATAGGTTGACCTTTAAAATAGATGGTCCCGCCATCATGATCAGGAGTGTGGATCCCTGCAAGAATTTTCATGAAAGTGGATTTCCCGGCACCGTTCTCTCCCATTAATGCGTGTACTTCACCTGGATAAAGCTCAATTCTCACATTGTTTAATACCTTTACACCTGAGAATGTTTTGCTGATCCCTTCCATATTCAGTACCGGCAATTTTCTTGTGTGTTGTTTTTTTAATAACATCTCTTTTATATCCATACTCTAATCCCCCCCTTATTTATCCCATTCTTAACGGGCAATAAGAAACACAATTCACTATTCATAAAGAAGTAATGAAGTTTGATTAAGGTTAACTGCCCGTATAGATCCGACGAAGGACAGGACGTCCAAGTCAGGCGCTAGCCACAGGACGTGGCGTACTAAGCGTGATAAGTTTCGCTGCCATTCAGTGGGAGATGAAAATAACCCCACTGAATCAAGTCTCACTTTATTTGAAAGAGGCTGAGTGAGGAATGGATCCATATCAGCCTATTTTTTTAAAGAGGTTTACCAACCCTTGTATGAATCTAATGTATCTTGAGTGACAAGATCAACAGGTACTTTGATAAGCTCTTCGACATCTTCGCCATTTTTTACTTTCATTCCAATTTCAACTGCTTTTTTCACCATTTCGCTAGGAGATTGAGCTGAAGTTGCCATAATTGAGCTTCCTTCTTTCGCCATTGCTTCTGTTGCTTCAGGAGCACCATCGACACCAACTATGAAAAACTCATCCTTCCGTCCAGCTTGCTCTTGAGCAATTTCAACTCCAATTGCTTCAGGGTCATTGATTGCAAATACAGCGTCAATTGATCCCGCTGGATTTGCTTGCAAAACACTTTCCATAACGGATAATGCTTTTTCACGGTTTCCTTCTCCATTTTGCTTCGCTACTACTTTAATTCCAGACTCTTTGATCACATCCTCAAAGCCTTGAATACGATCTATAACAGCTGAAACTGGAGGACCATCAATAATGACAATGTTTCCTTTTCCATTTAATTGTTCAACCACATATTC
Organism: Metabacillus rhizolycopersici; assembly: GCF_020075705.1. Next base: position 23,000 of record NZ_JAIQUM010000055.1, on the reverse strand, counting down.
ACCAGCAAGCTGACCTGCTTGGTAGTTATCAGAAGTAACCGTTGCAGCAACACCGCCCTCAGCATTCGTATCAACTGCGATTACTGGAATACCTGCCTCCTTTGCTTGTAGCACAGCTGCTGCAATTCCCTTCGTATCAACAGCATTTAATAAAATCACATCTACCTTTTTGGTAATAAAGTTTTCAATTTGGGAGGTTTGTTTTGCAAGATCATATTCAGCGCTTTCTACAAGAACCTCTGCACCTAGTTCCTTCCCTGCTTCTTCAGCACCTTTTCCCATTGCAACAAAAAATGGATTTGCCAAAGTACCTACAGTTAAACCAATTTTTAACTTATCGTCGCTGTTTTCCTGCCCAGTGCTGTCATTTGAAGATTCACTTGCACTGCTGCATGCGGACATTAGAACAATAACAGACATTAAAACTGGCACTAATAATTTTTTCATTGTGAGCCCCCTAGGAAATTAATAAAAATAAAAACGAATTTCATTTTTCACTAGAATTTCTTAAATGGATGACCTGTATTGACAACGCTTACAATCAGTTGGTACATCACCCCCTTTAAAACATGTCACAATTATTTCAGTTTTCTTTATAGATGTTCTTGAATGATTTTTGTCTAGATCGATGATGGAAATTCGACATTTGTTGTTTAGTTCGAGGTTGTAATGAATAAATGATTTTTTATGATGGATTCAACAATTAAATTCACTTGTTTTTGACTACTTTTGATTGATTATGATTATATTATGTCTTCCAACCGATGTCAATATATTGTAAAAATTCAGAAAATTATATCGGAAATGTTTTATATTAGTTTGTTTACTTTTGCAACTAATCCTCAACATGAGTATTAGTAAGAGTTTTTGAATGAATAATGGAAGATTTTTAGTATTTAACACATTCTTTCCAATTCAAAAAATATTTTATTGAAGTATTTATTTTGTTGAAAATAAATGTAAAGTTAAAAATTTCATTTGGAAATATTGCATATTCAAGACAAAATAAAAAGAGCTTTAAACTCGTTTTGTCTATTTAGTAGACATCTGAGTCAGCTCCAATGAAAGATAGTTTATGTAGAAAAAATAAGAGCTTATTAATAAGCTACACAGTAAATTTCAGTTTTCTCCTTATACTTTTCCATAATGATCGAATCTTCTTCATTTGTAATGATTTTAGCTTGATGTAGATCTGCAAATTTAGAAAATGAGACTTCTCCAAATTTAGTATGATCTGCAAGTACAAACGATTCACGCGAGAGATAGATAGCTTTTGCTTTCAGTTGTGCTTCTTCAGGATCTGGAGTAGTAAAACCTAGTGCATGGTGAATTGCATTTGTTCCTATAAAGCATTTATCAAATCGATAATTTTGAATGCTGTTGTATGCATTACTGCCAATCATAGCTTTTGTTACTTTTTTTACAAATCCTCCGATTAAATATGTCTTTATATCTTTTTCAAGTAATGCATCTAAATGGTCAATCCCATTTGTTACCACAACAATGTTCTCTTCGTCTAAATACTGTATCATTTGATAGGTTGTTGTACCTGCATCAAGATATACACAGTCTCCTTTTTCAATTAGTTGGGCAGCATACTTTGCTAGAATATTTTTTTCTTTAAGATTCAGAGTTGATTTTTTAATCATGCTTGGTTCTTCACGTTTTCTTTGTAACAGTGAAGCACCGCCATGAACACGTTTTACATAGTTCTCCTTTTCTAGTTGATCCAAATCACGTCGCAATGTAGATTCCGAACTTTTTGTTAACTCTACTAGTTCATGAACCCTAACATGCTCTTTTTCCTTTAAATAATCTAATATCAAACGATGACGCTCAGATATAAGCAAAATACCTCCCCCTAACTATCAATAGTAAAATGTAAAAATTCTTATATAACTAATCTCTTTACTTTAACAACATATTTTCAATGAGTTTAACATATCGTATCTTTTGTTGATTTACAGAGTCACATTCTAAGCATTGGTATGTATGTAAATTTGCTTCTTCGATACAAAGATCATTTATCAAAGTTAGAGGCTAAAATAGACGCTCTCGCTAGTAGTATTGAAGAATACCTGATCATTTATAAGAGAAAGGAAGGTTATTTGGTATGCACTTTTAAGTATATCACTTTGTATTTTTATTTTTCATTGAAAAAGTTGACAAACTATTAGCTGGTTTTGTTTAAGGTAATTCTTCACAATGGGCATATCCGGATGACACCAGCTCATAAAATTCCAACCGATACCCAATTTCTTCTTCCATTTAGTGTAAACGTTCTTAATAGATACAGACAAGGGATTCACTGACAAAACATCAATGTGGCGAATGCACCGCCTCGCGGCTGACTACGACGCGGCGGATGAAGAACGCTATGACCATGCCAATCAGTGCTATGATCATCGTGAACAAGAACACGTTTTGTGATCCAGCCGTCATCGCGTTTGCAATTTCGGCCTGTTTGCCCGGAGCGGAGGAGCCGTGCAAGTATTTCTCCATACCGCCCGTAAGGATACTGATTGCGACCGCTGTTCCAATCGCGCCCACGACCTGCTGCAGTGTGTTCATGACTGCCGTGCCGTGCGGGTATAACTCCGGCGGCAATTGATTTAGCCCGTTCGTTTGAGCAGGCATCCATATCATAGCTACCCCAACCATGAGCCCGATATGCAAAGCCACGATAAAGGCCACTGAAGAAGCAGGGGATAGGTTGGTAAAGAACCATAACATGACTGCAACAATCACGAGGCCGGGAATAACGAGCCATTTCGGTCCATATCTATCGAACAAACGCCCCACACGCGGCGAGAGGATACCATTCAGCGCGCTGCCTGGCAAAAGCATGAGTCCGGTGATGAACACAGACAGTCCTGTACCAGTCTGCAAAAACATCGGCAGAATAATCATGCTCGACATAATAATCAACATACATGACAGTACCAGAAGCAGCCCAACGACGTACATCGGATACTTGAAAACGCTCAGATTCATCATCGGATCGTTCATAGAGTTCTGCCGCAGTATGAACAATACCAGCGCAACGAGCCCAACGACGATTGATGTGACCACGACCATGCTGCTCCAACCTTCAGCTCCTTCGCCCGCCTTACTGAAGCCGAAGACAACTCCTCCAAAGCCAATCGTTGACAATGCGACAGACAGCAGATCTATCCGGGGCTTCGTGACATCAGTGACATTTTCCAAATACTTCAGCCCTATCAACAATCCAATAACCAGAAACGGCAGCGAGAACCAGAAGATATAATGCCATGTTAAATATTCTATTAATAGACCGCCTACGGTCGGTCCGGTTGCTGGCGCGAACATGATAACAAGTCCGACGAATCCCATTGCCGCACCCCGCTTTTCACGCGGATATATGACAAGAATTGTATTGAACAAGAGTGGAAGCAACAAGCCCATGCCTACTGCCTGTAAAACTCGGGCGAACATTAACATTTCAAAATTGAACGCGAGCGCCGCAATTAATGTACCAACGATTAAGCTGATGAGCGAACCTGTGAACATCTGCCTTGTCGTAAACATCTGCAGAAACAACCCGCTCATCGGCATTAAAATGCCAAGAGTCAGCAGGAAACCGGTTGTTAACCACTGTGCGGTTGGGGCTGAAATTTGGAACACTTCCATTAAACTAGTCATTGCTATGTTTAGAGCAGTCTCGCTAAACATGCCGACAAAACCGCAGATAAGCAGCGATACCAAGATGGCACGCGTATTGTATTGCTTCTTCATTTCTATATCTCCTTGTAAATCAATTTAATTAATAACAGTTTATTTTTTAGCAAATCCTTGTTTGTTTAAATACTCGAGCATGAAGGGCAGTTTGCTTCTTTCAAGATGATCCTCAATATGATCTTTCCACCCCTTTACTTTCTTTACTGTGAAAGGAGCTTTAACAGGTCGATCTCGGTAATATTCACGCATCTGTTGGTCATAATTTGCTAATTTTTCTTCATCTAGTGGTTGGTACTGATTATCAAACATTACCATCGATTGAGGTAAACGTGGTTTTAGTCCAGGTTTCTCTCCAGCAGGATGGCCTATGCATAGACCAACTAAAGGAACCACATACTCTGGTAAATTTAACACCTCAGTTAATTCTGCAATATTACTTCTTACTCCACCGATATATACACCACCGAGTCCCAATGATTCAGCTGCGGTTAAAGCATTTTGAGCCATTAGCCCAGCATCGAATGAACCTATCAAAAGGTATTCAATATACTTAAGGTCTACCTTGGGAGCAATTTGATGATTTCGGTTAAAATCTGCACAAAAAATCCAAAACTCTGCTGCCTCTTCAATATAAGGTTGATTGACAGAGAGTTGCATCACTTTTTTACGGAGATCTGGATCAGTAATTCTAATGATAGAAACGACCTGTAAAAGGCTGAAAGATGAAGTTTGATTAGCTGCCTTAAAGATTACATCCCGTTGTTCCTCTGTCAGTGGTTGATTTGTATAAGAACGAACGGATGTATGATTATGAAGCAATTCAAGCGTATTATTCATTTGAACCCTCTCCTCTATTAATTATTTTAATATTTAGCACTTCCGTATTGATAAGGAACTCCCATATTCTCGCGCAGTGTTTTTCCTTCATATTCTCTGTGGAACAAACCGCGGTCTTGCAAAATTGGGACAACCAGGTCCACAAAATCAGCAACTCCATCATATGCTATATCTGGAACAACCGAGAAGCCGTCACATGCACCGGCCAAAAACCATTCTTCCAAGAAATCAGCAACTTGTACGGGGGTACCTGCAACTACCGGATGATAGTTAATGACCCCATGGGCAAGAACATCTCGAATGGATAGCCCTTGTCTCAGCAGCTGTAAAGCTCTGTGGGAACGTGGATCCATTGGGTTGGCATATGCATTTTTCAACATGTCAGTTGCTAAAGATTGATCAATATCTACCGTGTTCACTGATAGTGGTAAACCAACCATGGAACCAAGGTAACTTACCCTACTTGGAATCTCCTCAGGATTAAAACTCATAAGCTGTCTTCGTCGTCCCAAAGCTTCTTCTTCAGTTGAGCCTAGAGAAAACATAAAACCTGCATACATCTTGATGTCATCGGGATTTCGGCCAAAACGAGCTGCACTTTGTCGAAGCGCTTGCCTATGATCACGAGCAGACTCAATGTCATAAGGGTTAGCGTAGACACCAGAAGCGTACCTCCCCGCCAATTCCAATCCTTCTTCCCCTCCGCCTGCTTGGAAAATAACTGGCTGACCTTGCTCAGAAGGCGGGATTGGCAAAGGACCACGAGATGCATAATAATGCCCTTCAAGATTTATAGGCTGAATTTTGTCCATGTCGGCAAATTTTCCGCCTTCTGCATCTAACGTCCAAGCGTCTGATTCCCAACTCCCCCACAATGCTTGGACAATTTGTATGGATTCATGAGCCATGTCATATCGTTCTTTGCGATTGGCAATCTGAGCACCAAAATTTGCTGCCGCTAATGGATGAGATGTGGTGACTGCATTCCAACCTACACGTCCATGACTTATAACATCCAGTGCTTTGAACTGACGTGCTATGTTATATGGATAATTAAATGTCGTTGAGAGGGTAGAAACAAGACCAATATGTTTCGTTTCTCTAGCTACAGCCATTAGTGCTAACATAGGATCCATAGGGAACATAGGAGTCTGAGGTCCTAATTCGACGGTTAATGCTGGAGTATCGGCGATAAAGATCATTTGAAATTTTCCTTTTTCAGCTAATTTAGCCCGCTCCACATAACTATCCATATTTGTGTAGGCTGCTGGGTCGGTGCCTGGCATTCTCCAAGCGCTGAATTCGGCTCCGTACCCCGAAACCATTTGTAGTGCTAGTTGCATCTCTTTTCTTTTTTTCATGTATCTCTTCTCCTTTATTTTAAATAGGCTTCAAGTAACCAAAAGAACCTGAAGTAAATTATTCCCAATCACATTTCAGTAGATCGGAGAAAATTAAATAATATTTAGCTTGCTAACTAATTAACTGGTGATTACCCATCAAGGACAGTTTTTCTTTTGATTTCCTTACTGAATTGTCGCGTATATTACTCATATCCCCTGGCTTTGAGTACGTCATAGTTGTAAAGGCTGGTGCAATGATTCGTTAAAATCTTGGGTCCCCCGCTTCCAAAAAAACAGGGCTTCCTTGCTGAGAACGGCTATTATTCAATGTAAGTCTTTAGAAATATATTCCCCTATGAAATTAAGCAAAAGTATTTTAGCAAGTACGGATATCATTGTTTCGGCTAGAGCATCCTCTTCAGTGGATTCCCATAACCTTTTTCTTAGTAAATAAACGAGATAGAACTATTTAATATTTAGGTTGCTAAACAATTATTTAGCATGCTAAATATCAACATAGAGAAAACTTATAACAAGTTTCTCTCCATTCGCTTCATAAGTTCCCTTAATAGTAAGCGTTCTTCCGGTAAGATTGAATGGAGTAATTTTTCTTGCTGCTGTTTCCATTTGAACTCAACCGGTTTCTCTAGTTCTTTGCCTCTGTCCGTTAGATAAATTCGCATAACCCTTGCATCCTGTTCATCACGTTTACGGTATATAAATCCGTTTTGCTCCAATGATTTAACCATATTTGTTACCGTAGGCGGTTCACATTTTAAATGTTCACATAGTTGCATTTGTGTTACCCCATCGCCTAACCACAAACGAGATAGTAAATTATCTTGCCCTACATAAAGATTAAGTTCTCTTAGGCTTTCATTATAATCTCGACGCATTTGAAATGAAATTTTATCTAACGACTGACGAATATCGCAATCAACCTTATCGTTCATAGATATGCCTCCACTACTAAAACATATTTAGCAAGCTAACTATATCACGGTGAAAATTTAGTTGTCAATTTATCTTAAGGGACCTACTCACATTATATAGGGCTGAATTTATCTAGAACAGAGGTATAGATCCAACAATAAGATAGCACCCTTGATCCACATCAGCTGTTTCAAACTGAAATGTCCAGATTCTGTTTATTACACAGTTTGCCTATCCATTGTTGTATTGAGTAATTTTGTTACATCACTAGAATAAAACCAATTCTCATTTTTTTAAAGAGGGCAATAAAAATTGCCGTAGTACATTTTTTTGTACTTAATAGCAAAAAGCAGGTGAAAAGATGGCTAGAATTTGTAAAGACGGATTTGACAAAGAATTTATAATAGAACAAACAAAGGATTATTAATCCTGCAAATGTTCCTAATAAAGGAAGCCTTTGTTGTGTTAATCTGCTTAGTTAGTACAAAAAAAAGCTGCAACAATGACAGCTTCGAATCTTCAACTCTTGCCCCCGTTACTTTAATACAAATCTTCACAAACTTTTATCGTAAAAGAAAAAGCTACCGTTAGAACGATTTCCCCTCCCACAACTTTTACTTTATCCACCATTTAAATTTTGAATTTTTAGGGTAAACGTAAACAATGGATGGGCTCGCTTTGGTTAGTCCACTTGCTCTCCAAACTTCTTCCCGAACTCTTCCATCAAATCAATAATAGGAACAAATTCTTCCCCTTTTGAGGTTAATGAATACTCTACACGAGGAGGAACCTCTGGATAAATTTTGCGATTAATTAAACCATCTGTTTCCAGTTCTCGAAGTTGCTTTGTAAGAGAACCTTGTGAAATATCCCCTAAAAAAGCTTTAATTTCACTATAACGACGCTTTGTGGACTTTAAAAACCAAAGAATTAGATATTTCCAACGTCCGGAGAGTATGTTTTGGGTATAAGCAATGCCATAAACTTCTCTTTGTTCCTTTATACACTCTTTGTCAAATCCATCCTTACATATCCTAGACACCTTTTCACCTGCTTTCTACTGTTAAGTACAAAAAAATGTACTACGTCAATTTTTATTGCCTACTTCAAAAAGATGAGAAATCATTTTATTCTAGTATATGTAACAGAAATACTCAATACGTTTTTAATATCTAATGAATATATGTTTACCGTTTGATAAACATATGATTGTGTAACTTTAAGCAGAATAATTCTTTTATATACAAATTCTTTAGGAGGAACAATAATGAGATTTGGAATTATAGGTGCAGGACCAATTGGGTCAATTATTTCTAAAAAATTAGTTAAGAATGGACATGATGTCAAAATTGCAGATGCACGAGGAATTGAACGTTTAGAAGGAAAAGAGCTTGCTGGAACACCTGTGCTTGTAGAGGATGCAATTAAAAATATTGAAGTTCTTATAATATCTCTCCCTATAAAAGCACTGCCAAGCATTCGGAACATTATCGATCAAGTCGGGGAGGAAGTAATCATTGTAGATACTTCAAATTATTATCCATATAGAGACGGCAGAATTGAAGAAATCGAGAACGGGATGGTTGAAAGTGTTTGGGTTTCAAATCAATTAGGCAGACCTATCATTAAAGCTTTCAACAACTTATTAGCCTATACTTTAGAAAATGAAGGAACATCCGAAGATTCTAGTGAACGAATTGCGATGGCAGTTGCTGGTAATGACCCATCACAAAAACAAGTAGTCACGGACGTAGTAAACGAGCTAGGCTTCGACGCAGTAGATAGTGGTTCTTTAAGTGACTCTTGGAGACAACAGCCAGGAACTCCTGCTTACTGCACAGAGCTAACAAAAGATGAACTAACGAAAGCGTTGAAAAAGGCAAATAAAGAAAAAGCACCATTACTACGGGATAAGGTGATGGAAAGGTTTGCAGAGCTCCTTGCAGAAAAAAAAGAAGTTGAATTTTCACATAAGGATATTGTGAATTTAAACAGAGAAATATACAATTCATAAAACAAGTGGTGTACTCAGTTAAAGCGCACCTTTTTGTATATCCATATATCCCCATAAAGTTGCGAAGAAATATGTGTGCCTCTTTCCTTTTTGCCGCCAAACAATCCATAATATTATTGATAGTTCTAAGAGCTTACAAAAAGCCTTTCCAGTCCGAACTCAAATTTTTTCAAAAACTGAAATTTAAGTATGTTTGTGTTTTAAATCCCTTTTCCACTAACCTGCCCCGTTTGTTCAATAAGAAAAGGAGGTGCTGCAGCTACCTCCGTTGTTAAGCAAAAGCCCCCGCTAGTCAAATAACCACTTCATATTAGATTTGACATATCACGCTTTTACTTTCCCCTATACTCTTATGCTTCAAGCTTTTTCTTTAGTGGAGGTTTAGCCACCAAGTTGTTAGTTCGAAAATTACCCGATAAATACAATCCAGCAAACACAAAAAGAGAAGCAATCACATCATACTTTGTAATCTCTTCTCCCAATAAGATAGAAGATAAAACGTATCCTGCAATGGGCGTTAAAAACAACCAAATATTTGCCCTAACTGCATCTTGTTTAAGCAAATAAAACCAAAGAATCATAGCAAAGATTGAAACACCTAAGACCGACCACACCAGATATACTACTAAATTCTTATCAAATACAAAGGGTTTACCTGATTCTAACATTATAGAGGGTATGATTAAAATGATTCCGCCAAATAAAACTTGCCACGCATTAATGACCAAACTAGGCAGTTGCAATTTTTCTTTTTGAAAATATACGCTACCGATTGCCATGGATACCATGCCAATCATCAACAAGAAAAGCCCGCTTAATGTGGAATGACCGTTTTGGAGTAAGGGGTATGTTGCAATCACTAATCCGATTGCCGAAACAATCATTCCTATCCATTCTTTCTGTTGAACCAAGCGTTTCGTGAAAATCGAGGAAAGAAGTGCAACAAGAAATGGATTGATAACGACAGCTAAATTAAAAAAACCAGATGAGACCGTTTGCAACGCCCAAAAACCACAGCCGAGATACAACGAAGTATTAAATAAACCTAATAAAATCAATGGCTTCCATTCTCGTTTTTGGGGCATCGGGTATTTCCCTTTTCTAACCAAGTAAATATATAACAATAGTAAACAACCTGCTAAAAGAAAACGAATGGTCCCCATGGTTAACGGTGGCGATGACAGCAAGCCAAATTTCACAGAGACCGCACCAGATGCCCAAAGGATGGTAAACAATATACCGAGCAGTATAATATTCACTTTCTTCCCCCCACAATATTATGAAATATCCATATTTTGTATTTTTTAAAATTATAGCATACCCTACTGTTTTCGCAAATTAACCAGCTTTGTAAAGAAAAGCATACAGGGAAGTCCCCTCTCTTTTTGTCTAAAGCGATTTAGCATTGGGAATTTCTTTCTTCAACTGCCCAGTTAGCTTAAGTATATTTCTTCACGATCTATTTATATTTTTACATATATATCCAATTTAGTTTCTGCAAAAAAGTTCCTAAAACGAAGGGTATAAGTTTTCGCGAGAAGATCTTGTTATGCTGAGTCCATACCTTACAAGACACATTAAACGTTTTGGAGATTATGTCATCGATTTACAAAACATCCCTCAACCAGTAGAGGAGAATATACCCATTTAAACATAAAACGGGTCATTGTCTGGAAATAAAAGTAAGCCTATGACCCATTTTTACACGTATCTCGGCTGAATCCCAAGTTCAAACAGTTTCAATGGAGCGAAAAGGCTGGGTGAAACACATATTATATGATGAGTTAAACAAAGGAAGATATGTAATAAATGCGTATAATGTATATTATATGTCTAGTTAAATACACAGATTGTAGTAATCAAATTAATAAACCCCATCTTTAAAATCTACAAGCGAGTTTCCCCTTCGATTCCGTGATAATAAACATAAATTTATTTTTCCTCAGCACCCTTGCGTTAAACTACTACTACTTCTGCCTTCACAGTTCGGGACTTTCACCCTATAGACGCTGGGCGCATCAAAAAAACGTTTCCTGTTAGTTGCAAGAAACGCTGATATTAATGCATTTATAATTGTTATTAAATATCAGTGGTCGGGGTAGAAATAATATCTTGAACATTGATTTTAAACGGGTTCCCCCTATGAACCACTGAAACTAGATTTTGGTTCATTTATAATTATTAATTGTAAGTGCTTTCGAAATTTTAACTATTTTTATTCCCCCCCTAAAGATAAAACTAAGCTTCTAGTGGTAAATGTTTCATATACTACAAAAAGGGAAATAACCGAGATACAAATAATATTCCTTTGTTTTATTTAATATTATCGTATCTCTGATTTAGGTCTTAGATGTTAAAATTTCACTAGCTGTTCCTCGAATGATTAGTTCTGGTGACATGACGATTCGTTGTTTTACCTGTTTTGGATTCTTTATTTCTTCAACTAATAATTCGATTATTTTCTTACCCATTTCATGTATTGGCTGTGACACAGTTGTTAATGGCGGATAACACATTTTTGCAAGGATAGAGTTATCAAAACCTACTATTGAAATATCCTTTGGAATATCAAATCCAGATTCACGAGCACCCTGCATCACTCCAATAGCAAGAGGTTCAGTTGATGCAAAAATAGCTGTTGGAGGTTCAGGTAAATTTAGTAGTTTAAGCGTTGAATCTAAGGCATCCGTAAAGCTAGTATTATTTATTGCAACAAAATCTCCATTATAAGTTAAATCAGCCTGAGCAAGAGCCTGTTTGTAGCCATCAAGCCTTAATTTTGTTACAGGAAAATAGATATCCTCAGTCACCATGGCAATTTTTTGATGTCCTAGTTTTATTAAATAAGAAGTAGCTTCAAATGCCCCTAAAAAATCATCTACAACCACTGTATTAACTGCTAGTGAAGGAACTTCCCTCGCCAATAAGGCAACTGGGATTTCATTATTTAATAACTTCTTTAACGCTGTTGTATTTTTCAATCCTGTAGCGATGATAATGCCATCTATATATTTTTTCTTTAATATTGAGACATATTCTATTTCCTTATCTAAGTCATTATCAGTACTACATACGATTAAACTAAACCCAAATTTCCGCCCATGATCCTCAATCGTTCTTGCAATTTGCGCCATAAAAGGATCTGAAATATCTGGAATTAATAGTCCTATTGTTTGAATTCGTTTCTTGACTGATGCCGCAACACTAGGTTGGTAATTTAATTTCTGCATTGTCTCTTCCACTTTTTTTCTTGTTTTTGCCCCAATACTTCCTGTATTATTTAACACTTTTGAGACTGTAGAAATAGCAACACCAGCTTCTTTTGCAACATCATATATCGTTGGTTGTTTCACTTTTTTCTTTCTCCTTCCCCTTTAAGAACCTACACATTTATTTTAATCAATTTTTAGGTAGATTAAAATTATTAGGAAAAGGATTTTCTAGCTTTTGTAACCATTTCTCTTAAATAGAATAGAACTAGTATTTTATATCTAGCACTTCCAACATTTTATACATCTTGCCCTAATCACCTTCTTTGAAGATATGTCTTATAACTCTATTTTTTTTCGAGATAAATCGGTAGCCACTTCTTTTGGTTTCCAATGCGTTTCAATCTCTTCAAGTGTTCTTCCTTTTGTTTCTGGAACCAATTTCCAAACAAAAAAGAAAGAAAGAATACACATTACACCATAAAAGCTATAAGCCACTCCAGCGCTTATTTCCAGTAAAGAAGGGAATGTCGCTGATATTAATAAATTACTTCCCCAGTTAGCAACAACTGTTATTGCCATCACTTGACCTCTTATTTTATTAGGGAAAATCTCAGCAGCTAGCACCCACACAAGCGGACCAAAAGATAAATTATAAAAGGCTACATATACTAAAATGAATAGCAAAGCACCTAACCCCATCGAATCAACAAACGATAAAGTAGCTATTCCAAACATTCCTACAGCCATACCAACTGATCCTATTAGAAGTAAGGGCTTTCTTCCCCACTTCTCTACAAGCATTAGAGCTATGAATACAAAAATAAGGTTTACTACCCCAATTAGTATCGTTTGAAGCATGGAGCTATCTGCACTTGCTCCCATATTAGCAAATATACGTGGTGCATAATAGAGAATAACGTTAATCCCTACAAACTGTTGCGCAGCAGCTAATAAAATCCCTACAATAACGACCAACTTTCCATATGAAAAGATACCCGCTTTAGGAGAGTTAGGAGTGTCCATCGTTTGTTTAATCTCTTGATAAATTTCTTTTGCTATTTTATTCGATCCATTAACTTTCGTTAAGACGGTCATTGCTTCTTCATCTTTATTTTTCGATATTAAATAACGAGGAGTTTCTGGCACTAGAAACAGAAGGCCAAAGAATAATATAGCCGGAATGGCTTCAGAAGCAAACATATATCTCCAGCCTATATCATGAATCCAGCTAGCACTTTGCCCTGCAGCAATTCTCCAGTTAACAATATAAACAAGCAACATTCCAAATATAATGGCTAGATTATTTAAAGTTACTAATCTTCCTCTAATATTTGCAGGAGACGTTTCGCTAATATACAATGGCCCTAATCCTGAAGCCAAACCAACACCTATACCACCAATAATTCTATAGACGTTAAACATAATGAAAAGCCCAATCGTTGGCTCACCTTTTGTAAAGAATAAAAATTCAGGATACCCTGAAAGTAACGCGGAAATAAAAAATAAAACAGCTGCAACAAGAAGAGAGTTTCTACGACCTATTCGATTTGAAAGTACCCCACTGATTAATCCACCTATAATACAACCAATAAGAGCACTAGATACAGTTAATCCGTGGAATAATGTACTTAAACCAAGATTATCTATAAAATACACTTGTAATGATTGCTCTGCACCGGATATAACGGCTGTATCGTAACCAAATAAAAGGCCACCTAGTGCGGCAACTACAGACAGAAATATAATATATCTCATATTTCGTTTCATTTTTATAGAACTCCCTTTCATGATCGATTTACTTAAATAAATATTTCTAGAAAATATTCTAGATATTATTTGTAACTAGCCAACGCCTAGATATAATGCTGGCGTTGACTAGTATTTGCATACACCTTCCGCAAACGCTTTCAATTAATTAAATATATAAACCAATCAATCTAAGTCGTGCCAATCCAACCACCTGCTTTTAACACAACCAACCTTTAAAAAGTTAGATTTTCTTATGCATTAACCTTAACCGCATCCCATTCTCTTAGTTGTTTTAAAGAATCTTTGTAATAACTTACAACTATATCTAAATAGTTTCCATCCTTAACCGGTGTGAATGGATTTGGTCCTTCAGCAACCATTTCCATAATAATCGGTCCTTCATAGCCAATTTCATATAAAGCTGTAACTTGACCTTTTATATCAGAATGTCCGTCACCTACACCTTGCCTATTTGAATCAGCGACATGATAAACACCTAACTTATCCCCAGCATCTTTAAGAGCCTGAATAGGACAAGATTCCTCAATATTCATGTGATAAGCATCTAATAGTACCTTAAGGTTTTTACTTCCTACTTCATCAATTAAGCTTAATGCTTCTTTAGCTGTTACAATTTGATGGTTCTCATAACGATTTAGTACTTCAAACACAACCTCGATCCCGAATTCCTCTGCTTTACGCACTACCATTGACGAGCTATCCACAAGTAACTCCCAATCTTTCGATAAATCTCCACTTCCTTGCATTTTCCCAACATCACCATGTAGACAAATTCTTTTAGCTCCTAATTCTTGAGCCCAGTTTAATAGTTCTAAAAAATATTGAACTGCACTAGAACGTACCTTTTCATTGGCACTTGAAATATCTACATTGTCAGGGGTCACTGATAATACTTTTAAATCATACTTATTTAAGAGCGCTTTCAACTCAACAGGACTTTGAGTTAAGTCCCCTTGAACCTCTACGCCATCTACACCGATCTCCTTCGCAAGTTTGCACTTTTCTTCCAAAGATATATCCCCGAAAGTCCATAGGCAAAGACCATAATCTCTATTCATTTTCTTCCCTCCATGTATTATTTTATTAACAATTGGACATTCTCTATTAAATGGCAAAATGTTCTTCCTTTTCATTCAAAAGAGAGATAATACTCCCTCTTTTGAATAGACTTTACTTCATTTCAATATAGCATTCTACTAATTAATTAAACTAAAGCGTGTTGATCAAGTTTAATTGGCAAGTTACTTTTCACGGACTCAACACTAGCTAGCGCAATTTTTAACGCCCACCGAGCATCTTCAGCCGTTGCTAATGCCGGTTTATTATGAATCACACAATCTACAAAACTTCTTAATTCTGCAATGTAAGCATCAAACAATAAATCTTGGTCATAACGACATGTATCAAAACTTACCCCATTATGATTATATCTCGTCATGCTAGACTCACGGATTCCCCCTGCAGTAATCATACCTTCCGATCCGAAAACCTCTGCCCTAACATCATAACCATATACAGCCTGGAAATTCGCTTCTGTAGTTGATATCGCACCGTTATCAAATTTTATCGTAACAACAGCAGTATCTAGGAAACCTTTATCCTTTAGATCTGGACGAATTAATGCATCTGCAACCGCATATACCTCAACAGGCTTTGCACCAGGATTTAAATACATTAAAGTATCAAAGTCATGGATTAAGGTTTCTAAAAAGATCGTCCATTCTGGAATAGATTCCGCTCTATTTAACTTAGGATCCCTTGTCGTTGATTTTAATAATTGAGGTGTTCCAATTTTACCTGAAGCTATTTCTGTGTGCGCAGCTTTGAATCCCTTTTCAAATCTTCTATTAAAACCAACTTGAACCAATACATTATGTTCATTACTTTCTTGAATAATTTCGTTTGCTTCTTTCAAATTAACAGCCATAGGCTTTTCACAGAATACTGCTTTCCCTTGTTTAATAGCAGCAAGAATATTACTAGCATGTGTACGTGCTGGTGAAGCAATGACCACGGCATCCACTCCAGGATCTTGTATTAATTCCATAGGCTCTGTGTAGGCTTTTGCATTTACATCTAATTGACTGATAAATTTTTCGGCTGCACCAGGTACAGGATCTGCGACCGCATACAAGTTAGCTTGTGGTAATCGGTAAGCAATTGTTTCGCCATGAAAAGCCCCCATTCGTCCAGCACCTATTAAACCAATGTTTAGTTTATTCATAAAAATAACCTCCTGAAAATTTATGTAGTTTATACTTTCATCAAATTTAGGAAAGTTCTTTCCCTTAATTTACATTGTAAGCAGTTACATTTAATTAGTCAAACATTTTTTAAAATAATTATCATTTATAACAACCTTAATTTTATCTAAACAATTGTAATATAGTTAATTTAAATGCCTATAAATTGGTGAATAACAATTCAAAAAAAGATATATTTCCGAAGGAAAGAACTTTCCTATTTGGAAATATATCTCGTTATAAATACCTTTCTCCTAACTCTTCTATAAGACTAAAGCTCACATTCCACACTCTCAAAAACCATGGTTTTTGAGATAATTAAAAAGAGGTGTATATTCACCTCTTTTTGTACTTTTTTTCTATCTAAACTTACTTCAAAATCAATCTGTCATAAACGAATGTTTTTGATAGACCTTATATTAAATATTCTAGAGATCATGTTTACTCTCTAAAAAAGTTCGTCCAAAGACGATCTCTTATTCAACAAAAGCGCCTGTTTCGTTGATCTTAATCTTTAATTTCAAGTCGGCTATGAAGTTTGGTTTTACAGTATATCATCCTAATCTCTATTAAACCCACCTCTTTGTTGTTCTGCTAAATCTACCATATCTGCTTCCCAATCTAATTTGGCGTCTCTATAAGATTCATAAGCATATTGTTTCCAATAATCTTCAACAGTCAATTCAATTCTTGCTTCTTCTAACATATCTTCAAAATCCTCAACGTACGTATTGAAGGGTTCTGGTGCAAAAATTTCAGCTAACTTGAAACTAATCTCTAAATCTTGGATATACTGATACTACTAAACTAAAAAGGACGTGTATCGGTCTGAAAAAACCAGTAGAATTCAAATGGAAGCATTATCAGCCTGACATTATTTTATTAACGGTTAGATGGTACCTACGGTACAGCCTCAGTTTTCGTGATTTGGTGGAAATGATGAAGGAACGAGGCTTATCCATGGCTCACACAACGATTATGCGTTGGGTACACCAATATGGGCCTGAATTAGATGAAAGAGTACGGCGTCATCTTAAGTCAACCAATGATTCCTGGAGAGTAGATGAAACCTATGTAAAAGTCAAAGGTCAATGGATGTATCTGTATCGTGCCGTTGATTCAGAAGGGAATACCATTGATTTTTATCTAAGTAAAGCAAGAAATAAACAAGCAGCCAAGCGCTTTTTTAAGAAAGCCTTGGCTTTTTCGCACGTTTCTAAGCCTCGTGTGATAACAGTAGACAAGAACCCAACTTATCCCATCGCTATTCAAGAGTTAAAAGAAGAAAAACAGATGCCTGAAGGCATCCAACTAAGGCAAGTTAAATATCTCAACAATATCGTGGAACAGGATCATCGCTTTATTAAAAAACGAATTCGCCCGATGCTTGGATTAAAGTCCTTACGGACTGCCAAACGAATTATTGCGGGGCTAGAGGCTATGCACATGATCAAAAAAGGACAGACTCTTCAAAGGGAGAAGTCTGTCCAAAATCAAAAAGAATTCATCCATCAACTGTTTGGACTAGTTGCATAAGACCAGGGGTCACTGGAAATCTTTCGCTTTTTTATATTTTCTTCAAGTTTTTGCCCCAGAACCTCGTGAGTGGTTAAAACGATTAACATTTGAAAGAGCTTCTCAACGTATTGTTTTTCAAGAATATCTCCATGCAATCAATGAAGTTGAAGATCGTATGAAGCGAATTGAGGATCAAATCCATGAAGAGGCTTTACAAAGTGAACACGCACCTGCCATTCAAGCACTTCAAACATTAAGAGGAGTTGCAGAAGTAACTGCAGTTACCTTAGTAGCTGAAATAGGACAGTTTTCTCGCTTTTCAAACCCAAGACAACTGATGTCCTATGCTGGACTCGTACCTAAAGATTACTCTAGTGGATCAAATCGTTGGCAAGGTTCGATTACGAAGACTGGAAACTCGCAAATTCGCCGGTCCATTGTAGAGGTTTGTTGGTCTTATCGTCATCGACCATCTCTTAAAGGTGAATTGCTTAAACGCCAAGAAGGTCAAGATCCAGAGGCAAAACGTATTGCTTGGAAAGCTCAACACCGTCTTCATATGAAATACCATCGCATCTCCTCTAAAGGAAAAGGTGGAAAAGTAGCTGTTGTTGCTGTCGCTAGGGAATTGCTTGGATTTATTTGGGCTATTGGGTGCGCTATTGAGAATAAACAATTAATTGAATCGAATGTTGCTTAAGTAAATTAAAAGTAATTCCATGTAGGTCGTGTATATTCTAATTTTGTGATTTGTTGATATTGAAGATTTGGCTCGGAGGCAAATCCCCGGGAAGGAGAACCCTCATGTTGAACTATGCACTAAGTTCGAAGAACTGAACGTGCGCCGTTAGTCCGAGGCAGCTCCGTGACGGATGGAGTGAAATGTGGTACCCAACCCACGCATATCAGTTTGTATACCACCGTCAACGTTTTTGCCTTCGTGCCAAGTTTTTAAGGTTATCCTTTTCAACTTTGAGGATTGTATCCCTCTCGGATTTAGCTTATCAAGGGAAAGTGCACCCTTGACAAGCTAAATCCGAAAGGATATTTGGTTTATAAGTTGAACAAGGAATAACTCTATTCATTACTGAATGAAACACCATTTAAAACCATTTTAGTGTGGTGGGTTGACAGTTTCGTTCATATCAGTTCTATAAGCAACCTCGATAAGTTAAAAAAACAAACACTTTCTACCTAAGGAAAGGTTTGTTAGATAAGACTAATCATTTTAATTTAAGTATTATTTTTCCTTTTGCTCTTCCCGCCTCTGCATACTCCAATGCTTTTTGGGCATCTTCGAAAATAAAAACTTTATCAAGTGTAGGCTTAATCACTTCTGACTCTAACATTTCTGTTAAAATTTTCAACTGCTCTCCACTATGCTTCATAAAAAGAAACATGTATTGGACATTATGTTTTTTTTCTAGCTTCGTAAGTTTATAACTTGCAATTGAAAATAAGGTTTTTTTTAATGAGCTAAATCCGTTTTCTTTAGCAAAGCGAACATTCGGGATTCCAGATATAGAAACAATCTTTCCTCCTTTTTTTAATGTTACAAATGATCTCTCTAACGTCGCCCCCCCAATGGTATCAAGAACTGCGTTGTAGTCACGAATCGAATGTTCGAACTTTTCTGTCTTGTAATTAATAACTTCGTCAGCTCCAAGAGATTTTACTAAATCACTACCATCACTAGCTGTAGTTGCGACAAAAGCACCCATATGTTTTGCAAGTTGGATAGCAAATGTTCCTACTCCCCCTGATCCTGCATGTATTAATATTTTATGTCCTTTTTCAATTCGCAGAATATCATGTAAAGCTTGGTAGGATGTCAATCCGACTAGAGGGATGGAGGCGGCTTCTTCAAAACTTAAATTTTTAGGTTTTAATGCAATATCTTCTTGGTTAACAGAGAGATATTCAGTAAAAGTTCCCATTTTATTTGCTCTAGGTCGACCATATACCTCATCACCGACTTTAAACTTCGTGACACTAGTACCTACTTCAACAATTTTTCCAGAAAAATCGTTTCCTAAAATTAACGGCATCTTGTATTTCAATAATAATTTTAATTCACCTTTTCGAATTTTTGTATCAAGAGGATTTATACTTGCCGCATATATCTCAACTAAGACCTCGTCATTATTTATTTTGGGCATAGGGAAGTCTAAAAAATTTGGTTTTTTACCGTAGTTTTCAATTGCTAAAGCTTTCATTACAATCCTCCACATTTTTATTTAACGCACATGTATCTTTTCATAACGAACCTAAGAAAAAAGATTATGAATATCCCTAGATGGGATATTCATATTAAATAAATTATTTTAAGAAAGGATAATCTGTATAACCTTCTTTTCCTCCTGCATAGAGCGTGTTTTTATCAGGTTCGTTTAGGGGAGCACCTGATTGAATCCGTTCTACAAAGTCTGGATTAGCTAGTACCCAAGTGCCTACTGTGACAACATCTGCAAGATTATTATCTACATCAGACGAAAGTTGATCTAGAGGACGACCTGGTCGGTTAACAAGAAGTGATTGATCCCAAAGTTGACGCACATCTTTTAGGAATTGCTCGTTTCCAAAGTGCATTAAATGCAGATATGAAAGGTTAAGCTTATTTAATTCACTTATTAAATAGCGATACATCTCAAGGCTATTTTCCCCCTCATCAATGCCTTGCAGTGTTCCTTGAGGAGAAAAACGGATGCCTGTTCTTTCTGCTCCTATTTCATCAACAACTGCTTTAGCTACTTCAATAGCGAATCGAGAACGACCCTCAATCGTACCACCGTATGCATCTTGACGATGATTGGAGTTTTCACTAAGGAATTGTTGGATCAGATAACCATTCGCTCCGTGAATTTCAACTCCGTCTGCACCAGCTTCAATTGCCGAACGTGCTGCTAAACGAAACTCATTGATAACATCTTTTATCTCAAGCTCACTCAATTCTCTTGGTGTTGGAATTTCTTTCTTTCCTTCTGCCGTGAAAATTTCTACACCAGGTGCAATAGCTGACGGTGCAACTGCTTGGCGGTGGTGAGGTGTGTTATCAGGGTGTGATACACGTCCCACATGCATAAGCTGAACAAAAATATGACCGCCTTCACTATGAACTTTAGAAGTTACTTTTTTCCACCCTTTAATATGATTTTCTGTATAAATACCAGGTGTATTAGTGTAACCTTGCCCATCATCTGAAGGTTGGGTTCCTTCGCTTATAATTAAACCGACTGAAGCACGCTGACCATAGTACTCTGCTACTAAATCGCTCGGCGTACCATCTGGTAAAGCTCTACTTCTAGTCATCGGAGCCATACCTATACGATTTTTTAAGTCAATGTTTCCGATACGAACTTTTTCAAATAATCTGCTCATATGAATACTCCTTTTTAATAAGAATTAGAATCAAGAAATGAATTTACGTGTTCTGCAAATAGTTCTGGAAATTGAAACAGATGCCCGTGACCAGAATCAGGATATATAATCAGCTGTGCTTTGGGTAATTTCTCTGTTAAGATATAACTGTTTTTAGTCGGTACCATCACATCATTAACACCATTAGTAACAAGTACAGGGTGTTTGATGTTTTGCAACCATTCATAATCATGATTAGATTTTTGTTTAGCCCATTTTGCAATGGCTTGTAATTGTGCCTCTTTTACTTGTTCTGAACTGTTTACTTTTTTCTGATTAAAAATTCTTTGTAGTGAAGCCATTCCTACAGATTTACTTGTTTCGGTTTGTTCGTAGAAAAAGAACATAAAATCATTTATTCCATCTTCTTCCGTTCCGCCGTGACGATTCATTCTTTCAAAAATCTCTGGATTTGGATTAATACCAGATTCAGGCGAAGTACCTGCCATAATAATTTTTCTTACTAAATCTCCTTCTTGTAAAGCTAGCTCTTGTGCAACCATGCCACCAATAGAAAAACCAAGAATGTCAACTTGTTCTAATCCAAGAGCTTTTATAAATGTTGCTGTATCTTTTGCCATATCAGCAATTGTAGTAGGCGTTAGTCCATCGGTCTCACCAACCCCTTTATTGTCAAATAAGATTACTGGGCGTGTATTTGCAATAGGTTCAAGCATGTTTGGATCCCAGTTTTCCATCGTTCCTCTAAAGTGAACAAGAAATACTACTGGTATACCATCTTGTGTACCAAATTTTCTATATGCGTAACGAGTTCCATCTGCTTCAATAAATTCTGATTCTGTTGGTATTTTAAAGTTTGTCATTTTTGTGTTCCTCCTTAGAAATTAAAAAACGATTTTATAAGTATGCATTATGATGGTTTGTTTCATATTAATTTTAGAATGAACGTTCTAAAAAAGGTAAAAAAAGAAAGCTAGTCCAACACTGAAAGTGCTAGAGTGATGATGCCTTCTAATTCTTTTTTATTGTAATTAGTTTTTATTAGTACTCTTATACCTACCAAATTGTTGTGTAAGAAACGAGATGTGTTATCAGAATCGATTTCTTTTGATAGCTCTCCACTAGTTTGGCCCCGTTTTATAAGGTTACTAAACATATCTTCAGTACGGTTAAACATTTTTGTAACTATGCGTCCAATTTCTTTGTCTAACAAAGATAATTCAATGGCTGCATTTACTGATAGACAACCTTTTGGGTATTGTTCAATGGAATTCAGTATGAAAATAAAAACATCACGTATCGCCTGTTTAATGGATGAAGTGCTACTAATTATGCTTTCCATCTCATTGACGATGAGCTCTTCATAGTGATTAAGGGAAGCTAAAAACAATGAACGCTTGTCACCAAATGTGTCATATATACTCCTGCGGTGTATTCCCATATGATCCACCAAATCTTGCATGGATGTTTTTTCATAACCCTGTTCCCAGAAAAGCTCCATTGCTTTTCTTAATACTGCTTTTTCGTCAAACTCTTTACTTCTAGCCATTTTATTTCTCCTTAAAAAAATCCATGAACCAATACTAACAAAAACAAACGTCATAATCCATTGTAGAATGAACGTTCTAAAATAAACACATGAAATTCAAACCATGATTAAATCATACCCTTTTTAGAACGATTAGTAAAGAATTATAACTAACCAATAATCCCCAAAACATTTGCTACATATCACAATGTTATCCATTAACTTTCACTTAGGGGTACCGCCAAACATTTCTTCTATTCGTTTAGTTTCTTCAGGATTGTTTTCTTCCACTGTTTCAATTAATGGATCAAACTCTTCTACAGATGCACTCATACCAAATAAACAAGAAACAGCAATTAGAAAAAACCATCTGAGCCCTTACTTAACCAAACTGCCCCTTCGTATTATAAGGTCAGCCAGATAAGAAAATATTTCTGGTTGACCATTTTTTATATGGTTTTATTATAACGGTAGCCGGGGTAAAACGTAACTGCCCGTGGGACATAGATCCCGTCAGCTAAACAG
>NZ_JAIQUM010000054.1 GCF_020075705.1 Metabacillus rhizolycopersici | reverse complement strand
GAGAGAAGCAAAGAAGATAAGTGGGAGATAACTGCCCGTAAAGATCCGACGAACGATTGACGTCCAAGTCAGGCGAAGCCACAGGATGTGGCGTTCCTGAGCATGATAAGTCTCGCTAACCATCAGTAGGGGATGAAGAAAACCCCGACTGATGGAAGTCTCGCTTTATAAAAGACGTTCACTTTCACCAAGTTTTCACCAACCTCTACTAAAGTATAAGCATCGAGAACGAAAGGAGGAGAAAAACGATGAATTCGAAAGTGAAAAAGGTGCTTTTTTGGAGTGCAATCACCACTCCAATGGTTTTCGGAGTCTACTTTCTATTAGGAGGATATAGTGCCCTTGCCGCTGGACCACATGGACATGGTCCAAGAGAAATGGGACTACGAGGCGACTTTGGGGGCCACCACATGATGTACAGTCATCATCATGGAGGAGGATTTTCCTGGTGGGGACTCCTATTATTCCTGATAATCGGGATCGCTGTTTTAGTTCTTTTTGTGAAATGGCTAAGAAAAAAAGCAAAGGCTACTTCAATGCAACAATTTATCGATACATCTATCATGAATTCACATAAACCGATGATGAACCAAAATGAAAGTATTTTAGATCAATGGGAAAAAAATATAGTTAATAAAAAGGAGAATCTCTAAAATGGGTATTTTTAAAAGAGTAAAAAACATTACAAAGGCTGATATTAATGGATTGTTAGATAAATGGGAAGATCCAATCAGCATGTTAAATGAATATTCAAGAGAAATGGAGCAAGAAATAGCTAAAGCTCAGAAGGCTCTTTCCCGCCAGATTTTTGTAGAAAATAAGCAAGCAGTACTTATTCTAGAAACAAAGAACATAGTAGAAAAAAGAGCGCGACAAGCAAAGCTGGCTATCGATCAGGGAGAAGATACAATAACGAAATTAGCTGTGCAGGAAAAACTTATTTATGAAAAACAACTTAGTCTTTATGAACAGCAATATGAAGCTATTCAAGGACAAACTGGCATGCTCAAGGAAAAGCTAAATGAACTGCAAGAAACCTATAATGAATTACAGCATAAGAAAATTCTATTGGCATCTCGAGCGAATGTAGCCCAGTCTATTAAACAGATTCAGAATGCTACTGTTTCTTTCCAAACTGATACTATCGTAAGAGGGGTTACTCGTGCCGAAGATAGAATCCTATTAATGGAAGCTGAAGTACAGGCTGGCAGCCAATTTGCTAATCCCTTAGTACAGCATGACGCTGTCTATCGAAACGTTGTGAATGAAGAGGAATTAGCTAGAGAGATCGAAAAGCTAAAAAGTGAAAAGTAGAATATTGAAATGAGAGCGCCAGCAGATTAAGTTAGGTGCTCTTTTTCTATCGATATCAAGAAAGGAGCAAAAGAATGAATCATACGTTACCTATTCCTATTTATCTATTCATTGCCTTGATCGCCACTCAAATTCCATATATAAGAGCTTATTTTTCCCTTTGTAATACCCTTCTTCACGAAGTCATAATAGTCATTTTAGAAGGAAGAACAGCAAGTAAAATTTATTTGCCTAACGATGGCTCAAGGGTGAGAACAAATGCGGAAAATTCTTCATTCAAACATTCGCTTATCACCTATGCAGGATATACGGGACAGTCACTTGCGGCAATTGGGTTATTTTATTTCATATCCAACCAAAACTATTATTTTATTCTGTATTTGTTCATCGCTTTAATGATTATTGCTGTTTTACTATGGATTCGCAATGTTTTGGGTATCATATGGGCGTTATCATTTGTTGTTTTACTAGCTTTGCCGATTCATTTCCAATATCACATAGCCATTATGCATATAAGTATCTTTCTATCGTCCTTCCTTCTTATGAAAAGTATTATGAATGGCTTACAAGTGTGCAGGCAAAGTCTTTGGGAACGAAAAAAAACAGCTGGTTCCGGCTTTCTTGTTGGTTTAAAATTAATCCCAGTAATGACGTTTGGGCTCATTCTTCTCGGACAGTCACTTTATACTGGATACTTTATCATAAACCATATCTTACATTTACTTTAAGGTTAAGGAGATTTCCGGTTTTCAGTATTCCCCTCATATTGAAAGGAGTTGATAACCATGAATATATTATTGGCTGAAGATGATGTAACTCTTGGGGAATTAATCGTCTATATGCTCAAAAAGAAGGCAGGCTATAAAGTAGAGTGGGTAATGGAGGGAGAAGATGCCTATTATTACGCTACCAACTCTCACTACGATGTGTTAGTCCTTGACTGGATGATGCCAAATAGGGACGGTGTGGAGGTCTGCCGCCATTTGCGAAAACAAGGGTATTCCGGTGCCATTCTGATGCTGACGGCTAAAGATAGCGTTCAGGACCGAATCGTAGGGCTGGATTCAGGAGCAGATGATTATCTTGTCAAACCATTTGAAATTGGTGAACTACTGGCGCGATTGCGAGCCCTTTCTCGCCGCAACTATGCACCTATTCTCGAAGAAGAAATTAGAATACAGGATTTGGTGTTGAACCGGATGAGCCACATGGTTCGTTTAGAAAACGAGGAAATTCAACTTAGTCCGAGGGAATTTCAACTATTGGATTTATTGGTGCAAAATAAAGGACAAGTCATGCCGCGGGAGGTGATTCTTGACCGTATTTGGGGCTATGATTCCGAAGTTGCCCCGAAAGCCATCGATGCCACCGTGAAGTTAATCAGAAAAAAGTTAAAGAGCTTTGGAAAACAAGATTTGCTTAAAAGCATTAGAGGGGTGGGCTATAAGTTTGAACACTAGCATGTTTTCATTCATCCGCAGCTTCTTTACGTTTCACGGAAAAGATATGTTCAGCACCACTCAAAGGCGATTAACCCGTATTTACAGTGGGTTGCTTATTCTTTTCCTTGCGCTTTTTATTATAATCGTCTATACCGTCCTTTACATTACTATTTTAAAAAGCTCAGAACGTGAACTAGAGTCCCTCATAGTCCAAGAAGCAAACATTGTTGAGACTTATTTGTTGGAAAATAAAGAGAATAATCTCCAGGACGTGCAAGAACAAGAAATCGTGTTTGCCGGGGTGAATCAAGCCTTTTATTACGTCATGAATACAAATGGAGAGATCATCATGGGCAATGAAGATGACAGTCGTTTGCGGCCAGCGATATTACCTCTGCTGAACAAAATGATGATAAACAGAATTGAACTTTTGAATGAGAATATTCATGTTGAAGGTAATCCAAAAGGCAGAGGGAAAATGGGGAAATTTCATCACCCTGAACCTGAGCAGGATATACGCCTCATGATTGCCAGCCATTCCATTTATTATAAAGATCAATTCGTTGGGCAACTCTTTATTGGAAAAGATATTTCATTTGCTTATCAGCTTTTTAACTGGGTTCTTGTGATCCTTGTCGTGTTAGGGATTGTGTTTTTTGGGGTTGCTATATTCATTAGCCAGAAAATGTCCAAAAAAGCCATGATTCCGATTACCCGTGCATTCACAAGACAAAGGGAATTTGTCGCAGATGCTTCCCATGAACTGCGGACACCATTGAGTGTTTTGTTATCTTCCATTGACGCCATGGAAATGACCATCGAACCCGAGGAAAAGGAGGATTTTTCAGGAAGGATTCTTTCCAATATGAGGCAGGAAGTGAAGCGGATGACAAATTTGGTCAGTGATTTATTAACATTGGCCCGTTCTGATTCGGATACCCTTGAACTTAGAAGAGAAACCTTTGATTTCAGGCCGCTGGCAGAACAAGCATTGGAGTCTGTCAGTTCGCTGGTCGATGAAAAGCAAATATCTACGAGCTTGTCTGCACCAGCATCACTGATGGCCGTTGGTGACCCCGAAAGATTATCGCAGTTAGTATACATTCTGTTAGACAATGCGATTAAATACACACCAAACGGGGGAGAAGTGAAGCTTTCCCTTTCAAAAGAGGGGTCTGACCTTTGTATAAGAGTCCAGGATACGGGAATTGGAATCAAACAAGAAGATGTTCATCGAATTTTCGAGCGGTTTTATCGATCGGACAAATCGCGTTCCCGGCAAATAGGCAGTCATGGATTAGGGCTCTCCATTGCGAAATGGATCGTCGAAAGCCATAAAGGGAAGATAAAAGTAGAAAGTGAGCTTGGAAAGGGAAGCACCTTTATTGTTAGGGTGCCCGACGCTTCAACATAGTTGATTGATATAATAAATGAACTATTCGAGTTCCTTGCTAATCATTAAATAAAGGTTTTGTTCAAGAATCTGGACCTTTAATTGAACAATATGACGTTTAAGGGCAAAAGAAAAACCCTATATTAATACAGGGTTTTATCAATCTTTTTTATAAATTATCGAACTTTATTTTAAATCAACAATTTAGTTTTTTTCAGGAAACATTCAAGGAAAATGAATTAGTAACCTATTTAGAAGAAGAAATAACAGATAACAGTGGGATAAGATCGTTAAAGGTTGAGACCAACACTGGAGCGGTTGGTTGGATATCATCGAGGATTGTTGAGGAAGAATAACATAATAAAGTGAACAGCTTAAGAAAAGCGCAAGCGCCTTGTTCAGCCTCAGGCATAGCATAAGCCACTTTTGAATAGAAGGTGTTTTTTACCTTCAATTCAAAAGTGGCTTAGACCCAAGAGGGGCTGGACGCTTGCGCTAGACACCGACACTAAGTTCAAAAATTTATACTTTCTTATCATTGAATAAAGACTGTTCACCTTCATCTTTTCATCCGCTACGTTACGCTAGGATAAAGCGAGATAGCCCTTATACGGCGGGTTATCCTTCCCTTCCACTTGAAGCTTAAACAAACGTTTAATTAAACCTACTTCATAGCATGATAAATCTTACGTTTCCACTCGAAAAAATCATCCTCTAAAAAAAGCTCTTCCCCACGCGGCCTTTTAAACGGAATCTCAAAATCAGCTAAAATCGAAGCTGGTTTATTCGAAAGAATGACAATTCGATCTGATAAAAACAGTGCTTCTTCGATATTATGTGTCACAAACAAAACCGTCCGGCGATGGTTTTCCCAAATAGATAATAGCCATTTCTGCATGTCGAGGCGAGTCAGTTCGTCTAATGCTGAAAATGGTTCATCAAGACAGATCAACGGCTGTGGACTTAGCAAGGCACGTATGAATGATACTCGCTGCTTCATTCCGCCGGAAAGCTGACGAGGATAAGCATGGACATATTCAGCTAACCCTGCCTTTTCAATCATTTGTACGGCTTTCGCTTCATCCTTAGTCCCCTTAAGTTCTTGACCAAGAAGTACGTTCTGTAAAACCGTTTTCCAAGGAAGTAAACTCGGTGACTGCGGCATGTAGCTAATAGCCCCTGTTTTACCGTTAATGTTTTCACCTTCTAGCAAAATCGTCCCATTATCAGGTGAAAGAATCCCGCCGATCAAAGAAAAGAGTGTACTTTTTCCGCTCCCTGATGGACCAAGAATCGAGACAAATTCACCATCGTTAACTTGTAATTGTAGATTTTTAATGATGGCATTCTCTGCGAATTTTTTTGAAATATTATCTAAGGTTAAAACACTCATTTCACTCGCCTCCTTTTAACTGCCACCTTATGAGTAGTCGTTCCATTAAAATAATAACCCCGAAGAATAAGAGGCTTAAAGCCATGATCGCAAATATGGCAACGAAAACACGATCTGTTTGGAATGAAGATGAGGCAAGTGTCATGTAGACTCCAATTCCCTCTTTTGCACCAAGCCATTCGGAAATCACAGCCCCCATGATGCTGTATGTAGCTGAGATTTTCATCCCAGAAAAAATCGACGGAAGGGCATATGGAAGTTCTAGCTTCCAAAACAGCTGCTGACGCGTTGCCCCCGCCATTCTCATATAATGCTTTAAATCAGGAGCCGTTTGCTTAAATCCGTCTAATGCCGCCACTGTAATTGGAAAAAAACAAACCAGTGTAATCACGATCATTTTCGGCAACATACCGAAACCAAACCAAATCACGAGCAACGGTGCCAAAACGATGACTGGCACATTTTGCGAAAGAATAAGCAATGGATAAACAGCTTCTCTTACAAAGGGAATCACATATAAAAGGACAGCTACTAAAAGCCCAAATCCAACACCGATTGCAAAACCTGAGATTCCAAGCTTTATTGTTGCAAGCACATGCCCGGAAAAGCCTGCCCAGCCCGTGATTCCTTCAGCAAATATTTGAGAAGGCGCAGGTAAAAGCCAATCTGGAATGTCTGCTTTTTTCACGATTATTTCCCACATAAAAAATAAGAGAAGGAGCACAAAAATCGGTCTCCATCCCTTTAAGAACATTTTTCTCATTAGCGATATTTCTCCGTTAAATCAGTCATCGCAATCCCAGAAGGCTGATATAAAATTTTCACTTGAGAAATAACATTACGACTTCCCATTTCGACCATTCGTTCATTCATTTTTGAAATAATCTCAAATAAATGAGAAAGTTCGCCTTCCATTGTTGTTTCTAATGGATGAACTTCATATTTTACGCCCGATTCATCAATGATTTTAATCGCTTCATCGACATAAGGAATGACATCTTCCCCTGGTTTTGTTTTCGGTATGATTTGAATGCTAACTAGCGAGTTGTTCATGATTTCTCTCCTTATTCTGGTAAATAGTCGTTTGTAAATGCTGCTTTAGCATCGAGTTGTTTTTCTAATAATTTATTTTCATACATCCAGTTTGCATAGTTTGCCCAAATTTCTTGCTTTTGTTCACCCCATCTTGGCGCATTGTCCTGATAGCGAGAGGCTAACCATTCTTGACTTTTCTTAACAAGTTCTTGATCAAGATCTGGAGCTGCTTTCATTAAACTATCCGCCGCTTCAGATGGATTGTCGATCGCAAACTGATAACCTTTTGAAACCGCCTTTAAGAACTTTTTCACTTGCTCAGGATTTGATTCTAGCTTTTTCTCATTCGTTGCAAGTACTGGTGTATAATAATCAAGATTTTTACTATAATCCGTTAAATAGACCATATTCATCTTTTCACCGCGTAACTCTGCTTCAATGCCTGTCCACCCATAATAAATCCAGGCAAAATCAACATCACGCTTTACGGCTGTAAAAAAATCTGTATCACCCATATTCACAATCGAAACATCTTCTACATTGGCCTTTTCTTGGCTCATTAACGAAGAAATAACAGACTTTTCAACTGGAGAACCCCAGCCGCCATACGTTTTCCCTGCGAAGTCCTTTGGCGATGTAATGTTTTTTTCCGCTGGTGAGGCAAACCCTGACGTATTATGCTGAATAACGGCTGCAATGGATACAAGCGGTACTCCTTGAACCCGTGCTTGTGTAATACTTTCTTGATAGCTCACACCAAAATCAGCTTTACCTGAAGCAACAAGTTGATCTGCGCCTGACTCACCAGGCATAATAATCTCAACATCTAGTCCTTCTTCTTTAAAATAGCCCTTTTCCTCTGCAACATATAAACCTGTATGATTTGTATTCGGAGTCCAATCAAGAACGACCGTCACCTTTTCATTCTCTTTCTTTTCTTCCTGCCCACTTTCAGATGACTCTTGTCCCCCTGCACATCCGGCAAGGAAGAGAAGTAGTGTGCAAGTCAATACGATCCATTTTTTCATCTCGTTTTCCTCCTGTTGTCGTTGTATGTTTGTTAAGAAAAATAAAAAACGCCCGGAACAGAACCCGCGCGTACATGAACAAAACATATTTTCTTTAAAATCCGAATATGTTTCCTCCGCTGGTCTTAGCCAGTTCAGGTTCAAAGGGTCAGCATCTCAAAGATCCAATCTCAACCGGTCACACCGGCTCCCCCACTATTCTTTCATTATTTACTTTTCTTTGTTCTATTATATCAGAAGAATCAAAAAATACTATGTGTAAATGAATGCATGAAAACGCTTTGAACAACGTCACTTTTTTTGAAACAAAAAACGATTATCTTTTTTACAATCTGTTCTGATTGAATTCACGTTCATAGAGATGATGGTTATTCGTATAAAGCTTTGACCTAAAATTGTTTATTGACTTCTTTTGCAAAGGCTGTTTTCTCAAACTTTGTTGCTATTATCATATAGTGTGCCATCAACAGTGACCGCTTCGGCTCCATTTTTCTGGAATCGGGCTTCTCCCCCATCAAAAATAACAATCATTTAGAAAACAGCCTTTACAAAGAATTAAACGATCGTATACCACCAACCACGCTCTTTTAACCATGTTTCGAACTCTTGTTGCATGTCAGGGGATAACCCGCCTGTTAAAACAGTCGGATTTTTGCCATCAGATGTGAATTGAATTTGTGCCCACCACTTTTTATTAATAAAGTATTCAGCCACTTCTTTCACCATTTCAGCCGTTAATCCACCCGTTTGAATTTTAGTACTCACCTGAGTCACTTCCTTTTTAGGTAAGCCCAAAAACGTAGCTACACCTTTTGCATGGGCCTCACCAACTGCCCTTAAAAACGATTCATTTTTCAATAAATTTGCATCTGATGCCGTATCAATGAATAAATTCTCCGTTAATACAGCAGGCATGTTTGTTTCACGTAATACGACAAAGTTAGCTCGTTTTTTCCCTCGATCAGCTATTGAACCGAATTTCTCCATCGCTGCTAAGATTTCTGTGTGCAATGAATTTTGAAGGGATTGAGTAGCACTACTTACTCCACCGTTATAGATATACGATTCAAAACCAGTGCCCCCACCTGCATTAATATGCACCGATACGAACGCATCAGCGCCCCAATTATCTGCTAGATCATCTCGTGTGTATAAATCAACTGTTTGGTCTTCCGTACGACTTGTACGTTGTTCGAATCCAGTATAGGTAGCTGTTAAATGGTTCATTGCATACACAACAATTTTATGAGTTAACACTTTTTCTTGCATTCCATTACCAACTGCACCAGAATCAGAACCACCATGACCTTTATCCCAAAATATTTTCTTTGTCATTATTTATCCTCTCCTTACTATATTTAATGATGAATCAAGCCTTTTGACAGTGTGGATGTACGATTGTATTTGAATCATTTTTTGCGAAAGGCTATTTTAGTACACCTTGTTGTTTTAAACTTACTTGATTTCTAATTCAGCTATTCGAAATGATGTATTGCCCATAATCACGATTTATTGTCTGAACTTGAGATTTTATTGTCCAAACTCAAGGTTTTATTGTCTGGTTTTGAATTTTATTGTCCGAAATCACCAAGATATCGACCAACATCCAATTTTCGATACATTTTTCGTCCCACTCTGTAACAGCTGTTCATCCTTTTATGTTTACTTGCCTTACGAATAGATACCATCGTCACGATCGCATTACTCACCGTTTAAAAAGTCATATAATAAATGCTTGTGTTCTCTCCGCTTTTCTATAATTAAATTGGCATAGACAATCCTGTAAAAATACCCTTCAAACGTGGTATGGATTTTACCCAATTTTTTCGCAAATACCGTTTGTTTAAAAGCGTGAATGATACATTCGCTTAGGTCATCTAAGTATTTTTGTGGTTTGATTTTGTTATAGGCAATTAACACCCTGTTCCATAGCTTATAAATGTCGATAGCATGTAAAAAAGGCTTTGTTGCTTGGACAAATTCCTGCGAAATCGAATCAGGAAGATAACTTGAATCCAGCTCCTGTTGTGACGACTCTGACGTATCATTTACGTTAATTGGTTGTTTTATTTGTTTCTCACAGAGTGAGCTTTGCTTATTCTCTGTTTTATTAGGAGTGACAGTTGGCGTGACATCTTGGGGTGACTTATTGTTTAGTAATGTATCAATCGGTTCAAACGCTTGAATAACAACAATGTTTACCCCTTGTTTTCCATTCATCCGTGCGGTAGGAATTCGTTTGATGATTCCCCTCTCTTCCAAACTATTCACAGCCCGAATAACCGTGCGTCGGCTCACTTTCACTTGCTCTGCAATGTAATCATATTTTGCAAAAGAAACACCAACAACCTTCACAGAATGCTTCCAAATATGCTGAAGAACGGAAAGCGTCCCTTCTGACAATTCCACTTTATGCTTGTACAAAAATCCCCGCACAGATTGATCCATTTCTTCGATTGTCTGAAATGATTGGTACCTCTGAACCGTTTCAAAATTAAGCTTTTCCACGTCTACTCTCTCCCTCTGATCTTTTGTATTGTTTAACAAGTTACAAAAGTGCTATTCAGATGACATTCGGTTGCCATGCACTTTAACCCGTCACCCCTTATATAGGGTTTTTATCGAGGTAGAGTAGCGTCTACATAAAATATTTTTTACTTTTTTAATGGAAACGATAATTGGATGTGGAAAAATCGAGGATTGTTTTAAAATAGCGGCAATCACAAGAAGTCAAAAAGAGAGTTAGTCATGCACATAACCCTAAAGGTTTATCCTTTTTCCCCATAGAAAAATCCCCTACAGGTAGACTGTAGGGGATAATACCAACAGGATTAATTCTGAATGCTCTTTTCAAGCTTTTCATTCCTCCTGAAAGTGTCAGAGAGCTTTCGTCGTACGCTCGTGATAATTAAACGAATTCGGTCCATCTTCTAGATGTACGTGATAATCGATTAAACTTCCACTTGCTCACTCTTTGCAATCGTCCATTGCCGATACCATTCTTTCCATTCTTTCGGACATGGCCGAGTGCAGATCACTTCATCGATTTGACTTGCTTGGCAGAAGGAGACGAAAGAGGGCGTGCCTATCTTGGATGAATCGGCCAGCAAATAGCTTTTTTTGCTACATGCCATCATTTTGGCTGAAACAAGTGATTCGTCCAAATCGTAATCATAAATCGTATCTGCAACCATCCCCCCACAGGAAATAAATGCTTTATCGACATGCATATGACCAAGCCACTCTAACGTCATGGCACCTGAAACTGAGGATTGGGCTGGGTTCGTCTGTCCGCCAAGCATAATGACCTTTCCTGTGATTCGCTTCTCTTCAATCACTTGATTAAACCGATCTGCGGCTGCAATTGAATTCGTTACAATGGTTATGTTTTTCACATCTTGGATAAAACTGGCGAGATGAACCGTTGTCGTGCCAACATCAATCGCTATTGTATCCCCGTCTTCAATCCTTTTGATGGCTTCTAATGCAATTTGTTCCTTTTCCTCTCGGTTCAAATCAAACTTCCGCAAAAAGGCTTGTTCTTTTTCAATTTTTGTAAAAAGAACCGCTCCGCCGTGTACCCTAGTTACTTGCTCCAGCGCCTCAAGCTCATTCAAATCACGGCGAATCGTTTCTGGCGTAACTGAAAACTTCGTCGCCATTTTCGCAACAGATACACGCTTCTCTTCATTCACCCACTTAATAATTAATTGCTGTCTTTCTTCTTTCATTTCGTTCATGATAATGCGATGACATCCTCAGGTTCTACGAATAATTGATATTCCATCCCATGTTCAAAAGTTGGGGCCTTGTGATGCAATTGTTCCATCATAAATTGCTTATCATCCGCACGAAAGGTTGTCCGGATCACATTTCCATTCATGACAGAATGACCAGCAATGGCACGTAGTGGGTAAGAGGAAGCTTTCGCTTGTAAATGAATCGATTCTGGACGTATCGCGTATTTTTCACTCGCATTCACAAATTTCTTCCCAGTCAGCTTTCCTAGTTGCTCCTTTGAAAAAACATTATAATGGCCAATAAAGTTCGCAATAAATTCCGTTCTCGGCTTTGTATAAATGTCTGAAGGGGTTCCTTCTTGCGCAATCTTCCCTTTATTCATGACGAAAATGCGATCAGAAACAGACATCGCTTCTTCTTGATCATGTGTAACAAGTATCATCGTCATCTGCAGTTCGCGCTGGATTGTGCGTAGTTCCACTTGCAGATGTTTGCGAATTTGTGCATCAAGTGCACTTAACGGTTCATCAAGCAATAATACTTTCGGACGGACAACGAGTGAGCGTGCAAGTGCCACCCGCTGCTGCTGGCCACCAGAAAGCTCATGCGGATACGCCTCTTTCTTCTCTGCCAACCCAACGAGGTGTAACATTTCCTCTACTCGCTTCGCCACTTCATTCGGCTTTATTTTATTCATCTTTAAACCAAAGGCAACATTTTCATACACCGACATATTTGGAAATAAGGCGTATGATTGAAACACCATTCCGACTTGGCGGTTTTTCGGTGCGACATCCTTCATATCTTTCCCATCGATCATCACCTTGCCACTTGTCGCATCGGTCAGCCCAGTCAAAATACGGAGAATCGTACTTTTCCCGCAACCACTTGGTCCAAGTAACGTGATGAATTCTCCATCTTCAATCGTCATATTAATACCAGAAAGAACATTTGTTTTTTCATATTGCTTATGGACGTCTTTTAAGATTACATTACTCATGCTTGCTTCATTCCTTTCGCTTTTTTCGTTATGATCGCCATCACAAGTGTCAGAATTCCCATCAATAAAATGTAGACGAACACAATAGCACTCGCAATATGACCACTTGTACTTAATTTCGACATTAAATAAATTTGAACCGTTTCAAAACGTGAGCCAACAACAAGGTTTATCAAGACAAATTCCCCGAATAAAATCGAGAAGGATAATAATGCTGAGACAAATAATCCTGGATAAACAGCTGGAAGGAGCACTTTACGAAAAGCCTCCATTTTAGAAGCGCCTAATAATTCCGCTGCATCCATTAATTGACGACCTTGCACATTTCGCAAGCTATTACGTGTTCCTTGATACATATACGGCAACACACTAACGACATACACGCCAAGGACTGTAAGCACCATCGGGATACTTGTCCCTGAATAAAACCGAATCAACCCAACGGCCAAAATAATCCCAGGGAAAGCATAGATCATCACAACACTTGCCTGAAACCATTTTTCTAATGAAGGAAAATATAACACAATGATAAAAATTGCCGGGACAACAAGGAGAATCGAAAGGACGACCGCTCCACCTGACAAAAGAACAGACCTACCGAACGCTTCGACAAAGCGCATATCTTGAAAAAGCGTGCTCATCCATTCGAATGTGAGCCCTTCTGGTAAAATCGTTTTATTCCAATTCGTTGAAAATGCATACAAAGCGGTTGCGAGAATCGGCAAAGCGAGGTAAAGACCGATGAGAGTGAGCATAAAGATGGTGAATTTTTTCATCGCTTCGACAAATCCTTTCTCGTTTTCTTGATAAGCCATTCACTCAGCAGCATCCCGATAATCATAATGACACCAAGGATAACAGCGATGGCACTCGCAAGCTCCGGACTCGCAAAAATGTCTCCCGAAATAAGGGACCCAATCCGAATAGCTGCTAAGTTATAATTACTTCCCGTTAAGGCATAGGCAGAAGCGTACGCTCCCATTGCATTGGCGAATAAAATCGTAAATGTTCCCGCAATGCCAGGAAATAAAATTGGGAGGCCGATTTTTTTCCAAAACATCAATGAAGAAGCACCTAATAAAGCAGCCGCATCTTTCCATTGCTGCTGGATTCCGTAATAAATCGGATATAAGAGCATGATTGCAAGCGGGAGCTGAAAATAAATATAAATGAGTAAGAGTCCTGACCAACTATAAAGTGAGAACGATAAATCCCAGCCAAACGCTTCAAAAGCTAATGTAAAAAGCCCACTGTTGCCAAGCAACACAATAAACGCAAATGCTAAAGGCACACCTGAAAAGTTAGACGTTAAATTCGACAAGATCAATAGTCGTTCACGTACTGGTTCAGAAAAATACGTCATCCCATACACCCCTAACAAGGAGACGATTAATGCGATGATTGCTGAAACGAGCGACAAAACAAAACTATTTTTAAATCCTTGTAAAATATAAGAACTTGATAATACTTCCTTATAATGTTCCAGCGTAAATCCGTTGCTACCTGAAAAACTGCTTACCAGCATATCAATGAGCGGGACGAGAAAAAAGAAAATCATCACTAAAGCGAACGGAACTAAGATGAGTAATACACTTTTTTTACTAGTCATAATCATGATGTCTCCCTTTTTAATCAACCAAGCCAGATATAATGAGAGGGGCCATGGCTTCTGATGGATCTATTCCAAGTAAATAACAAGCGAGCGGGGCAATTTGTAATTGTGAGATGATCTGATCGTGAATGACAGGCTTTACTTTACTAGAGGCAATAAATAATGGAACATGGCGATCAGACGTAGTATTCCCGCCGTGATTCCCATCATTTGTCATCCCATGATCAGCAGTTACGATAATGTCATAGCCGGCATCCAGCCATTTTGGCAGTGTGAGGGCAAGCAAAGCATCTGTAGCCAAAACACGATTGCGATACTCTACAGAATCAGCTGTAAATTTATGCCCATCATCATCTACATTCATCGGGTGGATATAGAGAAAATCTGGGTTCTTTTCTGAAACGAGCCACTCAGCTTCCGCAAATAAATGACTATCTGGATAATGATCTTCAAAATAAAATAACCCGTTTTCAATCGGTGCATCTTGATCAAGCTGAATGCGATCCATTCTATGCCGAAATGGAGCATGATTATAAAGTTCACTCACCCAGTAGTAAGCAGCCGCAGCGGTTGTTTTCCCGCTGCGTCTAGCTAAATGAAACAAACTTTCTTGCGTCGATAAGCGAACGACACTATTTCCGACAATTCCGTGGACAATCGGTGGTGTTCCCGTTAAAATCGTTTCGTAAAGTGGCCTAGATAAGGAAGGAACCTCTGACTTCACTTCATAGCGAGCCATCTTTCCTTGTTCCACAAGATGTTGTATAAATCCCATATGTGAGCACGCAGTATCAAAGCGCAATGCATCGATAACAATCATAATTAAACGATTATTTGACATGAATTAGTACCTGCTCCTGCCACATTTGTGGAATTTGTTTCGTTGTTTCTTCCCAAGCCTTTTGGTCCCCTACAGGACGAGCATTTTCATATAAATCAGCTGGTAGTAGCATAGCTTGTACTTCATCTGATAGCTCTACATTTTCACGAATTGGGCGTGCATACCCTTTTGCTAAATTTTCTTGTCCCTCATCAGATAAAATGTATTCACGAGTTAACATCGCCGCATGCGGGTTTTTGCTATATTTGTTAATAATGGTCGCATAACCAGAAGTTACAGATGCTTCCTCTGGAATCGTTACCTCAAATCGTTCAGCATCAATTTGCTCACGATAACCTAGTGCATTAAAATCCCAAAGGAGTGCAACATCCACTTCCCCTTTTTCTAAGTTAGCAACACTTGGATCACTCGCAGATAAACGACCTTGTTTTGCTAATTCTGCAAAGAAATCAATTCCTGGTTGTAGATTTGTTTCGTCTCCACCAAAAGCATAGGCAGCAGCTAAAATCGAAAATTGTGCTTGGTTTGCCGTTAACGCATCACCAATACTCACTTTGTAGTCGCCATTCTTTATATCCTCCCAAGATGTTGGGGCTTCTTTTACATTGTTTTGATCGGTAATAAAGGACATTGTGCCTGCATAACCAACAACCCAGTCTCCGTCATCATCTTTTGCCCAATCTGGAATGTCGTCCCAATAAGATGTTTTATAAGCAAGTGTTAAATCTTGATCTTCAGCAATCGGTCCAAAGGCAATTCCCACATCCCCGATATCAGCAGTTGCATCTTCTTTTTCAACAGCAAATTTCGCAATCTCCTCTGCACTCGACATGTCTGTATCCATATGTTTTAACTCATATCCAGCTTCTAGCTCGTCCCACGTTTCTACCCAGTTTGCCCATGTATCTGGCATCCCTACTGAATTGATTTTTCCTTCTGCTTTTGCCTTTTCTTCTATTTGAGCCAATGTCAATTCACTAGTACTAGATTCTTCTCCTGCACTCGATTCACTACCAGTATTTGATGAACATGCTGCCAACATTGAAATAGTCATGACACCGATTATTCCTTTTTTCCAATTACGATTCCAAGACATATGCTTATCCCTCCGAAGTTGTTTGTTTTATTTTTGTTTGTTGAGATAAATATACAAAACAAATATTAAGCAAACATAAATCCCACAATAAGCCTATGTAAATTTCAATTTACACAAAATTTACATCCAACATTACGATTGCGGAGACTACTGGATGACTGTCCCCCATATCAAAACCCCCACCTTCACATCTCAAGGTAGGGGTTTTACTCGCCTGTTAAAAATAGGCTAAACTTATGGTTGAAGGCGGCGATTTTCAGCTAACCATGCATAGGAATCATAGATACTTTCGTTCATATCATTTGATGATGCTCCTTGAATCAGTTTCATTTCTTCTGTTAATTCTTCTATAGAATAAAGGAGAGTCAATCAAAATATGATTACTCTCCTTTTCTTATCTACCGTAAATTTATCGGGGATGACGATCAATCACACAAAAAAGTGACGTGCGTCTGACTCTATTTGATTAGTTCCTCTCATCATTCGATTCTAGAATCTAGTTTTTTGATCTCTGCTTTGTGTAATTTCCAATCACCGCTTTCTTTTACTAGATTCCAATAGCCACCCCATTCTTGCACTAACGTTTTTCCGCCTGAGCTTCGATCATAAGAAGTCATTTCAAGATATGCTTTCGCAGTACTCCCTTTCACTTCCGTTACAGTTACTTCTGTGACAATATCCTGAATGTTATTCAGAAGTCCCCGCGTCCAAACATCCAATGATACCTCTGATTTTCGAGCTGATGAAAACAATCCATAAGCTAAGCTAAATTCATCTGTTGATATATAAGAATAGTGATTTATAACCACATCTTCTACAGCAATTTCGTCAATCGATACCCCTTCTGTTTCCTTAACATCAGCGTGTTTTTCCACCACATAAACTTTGGAGACTGTATTTGTATCTGCCTCTTTCTCCTCCTCATCAAAAACAAGCTCAGCACTGGATATCCCTTCTGTTAATGTCACCACAGTACTTTTCTTCACACCTTCATCAAACTTCTTTTGTGCAAAAATTTTTACCGACCCATCTAAAGGAACAGGACCAAATGATTCTACATCACCAATCTCCTTATCTGTGCTTTGGTTATTGACAAATAGGATCGCATCTTCATGATTTGAATAAACAGGGACAAAATAATTGGACCAATCAAATTCAATGCTGCCAGTTTCACCATCTACCTCAGCAGTATCAATTTTTAGTTTTTGCTCAACGACCCCAAATTCACCATTCACCGTAGCTTTTACTGTATAAACACCAGGTAAGAGTGGTCCGAACGTTTCTTCCTCATCTTCCATTGTTGCTTCTACTTTATCATTGATTAAAATATCTGTATTAGCTACATCTGAATGAATGTCAGTGTAAAAGGTTTGAATTTGAACAGCATAGTCATCAAAAAAGACCCATTTTTTTCCGTTATACTTTAAACTTGCTAGAGAATCCCCATCTAAAGAAGGAGATGTCCCCTCTTCCATTAAAGCTGCATCATTCATTAATTCTTCAGCAATGGATGTAATTCTTCTTGGATTTTCATGCAAATAGGAAATAAATTCCTCCGCCTGTTTGTCATCTACTTTTATTTCGTATTGTCCATCATTAATATATTTTTTCATTGCTGACACATCTTGTTGATTAATCGCATCAATAAACCCTTCTGCCACTGCTTTTGGAGCTGTCATTTGTTGAAGAAAATAATACCCACCTATTAAAAGCGCCAATACAACGATTCCAATAGCTGTTAAAATTTTTGATTTCTTGCTTTTAAACAATGGCTGTTTTGGTTCACTTGATGCTTGAGGTTTCGTTTGAGCTGGTTCAATCCTCGTGTCACTTATTGGTGTCAGCGTTGTTTCTGGTTCAATGTTTTGGTCCTTCTTCTTAGAAATCTGGTGGCCACATTCTCCACAAAACTCTTGAGTGTCATTCAACTTAGCCCCGCAATTGTTGCAGTAGTCCATGAAATCACCCCTTACGATGTTACATATTTTTCTAATTTCATATTTTCATAGTAAAAAGATAACATTCATTAGAAAAACCCAAACCCGAAGTCAAACATTGAACCGATTACTCCTATTATTAAATTGATCATAATAGCACCGATTGTCACCAATAAGATAATAATCGCCAAATAAGCTAAAAACGTACCATATATCCCATCTAATCCATTTGGTACATCTTTTTTAAAACTATAAATAGTAAATGGTACAACTAGAAACAAGCCTAAAAATCCAAATAATAAGAGCAGGATAAATAATTCAATTTGGACTAACGATAAAATGAGTGCCATAAGCAGAAACGAAGTCGGTACAATTAAGAACGTCCCAAATCGTGCACAAACATCTTTTAGCGAAACTTGAACACGCCCCATCCTGACAACAGCAAATGTAATTAACGCAACAAATCCAATAAATAACAAATAAAAGAAAGCTGGTTGAATAACCATTTCTGTAAAATCATCAACGAAATCTCTAACCCCAAAATACATCATTAATGGAATACTAAGCGCGTAAATAATCATCGTAATCAACCCATTAACGAATTGGTCTCCATATACAGACTGAGCTAAAGTCGTAGGAGTTTTCATTCCTTGCAAAAAATAGGATAGATATAATTTTGAAGCAGTCTTAGCCTTTTCAACATGGGGATTTTGCGTAGCTGGTTTGGAGTATGTAGGTTGTTGTCCAGCTTCACTTACAGCAACTGCCTGTTGTTCAAACGAATCTACTTGTAACCTCGTTCCACATTTCACACAAAAGTTTCCACCTGAATTAAATTGTCCACATTGAATACAATGCATTCGATGTCCCCCTCATTTGAAAATTTCATCTGGACTAATCATTTTTTCTGTAAAACATTAAAATTATAAACAAATTAGGAATTCACACCAAATAGTATACGCACCCCAATGAGAATTAGGACTCATTCACTGTTTTTTAAAAAATAAAAAGGTAAGGTTTGCATGAGGAATTTCTCCTACTTCTTGCTCACTTAGAAACTGAAGTAAAAGCACTAACAAATGAACTGACTAATTCAGCTTATCTATCCACTGTCTTGTAACATGAAATCCATTACAAAATTTTTTAAAAAATTTCATTCTCACGCTACTCAACCGCCCTAATTTCTATATATAAAGGGTGAAAGGAGGTGAGAACATGGCAGCTGAAGTATTATTAGAGTCGCAATTAAGACTTGTTTTCGATATGGGGTTGGATGAAAAAGGAAAACAAATCTTCAAGCGTAAAAATTACAACAACATCAAGACATCTGCAACAGCTGATCAATTGCTTCAAGCAGCACAGGCAATTGGAAGCTTACAAACTGAAACGCTAGCATTTGTCGAGCGTAACGACACAAATCAGATTACGGAGTAACAACGAGGAAAGAGAGCCGACCAGCTTTATGAGGGAAACGGAGAATACTCCCTTTTCCTTCAATTCTCACAAAGAAAGGAGGACAGAAAATGGCGAAAACATTAGAGCTTCTATTTTTAAATACGGAAGGGAAAACGGTGAAGGTAAACGTTGATTCCCCCATTGATCCAATTGATCAACAAGCACTTTCAACAGCGATGGACCAACTACTAGCTTCAAATATTTTCATGACGAACGGTGGAGAATTTGTCTCGAAGAAAGGCGCACGAATCGTTGATCGTAATGTAACCGAAATCGAGCTTGGATAATTAAGTTAGGGCTGACTACACGCTTCAAGGTCAGCCCTTTCCTTTACGAAATACA
The DNA here is from genome assembly GCF_020075705.1 of Metabacillus rhizolycopersici. Next base: position 16,458 of record NZ_JAIQUM010000054.1, on the reverse strand, counting down.
AAATAAGCGAGGTGAAACACAATGGAACAATGGCTATCAGTCATTAGTGAAGTCGGCTTCCCGATCATCGTCACGTTATATTTACTAAATCGAATCGAAAGCAAGCTCGACACATTAAATCACTCGATCCAAATGCTTCCTTCAGAGTTGCAAAAGCTGTAATTTTTTAAGGTGTTTAATGAAAAGAACTAAAAAGATCCAACTAATGAGAAAAAGAAGCCAATCTTCTAGTATGCGATTGATTCTCCTTATCTTTGCGCTATACATTTATTTCGGAAAAACCTGTGTGGTGCTACGTAAACACCTAATAAAGCGAGACTTCCATCAGTGGGGGTTTTCCTTATCCCCCACTGATGGATAGCGAGACTTACCTTAGCTTTTACGGGCAGTTATCCCCCCCACCTTCGCCTCTTTGTGATTCACTCAAGCTTAGAGGTGGGGGTATTACTGCCCGTTAATGCGGGATAAATTGTTTCCTTTGTTTATTTATAAAGGCTCTTTTCTAAATGATTGTTGTTTTTTGTGGGGGAGAAGCCCTAATCAAGGAAAAAAAGCAAAAGCGGACAATAATGGATTTTCGTGACCGATTTCTGAAATTCGGAGCCTAGGCGGTCAACTTTAATAGGTTTTCGTGACCGATTTCTAAAATATGAAGCCTAGGCGGTCAACTTTAATAGGTTTTCGTGACCGATTTCTAAAATACGGAGCCTAGGCGGTCAACTTTAATGTGTTTTCGTGACCGATTTCTGAAATATGAAGCCTAGGCGGTCAACTTTAATAGGTTTTCGTGACCGATTTCTAAAATACGGAGCCTAGGCGGTCAACTTTAATGTGTTTTCGTGACCGATTTCTGAAATTCGGAGCCTTAGCGGTCAACTTTAATGTGTTTTCGTGACCGATTTCTAAAATACGGAGCCTTAGCGGTCAACTTTAATGTGTTTTCGTGACCGATTTCTAAAATATGAAGCCTAGGCGGTCAACTTTGATGTGTTTTCATGGTCAATTTCTGAAATATGGAGCCGAACCAGTCACTGTTGATGACACTCTATATGACAATAGCAACAAAGTTTACTAGAACAGCCTTTATAAAAAAGGTTCAGTTCCATGTTTCCATTGAGAACTGAACCTAATTATGCCTTATTCCATATTACTGTGTTTTGAAAAAGCTTGTGCGTTACTAATTTCTTTCTTCTCAGCATATCTTAAGCAAACTCCATCGAAAAGGATATGGACGCATTGGTCGAATAGGGAACCGAGCGCCTGTATCGTTGGCTGTTCTCCACTTTTTCGGTATTTTGTGGCTGCAGGAACATGAATAATAAGGGAGCCATTTGATGCTAAAGGTGATTCAGTATCAGTTGTGATGGCAATTGTGTAGCAACCTATTGATTTTGCCTTTTCTGTAATCCAAACGACGTTTTTTGTTTTGCCAGAACCTGAAACTGCCACAAGGATGTCATCCTTTGAAATAGATGGTGTGATAGTTTCACCAATAACATATACCTCGGCACCCAAATGCATTAGACGCATGGCAAATGATTTGGCCATTAGACCTGACCGTCCCTCTCCTATGACAAAGATGCGTTTTTCTTCTTGAATTTCATGGACAAATTTGTCTATGTCCCCCAGGTTGCATCCTTTTATTACAGTTGAAATTTCTGAAAGAATCGTTTCAAATTGATTCATAATATCTCCCTTCCTCATCCTATTATTTTTCTAAAAGCTTCTGCTACTTTTTCAGGTTGTTCTGCATTTGTAATCGCTGAACCAACAATGAGAATATGAGGTCTCGGTTCTATCATTCTCTTGATTGAATCAACAGTAATACCGCCAGCCACCGCCCATTTCAGTGAAGGATCATAGTTCACTCTATCAATACTTTTCTTTTTGCCTGACATCTCTTGTTCATCCTTGCTAATATGGTCACAAAATATAGCATCCTTATATTTTAAAAGAGCATCCCTTTGTGTTGGAGATGTATTTAATAAATCAATCATCGCTAGCTTACCGTGCTTTGCTGCTGAATTTAAACATGCCTCTATTGTAGGCAATGGAGACACTCCCATTACGGTAGCAATATCGCTTCCTGCATTAAAGCAAAGATCAAACTCATAAATAGCATTATCAATTGTCTTTATATCCCCAACAATTTCTTTATCTGGAAAAGCTTCTTTTAATCTAGAGATACTTGTCATACCAAACTCTTTTATTAATGATGTTCCAACTTCAATCAGATCAATGTACTTTTCAGTTTTTCGCGCTAACCGAATTGCATCCTCAATGGTTAAACGATCTAAAGCTAGTTGAGTTTTCATAAAGCCCTCCTAAATCGATTTACTAAACCGGTTTATTTAAATTATATAAAAAATAAGGCCTATTTTCAAGACCTTATCTAAAAGAGTAGATATACTATTCGTCTATTTTTTGGGATGATTCTCTTATGACCAATTCACATGGAAAAACATATTCATGAAAACCTTGCGTATCTTCTTTAATTTGCTGAAGCAACACCTCTGCAGCCTTTTGCCCCATCTCATATCCAGGTTGTGCTATAGTGGTTACCGGAGTTTCAACTAAATGTGCAAATGGAATATTATCAAAAACAACTAGCGCGATATCTCGTCCAATTTTAATTCGTTTTTCTTTTAAAAATTCCAGAACCTCAAGAAACACCAGATCATTTCCTGCAAATAAGGCTGTTGGTGGCTCCTGAAGACAAATAAGCTTATCAAGCTCTTGTTTCATTTTTTTTATATCAGCATGAACCATGTATTCTGCTCTTACAGGCAGACTTGCTTCATTAAGTGCTTGTTTATAGCCATGAAGTCTGTCAACCCTTGGACTGGTACTTAATGGCTGAGTTGCAATTGCAATTCTCTTATGCCCATTTGAAATTAAGTGGCGCATAGATTCAGCAGTTGCTTCTATGTTAGCTGCGAGGACTGAATTTACTTTTAATCCATCTACCTTCCGATCCATAAAAACAACCGGATAGCCTTCTTCTATCATACTTTTATATAATTCAACGTTTTGTCCTGTCGGAAAAATGATGAGTCCATCAACTTGCTTTGCACGGAGTACTTCTATATATTTCTTCTCTTTTTCTGGATTATCATCCGCATTGCAAATAATTGCCTGCATGTTATGTTCATGGCAATAATCCTCTATCGAACGGCTAACCTCAGTCGAAAGACGGTGCATAATATTCCCTACTATAACCCCAATCATCGAAGTGCGCTTCTGCTTTAGACTTCTAGCTAGATAGTTAGGCTGATAGCCAAGCTTTTTGATTGCTTCATCAATTTTCTTCCTTGTATCTTCTCCCATATATTCAAAACGACCATTTAAAAATTGGGATACCGTACTCTTTGAAACTCCAGCTTCTTTAGCCACAACAGCCATCGTTACTCTTGCCATTTTTATCTTCCTCTTTCAAATCACATCGTACTTATATTTTAAAGGAAAAGTCCCGATAAATCCATTCTTTACCTGAGTAGTTCAGTTCTATCTAAAGTGAGACTTCCATCAGTGGGGGTTTTCTTCATCCCCTACTGATGGTTAGCGAGACTTATCGGATCTTTACGGGCAGTTATCCCCCACTTATCTTCTTTGCTTCTCTCGAATCTTTCGTTAAGAGTTTTACTGCCCGTTAAGGTGGGATAAAATCTATAAAAGGAAAAAAGCCACTCATCTTGAAAGCGGCACTTAAAAAGCGATTGATTTGAGAAAGTAACCTGAATTTTATCAACTGAGATTAAATAAAAAGAAGTTAACCCTTTATAACATAGTAGCTGGTTAACTTCCTTTCCTATATTAAACGGATCTTTTCTGTACCCTCACTTTGTAACGAGTAGTTTTTGATCCAACTCTGTCCTTACTTTTCTAACTTCTTTAGTAAACTGTGCTGCCTTTTCTTTCATGTTGTTCAGATACTCTTCGGTTAATGTATTTTTCGTATTAACAAGTGTGCTGCCAACCCCAACCGCAACGGCTCCAGCTCTAATATAATCGCCAGTATTATGGACATCGACACCACCTGTCGGCATTAAAGGAATATGTGGCATAGGACCTGCTATGTTCTTTAAATAGCTCGGACCAAAAGTACCCGCAGGGAAAACCTTGATTAAGTCTGCTCCATACTCGTAAGCCGTCAGAATTTCCGTTGGTGTAAAAGCTCCGGGTACGCTAATCACTCCATATCGTTTAGCCATTGTAATAGTTTCCTTTTTTACCGTTGGTGAGAAGATGAACTTCGCACCTGACAGTATCGCTGCTCTTGCAGTTTCAGCGTCAAGAACGGTCCCGGCTCCAACCATTACATCTTCTCCAAAATAGGAAGCTGCGGCTTCAATTACGGATACTGCTCTTGGCGTCTCCATTGTAATCTCTAATGCAGTCACTCCTCCATCTTTCAATGCATTTCCTATGGATATAATCGAATCGGGTGTTGCCCCTCTTATTACAGCGACAATTCCCCGCTTTTTAATTTCTGCTACTCCCACGAACTCAGCCCCTTTATCAACCTTTTCTTTTCCAATCAAATGTCATATAATAATAGTTCTCTTTTATTTCTACACGTAGAGAGCATTAGCTTTAGCAGGACTGCCATCCTAGCTAAAGCTATTTTTCATGAGATATTAGTTTGCACTTTATTAGATACCTCTGTATTAGATACCCCTGTATTTTTCTCCTTCGTTTTCTTTGTCGCAATAATTGTTAAGATTGCAGATAGCAGCAATGAGCCTGACATAAAGATATAGGAAGCTCCAAAACCGCCAGTCGAACCGTTCAAATATCCCACTACATATGAACCTACGAATGAACCAAGTGCTCCCATTGAATTAATTAATGCCATAGCTCCACCTGCCACATTTCTCGGTAAAATTTCTGGAATAATCGCAAAAAATGGTCCATAAGGGGCATACATTGCTCCTCCTGCTATGACAAGCAATACAAAGCTTAGCCAGAAATTACTTGTTCCAATAAGATAAGAGGCATAAAATGCAATGGCTCCTATAAGAAGAAAAGGCCAAACAAATACTTTTCTAGTCTGCTTTTTATCTGAGAAATGTGATGCTGTCAGCATAAGAACGACTGCTAAAACATAAGGTACTGCTGATAACCATCCTGTTTGAACTATATCCATATTTGGTGCTGCTTTTATGATTGAAGGTAACCACATAACAAACCCGTAAAGACCAATACTCCATAAAGCATATTGTAGTGATAAAAGGATAACTGTTCTTGATTTAAATGCTTCACGATAATTTTTTACAGGTTTGATTCCTTGCTGCTCTTTTTCCAACTCAGCCTGTAAATCAGCTTTTTCGCGAGAGTTCAACCATTTTGCATCTTTAGGCTCATCAACAACGAGCTTCCACCATAATATTGCCCAAATGACTGCCGGAAGACCTTCGATGATAAACATCAATCTCCAACCATAAGCTTCCAATAAATAGCCAGAAACAATTGACATCCAAAGCACCGTTACCGGATTTCCAAGAATGAGGAATGTGTTTGCTCGAGATCTTTCCGCTTTTGTGAACCAATGACTAAGAAATACAAGCATTGCCGGCATAACAGCACTTTCAACCACACCAAGCATAAATCGAATGACAAATAATAAACCTACGTTTGAAACCATTCCTGTTGCTGTTGCAAGGGCCCCCCAGCCAATTAATGACCAGAAAATCAATATTTTGGCACTTTTCTTCTCCGCATAATGTGCACCAGGAACTTGGAAAAAGAAATACCCAAGGAAGAAAAGAGAACCAAGCAGTGATGAAATAGCAGGTGTTATACCCAAGTCTTGAGCCATGCCGCCTGCCGCACCAAATGCATAGTTGGCACGGTCAAGATATGCAAGACTGTACGTAATAAAAACAACTGGAATAAGGCGAAGCCATCTTTTCTTTGCGAGCGTTTGCTGCATATTAATTCACTCCTTGTATAGGTAATTTCATAAATTCCATTAATTGATCGCGATTTGGATAACCATCATTATCCCCAGGAAATTGGACAGCCATAGAACCGATTGCATTTCCACGAAGTACAGACTCCTTAATTTGTAAATTTTCAAGCAAACCGCTAATAACGCCAACTGCGAAACCGTCTCCTGCTCCAACCGTGTCAACGACCTCTTTTACTTCATAAGGATTTACCAAACCCTCCTCAGAACTATTTTTATAATAAGCTCCTTCTTCACCGAGTTTAATAACGACAAGTTCGACCCCTTTATCCAAATAAAATGAAGCAATGTCACGCGGACTCTTATATCCAGTTAATATTTCTCCTTCAGAAATACCAGGTAAGAAATAATCTGCTTTCATGGCAAACTGATTAATGACTTCAATCATCTCTTGTTTGGATGACCATAAAGTTGGCCTTAAATTAGGATCAAAACTAACAGTACGTCCCAATTCTTTCATATATGAAAGTGCTGTTTGTGCAAAATCACGTGTATGTTCTGAAATGGCCAAAGGGATACCGGTCATATGAAGATGGCGAGCACCACTAAAATATTCTTCATGGAAGTCTTTTGCCCCCATAAAGCTCGCTGCCGAGCCCTTCCTGAAATATTGAACTTCAGGATCTCCAGTTACTACCTTTGATTTTATCTGAAATCCTGTTGGAAAACGTTCATCTGTAAATACATGCTCAACGTTTACATTTTCCCTTGCAAGTCTGTTCATTATAAATTTACCGAATGCATCAGATCCTACTTTACTTGCCCAGCCGGATTTGAACCCAAGTCTTGCCAAACCTATCGCTACGTTTGTTTCAGCACCTGCGAGTTCTCTTGTGAAACTTTCAATTTTATGTAACGGTCCTGCCTTTTCAGCAATAAACAAGGTCATTGCTTCGCCGAATGTTACAACATCTAACCTATTCATTAACCCTCACCTCATATCCTTGTTATTCTCTACCATTTCAACATACTCTCTTAGTAGACATTCTGGTAAAATTGGGAATTCAAGTGCTTTTGGCAAATCGTATGGAAATTGACTTGCAATGATGCGCCACTCAGCATTTTCACTAGTGTCAATCGCACAAGTTGTAAGTTCTATCCCATTTTGAGTGACATTTTTGAAATGAAGGTATGCTATATATTCCTTTAATTGCAATAATGCTTCCATAGCGTTTTCACCCGTATACATCCAGTTTCCCGTATCAAATGTCATGTTGACAGGAACATCCAAATTGACGACGCTTTCAAAAAAAGTCTTTAAGTTAATTAATTTCCCACCATAATAAGTCTGATCATTTTCAACAAGTAGCTTTACTTTTTCATTTTGCATAAGAAACTTTTTAAGCTCTACAATATCTGATATCTCCTCTTTGTAGTTCCCCAACGATGTTTTTACCCAACTTGCACCAAGTATGCTGGCTTCTTTAAAGATTTGTTCAAGCTCCTGTCTGTTTAATGATCCATCTATTTTCCATAAATCTACAGGTGTTGAATACACTGTAAACAGCGAGTATGTTGCAATCTCCTCTCTTAGTTGCTTCAGAGGTAAATCCCCAACCTGAAACAATTCCCTCCTGATTTCCACACCATACGCCCCTGATTCGGCGATTAACTTTATAAAAGCTATTTGCCCTTTCTCTAACACTTCTTTTCTATCAAAAGCATTTAATGGGACAACTATACTTTTCATAAATGTATTCCCACCCTTCCATAAACCGGTTTAGTAAATCGATTTATTAACATTATAAAATGAATGAAAGCGCTTTTCAATACTTTTTTTATTTTTTTAAATTGATAGTGAAAAAGATAGTCCCTGTGTAGTGATAATAAAGTTATTTAATTTTAAAACCTCAAACAAGCATAACCCCGTACTAAATTAGGACGGGGTTATGCTTGTTTAATTTTTGATGTGAATGCTTCTATGCACTTAAAAATATAACAATAAAGTCGTTTAAACCTAAGGGTTCTACCACAATTGCGTCCTATTGCTGAAGCTCCTTATGAAGAAAAGCATCCTTTGCTTTAAGTACAACCTTTCACAATCTATAGTCTTTCTTCATTTAAACGTAGTTCTCTCTCATTCGGTTTATATCTACTCTAGGCGGAAAGCCAAACATTCGGGAATATTCTCGACTGAATTGCGATTGACTTTCGTACCCCACCCTGAATGCGACATCAGCTACATCTGTTGACTCAGCTAATAACAAGCGCCTAGCTTCCTGCAATCTCAGTTGTTTTTGAAACTGAATGGGGCTCATTGCTGTTACCTCTTTAAAATGTCGGTGTAGCGATGAAACACTCATATTCGCTATTTCGGCAAGCTCTTCAATTCGAAAAGACTCTTCATAATTATTGATGATATGGTCTATAACGTCTCTTATTCTAGAAGCATTGCTACCTTCTAATGCCATTTGTTCAAGCGCTTCGCCTTGTGGACCTTGTAAAATCCAATAGATAATTTCTTTTTTAAATAATGGAGCAAGAACAGGGATATGCTTCTGATTTTCTAATAAAGAAGCTAGTCTAAGTACTGCATCCAACAAAGAAGATTCTATTTCGCTAACAAACATAGCTCGTTTAGTGTTCTTTCCCTGGCCAAATTGAATATCTGTTTCATTTAATACTTCTAAAACTTGGCTCGATGTAAATTCAAGTTTGAGAGCTAAATAGGGAGATTCTGTTGAGGCTTTAATCACTTGTCCTGTAACTGGCAAGTCAACGGATGCCACAATATAATTACCAGGACCGTACAAAAAGCGTTCCTCTCCCAATAATACCTCCTTCTCTCCTTGGAGGATAATGCAAAAGGATGTCTCGTTTATTCTTGAAATGGGTTCTGTAATTACAGATTCTTGGATTAAAAACAAAGATGAAATAGAGGTTGGATGTACACCGTCCTGTCCTGTATAACGCTCAATGAGTTTAGCAAGAAGTTGTTCATGCTGCTGTTTGTAGATTCTCTCAGACATACCTTACTCTCCTTTCCCCTTCATCTTCATTTATTTCATTCTACCTTATATTCGTTGATTGAGTAAGGGGTTTTGAGAGGATTAGGCAAAAACTTGATACTAATGGGATAACGATTGCTTTGATATATGTTGCATAATAAGAATACATGGATTCCAAAGTAAAAATAGGAGTAGAGAAAATGATAGCAAAACAGTATAAGGTCACTATGAGTTCGGGATTTGCTCGTCCAGCAACCCTTCTAGTAAGAGTTGCTTGTATATTTACATCTAAGATTTATCTTGAATATAAAGGGAAATCAGTTGACTTAAAAAACTCTCCTGAGTCTATCATGGATGTTATGTCATTAGGAATTGAAAATGGCTCTGAATTTAGTCTCACGGCTGAAGGAGTTGACCAGCTTCAAGCTCTAGAAACAATAGAAAACTGTTTAGTTAAAAAGAAAATTATCAAGTAATAGTGGAATCTATGTCTAATAAATGAAAATTATATACACGATCTATATCTTTTTATTTCTTATATCATTTAGAAAGTGAGGAATATCAAATGGAATATGTGAAACTTGGTAATACAGGCTTAGATGTATCTCGACTTTGTCTTGGATGTATGGGTTTTGGGGACGCTAACAAATGGTTTCACCAATGGGTACTTAATGAAGAGGACTCTCGCCCCGTTATAAAAAAAGCCCTCGACTTAGGGATTAATTTTTTTGATACAGCAAATGTATACTCACTGGGCACAAGCGAGGAATATCTTGGACGAGCTCTTAAGGATTATGCTAATCGTGATGAAGTTGTAATAGCAACTAAAGTACATGGACAAATGCATGAAGGTCCAAACGGATCTGGTCTTTCCCGAAAAGCAATTATGAGTGAAATCGATAAAAGTCTTAAGAGGTTGGAAACTGATTATGTAGATCTTTATATCATCCATCGCTGGGATTACAATACCCCTATTGAAGAAACGATGGAAGCATTACATGACGTGGTGAAGGCTGGAAAAGCAAGATACATTGGTGCTTCTGCCATGTATGCTTGGCAGTTCCAAAAGGCATTACATGTGGCAGAAAAAAATGGTTGGACTAAGTTCGTGTCCATGCAGAACCATTTAAACCTAATATACCGTGAAGAGGAACGAGAAATGTTACCTCTTTGTAAGGAAGAGAAAATTGGTGTCACTCCATATAGCCCTCTTGCATCAGGGAGATTAACGCGTGATTGGTCAGTAACAACGCATCGTTCCGAGACAGATCAAATTCAAAAATCTAAATACGATGCGACTGTGGGCGCCGATCGATTGGTTGTGGAGCGAGTAGCATCCATCGCAAAAAAACATGGTATCCCTCGTACACACATCGCACTTGCCTGGTTACTACAGAAAGAACCAGTAACAGCTCCTATAATTGGTGCTACGAAAATACCACATCTTGAAGATGCTGTAGGTGCTTTATCGGTTAAGCTTACACCTGAAGAAATTGCGTTTCTTGAAGAGCCATATATACCACATCCAATAGTTGGTCACAACTAAGTGTTTTGCTGATAAATAGAAGGAAACCCAATCTTCCATAATGGTAAGGTTGGGTTTTTCTTTTAAATCTTTGAGAACCCTCATTGGTAAACTAAACAGTCAGTTAACCTAAGTCTGAACCTTCATAATCTTTTCTAGACATTAACATAAATATCTAATTTTATTTAAGGGTGCTGTTCAACAATCTCCCTGGCCCAATACCAAAAGACGCGTTGCTCGATAAACGCGCCCGTTTTTTTTGAAGACCTACAATATTATTAAAGGCTGTTGAAGCTTGCTTGCTCTAATTTAACTATAGAAAATTAGTTCAATAAAGTTAAAGAGGATTTTAATCTTCCTTATTATCCATCTTAATTTTGTCAAAATTATCTCTTATACTAAACCAGTATGCCACTAAGTAAATGAAAAGAAAAATAAAGAAATCATATATAGATGGCCAGCCTTTAGGGTCATAAAAATCAATCATCACAAATAATCGCATTCCTATAAATGCACCAAAGCCTGCAAAAATAACAGCTTTTACAAATGGATTAAAACTTGGCTTAATTTGAAGGGTGAACATGACTGCCACTGGAAGCATAGATATATGATAAGGAAGAAACAATACGCCTGAATTAGGAATCAATTTTATTGGGTATGACCATTTCCCCATCGATACTGCAAAAAAATCAATTACCAGACCGATAAGTATAGAGATTAAACCTGCATAAAGTAATCGATCTGAGCTTTCTTTTTTTCTAATCCTAAACCAAACTATCCAAGGTATGATGAATAATGCAATTCCCAACCACCATCGCCATGAAAATAGAAATGCATTCATTATCGCATCATTTATCAAATTATTTGCACCATGGATTTTTTGATAAGCTTGTTCTACTTTGTTAATCCCTTCTTGTATTGTCATTTTTTCACCTCGTTTTAATCAAGATTTAATTGTCGATACTCTCTCCTGATTAAAGTTTCAATAATCTCTTTGATCGATTTACCTGTTGATTGCTTGATTTTGTTAACCATTTGTTTTACCTCTGGGTCTGTTTCAATAACCATTCGAATTTGATCCTTTTAAGCCAGCCTTCACCTTTATATAGAATGTTTATTATGCAAATCGTTGATAATTTATCCAAATAGTTAGATATTTATTCTATTTGTCACAAAAATGGTAGTATATTTTAAAAAAACATACCACCTGGCTGCTTGCTTCGTTACTTTTATTGAACATTACTCCCCTTTAGCTAAATATGCCTTACTCCCAGTTTTGTTTGATCGTGTTACTTCATTAAGAAGATCTAAAAACTATCTCGGAGCACTGTATAGGCGTACAGCTTCACGAAAAGGTAAGATACGAGCAGGAATTGTCGTCGCTCATGCCATGTTGAGAATAGCTTATTATCTCTTAACACGAAAAGAAATGTATGTAGACTTAGGCGAAGACTACTTTGATAAACAGAGACAGCAATCCATTGTACGACATTCACTTCGAAGACTCAAAAGTTTGGGATACACAGTTACGTTACAAGAACCTGAAGCATCTTAATTCAGGCCATTTTCCTACAATAGATCAATGAATCAGGCGCTCTCCCCTTTTAAAAAAATGAATGAGCTGCGTCTTATTAAGTATTGCCTTTTTCACTGAATTACAGAAGTTTATTTTCATGGTAGACCAACCTATTCACTTGTTTCAACGATGCTAGATCAGGCCTTTGAACGATTAACAAACGAGGACACACTCCTTATTCATTCTGATCAAGGTTGGCACTATCAAATGAAACAATACCGAAATGCCCTTAGTAAACGTGGCATTACGCAAAGTATGTCACGCAAAGGGAACTGTTACGATAACGCCGTCATTGAAAGTTTCTTTGGCATCATGAAATCAGAATTTTTTTATCTAAAAGAATTTGAAAGTGTAGAACACTTTAAGCAAGAATTAGCAAAATATATAGAATACTATAATCACAAACGGATCAAGGCAAAATTAAAAAGTATGAGCCCGGTACAATACCGAGCTCATACCCAACAAGCCGCCTAACGAAATAGCCTGTCTAACTTTATGGGGTCACTTCAAATTAGAAGCTCCTTTTTTTCTATTTGTTGAACTAATGTAGTAGCTTGTTAAATAGAAAACAAAAAATTTTAACCTGTTAGAATATCTTCACTTGGATATCGAATTTTTTCTTGTTCAAGTTTTGTTGCTAGTGAGAAGGCTAAAGTTAAAGGTCCTAATTTGCCCAAGAACATGATAAACACAATGATTATCTTACCAATGTCTGAAAGATCTGCTGTTATTCCCATGGATAACCCTACTGTACCAAAAGCCGAAATAACTTCAAATAATATCTTTAAAAATGGTTCTGGTTCTGTAATATTTAAAAGGAATACAGCTAAGAAAATAAATAATAAACTTATTGTTGAAATCGCAAGGGATCGGACAATAACTTTATCTTTTATGGCTCTATTTCCGATAGTAATTTGGCTTTTTCCTTTCAAAAAGGTTAATACTGAGAAGACGATAACTAAAAATGTTGTAAGTTTAATTCCTCCACCTGTCGAGGCACTTCCTGCTCCAACAAACATTAAGAGTAACATGAACGTAATAGTTGCTTCGTGTAAACTTCCAATATCAAGTGTATTAAACCCAGCTGTACGAGTTGTTACTGCTTGGAAATAGGATGCCCACAGTTTATCGCTTAGTGATGATAATGTTCCTAACGTATTAGGATTACTGTATTCTAAGGAGAAAACAATAATCATTGCCAACAAATTAATCATAAAAGTACCACCTATCATCAACTTTGAATGAAGACTTAACTTTTTAAAGCTGCGTTTATACCATATATCCGATAAAACAGTAAAACCTATCCCTCCGATAATAAATAGGAACGTGATAACAAGGTTTATTAATGGATCGCCTACATATTTCATCAAACTGTCTGACCATATAGAGAATCCAGCATTATTAAAAGCTGAAATAGAGTGGAAAAAGCTATAATACATTCCTTTTCCCCATCCGTACTCTGGAACCCATCTTATAGCTAAAATCAACATAGCAATAATTTCAATGCTAAAGGAGTATATAAATAAGTTTTTAACTAATTTTATTACCCCACCTAAAGAAGTTTGATTTAGAGATTGTTGTATGATCAATCTCTCTTTAAATCCTATTTTTTTCCCTAACATAATAAAAATAAGAACCGCAAAGGACATAATTCCCAGCCCACCGACTTGTATAAGCATGAGAATCACTAATTGTCCAAAAGTTGTAAAGACAGTACCTGTATCCACTACAGCAAGACCTGTGACCGTCATAGCAGATGTTACGGTAAAAAGAGCATCAGTCAAACTAATAGGAGTAGTTGTTGAAATAGGCAATTTTAACAGTAGTGTTCCTAAGATGATAAAAAATAGGAACACTAGTACAAGCAGTTGAGAAGGATTTAATTTAATATATTTCGTCTTCATAGTTAAACGCCTTCTTCTTCAAATCTAGCAATGTCTTTATTATGTCCAATTACGATTAACACATCGTCTGTATAAATCACTTGTTCAGCAGAAGGAGAAACAATAAATTCACCATGACGTTGAATACCGACAATCGTGCATCCATAATTTGCACGTACATTGATTTCACCTAAGTTACAGTGGTCAAGCTTTTTGGTTACTCTAATTTCTACAATACTGTAATCTTTAGATAGCTCAATAAAATCAATCATTTTATCTGACACAATGTGATGGGCAATTCTTTTTGCCATATCACGTTCTGGGTGAATGACTCTATCAACACCAATTTTCTCAAGAACTTTTGAATGATATTCATTCTGAGCTTTCACCCAAACTTTGCGGACACCCATTTCTTTGAGTAACAATGAAGTTAATATACTTGATTGCATATTATTCCCAAAAGAAACGAAGGCATGATCAACATTACGAACACCAAGCTGATTTAAGACAGTTTCATCAACTGCATCTGCACAAACTGCATACGTTGCATAGTTCATATACTCATTGACTTTTGCCTCATCTTTATCAACTGCGATTACTTCAACACCCATTTCATGGAACTCTTTTATTATTGTTCCTCCAAAGCTTCCTAACCCAAATACAGCAAAAGATTTTAATGATTTTTTCATATAGACCTTCCTAGTTATGTTTCTTTTAGTATTTGTTTCTTGTCATAAAAATATAAAAATCCAACTAAAAAAGACCACAGAGGATTACCCCGTGGTCAAGTTATTTTCGATCACAAGTTTCACCATCCTCTCCCTAACGCTTACGAAGTTAGCTGTCGGATTCGGGTCAAGAAGTAACCCTACCTTCAAAAAAGGATTCACCCCAAGCAACAAAAATAATTGATGCAAAATTGGTTCCTCCGTTCCATACGGATTCAGCGATTAAGATGATTGATTTATTAATAACAGATATATTACTCCGATCTTTTAATGTTGTAAATGCTAATTTCTAATAAAATCATTTGCTTTTTGATCAATCAATTTATAAATAATGATGTTTTAAACATATCTAGTTAACATAATCACGCTTATAGGTAATCAAAAATGCCTTCAGAATTTTCTTAAATCCGAAGGCTTTGGATAAAACACAATAAATAGATTATGTTGCATCTGATTCTGATTTGATTTTTTCATCCTTAGTTTTCTTCTTGAAGTGGTTTCGAACCACGGTAATAAGCAGCATTAGCAAGGGAACAATCGCAAGAAGAGGAATGGCAAGGTAATACTCAAAGACAGACCCTTCTTCCGTAAGTTCTGAAAAATCGGAGGCAATCATCATTGAAAAAAAAATGAGAATAATCCCAGTTGGTAAAAGAATTTGTTGATGATTTTTTAATTTGAATAAATCGACCATTCCAATTACGGCACCATACAAATAGATGGATGTTTTAAAAAACACTGTAATCAGCATGGTGAAAACAACAAGAACATCCAGGCGTTGGATAAAATCCAAAAGGTTGATCTTTCCGATGGTTGATAACAAAGGAAACGTAGATTTCTCCACTGCTTCGATACCAAGAACAGTAATATTTAAACTGGTTGTCCAACTTAATACTAAGCCACTTGAAATTAAGGCAGACAGCCACACTTTTTTTACTAATCCAGATTGATTCAAATAAGGAAGCAGCATCGTAAAGACAATCATTTCGCCAAAAGGGAAAACGATAATCTTGGGAAATGTTGTCGTTACGATGGGTTTCCATCCATTTTCCAGAAACGGCTGCAAATTATGAAAATCCATATTAGCTGAAGCAAAGACCAAAAAGTTCCCTGTTAGCCCAAACAAGAACAAAATGACAATAAATACTTCTGCTGTCCTCGCTAATACTTCAATCCCAAGATAAAGTACATAACAAATGACAAGAACAAATAGGAGCGCGATGGCTAATAATGGTGTTTCGGTCATAGTCGATGAAACCAGCAAATCACTGATCTCACGCACATTTCTAGCGGCAATGTACAAAAAAAGGAGGATGTATAACAAACCAATCATCCACCCCAAGTATTTACCAAATATTTTTCTAGCAACTCCGGTAAGTGGAAGGTTTGGATATTGGCGAAATAAAAAGTAATAAACGGAAAATAAGACCATTCCCCCACCCATTCCTAAAAGAATGGCCAGCCAGGCGTCTTTTTTAGCCTCTATTCCATAACTTAGGACCACCGCAGTCCCCATCTCAAATAAAAACATCATGGCAAATAGTTGAATGACGCTAATCTTTGCTTTCTCCACTGTCTTGGATCTCCCCCCTTCCCAAATGATTTAATTCGCACGCTTATACATCTCTTCTAGTTATTCATTTTCACCTACTTTCCAATTTTAAATACTTTTAAGGGTTAAGAAATGTATACTCTATACAAAACTAGTTAAGTCGGGTAAGCGAGGGGCATCACTGCCCCTAACTCCCCTAAGAACCGTACGTGACAGTTTCCCATCATACGGCTCAAGCCTTCTTTTTGTCCAAACAACTCTTTTATCTAACGCAAGGT